>JAKAEB010000007.1 GCA_021818445.1 Planctomycetota bacterium
TCCGATCTGCGCGCGTTCCCGCAGCACGGGTTCCGGTGCCACCGTGATCGTCGGCTATCACTGCATATTCAGCACCTACGGTTTTAGGTTGCCAAACGATCCGCGCGGATCATGGTCAGAGTTTGTCGCATCTTGGGATTTGTTTTACGCCGGTGGCCCCGCCACCAAACTGGAAACCCGGCGCTCTGTCGCCGGCACTCGATTGAACCCGCAACAACTCCAGCGTCGGATATTCGCCCAAAAATCGCTGGCGCACCCTGCCGTTAAATTCACGGGAATTCAAGCCCGCGCCGTTGGCTTGGCGTTTGCCACCGTCTGCCAGGTCAAGCGCTATCGCATCCACGCCTGCGCCATCATGCCCCAACATGTCCATCTTTTTGTGGGCCGCACCACTGCCAATATTCGCACCGTCATCGGCGATTTCAAACGTTTTGCAACCATGGAACTCCACCGCCAAAACCTCCACCCCGCCCAACGCGGCGGCCACGCCGACTCGCCCGTCTGGGCACGCGGCGGCTGGTGCGTCTTTCTGCACGCTGATGATGTACAAAATGTGATCCAATACATCAATGAAAATCCATTACGTGACGGACTCCCACCCCAGCGCTGGAACTGCGTGACGCCATGGCCCGACGATCACCAACCAACCGGTTAACACCCATGGGTTGCGACGGCCAACACGGTCAATACGGCGAACACGGCGGCCCTATGCCACCGGCTAAATATATTCATCGCCATTTAATTGCGCACACACCGTTTTGTTACCCCACCCCATTTTGCCGCAGGCATTGTGCCCGCGCGCGTTCCGGTGTTTTGATGGCGCCCACCGCCAACACGGCTCTCAGACGCGCTTGTGCTGCCATCGGGATCGATGAAACGCCAGCGTATTAAATACCCCGCGATAACACAGATCGATGAAAATGGCGATCCAAACGGCCGTGAGATTGGCGTCGGTAATGCCATGGACCGCCATCCACCACAGAATCAGCAGCAGAAGACCAACACGCACCACGAAAATGCCGCTCACAGTGCAGATCATTGGTAGTATCGTTTCGCCGGCACCTTTTAACGCACCGGAAAGCACGATCGCTATGGCAAAACCTGGCTGCGCCAAACCCGCAAAAACCATCGGCCATCGGCCCACCGCCACCACGGGCGGCGAATTAACCATCAGCGAGAGCATGAATTGCGGAAATACCACCATGGGCACGGCCAGCACCGTCATGGTTATCAATGCCAACCGATTGGCGATGTGTGCCGCCCGACGGGCTTCATCCGGTTTGCCGGCACCGAGGTACTGGCCCACCAGTGCCGATGCGGCAATACCAAAACCAAATCCCGGCAAAAACGCGATGGATTCCACACGCAGCACGCCGGTGTGCGCAGCCATGGTGTATCCATTGGGGTCGTTGCGGCTGTTGATGACAAAAATAACAATTAAAAATTGTCCACCCCAAAGCAAAATGCCCTCGAACCAGCTTGGCATGCCGATTTTGAGTATCCGCATCAAAATGTGCGGCGCAATCCGCAGGTGTCGCCATTTGATGCGCAGGCGAGATCGTCGGCTAAAAAGAACCATCGCGGCACCCACACCACCCGTGGCGTAGGCCAAAAGCGTGCCAAAGGCATTGCCACGCACGCCCCATTCCGGTGCACCCAGCCAGCCGTAGGTAAATGCGGCCGATGCGATACCGTTAACCACCATCACGGCCCCCATAATCCACATGGGGCGGATGGTATCGCCGGAACCGCGAACGGTGGCCATGCCGATTTGCCCTGCGGTTTGCACACTGATGGTAACAACCATGATTCGGAGATATTCGACGGCAAAATGCCCCGCCAGGCCGGTCAATCCACATAGGTGAACGATAAAGTCTGCGAAAATGAATAACAGCCCCGCCGTGACGACGGAAATCAAAAAGCCGGCAGAAATCGCCGTACCCGCTGCCCGATTGGCTACCCGCACCCGCCGGGCACCAATCGCCCGGGACACAATGGCCGTGGCACCGACGGCCAGTGCGGCGGTCATCAGGCCGGCAAACCATTGCAGATAGGTCATCAAACCCACCGCAGCGGTCGCGGCTGAGATGCGGTTGGCATCGCCCGGCATGTGCCCGGCGATAAATGTATCGGTGATACCCACCACAGCACCCAGCACCTGCTCACCGATGGCCGGTAGCGATAGCCGCAATACTCCGCGTACGCTGGCGGGTTGCTGCGTCCATTCGGGATGGGTTCGCTGCGCGACGCGCGGTGGCGGATTGCTTGGTTCGGGTGCCAAAGTGGTTGCGTCGGTCTGACGCCATTCGGGTTCCGCGTTTGGCGTGTTCAGGCGTTTCTCCTCAAAACCTTCGCTATTTTAGCCGGAATGAAAAAACTCTCTTCCATCCCTCCGCCGACCGCCGATTGCCTCATCCACATTGGGCGCCGTGGCGCAAGAGATCGGCGGCAGATGGCTGATGCCGGAGGACCATCGCAATTTCCAATTCCATCGGTGCAGCAAATTTGTTGAGTCTATTTTCCTACCTCGACGCCATCGGCTACCATTTGCGCCAATGATTGCGCGCATACAGGGTATTGTCGGTGCCGTTTACGAAGATTCCGTCGAGTTGACGGTTGGCCTGATCAGTTACGAAGTGCTGGTGGCCGCCGCCGACATCAAAAACCTCCAGACGCAGGTAGGGCAGCGGGCCGAGTTTTTCACGATTGATTATCTCGAGGGCAGCCCCGGCCATGGCTCGCTTACGCCCAGATTGATCGGCTTTTTGACGGCGACAGACCGCGATTTTTTTCAGTTGTTTATTACGGTCAAGGGGATTGGCCCCCGCCGCGCCCTCCGTGCCATGGTGCAGCCCGCCGCCCGAATTGCCGCCGCCATCAACGCCCGCGATACTAAATTCCTGATATCTCTGCCAGAAATTGGCAAGCGCACTGCGGAGCAGATGATCGCTGAACTCTCCGGCAAGCTGGAGCTTGGCCCGGAGTTTACCGATGCAGCATCGTCCGCCACCGCCGCCCGTACACCGGAACAGGAACGCGCCATTGTTGCCCTGATTCAACTCGGCGAAAAACGACCCGATGCGCAACTATTTGTCGATCGTGCCTGTCGGGCCGACCCATCGCTTGTAGATGCCTCGGCCATTACCCAAGCTGCCTATCGGCTTAAGGCAGGTGGCTGATGACACGCGACCGAATTGTCACACGCAAAGAATTGCCGGAAGATCGCGTCGAGACCGCCAGCGCGGGGGCAAGTCCGCTGCGTCCGCAGCGCCTGACCGAATACATCGGCCAGCCGGAACTGGTGGAAAAGTTGAAGATCGGCATCGCGGCGGCATGCACGCGCAGCGAAGCGATGGAACATGTGCTGCTGCACGGACCGCCGGGATTGGGTAAAACGACGCTGGCATATATCATTGCCAACGAACTGCAAACGTCCGCTCCGCGCATCACCAGCGGGCCGGCACTGACGCGACCCACCGACTTGGTGAGTCTACTTACCAACGTCCAGCCGCGTGATGTGGTTTTTATTGATGAAATTCATCGTATGCCCACCGCTGTGGAGGAATATCTCTATTCCGCCATGGAAGATTTTGTGGTGGATGTGGTCACCGGCACGGGCACGCACGCCGATTCCATTCGCA
The DNA here is from genome assembly GCA_021818445.1 of Planctomycetota bacterium. GTDB lineage: Bacteria > Planctomycetota > Phycisphaerae > WQYP01 > WQYP01 > JAJZGD01. The sequence continues at coordinate 3,642 of JAKAEB010000007.1, forward strand.
TCAAGATCAACCCGTTTACACTCATCGGTGCGACCACAAGGTCCGGCCTGCTGTCCGGGCCGATGCGCGCGCGCTTTGGAATCGTACATCATCTGAATTTTTATTCCGAAGCCGATTTACTCACCATTTTGAAACGCTCCGCCTCGCTGTTGGCGATGGCCTTTGAGCCAGGCTCGCTGGAGATGGTCGCCCGCCGATCGCGTGGCACCCCGCGTGTGGCCAACCGATTGCTGCGGCGGGTACGCGATTTTGCCCTCATTCGCGGTACCGGCACACTTACGGCTGAATTAGCCGTCGGTGCCCTGGACCTGGAAGGCATTGACGACCGGGGACTCGACCCGCTCGACCGGCGCTTTATGATGATTCTCGCCCGCGACTATGATGGCGGCCCGGCCGGGCTTGATTCCCTGGCCGCCAATATGGGCGAGGAAAGCGACGTGCTCGAAGATGTCATTGAGCCGTTCCTGCTGCAATCCGGCTTTTTACGGCGCACCAGCAAGGGGCGGCAACTGACGGCCGCGGGCTGGGCGCACCTGAAACTCTCACCGCCGGCACAGACGGTTGAGAATGAACTTTTTGAATAAATCGGGATGAATTCGGCATAAATATGACCAAGCCAGTAAATCATCATCAATTACCCATAGCCCGCCTCGCCGCCATCGGCATCGCAGTTTGTTTCGGTTTGCTCTTGAGCGCGTGCAGCGTGAAAAAGGGGCCCATCCATGTGGGTATGACGCATCCACTCGCCCCGTCTGCCCAGCCACGGGCAGTTCGCACGCAGCATCCCTACGCTCCGCCCACCGTGGTGGAGATGATTTCACTCAATATGCCAGAGGGAAAGTTTAATCATAATCGAGCCATCTGGAAGCTGCTTTCTCCGCTCGACCTGCCCCCCCATGATCAGAGGATGCTGCAAAACAATGGACTGCGCTCCGGCGGGGCATCATTCAGCCAATGGAAGCGGCTATCTAAAATTCTCAATTCGATCAAAGGCCTGATTTCGCAACGCAGCTACATTCAAACGGCCGGCCTGCGGGCGGTGGTTGTGAATACCAAGGTAAATGTAAAGCATGAACTTATCGCTTTTCGCCCCCTGGATGGCAGGCTCACCCTGCGGACATTCCATGGCTGCGACGATATATTTCTTCTCACGGCAGATATCTCAAAAATGCAGAACCGCACCGTGCTGCAAATTGTCCCGGCGGTCAACCTGGGTACCGTTTCCTTCAGTCGCGGACCACACGCCTTGGGCGTGATCCGGGGCAGCGAGCCGGAGCGCCACATTTTTCGCCATCTGATTTTTTCCATTCCACTGCCGCCGAAGCATTTTATGGTCGTGGCACCGACGCATATCCACGGCCAACCCAATGCCATCGGCCCGACGTTTTTAACCGACGGTCGGCATGTGCCCGCCCGCGAGAGCGTGCTGGTGTTTGCTCCAATCGACAAGCTCAAGTAGCCCCTCGGGATGTTGCCGATGCGGGAATGCGAGGTGGCCATTGGGCGGCGACGCGTCCGGCAAAACGGCGGTATTCATTAAAAATGTGGTGAGGATGCCGTGTGAAATAACGCCGAAAAAACAGCGGTCCGGCGATTACATTCCAGCGAGCCGTTTCATGAGACAAATCGGATGGTGAAAGCCCCGCCGCCAGCAGCGCCGGTGTAAGCGCACCGCCATGGGCGCTGCGCAAGGCCCGGTTAATGGTATGCCAACCATCATGAATCGTAAGGAACAACATGAACGACCACACCTGCGCATAATAAATTTCCGTCATCCGCGGCCCGGCCGCCAACGCCGCGCCGGCACTGATCCGCAGAAAAATATGCAGCGGAATAAACTCGCCGCGCCGGCATACTGCCCGCAGTGCCAGCCAGCGCGGATAATTCAGTGCGGAATCAAAATAAGGCTTCCCGTGCCGCCAGCATACGGTTTCAAATTGTGTCGCCAATCCTTCATCCATCCACGCCGGTAAATGGTCTTTCAATCCGACATAGCTGAATTGATGCCACGCCTCGTGCGCCGTCACGGACAACAGGACGGGAATGGTGGTGCGGTACAGGGCGAAAATGGCCCCTCGGTCATAACCATTCACGCCCGGCTCAACGTAATACCGCGCCGATTTTCCCATCATCTGCCGCGTAAAAACCGCCCATTGGCGCTGGTGGGCAAATAGGTAGCCGCGCAACGGCTTAAGCGGATGGACCGAGGGTAACAGGCGGTGAAATTGCCTCCACTCCTCCCGCAACACCAATGCGACAAGATGTTGCTGCGTGGAATTACCAATGGTGGTAAAAATGTGATACGGGCCGCTTACTATTTGATATCCAGTCTGCCCGGCACCGTCGTTGGAAGGCTTTACATCAATAGCCGTGCGGTCGATGCGCTTAAGCGCCGCAGGCGAAATGCCGACCGGGTAGCCGGAGGCGCGGTATGCCGACGGGGTTGTTGACAGATGTGACTGGCAGCCAGCCAGGCACGTGCAGGCAAGCAGAATGAACCGCCAATTCCCGCACAAAAAGCGCGGCATATGGGTGGCGGGCGGGCGGCACCCGGCTTCAGTTTGTAATGGCGGTGGCTTCAATTTCCACCATAGCGGCATCATCAATAAGTTTGGATACCTCCACCATGACAGTTGCGGGCCGCACATCGCCGAACACTTTACCATGGGCCAGAGCAATATTTTCCCATTGCTCAATTTGAGTGATATACATCCGGGTGCTGACCACATCGCTGATGGAGGCACCAAGGGCCTCCAGTGCACCGCGAATGATTTCCAGCGCCCGCTCCGTCTGCCGCGTCGGATCGGGCGAATAGGTCTTATCCGCCTCAATGCCCACGCACCCGCTTACAAAAATCATATGGTTCTTTTTAACCGCCCGGCTGTAGCCAATTTTAGGCTCCCATGCGCTGCCGGAACTGACCGTCTGCCGGCCGGGTCGTTCAATAACGCTAAATGGCGTCGGAAGATTGCTGCTCAACGCTGTATCCTCGCAATGGTAAAAAAAGCCTCATCATTCAGCCCCCAGACCGCCCGCATCGGCGGTACGGAAGCGCCACGGCGGAAATGGAATTCGCCGTCGGCTCTTTAGCACCGATGCATGATATCCGGGAAGCCACCTTTTGTTACCTTATACAACCGTACCGGTTCGTTACGGCTGCAAAACCAAAAACCCCGCAAGGGGTACCTTGCGGGGTTAATCTAAAAACTCTGCCGGAAGGGGGAGCTGTGTAAAAGGCAGGTGTATGTCGGGACCTTGGCGCTACAGCTCCGAATGCCGATCAGTGACCAGGCCGATGTGGCCCACGCGGACCGCCGTGCCTTCGCTGTTGCAGAGTAATAGTTCCGGCGTTGGCATTGCCGCCATCGGTCACGGTAACAGGCCTGCGCACGTGACCAAAGCCCACACCGCGATCCATAACAAATATGCGATAACGTCCTACCGGTGCATTGTTGGCCGTAAATGTGCCATCATCGGCGGTGGCTGTTACACCAAACACCATGACGTGCCAATTGGTTTTGCCGGGAGTCGGTTTTTGCCAACGTCCGCGCGGCCCACCACGGTGCCCACCGGGTCCACCCCGGCCTGGAATACGCATGATTCGGACAATGGCCCCAGCCACTGGGTTGCCGCTTGAATCCACCACTTTGCCCGAGATACTACCGGTTGCCTGAGGCACCGCTGACGATGCAACCGCTGGAGGTGTGGCCGTAAATTGCAATGCTCCGGCACCACCGATGAGGCCAATGATGGCCAACCCTGCAAGAATTTTTCGCATAATGCGCTCCTTTGAAAAAAAACACGGCTCGGGCCGATCTACCGACCGGTGCAGCCCCGCACAGGGCCCCATCTGCCTGAACTCCGTCATTTTGGCCCGTATCACACCGATCATGGGCACGGATGGTATAGACGCTCGCAGATACACAAAGTTACGCCCTTTCGTCAGGTTCGAATGCAAAATGCCGGAAATGCTCTGCCGGAGGCCCGATTGATGCCCGACCAGAATGGCCAAAATCGTATCCTAATGCACAACCGCTGTGGGCGCATTGATGATGGTGGATGCCGTCGTGTGGACGGCCAGAATGGAGCAGGCAGCCGCCTGGGCAACCGAGGCCTGCGGCCCAGTTAGAAGGCTTTGCTTTAGACGCCATTGCTCGGAAATACCAAGGATAATCAGGTCATAGGCTTCGGATTCGTGTACCGCAACATCAACCGGTGAATTGCTTTCAACCACCTGAAATCTGACCTGCCGCACCCCCCCTGGCGAGCCGAATTGTCGATCCATCATTTCCTGAACACCCAGCCGATCGTCATTGCCCGCACGGTCACCAAGTTTAACAACATGCAGAATCGTTATGTGAGCATCCTGTTGTCGCGCTATGATGTCCGCGGCAAGCAATGCGCCAACGTCCTGATTTTCTCCCAAGTAAGGCACTAGTATTTTCTGCACGGTCCGCAGTGGCTTTCCCATGAGAATCGCCACATTACAGTCGCCATGCTCAATCACCTCGTCGGCAATGTGGCCCAGAGCCGAGCCGGTAAGAATACCTTTGTGCCCGCCAAGGACGATCCACCCGCATTTGTATTTTTGGGCCGTGCGTAGAATATCCGACGCTGGATTTCTGCTAATGAATCCGAGTGCGCGTACCGGTACGTCCAGCTCCGACGCATGCTGAATCGCACGTTCGATCGGGTCCACCGCCGGGTAGAAGGCTCTGTTTCGCCGCTCCTGCTCTTCGGGGTGGCTTAAATGGAGGACGCACAGCCGCCCGATATTGTTTCCCAACAGCCACGCACCAACGTTTACCAACCCGGGCACCGTCTGCGGCGATGAAACCGCTATCAGAGTGCGCGTTTCGCCGCTGGGTGGGGGCGGCTCACGCATCGCCTCGTCACGGCGCTGGCGTGCCGGTGAGTAGACAGCATGCAGCAGGGGAGTGGTGATAAAGGTCGTCGCCAGCGCCATGATGACCATGATGGCGAACATCAACGGCGACATACATGCAGGCTTAATCCAATGTTCAGCACAATAAGTTCAACGAGTCCGCGCGCATTCATCAACGAACCAAGTATGCCGGCATCACGCCAGTTCAGTCCCGCAAACCGACCGCCAAGCGAGGAGAACAGCACCTTGCTGGCGGTGGCAGCCAGCACCACCAGTGCGCAGATTCCCCAAAGGTGGGTGTTGTCCAGCAATCCAATGCTAGTCCGCAGACCTGTGTAGGCGAAAAAAATCGGCAGCAGGAAAAGCAGGATAAAGTCTTCCAGCTTATCGGCGATATGCCGGACAAATTTGCCCTCGGCCGGCATCGCCAAGCCCAGCAGAAACGCCCCGAAGATCGCCTGGATTCCGATCCATTGCGTCACCGCGCTGGACGCCAGCAGCAGAAACAGGATCAAGGCCAACGTGTCACGCGAAAGATAGCCGCGCCGCTCATAAAGCGACTGGAGCCCGCGAAGAACCCGCGGCATCACCAGCAACATGAACGCTCCAAAGACTGCCGTCCAGAGCAACGTCATAATCGCCGAGAAAAGTGGATTGCTCCCGCCGTGGCCGGTGATTCCGGCGGAAGTTGAAATGGCGATAACCAGGGCCAAAAGGCACCACCCAGCGACGTCGTTGAGCGCACCGCAGGCCAGGCTGAACGTTCCAACATACGAATGGTGCAGATTCCGCTCATTGATCATCCGCGCCAGAACGGGAAACGCCGTTATGCACATCGCTACGCCGATGAACATGGCAAAGACCAGCCGGCTGCCTGATGGCCCGCGAAATTCATGATAAAGCGTTACTCCGAGCGCAAGGCCGACGATCAGAGGGCCCAGAACGCTGGCCAAGCCGGTCATCACCAGCGCTCGGCCCCTGTTACGTAGAAGCTTGATATCCAGTTCAAGCCCCACGAGAAACATGAACAGCACAACGCCCACCTGGCTTAGCACGTTGAGGTAGGGATAAGGATCACTTCCCCTGTGCGCCGGAAAAAGCACCGCCAGCCATGCCCCATGGTTGATCAGGCCTAATACCGATGGCCCAAGGATGATACCGCCGAGCATTTCGCCAACCACGCGGGGCTGACCGATGTAATGCATGAGCCAGCCAACGACCCGCGCCACAAGCAGTATCACAGCTATTTGAACTAACAATTGCAGGATCGGATCGTGCATAGTTCACCTCAATCGCCCGCGCAGGCGTTTATGCCCTCATTGCATTTGGTATCCGCTTCATCCCGAGGGACGGCGGCATTTGTAGCCGGCTTTTTTGTATCTCCGCACTGCAGCCACGGCCCACGACCGAACCCTAACAGCGGTCCGGTAGTAGGTCAACGATGGTCGCGCGTGCCCATTGCGACAAACCTGGTCATTTTTCCGGGCACCCCAGGGGGCGCGGGTGTCGTCGTCCGCTTAGGCCATTTGAGGTGGTCCTCGGGAAACGCCGTCAGTCGTCCGCTTTTTGGGGATTACATCTCTGCCAGGAAAAATGGTCGCCCCCCTTTTGCACAAGGAGATCAATCACCTTCCGCTTTCAATCGCCTTGAGATATAAACTAGTCGGTCATGGTTTCGCGCTGCCCGGGTTGGCTTCACGCAGGAGTTTGACCATCTCAGCCCCACCTGTTAATCGACGCCAATTTCTCGTCGCCGGCGCTGTGATAGCGGCTGCCTGCAAACCCGATAACCACGCCACCGAGGCGTCAACAGTTGCTAATTCCGGTCAACACACCTTCACGCTTACCTGCCAATCATTGGTAAACCCTATGGGGGTGGATACCCAAAACCCCCGGCTGGGCTGGATTTACCACACCCGGCAGAAAGGCTATCGCCAAACCGCCTATCAAATTCGAGTTGCCAGTTCACCACACCTTTTACCATCAGGCCTCGCGGACATCTGGCAAAGTGACCGTATATTTTCCAGCGAAAGTGTGCAGGTGCCTTATTCCGGACCTCCCATGCGATCATGTGAAAGTTATTTTTGGCAGGTGCGGGTTTGGGACCAGCACAACGTCGCTTCAGCATGGTCGCCCGTCGGTCAGTGGACCATGGCCGTTTTGGATGTACTGGAATGGCGGGCCCAATGGATCACCTCCCCCATCATGGAAAATGTCCATGAGCCACGAAATATAGTCGGATGGAAACGGCCCGCCAAACCCAATCGCCATAGCCGCATTTTTTATCGCGTCACATTTACCTGCGCCAGCTCCCCCTGTTTTTATCGTATTTTTTCAGCCATTGGTGGCCGTGGCACTGCCTATCTCAATGGCGTCCGCATTATGCCCCGTCTGAACCGACGATCCATGGAGTGTTTCATCGGCCACGACCAACCGCGCCTCAAAACGGGCCTGAATGTTTTGGCGATCGAGGTTAACCCCCGCCCGCGCGGCGAACTGGCGGCCGGCGTCACCTGTATCATGCCGGGTGGCCAGATCGAGACCATACCGCTGGATAACTGGAAATATAATACTACGCCCGGGCGCGGCTGGCGGCTGACCACTTTTAATGATTCTCACTGGCCCGCGTGCGCGCGTTCATACCCCTTCGGTCGCCAGCCCTGGGCCACACCAGATATGAATTTTGACTCACCCCGTCGCAGCTTCATGCTGCGCCGCGAATTTGCCGCCCATGGTACCGTGCGCCGGGCCGTGGCAATGGTGTCGGGGCTGGGCGCTTATGAAATGCGCATCAACGGACAAAAAGTCGGCCATCAATTTTTATCACCCAACTGGACGCAGTATGCACGCCGTATTGAATATGACATGTTTGATGTCACTGCACTTTTGCGCTCCGGCACGAACTGTATCGGGGCGATATTGGGCAATAGCTGGTGGAGCAGCGGCTTGGGGCCGGCCCAATCCTGGCGCGCTGCCAAACGCGGCGAGAACCTCAAATGGTTTTGTCAGCTCCATCTCCATTACACCGACGGTTCACATCAGGTGATATGCTCCGACGGCAACTGGATGGTGCACCCGTCACCCATTGTGGCGGATTCCATTTACAACGGAGAATTTTATGACGCCCGACTGGAACAGCCCGGCTGGGATCAACCCCACTTCGATGCGGCCAATTGGTTCTCCGCGCAAAGCGCTCCGGTTAATCACCATATCCACCTTTCCCCCCGGGCCGACGAACCCATACAGATCACCGAAACCCTCACACCGCGGGCAATGATTGAACCGGTGCCGGGAATTTATGTTCTGGACTTCGGACAAAACCACGCGGGCGTTACACAGTTGAACGTCCAGCAAACCGCCGGAACCAAAATTACCCTTCGCCATGCCGAATCGATCTATCCCAATGGCCGCGTGGATACACGCAACCTGCAATCCGCCAGCGCTACCGATGTGTATATTTGCCGTGGCGGCGACCGCGAGGTCTGGATGCCGCGCTTCACTTACCATGGCTATCGCTATGTTGAAGTTCACGGCCTCGCCCGACGGCCCCAACCGAATGATTTCTCCGCCATGGTGCTGGGCACCGCCGCCCGTCACGCCGCCGCGTTTAGCAGTTCCAAAACCATTTACAACCGGGTGGCCGCGATGACGCAATGGAGCCAGCGCTCCAACACCGTAAGTGTCCCGACCGATTGCCCGCAACGCGATAGCCGCGTGGGGTCGCTTGGAGATGCCTCAGCTTTTGTCCGCACCGCATGCTGGAATCAATCGCTGCCAGCTTTTTACCGCAAATGGGCGCGTGATATGGCCGATGCAGCCCACATCTACGCTGCCAGACACCCGGGACCGGCCGGCCGACCAACCCTCTTCGCCCCCACCATGGGTAACATCCGGCACGGATACCCCGGCTGGGCGGATGCCGTCGGTGTGATACCTTACACCAATTTTATTTTTAATGGTGATTTATTGGGCCTTGTGGCCGCGTATCCGCTCATCTCCGCGTGGGCGTCTTACATTGTTCAGCATTTGCGCGGCGGCATATTCATCCATCCCGCCTTTGACGACTCGATGGCCCTGACCCCCACCCCGCCGGAACTGGTGAGTGCCGCGATGGCGTGCCGATCTATGCAGATCGCGGCAAAGGCCGCCAGATGGACCAATCCGATCGAGGCAGCCCACTGGGATACGAACTGGCGGCAAATGGTGCTTGCATTCAATGCGCGGTTTCTAAATCGACTCACCCTGCAGTACGGCAATGGATCGCAATGCAGCAATATTCTCCCATTGGCGTTTGATCTGGTTCCGCATTGGGCGTGCCGCAGCGTGGTGCAGAACATTGTTCAGGACATTGCCGCCCGCGGCGGCCGGATATCCACCGGATATATGGCTTCACCGCATCTTCTGCCGGTTCTGTCGCGCTTCGGCCATATCCATCTGGCGGCACAATTGCTGTCCGACGTGCAATACCCGTCTCTCGGTTACATGGCGGAAAAGGGTTGTACCACTGTTGCTGAACGGTGGGATTTTAATCGGCACGGTCCGCACATGAATTCTCTCAACCACACGGTATTTGGTTCGCTTACCGCCTGGCTGTATGAAAGCCTTGCCGGTATCACCCCCGACGAGGACCAGCCCGGGTTTGCGCACTTTTTTGTTCGTCCGTTTTTTCCCGTTGATATGACGCATCTGCATTTGGAGCATCTGTCACCCCGCGGACTCATTGCCTGCCGCTGGCAGCGCCGCCGTCGCAGTATTGACATGCAATTATTAATTCCGCCCGGGGCATCGGCGCGAATTTATTTTGCGCATGCCAATTTGGCCGGGATCACCGCCGATGGCCAACCCATATATCACCGCGGGCGGGCGGTGAGCGCCCCGAACTTCAAAGCCATGGCGGCACAGACGGGGCGGGCCATCTATGAGGCAGGGGCCGGCGATTGGCACTTGAAATTGCTACCGCTTACGCCGCTTGGCAGTTAAGGTCCACACCTCCGGCCCATGGTAAAGCTGCGCGGCCGGCCGCTAAATGACGCCATCCCAGTCTGCCGGAAGGGCCAGAATTGGAATGTGGCACTGCGCTAAGATGGCGCGGGGAACATTTCCTTCAATCAGCCGCTCAATCAAACCCTGTCGGGATAGGCCCATCACCAACAACGTTGCCTTGTGCTGCGCAATCGATTTATTAAGTGCTTCGGTAATATCGGTGGCAAAAAGCAGCAAAGATTCCACCTTTGGATTGATCTTGGCGATGCGGGCGGTTATGTCCTTGAGAATTTTTTCACCCGGCGTCTCCAGATGCCCCGGATCCAGGCCGCTCGGGCTGATGTGCACGCAGATAACTTCCCGCTGGAGTTGCAGCGTCCAGTGCGCCAATGCGTCGATTCGCGCGTCGGATACCCAATGGTCCGAAATGGCCAACATGACTTTTGACATGGCCCCTTTCCTGAACATTTGCCCCGCCTCCAGCCCGCATTATATCCCCGGCATGCCGGTTCCGGTAATTACTCCAACGGTCCTATTTGAGATTCCACCCATTCCAACGGGCAACAGCTACTACCGCCGGTTATCATACGCCGCGATGGGAAACCAATATTTGCTTTATACCTACGAGCGGCTTCGTAACCAGTTGGCGATGCAGACGGTGGATATTCCCGATGGCGGTCTCTGTCGGCAACCGCTCAATGGCATCAATCATGCCGCGTGGATACTCGGCCATATGATCTGGTTTGAGCACGGTTTACTCACCAGCGTACTGAACGAAAAACTTCCCATCGTGCTCGATCCCAATTGGACTCAAGTCTATGGATCGGCATCTGAACCACGCAACGCGCCAGGTCTTTATAAAGTCAAAACGCAATACCTCTTGATGCTTGAAGCCACCGCCCAAGCTGCCGTACACGCCCTGTCCCATGCGCGCCCCGAAACCTTTGAACAACCCAACCCCAATGATCGTTCAAAGGGCATGTTTCCAACCATCGGTACCGCACTCGCTGCGTTATGCACCCACCGCAGCTACCATCTCGGTCAGCTCGCCATTTGGCGAAGAATCGTCGGGCTTCCGCATGCCGGCTTGTAAACGCATCGGCAAGTTTTCCGGCAATGGGCTTCGCTCGCCGCTGTCAACGTCCGATGCTATCATTCCCTGTTGGAAAATGGATACGCCGGCGATGCAGGATTCCACCGGTCCGGCAATGTGAAGTCCCTGGGGTTTATTGATGTCTGAAAACACCGCTAATGTGATTTACCTCGATAATGCCGCCACCAGTTGGCCTAAACCACCCGTGGTGGGCGAGGCGATGTCACATTTTTTAGCCCAGGAAGCAGCCAACCCCGGCAGGGCCGGTCATCGGATGGCCATCGCCGCTGAAAAGATGCTCGACAATGTACGCAAAACGCTGACAGAATTCATCGGCGGCACGGATATCCACCGTATGGTGTTTGCCATGAACGGTACCGACGCTTTGAATATCGCCTTCAAAGGCTTTCTGCGCCAGGGGGATCATGTCATCACGAGCACGCTGGAACATAACAGCGTATCGCGGCCTTTGCAGGCCATGGCCGACTCGGGATTTATTAAATTAACCCGCGTTGATTTTTCACCCCAAACCGGCGTTATCGACCCGGCAGACGTAGCCGCTGCGCTCACACCGCATACCCGCCTGATTGCCATAACGCACGCCAGCAATGTGCTCGGTACCATCCAACCTATCCGTGACATCGGCAGGATAGCGCGGCAGCATGGCACACGGTTTTTAGTGGATGCCGCGCAGACCATTGGCGTAGTGCCGATTCATGTGGTTGATGACGGCATCGACTTTCTGGCATTCCCGGGGCATAAATCCCTGCTTGGGCCAACCGGCACGGGGGGCCTTTACATCAGCACCACCGTCGACCTCGATGAACTCAAGGCGTTTCGTGAAGGTGGCACCGGCGGCGATTCAGGCAGCCCCACCCAACCCAGATTAATGCCTTATTTCCTGGAAGGCGGCACCCCTAATACCGTCGGTATTTGCGGCCTTGGCGCTTCGACTCGCTACGTTGCGGCCAACAACTCGGCAAAAACCCTGCAACACGAACGCGACCTGGTGCAAAAATTTATCGATGCCGCCACTGAAATTGATCAATTAACTATTTATGGCCCAACCGGCACCCATGCCGCCGACAACCGTGTCGGCACGGTCAGTTTTAATCTAACTTCCTACTCTCCCCAGGAACTTGGCTCCATCTTGGATGATTCCTTTGGTATTGCCGTCCGCCCTGGCCTGCATTGCTCGCCCTATGCTCACAAAACGCTGGGGACATTTCCGGACGGTGCGGTGCGCGTAAGCCCGGGCCATTTTTCAACTTCTGAGCAAATCGATCAATTGCTCGCCGCCCTGCGCGAAGTGGGGTAAATTACCGTTGCGTCACGGTCGGCACCAAGATAGATTTTGACGCCCGGCATGATGACTATTACCATGCCGGTAAGAAAAACGAAGATGTGTCCATTTTAGAAATGGGTTGAGATTAATGAAAGTAAGTTTTCATCGGCAGGCTCTTACTGAAGTGTTATCCTTGGCGACGGGTATTGTTCCAACCCGCTCTCCCAAGCCGGTGCTCGGCTGCGTGCGTTTGTCCACTGCCTCGCTCCCTACGGGTCGAGTCGTACAGGTGGTATGCACCGACGGTGACATGACGCTTGAAACCTATCTGCAGCAGGTGGACATCAAACAGGATGGTGTTCTACTTTTACCGGCCCTTAAGTTTTCAGATATCGTCAATAACTCACCCGATGAGACCATCGCGATTACCGCCAGCAATGACAAGGCCACCTTAACCGGAAAAGACAGCTCGTATACCCTGCTCGGTTTTGGCGTGGAAGGATACCCTCCTATTGAATCGTTTGATGGCAAGGCAGATTTTTCCATTCAGGCCGACGCACTCAAACGCATGCTCGATTGCACCCGGTTTGCGGCCGCCAAAGAGATGAGTCGATATGCCATTAATGGCGTGCTGTTTGAGGTAAAAAACAAAAAACTTTCATTGGTTGCAACCGATGGCCACCGCATGGCGCAGGCCCGCGAGGATATTCATACCGACGAGGCAAAGGAACTGTCCGCCGTGGTACCCATCAAGGCGATTGCCCATATTGAAAAATTACTTTCTGATGCCCAAGCCACCATTGAAATGCAGTTCCGCGAAAATAAGCTCTTTGTTCAGGTGCTTGCCGCAGCCGACGATAACGGGCACAAATCCATCAAAGCCAGTTTCAGTTCCACGCTCGTTGAAGGCGTATTCCCTCCGTATCAGGATGTCATCCCCAAAGACTGCGACCGCAAAGCCAGCATCCAGTGCCCGGCATTCAGCAGTTCCGTCCGGCGGGCATCCCTTATGACCAGCGATGATTCCCGCGCTATCAAGGTTGCTTTCACTAACAACCAACTGGACTTAGTTGGTCGATCGCCTGAACTTGGCGAGGCCCGCATCACCATGCCAATTGAATTTGCCGGCCCAGCCACCGAATTGGGCTTTAATCCGCAATATTTACTTGAAGCTGTGAAAGTATCCCCCACGGAAAGCTTCACCTTTGAATTCAAAGCACAGGGGCCGGCGCTGATGCGCTTTGGAAAGGCTTTTGTTTACGTCATTATGCCAGTGACCATACCCTAGGAGCCTGTCCGAGTAATAACGGGGACTGCGACGGCGACTCTGGTGAGGATGAGTCGCCGAGGCTCGGGAACGCGGCAAACGGGGCATCTCCGGTACATCGCAGCACTGCCATTACTTGGACATGCTCCCAGGCATCCGATTGCATAAGGCCCCATTATGAGTGCATCGCCAAAACCCACCGTCGCCTCAATTAAACAGGTGGTGCGCTTCCGCCTCGCCAATCAAAAGCCCGGCACCCAGCCACTTGGCGATATTTTACCCGCCTGGTTTGCCACCGAAGTTCTTAAGCCCGCCCGCACCATGGATTTTCTTGAACCCCTCTGGCGGGACCTGCCAGAACCTTTACGCCGCACTTGCCGTCTCAAAGGAATACATCGTTCCATCCTGACCATCCACTGCGATCAATCCACCGCCCGATCGGAATTAGAACGCCTGCTACGTAATGGCTTACTTGCCCAGATTCAAGCCGCATCACATGGCCGCGTAAAAAAGGTCAAAACATCCCTCAAACGGCAATAATTTCTTCCTCTTTCGCATCCTTGGAATGTGCGCAACTTCCCGGGGTTATCAACATTCCTTCACCAGCGTACATTTGGCGTTGGTTGCCTGTCCATCATGAGCGGCTTGCTGGCTCGTTGCCCTAATAGATTTATAAATCGTCGTCGTAACAGTAGGGGCTGTCACGCGCGTTAACACACTGGATATCAATACACATAAAACGTTTATTTATAATATGTTATGGTTTTATCCACAGGTTTTTCTTCATGTGTATAACCTGTCGGGCGGTAAATGGGTCGGCCTGTCTTGGGCGGTTTGTGTTGGCCGGGAACACAGCAAAATAAAGGGAGATAACACTATCTGGACATAAAAACGGGGACACAGGCTGCCATAAACGTCAACTTATCAACATATTACCAACAGACCGGAAGACAGCCCTTCGGTGCCCCCGGTTGCCACGCAATGCAGCACTGATTGACTGGGCCGACTTTGCCCAACGACATCGATGGTCTATCTATCACATTTAACAGCCGAGGATGCCCGCTGTTGCGTGGATGGAGTCTACCGACATCCCCCACCTTTATCGTGTTTGACTTTTGTAGAAGAGCGTCGGAGAGGATTATAAAACCAATATAACAAAATAAAGAACATCGCACCGGGCTCGCCGGGTGTTTGTACGCATGCAAAACCCATCACCGTGTATTGCGGTCTATCCGCCATGAGCCAATGCATCAACCATCGGCAAGCCGGTGGCTATTTACTGGAGTATCGCCGTTGCAGGGACCCGTGGCCGAATGTTTCCTCGGTCTGCTTTCTCAATGCTCCTTTTGCCACCACTCTCGAGGCGGGAATATTCGCAACCAGACTGGTTACACAAAAACCCACTGAATTTATTCGGCGGGTTACAATCATGGAATGAACGGAGATTTCGCCCCATTGCATTCGCCGCCAATGGACGCTCACATCCGCGAACTCATTGGCTTGGCAGTGACCGAAGATATCGGGCAAGGTACCGGGCCGGGAGGCGACCCGACGACAGAACTTTCCATCGACCCGCATTGGCACGCAAGCGCCTATTTGGTGCCGCGTGAGGACGGCGTGCTGGCCGGTTCGTTTTTAATACCGGAAATATTGGGGCATTATTCTAAAGAACTCATATATAAACCGCTGATGTCGGACGGCCAGAAGGTATCGGCGGGATGCAGGGTGGGGGCGATATCCGGCCCGGTGCAGCGGATGCTTAGCGCCGAGCGCGTGGTGCTGAATTTTTTCTCGCGCCTCTCCGGCATTGCCACGTTAACGCGGGCATATGTCGACTGTGCCGCGCGCCATTCAACCATACCGGGAACGCCCGCCATCTGCGACACCCGCAAGACGACGCCGGGGTTTCGAGTATTGGAAAAATATGCGGTCCGCTGCGGGGGAGGCGTCAACCATCGGATGGCGCTTTTCGACGGTGTAATGCTTAAAGATAATCACCTTGTGGCACTGGCCCGCCGATTTCCGACCCCCATGCCTTTGGCTGACGTGGTGCGGCATCTGCGCCAGGCGCTGCCGCCCAACATGCCGATGTGGCTGGAGATTGATTCGCTGGAACAACTGGCCGATGCCATTATCGGCGGCCCGGATTTTATTTTGCTGGACAATATGTCCCCCAAAGAGGTGCGGCGGGCCGTGCAGGAACGGGATCGGCTCTCTGCCAATCGGCAACCGCGGCTCGAGGCCTCCGGTGGTATCAATCTGGAAAACCTGCCCGACTATGCCCGTACCGGGGTGGACCGTATCAGTGTTGGTGCCATCACGCACTCTGCTCCCATATTAGATATTGGCCTTGACGTGGATGACGGCAAACCATGAATCCTTCACGCCATGCACTCGATCAGCATTTTGCCGAACCGCCATGGGCGATGTTTCAGACTCTTTTGGAGGATGAAACGCGTCGTCGGCACATTTTTCCCAGGCTGCAGGTGCTTGCTTATGAAAGCATCAAAAGCACCAACGACATCTGCATGGGGATGGCTCAGAAGGGTGACAGAGGGCCGCTGGTGGTTCTGGCCAACCATCAGTCGGCGGGCCGGGGACGGCAGGGCAGCCAATGGAACTCGGCGGCGAATTGCAATTTGTTATTAAGTTTACTCCTGGAGATATCCGGTGCCGGGCATGATCTTCTGGCGTTGGCGGTTTCGTTGGCGGCTGTTGATGCCATTGAGCGTACCGCACAAAGTTTGCCGATGGAGTGCCGCGTCAAATGGCCCAACGACATCCTGCTGGCGGGTCGTAAGGTGGCGGGAATACTAATTGAAAAGCCTGCGGCCACCGGGTCGGATTTGGCGGTGATCGGCATTGGAATAAATGTAAACCAGTCGAGTTTTCCTCCAGAACTTGCGCAGCAGGCGGTATCATTGGCCATGGCGTGCGGTGGCGAGGTATCGCGGTTGACGCTGGCTACGGAATTGCTGGCCGGTTTGCAGCGTTGGCTTTCCCCGCTGCCGGACAAAAATCTCGTCGCCGCCCAATGGAAGGCACGGTGCGACATGTTGGGGCAAAGGGTTTCGGTGGAGTGCGGGGGTACGTTGATCCACGGCCTTGTGGCGGATGTTGATCCATTTGATGGGTTGGTTTTACGTCAGGACAATGGGGTTTTGCGGGTGTGCCATGCTGCAACAAGTCGAACGGTGCGCTGCGCACCAGCGACTTGACAGAATTTTTGAGGTAACATTTCCAACTGGTGTTGATGCGTTTGCAGAAGGATCGGCAATGAAATTTAAGACGCTTTCGATTGGTTTGGCCATTATGGCTACGGTGGTGATGGGTTTGCTGACGGGATGCAGCAGCGATAATCAGCCGGTGCGGTCATCTCCTTTTGCCCAAGCCTACAAGCGGGGCCAGATTTATGTGGTGCAACGGCCTCTGTTGATATGGTCGCGCCCGACGCATGGCAAAGGGCTTTTTCATCCACTGCCCGCCAGCCGCTGGGCGAATTACTATCTCGATTTTCCGGGTGATTTGCCCTTCGATCCTCCGACCATTGCCGATTGGGCCAAGCATCCTGGAGCCTATTCGGTGCGGATTAAGGGCATTGTTAAGCCGGGTGTGAAGATTCAAGCCCTGTTTCTGGGTACCAGCAACAAGTCGCTGGCGGCGGGCAGTTACGCGTATTTTGAAATTCTCACGGGTTCCTTTGCAGGGTTTGTCGTCGATGGATCACTGGTTTCAGAGGTGGGCCGACCCAATGGCTTTGCACCCCATATGGACCCGCGCTTTTTGAAGCCGGTGCAGTAGGGCACCAACCGGCGGCTTGCACTACGGTACGCCCCATGTCGCGGTAAACCGCCGAGGCCAAGTGGGCTTTGCATGAATCTTCATGCCGACTTGGCGTTCCGCCTCGGCTCTGCGCCTTCACCCCTTTATTGGGCCATTGGTGGCCCATTGTGATCATGGTGAGTACCTGCCAGGCACCTATCGTCCCTGTGGAAAGCCAGTGGATAACCTGTCGCTGGCGCGTCGATTAACCTTTGAGCCAGTTTTTGTTACGCTTCTGGTAATCGCGGATCCGCCGCAAACTGGAAGGAGCCATTATGGAAGTTAGAACCAGTCGCGCCCGCCCCATGGAGAGCGGCAAGGCAATACAGGAATTGGACCGCATACCCCCGCACGATCCAGACGCCGAGGCGTCGTTGCTTGGATCGATGCTGATTGACCCCCAGGTGGTTGGGGACGTCTGCATGATTATTGACAAGCCGGATGTGTTTTTCTCTCGCCAGAACCAAATTGTATTCCAGGCAATTCTGGCCCTGTTTGAGATGAACACAGGCATTGATGCGGTCACGCTGCTGGATCAAATTGCTAAAAACGGTGTGATGGAGCAGGTCAGCACGGAATATATCCAATCGCTGATTGATACGGTTCCATCGGCCGCCAATGCGGCGTATTACGCGCGGATTGTCCGGGATAAAGCCCTGCTACGGCAGTTAATATCGGTTTGCACCAGCACGCTTGCTGACTGCTACCAGGCAGCCGATGAAGCCAAACTGATTCTTGACCGCGGAGAAAAGCGCGTTTTTGATCTGGCGCAGCAGAAAATCAGCGGCAATGCCGCGGCGCTTTCAGATGTTTTGCAGGAAACATTTGAAATGCTTGACCGTCACACGGGAGAGCATTTGACCGGCGTTGGTTCGGGGTATGTTGAACTCGACAACCTCACCTGCGGCTTTCAGCGCGGCGAAATGATCATCATTGCAGCGCGGCCCAGCGTGGGCAAAACCGCGCTGGCGATGAACATTGTGGAGCACGTGGGTGTTGATCTGCATAAGCCGGTGCTGGTGTTTTCCCTGGAAATGTCCAAGCAGCAGCTCGCCCAGCGTATGCTCTGTGCCCGTAGTGGTGTAGATTCTCACAAGCTGCGATCGGGAGCACTGTCGCAGGATGACCGCACAAAATTGACCATGGCGGTCGGCGAACTATCAGAGGGAAAAATATTCATTGACGATACCCCCGGCCTTACAGCGCTTGATTTACGCTCCAAGGCCCGCCGCTTAAAGCAGCAGCAGGGCATCGAGATGGTTGTCATTGATTATCTCCAGTTAATGGAAGCGCCTCGGGAAGAGAGCCGCCAGCAGGAAATCAGTTCCATCAGTCGCAGCATCAAAGCGCTGGCGCGGGAGTTGGATTTACCGGTCATATGTCTGTCGCAGCTCAATCGTGAATCGGAAAAGGACAAGCGTCTGCCGCGTACCAGCGACCTGCGGGAATCAGGCAGTATTGAACAGGATGCCGATGTGGTGATGCTGCTGCATCGCGAATCGGTATTGCATCGAGGGGATGAGGATTGGGCTTTGGAGAACCCGGATAAAATCAATGAAGCCAAACTGATTATTGCCAAGCAGCGTAATGGCCCGTGCGACACCGTGACGCTTACCTTTCTTTCGGAAAGCACGCGGTTTGTCAATTATCATCCCAGCCCGAATTCGTATTAGTTGCGGGCCGGCCATTCTTTGGGCATTCTTGAGACTGCGAGTGTCCTCACCTGCTTGGGCGCTTCAGGAAGCCCCCGGGCAAACACCGCCAATCGTCTATTTTTTGGTGATTTCACCTCCGCTTGGAAAGATGGCAACGCCCATATTGCACGTGTTGCCTGGCCATCACTTGCCGAGAATATGGCTGCCGCATATATTCTCGCCATCGGGTTGATGTTTTTTTGCTGACGGAGGTTTGCCATGGCGTCTGAAAAAGGGAAGTTTTCAGTTGGTGCGGTGTCGCGTCGCACATTTCTTGCTGCGACCAGTGCCGGTGCGGCTCTTGCTATGACAGGGTGCAGCAGCATGTCGGGCGATTCGGCCATGTCGATGCCGAAAAAGCTGGCGTGCTATAAAAAGCCTTTCGGCACCTTGCCCAATGGCACAAAAGTTGATCAGTTCACGCTAACCAATTCGCACGGCATGGTGGTGCAGATGATCACCTACGGTGCCCGGTTTCAGCGCATCATCGTACCGGACCGCAAAGGAAAGCTCGGCGATGTGATTTTGGGCTTCAACAATCTGGCCGACTACGCCCGCCCGCATGCGATGGATCCTTACTTTGGAGCCACCATCGGCCGATATGCCAACCGCATTAATCACGGGCAGTTCACCATCGATGGCAAAACCTATCATCTGCCCTTGAACAATGGCCCATGCACCCTTCACGGCGGTCCGCATGCATTTGATCAGCAGGTTTGGGATGCTGAACCGGTTACGGAAGTCGGCATGCCGGGCATCCGCTTCAAACTCTTCAGCCCCAATGGTGAAAACGGCTTCCCGGGTAATCTGGAAGTGAACGCCACCTATGTGCTCACCGATGACAATACCATCAGAGTTCACTACCGCGCCATGACCGACAAGCCCACGGTAATCAACATGTGTAATCATGCGTACTTCAATCTGCTTGGCCCCGGCACCAGTGCGATGGGGCATGAATTGATGATCAATGCCGATTACTACACCCCCACCAACCAATATTTCATTCCAACGGGAGTCATCGCACCGGTGGCGGGCACGGCATTGGATTTCCGCAAGCCGATGATTGTCGGCAGCCGCATTAAGCATTTCCCGAAGGGATCGAAGGCCAACTTCGATTTACTCCCCTACGGATATGATTACAACTGGTGCCTGCGCAATCAGGATGAGAAAAAGTTGGCACTTGCGGCTGTGCTTAGCGAACCGACCACCGGCCGCTACATTCGGTGCTACACCACGCAGCCGGGGATTCAGGTTTATACCGGCAACTTCCTCACGGGGAATATCAAAGGGATTGGCGGATATTACCCACGCCATGGGGCGATCACACTTGAGACGCAGCACTATCCGGATTCTCCGAATGAACCTAAATTTCCCTCCACGCTGCTGGTTCCGGGCCAGATGTTTTACCAGAGAACCAATTATGAATTTGGCGTGCAAGCCTGAGAGCTTGCTGTCAACCGAAGCAATATGGCAGGGCGACTCTGACGAGTCGCCCTTTTTTTGTCACTTCCGGGCAGATGGCCTGTGCCCGGTCATCGGGCCGACCGGGCCACCGGCCGGTATTACCACCGATGGGGTGGCAACAATGCGAACGTGCGTAGCTGGACGCAATCTGGGTGCGGGCCTGGGTATCGCCACAAGGTAATAACGCAACCGCTTCAAAATATTCGCCCATGATGGCAACGTTTGCTGTGAGGCGCTGATTAATATTCGGACATGCCGGCCGAAGGAATATATTCCCATTAAATCGCCCCGGACCAGAATTTCATGCCGGTATACCTCCACATCCGAGACGCGAAGAACAGTACCGGGCATCAGATGATTTTCACCGGGGCTTTCGATCGATGGTGCCGCACATCCTCCATCGGTACGCTGACGGTTGTACCGGTTGTGGTCGCCATCGTCATCGTCTGTGCGAATGGAATGTGACGGCAGCGCGGGCTGGATGTGCTCCTGGGCATAATCATTCGCGTCCTGGTTGGACCGGTCTACCTGCATGTTGTGGATATCGGGCTGGTTTAGCCGCCAGTTGTCGGTAAAGGAAATGGAACCATCAGAATCATGGCGCGGTGGATAGCTGAATCGCTGCTGGCTGTTGCGGTCATATTCATACGACAGTGCCGGCGGCCCATGCGTAATGACCCATTGATACCCGTGGATACCTCCTGCTTGCAGAGGGATGGCGTGGGCCACCTGAAAATAATGCCTTTGTGCATAGCGGCCCAGAAACGGGGCACGCGTCGGCGCCGGAAATTCATGGATGGTGTAGCCACAGCCCGCCAAGCTGCATATAAGCAGTAAGGTTGCCGCACTCTTCGTCGTGGTCCCGGCATTAATAGACCAGCATCTTCGCATGGGAAATATTATATCAGCGGGAACGCGCGTTGCAGCCGGCAATTTCCCCGGGAGCGTGGCACTGACCATTCCAACTGGGTTTCGGCTCTATTCCGATTCTTCCCGCAGCTTTGCCAAAACGGAAAAATCTTCCAGTGTGCTGGTATCGCCAGCGGAAGTTCTTCCTGCGGCAATATCCCGCAGCAGCCGCCGCATAATTTTGCCCGATCGCGTCTTCGGCAAGCCATCCGTAAAACGTACATCATCGGGGCGGGCGATGGCCCCGATTTCCTTTACCACCCAGGCGCGGATCGCATGTTTGAGTTCATCCGAAGGCGTATGGCCCTGCTTGAGTGTGACAAAAGCGCACAGGGCCTGGCCCTTGATTTCGTCCGGCCGATCAACCACCGCCGCCTCTGCCACGGCCGGATGAGCTACAATGGCGCTTTCCACCTCCATGGTTCCGAGCCGATGGCCAGCCACATTAACCACATCATCGACGCGACCCATGACCCAGAAATAGCCATCTTTATCGCGCCGGGCACCATCGCCAGTAAAGTAATAAGGTTTGATCTGCGACCAGTATTGCGACACATACCGGGCATCGTCGCCATAGATGGTTCGGAGCATGCTCGGCCACGGCTTGCGAATGACTAAAAATTCCCCCACATCGGGTGGCACTTCCTTGCCTTGATAATCCACCACCGCCATATCCACGCCAAAAAAGGGCAGTGTGCAACTGCCGGGTTTGGCGGGAATGGCCCCCGGCAACGGTGTGCACATGATGCAGCCGGTTTCGGTCTGCCACCATGTATCAACGATGGGGCAGCGTCCACCACCAATCACCTGGTGGTACCACATCCATGCTTCGGGATTAATGGGTTCACCCACGGTACCGAGCAGTCGCAGCGAACTTAAATCATGTGCCTTCGGGTGCTCATCACCCCATTTCACAAACGCCCGGATGGCGGTTGGCGCAGTATAAAACACGCTTACCCGATATTTTTCTATTATTTGCCAGAACCGATCCGGCCCCGGATGGTTGGGTGCACCTTCATACATGACAACCGTTGCGCCGCAGGCAAGTGGGCCGTAAACCATGTAACTGTGCCCCGTCACCCAACCCACGTCGGCGGTGCACCAATACACATCTTGAGCCCGCAGATCAAAAACATATTTGCATGTTAAATAAGCCCCGAGCAGGTATCCCGCCGATGTATGCACCACCCCCTTTGGACGGCCCGTGGTGCCGCTGGTATACAGAATGAAAAGCATATGTTCACTGTCGACCGGTGTAGCCGGGCATTGATCATTCTGATCGGCGATCAATTCGTGATACCAGATGTCCCGCTGCGGTTGCATAGTCACGGGCCGACCGGTGCGTTTAAGGACCACGCAATGGCGGACGCCCGGCGTCTTGGCCAGGGCCGCATCCACATTGGCCTTAAGCTCCACCACTTTTCCCCGGCGCCAGCCGCCATCGGCTGTAATGACTACCGCCGCTTGGGCGTCGTTGATGCGATCGGCCAATGCCTCGGCGGCAAAACCACCAAAAACCACGGTGTGAACAGCCCCGATTCGCGCGCAGGCCAACATGGCTATGGCCGCCTCGGGCGTCATGGGCATGTAAATCGCCACCCTGTCGCCGGACTTAACACCCAGTTTTGTTAACCCGTTGGCCAACTTGCACACTTCCACCAAAAGTTCGCGGTAGGTTAGCGTTCTGCTGTCGCCGGGTTCACCTTCCCAGATAATCGCAGGTGCATCACCCCGGGTTGCAACGTGCCGATCTATGCAATTGGCGGCCACGTTGAGTTGTCCATCAACAAACCACTTGGCAAACGGTGGTTGGCTCCAATCGAGCACCTGCTTCCATGGCCTTATCCACGCCAATTCCTTCGCCTGCTGGTTCCAAAATTCGTCGGGATGATCGATTGACCAACGATAAAGCTTTTCGTATTCCGCACGGCTGCCGATGCGCGCCTGTGCCGAAAACCGCTCCGGCGGGGGAAATAGCCGATGCTCATGCAGGACGGATTCGATATTTTCCTGTACCACGTTACCTCCCGGCACTTGGGCCTGCCAAATTGAGCGGCATACCGCCGCCTGTACCCCCGCATTTGAAACCAATTATCTGCGGGCGTCAAAGCCTGCGGCCCTTCGCCACCCGATATCGGTGCTGCCGCGTTGGCTGTGGGGTCCACACAGGCTATAGAATTTCCACTGCTCGCGGAAAACTGCCCAGCATAAACATCTGCAGACAATGCGCTTTGGCCTGGGCAATCGCCTTGGCCACCGGCTCGTCGGTATGATGGCCGCCAAAATCAACAAAAAAGTAATATTCAAAAGGTCCGGACCGGCTGGGCCGCGTGGCAATGTTTGTCAGGTTGATACCATATTGTCGGAAGGCATCCAGGGCATCCACCAAGGCCCCGCTTTTGTGCGATGTGGTAAAAATAATGGATGTTTTGTCGTCGCCCGTGCGTTTGGCTGCCTGACGACCCACCACCAGAAAGCGGGTAACGTTGTCGGCATTATCTTCAATATTGGCAAAAAGCACTTTAAGGTTGTAGAGTTCCGCCGCCAGCGCCGAGCCGATAGCCGCCGCATGCGGTTCATGCTGCGCCATTTCAGCCGCCTTACTGCTTGAGCCAACGGCCACACGCGGCACTTCGGGCAGCGTTTCCGCCAGCCAGCGGCGACACTGATTCAGCACCTCCGGCTTGCTGTAAATAACCTTTATTTCCGATGCGTCGCATTGTGCCAGCAGATGATGATGGATGGAAATAAGTACCTCGGCCACAATCGTCACCGAGCGGTGTTCTACAAAGGCGTCCATTGTTTCAACAATGCCGCCGATGGTGGAATTTTCAATGGGTACCAATCCCAAATCCGCGTGGTGGTGGGCAATTTCATCAAATACACCATTGATGTCCGCCACCGGCACATGTTCCACCGATGCGCCGAATTTTTTGGTGGACGCCAGATGTGAAAAACTTCCCTTCGGGCCTAAAAAAGCAATCCGCAAGGGTTTTTCCAATGCGAAACTGCCCGACATCAACTCGCGATAAATTGCCTCAATGCAGCTATTGGGCAGGGGGCCACCCGATTCCCGATTGGCCCGGCGGACGCGCTCCAGCACTATTTTTTCCCTGTCCGGCGCATAGATCGGCGAGTTGGAATGTTGCTTCACCTTGCCAATTTCCACCACAATGCGCGCCCGCTGATTCAGGATCGATACGATTTGATGATCCAATTGATCAATTTGCTCCCGCAGGGGCGCAAGGGGGTCGTTGCCAGCTTCATGGGTTTGCTTTTCCATGCTTAGAATCCTAATGCTGTAACCGCGTGGCAGCAAATGGATCGTGCATATCGATCCGATGGGGCGGGGCCATTTTCAATTGGACAGACTCCTTATATCGCGAGTGTATTCACCCTCGCAGGCTCTTCCGCAAGGTACCATGAAACGCCGTAGCTCGGCAATGTTTGGACGATTTCATCTCCGCCCGGAAAAATGGCCATACCCGTCTGACATGCCCTTCCACATGACTATCGGATAAACTTTCCAGCCAGCGTTGCACCGTGCAATCGTGGGAGGTTTGATGCAATCAACCGGCAATTTATCCTCCAATATCAACCCGTCGCGGCGCGCCCGCCATTTGGTGATGGCGGCATTCGGGTTGGGCTTTCTGCTTCCCGTCGTGCCGGGGCTGCTGCTCGCATCACGTTCGACCGATGCGTGGGTCCGACGGCAGGCCATGCTCGCCGCCCGGCTGCAGACGATTTTACTTTTCGCCTTGATAGTCGGCGGGGCGGTGCTTCGGTTGGGGCTCAATGCCCTTCGCAATCGTTCGGGCCATGTCCTCATCCAGTTTCGCATTGCCAGCGTTATAAGCACGATTGAACACTCGCCCGCCGGGGCCGCTTCGGTTCTCGCTGGTGGCATACTGACCGGTGCTGCACTGGCCGGTTGGTGGGGGGGCAATTTGCTTGCCGCTATCGGTGCATGGCGTGGCGATGACCTTGGCTGGCCAAGGCTTGGTCGCCGTCGGCGGGCTGCTGAATGAAACATCGGCTTTTGCTGCAATCAGTTGCCGCGTTGCTGGGATATCTGGGGCTGGCGGTGATCCTTCTGCTTCCGCCACTGCGTGGTCCCGGATACGTAATAGGAAACCATACCGCCGATGTGTGCAGCTTCCTATGGTACATGGCTTGGTGGCCACACTCGGTCGCTCACGGTCTTTATCCGTTGATGTCACGACAAATATGGTGGCCGACGGGGTCAAATATGCTTTGGACGACCAGCATCCCCACTCCGGCGCTGCTGCTTTCACCAGTGACGGCCACCTTCGGCGCGGTTACCGCCTATAACGTGGCGGTGCTGCTTTCGCCGGTATTATTGGCTTGGAGCACCTTTGAATTGTGCCGTGAATGGTGCAGCCGTTTCTGGCCGGCGCTCTTTGGCGGTTTTGTGGTGGGCTTTTCCAGTTATGAATTTCGGCAATTATTAAACCATCTGCATTGCGCCATGCTTTTTCCCATCCCCTTGCTGGCGTGGATGGTGCTGCGCCGGGTGAACAATAAAATATCATGCAGCGCCTGCATAACTGTCAGCTTTATTTTGTGGCTGCTGCTTTTTGGCATATCGACCGAATTCTTCGCTACCGCCGTCATGCTGGGGGCAGTGGGTTTTGGCATGGTATGGTTTATGCAACCGGAGTTGCGTTGCCGCCTGATCCCGGCGGCGCGGGATGCCGCCATCGCACTGGCTGTTATGGCTATTGTCATACTGGCGCTGGCCGGCCCATCTCTGATTACTGGATATACCGGCGGAAAGTTATGGAGCGCCGGTGTTTACTCAGTCGATCCGCTGAATTTAATTGTGCCAACCTACACAACTTGGTTGGGCAGCACATGGCTTTCGCCCCTGTGGCATTTATTTGCCGGTCAGCGCAGCGATGCCGAGCAAGGTGCCTATTTGGGGTTGCCGCTGGTTGCCATGGTCGCCGTCGCGTGGTGGCGCACCTGGAATCAGCCAGGGCAAAAGTGGGTCGCCATTATGCTGATACTCACACTGCTGCTGGCGCTGGGGCCGCAACTTCATACACTTGATCAAAAGTTACCGGTGCCGCTGCCATGGCTATTTATCAGTCGGCTGCCCGTGATTCAAAAAGCCCTGCCGGGCCGACTAATGTTTTATGCTGGGATTCTGCTTTCATTGCTGGTGACCATGTGGCTGGCCAATGGGAAAACGCCGCGGCGATGGCGCATCGGTGCAGCCATCGCTGCCATCATATGTCTATTACCTAATACTGCCGGTGGATATTGGAAAACGCATTTTCATACCCCCCGGATATTTGCCGATGCGACCTTTTCGCCGCAGTTGGCTCACCAGAATGGCGTACTGATTTTTCCCTTTGGCTATCGCGGCTGGAGCATGCTGTGGCAGGTGGAAGCTCATTTCGCATTTTCCATGGTGGACGGCTATACCGGCACGGTGCCCGGTACCTACGCAAAAAGCCCGCTGGTGCAGACGTGGCTTTCACGCGGCCCACTGTGCGGGCATTACGCCCAACGGTTGCGCCGTTTCCTTCGCCAGCATCACATCGCCACGGTTATTGCCATAAAACCCTTCAGTGCCCGCACACGGGAGCTTATTGCACCCCTCGGGCATCCAGATTTCACTATGGGAAGGGCAGAAATATTCGGTCCCAAACCGGCGTGGATACATGCTGCAAGCAACAAATAACGCAGCGACACACGCGGTTAGCGCCGCTTGAATTGCTTTTCCAGTTGGGCAAAATTCAGGCGGATGGTTGTCGGCCTTCCGTGCGGACAGTTGCTGGATCGATCTATTTCCTCCCGACGCACCAAAAGCGCTTCAATTTCGGCTGTGGTTAGTGCATCACCTGCCTTAATCGCCGCCTTGCATGAGGCCATATCCAATATTTCGTGCAGCAGTTCCTCATCGCCGATGGTGCGGTCTGCCTCATCGAGATAATCCAGCAGCGATCGGATAAAGGCGTAGGCGTCGAGCCGGGCCAACAGTGGTGGCAAACCCTGCACCGCCAAACTTTGGGCGTCAAAACGGTTAATCTCAATGCCGATCTTTTCCAATGTCGGCCGCACCCGATCCAGATTGGATGTTTGCCGTTCATTGGCTTCCACAATGACCGGCAGCAGCAGTCGCTGCGATTCCAGCGGGCCGCCCCTTACGCGCCCGAGTAATTCTTCATACAAGATGCGCTCGTGAAGTGCGTGCTGGTCAATCAGCACGATCCCCTGATCATCCTCGGCAGCGATGTACCGATTGTGCAACTGCACAAATTTGGTCATGGGACGCAGCGGGGTCTGTGGACTCGCGCGCTCTGCCGGCCCGTCGCCATCCGGTGCGGTCGAAATTTTTTCGGCCGGTCGGGCCGTCAATGGATGCACGGCACCGGCTGCGCCTGTCGAGTTGGCGGCATTATTCTCCATGCGGTGGATGGGCAACGCGGGCTGCGGCTCAATGGGCGGCTGGCGGAAAAATTCAGCCAGCACCTGCCGCGTCTCATCGAGACTGTTCGGCTGCGCCGGAGCGGATGGCCGCACCGGTGAAACACCGCCATCATCCTGCCTGGTCGCAATAACGGCGGGGCGCGTAAGATCGGTCTGAAGCAGTTTTTGCCGCAGGGCACCAAGCACCAGCCGAAATGGAGTGTTGGCGTCGCGAAATCGCACCTCGATTTTTTGCGGATGGACATTCACATCAAAGGCCGCCGGATCCATATGCACATAAATAATCCCGACGGGATGCTGATGCGGGTCAATCAGGCCACGATACGCCTCCTTCATCGCATGGAGCATGCTGCGGTCGCGGATATACCGGCCATTAAGAAAAATAAATTGATGCCGGTTGGTGCCGCGTGCCACCTCCGGTAAGCCAATAAAACCCGTCACGCGGGCGGTATCACCCTCGTGATCGATCGCCATTAACCGGCCGCGCAGATCTTTATCCAAGGCGGCGGCGATCCGCTCCGCCGCGTCAGCGGTGGGGGGTAATTCCAGCACCTTACGCCCATTGTGTTCCAAGGTGAAGGCAATTTCAGGAAAGGCCAACGCCGACCGCAGCACCATGTCGTGTATGTGACCAAATTCCGTCGAGTCGCTGCGTAAAAATTTTCGTCGCGCGGGCACGCAGTAAAACAAATCGCGTACCTCTATGGTTGTCCCCACAGCCGCGGCGCAGGGCGTTGGTTCACCGACCACACTTTCACTCGCCTCCAGCCTGATACCGCCACTGTCGGCTGGCCGACGTGTGATCAGCGTTGCGTGGCTGACACCCGCCACCGAGGCCAATGCCTCGCCCCGGAAGCCAAGGGTCTGAATGCTGAACAAATCGCCCACATCGCCAATTTTGCTTGTTGCGTGCCGTGCAAACGCCAAGCGTGCGTCGGCGTCGGCCATTCCGCAGCCGTTGTCGGTTACGCGCATCATGGTCCGCCCGCCGTTTTCAATCACCACGCTGATGCGCGTGGCCCCGGCGTCGATGGAATTTTCCACCAATTCCTTAATTACGCTCGCCGGACGCTCCACCACCTCACCGGCCGCGATTTTGTTAATCAGCGAATCCGGCAGGATGGCTATGGGTCGGCGGACGACAGGCGTGTCGGCAACCTGCACATTCATACCTGCACAAAATACCGCATTGAAAATGTTTTTGCATGGTGTGCGGTACCCCGCGATCCTGACGGTGCAAAATCGCTTCATTCACCGCATCAGGGGCGCGGCCGTTCGCTAAAACACATGGCCCCAATCTTGCCCGGTGTCGGTGCCCGTAAAACCTGCCACCATAAATCGCCGGCCGATGATTTTTCAGGTGCTGTGCGGCTTAAATTAATCGTAATAACGAAACTTATGACGGACAGCGGCACGACGACAGCCCGCGTGCTACGCTGCCAACGCGGCAGTGGGGCAAAGGATATCAACGCGGTTTGGCAGGAATAAATTCGCTGGCTCTAGTTGGACTGGAAGTATATGAACAACGTATAAGTATTTATAAAAAAGATATTTATAGGTTTAATGTGGGGTGCGCTTCCGGCTGCGGTACGCCGTTTGCAATGGATTGGGCCGTGCAGCGCACGGTGAAAGACGCGGTATGGCCCGGATGCCGATCGTCGCTGGCTGCACCATGGTGATGTCCGGGGATGGATTTTTGCGTATAGCAGGAGTTAACAAAATGGGTGCAAGTGTTCGGCCCCTCGGCGACAAGGTTCTCATCAAGCGTGTTGAAGCTGAATCCAAGACCAAGAGTGGCATCGTGCTGCCGGATTCTGCCAAGGAAAAGCCGAAGCGTGGTAAGGTGCTCGCGGTGGGCGATGGCAAACTGCTTGATAACGGCGAGCGCGCCGCGTGCCAACTCAAAAAGGGTGACGAGGTGATTTTTGCCAGCTATGCCGGAACTGAAATAAAGGTTGACGGCGAAGAATTGCTGATTGTCGGTGAGAGTGAAGTCCTGGCGGTATTGGAATAAT
Source organism: Planctomycetota bacterium (assembly GCA_021818445.1). Classification (GTDB taxonomy): domain Bacteria; phylum Planctomycetota; class Phycisphaerae; order WQYP01; family WQYP01; genus JAJZGD01. The sequence continues at coordinate 33,518 of JAKAEB010000007.1, forward strand.
ATTGCCGCCGATAACAGGGCACCGCCGTCTGGCGGGCTGCCCGGTGTTCAACATGCAACATTGAAATTTTAGGAGAAATTATGTCCGCGAAAATGATTGAATTTGATACGCAGGCCCGCGAAAAAATCCGCCGTGGCGTGCGAACCCTGGCGCAGGCCGTAAAAGTCACGTTAGGCCCCTCCGGCCGCAATGTGGTCATTGAAAAATCCTTCGGCAGCCCGACGGTCACCAAGGATGGCGTGACGGTAGCCAAGGAAATTGAACTTGAAGATCCGTTTGAAAACCTTGGTGCCCAGTTGGTCAAGGAAGTCGCCAGCAAAACCAGCACAGTTGCAGGCGATGGCACCACGACGGCTACTGTGTATGCCGAGGCGATTTATGATGAAGGCCTCCGTAATGTCACGGCAGGGGCCAACCCAACCTTGCTGAAGCGTGGTATTGAAGCTGCCGTCGAGGCGGTCATCAACCATCTCCGCACGATTTCCACCAAGGTGGAATCTTCCCGACAAATTGCCCAGGTGGGTACCAGCTCCGCCAATCAGGATTCTCAGATCGGCCAGATGATTGCCGACGCCATGGACAAGGTTGGCAAAGACGGTGTTATCACCGTTGAGGAAGGTAAATCGTTGGAGACGACGGTTGATTTGGTGGAAGGGCTGCAATTTGACAAGGGTTATATCAGCCCGCATTTTGCCGATCCCAAAACCATGACGGCCGAGTTTGAAGATGCCTACGTCCTTATCCACGAAAAGAAAATCAGTTCGATCAAAGATTTGCTGCCAGTCCTGGGCAAAGTGGCGGAGGCCGGCAAGGCGCTGCTGATTATTGCCGAGGATATTGAAGGCGAAGCACTGGCGACGCTGGTGATCAACAAACTGCGCGGCACCATCAAGGTGGTGGCCGTGAAAGCCCCGGGCTTTGGCGATCGGCGCAAGTCAATGTTGGAAGACATTGCCATCGTCACGGGCGGCCGGGCGATTTTTGAAGAGTTGGGCATCTCGCTTGAATCGCTGGAACTCAAGGATCTGGGCCGGGCCAAGAAGGTCACGGTTGAGAAGGAAGCCACCACCATTATTGAAGGGGCTGGCAAAACCGACGCGATTAAGGGCCGCATTGAGCAGATCAAGACGGAAATTGATCGCACCACCAGCGACTACGACCGTGAAAAGCTTCAGGAGCGACTGGCCAAGCTGGCCGGTGGCGTAGCGGTGATCAAAGTTGGTGCCCCGACTGAAGCCGCCATGAAAGAGAAAAAGGCGCGTGTTGAAGATGCGCTTCATGCCTGCCGGGCCGCCGTGGAAGAAGGCGTACTGCCGGGCGGTGGAGTAAGCGTGTTACGTGCGATCGGCGCGATCGATAAGCTCAAGCTCGATGGCGATGAAAAGATCGGTGCGGATATCGTCAAGCGGGCGCTTTATGCCCCCATCAAACAGATATCTGAAAACGCGGGCGTCGATGGCAGCATCGTGGCCCAGAAGGTGATGGAATCAAAGGAAGTTAATTTTGGTTTCAATGCCCTTACTCACGAGTATGGCGACATGCTTAAGATGGGTGTAATCGTGCCGACCAAAGTTGAACGCACCGCATTAACCAATGCCTCATCCATCGCAAGCCTGCTCCTGACCACCGACGCGATCATCAGCGAATTGCCGAAGAAGGATGATAAGAAAGCCGGCGGTGGCGAAGGCATGGAAGATTATTAATCCCGTCGCTTGAGCGCAGCGTGCTGCTCGGAATTAAGATCAAACACACGTGCCCCGGAGGATGTCCTCCGGGGCTTTTGCTTTTTGGGTAAACCGCATCGGCTACCCGAAAGGACGCGCAAAAAATAAAAAAAGGCCCGCGAGGATATCCTCGCGGGCCGGTGGTTGGTGTGAAGGCCTATTGAATTTTAAGCTTTTTTGGAGCGGCGTTTGGCAACCAACGTCAGCACACCGATTCCCAGCAGGGCAAAACCAGCGGGTTCAGGGGTGACGGTTGGATCTGGAATAAACCCGATGCCCGCAGGCCCGCCAAAGCCGGTGATGATGGGGGTTTCCAAGCCTGTATTAAAATTGAGCATGTCGAGGCTCTTGTTCGTTTTGTCGGATGAAAATGCCTGGTCCAGCGTAAAACCCGCCTTGGCCGTGATGGCGTAGACAAGGTTATTCTTCACGTCCGCAACCAGCAGGGTGCCTTTGGTACTGGTGGCAAATCCGGTGTCATCCGTATTGACCGGATTGCCATTGGGATCAAAAAGGCTCAGCGATGTCACCTTCTGATTGATTGCTCCTGGATTGGCCACGTCCGTGAGAGATGCGCCGCTCTCGTTGCTCAGGAGTAAATCCCCAGTCGGAGTTTGATTGAGTGAATCCGGATCAAACACGTTAAGCGACATCGGCGCTCCGGTGACTTTGTTGGTCGCAGCATCATTACCCCACAGGATGCCCATGGCCGTAGCGGTTTGCGGGTATGAGTTGGGATCTGCCGAAACCTGATAAATCACGGGGTGACTGTTGACTTGGGTTGCACTGTCACCGCCGTTATCAGGGTTGGAACCTGAAGCGTAAAGATTGCCATTGATGTACTGCAGGCCGTCAAACCCGCCGCCATGCACCGACGGATTGGGATAGCCGTAGCGGGCCTCACTGCCGGTGGCGGTATTGATGACCGTCAACGCCGAATTACCATCTTCATTCTGATCCGTATACAGCATGCCATTAGCGCCCATCGCCATGCCTTCGACGTGGCCGGTGACGGTGTAATAATTCTGCAGTTGCCCTGTCAGCGAGTATTGCGCCACCACGCTTTGGCCGCCGTCACCGCCGTCCGATGCAACATTGTCGCCCCAGCCGATGAAGACATTGGTACCCGTGACCGTGATGTCATCAGGAGCGCTGACCGTGTCCGACGCCCCGGGAATGATGTGCTGGTTCAGTCCCGGCACCGTGAACGGTGAGGCAAATGTAGTGATGTTGTAACCGCCGGTCAGATCGGTCAGTGCCCCATGCGCCGTCGGGAGTTGTGCCCCGATGGCCACGGCCGCAGCCATGGCGGCCCCCAGTGCGAGTTTCCTGTGAAATGTCATAACAATTTCTCCTCAAAATTGCTCTAACATCCACCCCCTCAAAACATAGTTGGTGACAACCACCAACTTCAAGGAAAAGATTAACTGGTGCACATTTGCTGCTGATGGGCACCGCGCTAATAATTGGCGAGTGTCGGCGGCAGGGTTGCGGGCTGATGCGCCGTGCAAATGTATGAAGCAGGGTGCCAGCCGTCTGTATCACGGATGCCGATTAAAAAAGAGGTTGCCCGATTGGCATGGCCGCCGCGGGAAGGGACGGACTTCAGTCCCGTTTGGATGCCGTGTTGGTGTTGGCAGCGCGAACAATTAACAGCGAGCAACCGGCGAGTTGTGCGACTGATGTCTGTGCCGCACCCAAAAGGTTATGGCGAAGTTTCCACAGGGGCGAAAGCCCCAGGATCATGAGGTCAAAATCGCGCGACTTTTCCAATACCACATCCACCGGTCGGTCGCTTTCAATAACCTGCATCCGGATTTGATTGCCGCCGTCCACGTTGGGCAGATATTTTTCCACCATGGCGGCGACACCCAGCGGCTGGGCCGTATTATCCCGTTTGGGGCTTACCACATGCACGATGGTGATCTGTACATTTTTGCTGCGGCTGATACGGTACGCAGCCAGCAAGGCCCCGGCATCCTGCGCTTCACCGAGATAGGGTACCAATACCTGCTCGATGGGTTGGGATTTTTTCGCCACCAGAATGGCGACGTTGGCTTTGGCGCGCTTTAATACATGATCGACCACGCCACCCAGGGCGGAAGGGTCCAATATGCCACGATGAGATCCCAACACCACCCAGTCGGCCTGATGATGTTGGGCGACAAGGGTAATATCCCTTGCAATACGCAATGTGGGCAGCGACAGGGTATTGGCGGGCACTTTGGCCTCTGCCACTTCACGCATGGCGATATCTGTCACATCCTGATTTTTTATTTCCTGCGCGGTCACCCCCAGAGACGTACTGGGGGAAACGAGTTGCAGCAGCGTGAGCTTGCCCGGCTGGCCAGCCAGCAATGCCACCGCCGCCCGCACCAGTCCTACCGCCGTCGATTGTTGGGCCAGACATACCAAGATATGCGTTTCAGGCCCGGCCGTCGGTTTGCCATCGTCGGTCTTGGCCTCGCTGCCGCTGCGGATGGCGGACCTTTTGGATGGCAATTCCACCAGCGATGCTACGATGCTGGAGAGCAGAGTAACGGCAAGCAGCGCAAAGACGGCCAGCGTTATCGTGCGTTCGGAAATGGCGTGAAGTTGAAATGCCAAATTCAGCACCACCAGTTCGACGACGCCGTGGGTGTTAAGCAGCAACCCAAAGATTGACGCCTCTTTCCAACCCAAAGCTAAAATTTTAGCTGGCAAAAAGCTGAAGAAAAATTTGACTGCAAACAGAATTCCTACAAGCGCCAGCCATAATTTCCAGGCACCCGGCGAATTGATTTCAGCGATGTTTACATGCAGCCCGACGCTGGCAAAAAAGATGGGCATAAGGATTAACAGCGTCACATCTTCCACGCTGGTTGTGACACGGCTGACAAATTGCTCATCGGACGGGAATATCAGCCCTATCATAAAGGCACCAAAAACTGGATTGATACCCAACGAGCTGGCCACCAAGCCCGATATAAAAAGGGAAAAGATCGCCAGCGCCAGCAGATCGCGCGAAACATATCCCCTTACCTGAAAGTGAGCCTGAAAACGCCACAGAAAACGCCGCACAAAAAACATCATCACCACGACATAGGCGGTGGCCAGAACGGCGGTTTTCAATCCCAAAAGCCCGGTCATCCACAGCGGCGTATGCCCGCCACCAAGTCGCGTTTTGGCCAGATCATAGGTCAGTGCCAGCACGCACCAGCCGGTAAGATCAAGCACGGCTGCCGCTGCGAGGGTGAATGTGCCCAACGCCGATTTGTGCATGGCCCGGTCGCGGATGCGTTTGGCCAGCACGGGGAAGGCGCTAAGTCCCAGTGCTGTAGCCATCATCGCGACAAATGCGATATGGGAATGAATTTTGCCGGTGATGGCAGGATGCTGCAGCAGGGCAATGGCGATAAAGATACCGGCAATAAAAGGCCCGCCGACACTGGTCAAGCCCGTCAGAATGACAGCTTTGCCTTTGCCCTTCAGGGTCCGGAGGTCTAATTCCAACCCGACGGTAAACATGAAAAACATCACGCCCAGCTCGGATAGCAGATTCAAAAAGGGCATGGATTCGGGCGGAAAAAGCCAATGCAACAAATGTCCGTGGTCGATCAGGCCCAGCAGGCTCGGCCCGAGCAGGATGCCGCCGAGCATTTCGCCAATTACCTCTGACTGTCCCAGCAATCGCAGCACAGCACCACATATGCGCGCTGCCACCACGATGAGTGCAATCTGGATCATCAGATGTTCAATTGTCATTTAACAATCTCAATCCTAATCGTTCCCCGACAGCCGTGATCCCGGTGCCGAGCCAATGAACAGACCCCTCTGCACCCGCGCACTGGGCGTGCGCCGATTGAGCAGCGATGATGATACAGGCGATCGGAAATTATTTCCCGCTTGCGGTGGTCTGATTGGGAAGATCAAACGATAATGGCGGCAGTCCAATCTCTTTTCGAGCGATATTACACCGGCGTAAAACCTTGATCATCTGCAAGCCGTCAAAATATCTGACTCTGCCGTCTGCAAAAGCGATGGGGCCGGCATTGATCTGCTCCTGGGAGTTTTTGAAAAGCAGGATGATTTTTTTTATGTTGGGTGTAACGCGTCCATCGGCCGACAGGGTGAGTCCCCGTCCCGCGTAGCGAAAATCGCTGTTTCGCCGAATGACCATATCCAGTTCCTTCGCGCCGAGTTTTTTCCAGCCCGGGGGGAGTTTAAGGGCGACCAGGCCGTTGGTAGGGTCGCTTAAGTCGGCCAGTTTAATACGGCCATCCCGCACCAGCACTGCCAGATGAGCGGGGTAGTTGCCGTCGTGAGCGCGGGCGTAGGAAACGCACGCTTTGGCGATATCCCGCATGTGTTGAAATTCGATCGTTTCCTGCGCCTTATGGATGCTTACCGATTGCACCGCAAAGACAATCATGCCCAACGTCATGCAGATGCCGCCGAGCCAGCGGCCCAGAATAATATTTTGCCGGTCGCGTATGCGGTAAATAACCGCTCCCGCCCCCAAAAACAGCGTCATCAAAGACAAAATAAGTTCGCTGATGGGCGGTGGCTTGTGCAAGGTGGCTTTGTGCGTGGCAAGCATCGCGAGTTCAGCGATAAAGCTGACCAGCGCCGCCACCGACATCCAATTTATCACGCGGGGGGACGATTCTGTCGTTGACGTGGAACTCAAATTACTTCCTCATGTTGGGTGATAGTGGATGACCGCCCGGCATCGGTTGGCTCCGCATCTGGCGGTTGAGACGCCATCGGGCTGTCGGAGGCCACTTCCGGTTGGTCGGCTGCCGGTGCCGACGCCCCGGTGGGAATGTCGGTGGGAGCGGCATCGCGCAGACGCAAAATGATGCGGCCGGCGGATTCATTTTGTTCAAAGGTAATTTTTTTTAGCCGAATCAATTCCAGTGTGGCCAAAAACAGACCGATCATCTCGCTTTTTGATTTTCGGCCGATAAACAAGTCCTGCAGGCCGATGCTGCCATCGCGCGTGATGCGGTCAAGGATATCGGCCTGATGCAGGCTGATGGGGGTGTCGTCATAGACCACATCGTGCCCATAGGCGCTGTGTCCGACGCTGGCCATAATGGCCGTAAAAGCATCAATGAGTTGGAACAGGTTTAAATCTTCAATGTCCAGCGGTGCCCGACCGGTTGATTTCTGCACAGCGCGGCTGAACCGCAACTGTTCCGTCTGCGCCCGCCGCTGAAGATCGTTGGCGGCATCCTTATAGCGTTTGTATTGAAGCAGTTGTTCCACCAGCGCCTGGCGCGGATCAATGGTGGTTTCCGTGCCGCTGTCGGTTGTGGCATCTGCCGAGGGCAGCGGGTTGAGCATGCGGCTTTTGATTTCCATGAGCGTGGCGGCCATCACCAGGAAATCGCCTGCTAAATTGATGTCGATTTGGCGGATCACCTCAACGTGAGCGAGATACTGAGAGGTAATCCTGGCAATGGGGATATTATAAATATCCACTTCGTTTTTGCGGATGAGGAACAGCAGCAGTTCAAGAGGGCCGCTGTATACATCCAGTTCAACTCGATACGTCGCCGCGTCCATGGATCGTAAAGATACCCGATGCGGGGGTAGATCGCGAGAATGCCGTTATTGATGCCTGTTAGAAATCGGTACGCGGACCGACTTCGGCGTGGGAGCGGCAGAAACTGCTGGCGCGGACGCACTTGGTGCGACAACGTGCAAGTACCACGTTGCGAGCGTACCAGTCGATTGGCACCTGGCGGAGTACAGAGGGCCGGCCACGGTAGCGAAAATATTTTGGCCGCAGATGCAATGTCCCAAGTCGTCACGTCCGTTGCTGGCGGTTGAAAACATGCTGATTATGCCAGCGTATCGCCGCCGGGTCAGGATGCATCTCGCGGCGATTTGGTAGACAAAGAGCCATGGGCTTGTCGGCCGGGGCCCTGATGAATTCATAGCCGCCCATAATTCCGTCATCCGGCGGCAGGCGATCAACCGCATGGGAGACTTGAATTTGGTAGTCCACGCTGAACGTCAACCATCCGATATCAAATGCCCAATGGTGCAGCCGGCATAACGCAACGCCGTTCCAGATATCGTCGCGGCCCCGGGCGTAACTGGGCACGATATGTGCAGCCTCAACCTCCCATGACAGGCGATCAGGTGAGGCCAGCTTCAGCCCGCACATGGCACATTTATGCCCGTATGCTTCCACAACGGCCTGGCGGAATCCGCGTTGCCGGAGCAGGCGGTTAGCAACCCTCGTGACAGTCTTTTTGGAGGTGTCGATAGGATTGTAATTTTCTGGTTTCGGCCGCTCTGCGATTGCACGGGCGATTTCTTGTACCTCGAAGGATGCGACCAGCAGCGAGTCCTTCCTGGATATTGGAATGTCGCTGAGTTTGATGGCCTCATCGAAACCCTTCTCGGTAAGCATCCACTCCCGCCGGTTGGTGAGTCGAAACGTTTCAGTCGGACGCGATACCAAGTTTTTACGAGCCAGCGCAGTCGCGGCCCGGAACAGCAATCGGTGCCAAAGCAATGACGTTTTGCGCCGGTTTTCCTTCCGATACATTGTCTTGAGTGTCTCGCGGCGCTGTCGGTCATTCAGATGAAACTCATCCGCGAGTTGTTGGACAACAGGCTCGCCTTCGCCAAATTCCCTGATAACGCCACCATGCAAAAACAAACATTTGAGCAGTGAAGTCTCTATCAGCCTCCGCTCCGGCATCGCCAAATCTTCGGTCATCCTGCCTTCATAGCTCATAACAAGATATGATCTCCACAACGTGCGTGCCGGCATTTCGATGCAAACGGATAATCTTGCTGGTTTACACGTACTTTGCGCCGGATCGCGTGCAATAACGCGGTGGCAATCGGATTAAAAGTGCTGCCATAGGGCGAGAAATGGCGTCGCAGCAGTCGGCGTGAATAATCTGGGTTACGACCTTTTGCATATATTCGATTATCCGGTTTCAGCGCCCGGGCCGCAAGCAGGGCCTATGCCGAACCCATCGAGAGCAATAACTGGGCGTGTAACTGCAGATTGCGCCGACGGCGGCGCAGATCAATAGGCGTTGGGGTGCCGAAACCCGCGGAATATGGTCATAAACATAATTTTAATATCCAGCAGCGGCGACCAGTTGTGCACATAATACAGATCATATTGCAGACGTTTGCGGAAACTGGTATCCCCCCGGTAGCCGTTGATCTGCGCCCAGCCCGTAATACCCGCCCGCACCTTTAACCGCATGGGAAAGCCGGGGGCCTCTCGCCGCAGCCGGGCCATCAATTCAGGTCTTTCGGGCCGCGGGCCAACCAGCGACATATGGCCGGCCAGCACATTGAAAAGCTGCGGAAGTTCATCCAGACTGGTACGCCTCAGCCATTTGCCTACCGCTGTGCAACGCGGATCGTTCGGTACCGCCATGGTGGCACCACTGCCGGTCTCGGCGGTGACGACCATCGAACGAAATTTGAGAATATTAAATGGCTTTCCGCCAAAACTGATGCGCTGCTGTCGATACAGTACAGGGCCACGTGAGGTAAGCTTGATTGCCGCGGCAATAATCAGCATGGGAATGGCAAATACGGTCAGGGCCAGAGCGGCTCCGGCAAGGTCAAATGTTCGTTTGTAGATGGCCCGCCAACCCTCCAGCGGATTTTCACGCACGCTTATAATCGGCATGCCGTCGAGTTCGCTGACCGACAGATTGGTCGTGACCGGCGAACCATAAATGTCGGGTATCACACGCACATCCACGGCCGTGTCTTCCAGCATTTTTAATACGCGCCGTATGGTGCGGGAGTGGCGACCGTTCATTGCCACAAAGACGGAATCAATTCTGTGTGTGTCGATAATGGCCGGAAGGTTTTCAATCCCACCGAGTATCGGCAAACCGCGAAGATGCCCTCTCACATAATCTTCCTCAGCTACAAAGCCGGCAATGCGGATGCCCGTCCAGGTATTTTCCTGCAGGCGAAAAAGTGTTTTTTGTGCCAATCGACCCGAGCCGATGATCAGTGCGTGCCGCAAATTCCACCCGTTACGCCGGATGGTTCCCAGGGCGATTCGGGCACAGAGTCGCTCGCCCAAAAGCAGCCCCGCTGAAATCGGCAACAGCAACAGCAGCATGCCACGGGTGAAACGGGTGTGCTCAATATTGTAGATGCCCACCAGCAGCAGCATCCACGCGATGACGCAGCCAAAAAGTATCACACGCAATTCTTCAAAGATTGATTTTATGCGCCGCGGTTTATACGCACCGGCCCCGTTGAGGCATAGCGCGATGAGTGCCACGAAAATGATCAAATTAACAATGACATCACGCTGTGGCGGCAATCCTTTGCTGTGAGGCAGCAAGCCAAAACGGATGCCATAGGCGACGTACCACGCGGCTGTTGCCACGGCCAAGTCGAAGCATCCGCGTATGAATCCGATAAGCTGGCTGTGCTGTTTGAGCATAAGAGCTACGCAATCTCCACGCTTCGCCGGCGCAATTCGCTGTAATGTATTGTGCCCGATATTTCCACGGAGTCAAAATAGCGGCTTGACGTTAGAGTTTCGTTAGGTATGATGCCACCGTTTTATCATCCGCCAGAATGCTCGGCGAAGTATGTCTTTTTTTTGAGGCTCGCACCATGTCGAAAGAAACACCACCGGCTAATCCCGCCAAGGATCAGGCCCTGAAACAAGCGGTAGCCATGATTGAAAAATCGTTTGGCAAAGGCGCTATCATGGTGCTTGACGGAAATGCCTCGCTATCCGTAGAAGGTATCCCCACCGGTTCGATCGGTCTTGATCTGGCCTTGGGCGGCAAAGGTATGCCGCGCGGCCGAATTGTCGAAGTGTTCGGTCCGGAATCCTCGGGTAAAACCACGCTTTGCCTGCACATTATCGCGGAGGCTCAAAAGCTCGGTGGGATGGCGGCATTTGTGGATGCCGAACACGCCCTTGATCCAACCTGGGCCAAGCGGTTGGGCGTGGATTTGAAGGGTTTGCTTGTCAGTCAGCCGGACACAGGCGAGCAAGCGCTGGAAATTGTTGAAATGTTGGTCCGCAGCAATGCGGTCGACGTGATTGTGGTGGATTCCGTCGCCGCTTTAATCCCCAAGGCGGAAATTGAAGGCGAAATGGGCGATGCGTCGATGGGCATGCAGGCGCGGCTCATGAGCCAGGCCATGCGCAAACTCACCGGCGCGGTCTCCAAAAGTAAGTCGCTGGTTATTTTCATCAACCAGATTCGCGAAAAAATCGGTGTGATGTTCGGCAACCCTGAAACCACCACCGGCGGCCGGGCGCTGAAATTCTATTCCTCCGTGCGAATTGACATCCGCCGTATCAACACCATTAAGGAAGGTGATGCAGCCATTGGTAACCGCGTGCGTGCCAAAGTGGTAAAAAACAAAATTGCGCCGCCTTTCCGCGATGCGGAATTCGACATCCTGTTTGATTCCGGCATCAGCTACCATGGCGATTTACTGGATATGGCGGTTGCCGACAATGTGGTCGAAAAATCGGGCGCGTGGTTCAGTTACGGTGCCCTGCGTATCGGTCAGGGGCGTGAGCAGGCCCGGCAATTCCTGAAAGATAATCCGGACGCCGCCAGCGAGATTCATGCCACCATTTTGGCCAAAAGAAATCCGCCTGCCAATGCGGCGGCTGCTGCGGCGGCGGGAGCCAAATCGATGGCTGCACCCGCGGCCGAAAAGGTGGAAAAAACGGACAAACCAGATCGCCCCGCGATAAAGAAGTAATTGCTGCAAATACTTGGCTGGTGCCGCCGAGTGAGGCGTGCCGAGTTGGCGGCCGAATGCCGCGCCATGTGCTGACTGCCTGCAATCTCATTGCATGTGCCCGAGGCAAGTTTCATTCGGTTACGCGATGAATGCCATGGGCTGCCCCAGCTTGCCAGCCGCACACGACGCCTGGGGAATGAATCGATCGGATTTACGAAACGGGTGATTTGAGTCCAAGGCGGCAAGATAAAATCGGCGCAGAGAAAAACCGCCTTACAAAGCACTTCACGTTCGTCGCCACGAATAAAAAAATGATGGCGGTTTATGAAAACTAACGGCTGACGAAAAGTTTGCCTCGCTTGGCGGTCTTATCTGTCTGATCTTTTCTGATCAAACCCTGTTTGACGATTCAGCCTCCTTTCATCTGCTGAGGACTCATCTACCAATATTATCGCATGGAGGTGGGTGCGAGGGCAAGTGAAAACATGCAAATATGTAAGTCAATTAAAAACATGCAGTTGTAATTGCGTTTCTGCCTTTGCAAGGTATCCCGTGGTCACCCTGTGGCAATTTATGATTCTTTGGTGACGGCCGACATCGCCGCCGGCCCATCCGCAGGGCGTTCATTGGCGTCATCAATACGGGCGAAAATCATGCGCCCGGCGGAAGTCTGCACCGCATTGGTTACCGTCACGCGAACCACCGACCCCATCCGCTGCCGCGCGCCCTCCACCACCACCATCGTTCCGTCATCGAGATAGCCAACGGCCTGTTGCGGGCCTTCGCCCGGTTTGATCACCCTTACTTCAAGCCCCTCTCCCGGCAGCACCACCGGTTTTACTGCCTTGGCCAAGTCGTTGAGATTTAATACCTGTACGCCTTGGAGCGCTGCAACCTTATTAAGATTAAAATCATTGGTAATGATGCGGCCATTTTCCTGTTTCGCCAGCAGCAACAGCTTTTGGTCAACGCCCTGGGCACCGCTCTCCCCGAGCAGTGTGCCGTCCCAAATGTGCAGGTCGATACGCCCAAGGGATTGCAATTTTTGCAGCACATCAAGGCCGCGCTTTCCCCGGCTGCGCTTGAGTTTGTCGCCGGAGTCCGCCACGGTTTGAAGTTCATTAAGCACGAAGCGCGGAACCAGGATGCGGCTCTCGAAAATTCCAGTGGCGGCCACGTCGGCAATCCGGCCGTCGATGATCACACTGGTATCGAGGATAAAGGGGCGCGATCCGCGTGTGGCCCGGGTGAATTCGACATAGGGCACCACAAACCGAAAATCATCCTTGGTCTGGAGAATGAGCGAAACGCTTAAATAACACACCACCAGCCCCAGCAGCAATTTGGTGCCGGTGATGACCGGATATGAAAGAAAGGGGAAAAAAGTATTAAAAAACTGCGCCAGCAGATTGTCCAGCGCCACGGTGACCAGCATTCCGACCAGAATGCCGAGAAACAGCCCGGCAATGGCGGAGAGATTTTTGCGCTTAATGAGGTAATCGACGATAATGATGCCGAAAGCCAGCACCACGCAGATCACCATCAGGACGTAGGGCCAGTTATCGCCCGAACTGACGCTCTGCGACAAAAATGAGACGGCCACCACCGCCACCAGCAGAACAAAGACCGCGCGTATTAAACTAAGAATCATCTTCCCGACCTGCCAAAAACTGGAATGTGTCGCATGGGCGGGCCACCCCCACGTCCCCGTCCGTCCATCTCACGCCGGGGCATGCCTCACATACCAGTGTCAATTATTCGCGGTCCAGACCGATGATTGGTAGCCTGTCCTAAACGCCATTATCATCCCGACTGACCACTCAAACGCTATTGTACCGGAATTTATAAACCGCGCTATCTCTCCGGTGTTGGCCTGTGCCTGACCTCCAGCCGGCTTTGCCCGCCTGTCGGCATCGGGTTGCAGGCAATAATCCGCGATAGTACACTATTGTGCTTGGCTGAATTCGGGGCACGGTGTACCTGCTTCGGATGCAGCGATTGGGTGCCGCGTTAGTCGGCCCGGGCGAAATGATTAAATCGCCCCACATGTGGCGATCATTGCCTTTGGCCGGTTGGTGTCGGGTATGGCTCACGGCTGGTGAAATGGCAAAGATGTTTTGCATCGCTGCTGTAGCTCAGTTGGTAGAGCGCGTCCTTGGTAAGGACGAGGTCATGGGTTCAAGTCCCATCAGTAGCTGTCGGCTTAGCGGATAGCCCGCGCGGCCGCATGATCGCGGGGCAAGCCCTTGGCTCAAGGTAAGGGCCTGCGGCGAAGGTCAGGCAATCCACCCGGGTGTCTGGTGGAACGGGCTTGGCTGCTGGGCCAAAAATGATGGCTGATGCCCTGTCCCAACATCCGTAATGTCGGTGGACGGGCATTCTTGACTTGGTTGTTGGTTGGGCGGTTACTGCCGCTTGGATGGTAAAATCAGGAAGTTTTTAACCGTAGGAGGTTTATTCTCATGGCTAAGGGCGTATTTGAACGTAAAAAGCCCCACGTAAACGTTGGCACCATCGGTCATATCGACCATGGCAAAACCACCCTCACCGCCGCACTTACAACCGTGCTGGCGCAAAAGGGTCTCGCTTCGGCAGTCTCGTATGACTCCGTGGCTAAGGCCTCGGAAAAGCAGGGCCGTCGCGATCCATCCAAAATCGTGACCATTGCTGTGTCGCACGTCGAATATGAATCCGACAAGCGGCACTATGCCCACATCGATTGCCCCGGTCACGCCGACTTCGTCAAGAACATGATTACTGGCGCCGCCCAGATGGATGGCGCAATTCTGGTGGTTTCCGCGGTGGACGGCCCCATGCCTCAAACCCGCGAGCACGTATTGCTGGCTCGTCAGGTAAATGTGCCCCGGATCGTGGTATTCCTCAACAAGGTGGACCTGGTTGATGACCCCGAACTTCTCGAACTTGTCGAGTTGGAGATTCGGGAATTGCTCAGCAAGTACAAGTTCCCCGGCGACGAAGTGCCGGTTATCCGTGGCGCGGCTGTCAACGCCTTGAAGAATCCCACCGATGCCGCTGCCATCGAGCCTATCATGAAGCTTGTTGAGGCCCTCGACACCTACATCCCCGAACCGGTTCGCGAGGTCGATAAGCCGTTCCTCATGCCCATTGAAGACGTATTCTCCATCAAGGGACGTGGTACCGTCGGGACCGGGCGTGTAGAGCGTGGTACCATCAAGGTAAATGATGAAGTTGAAATTGTCGGTTTGAAAAAAGAATCCAAAAAGACCGTTGTCACCGGTGTGGAAATGTTCCAGAAGACTCTGGATCAGGCCATTCCAGGAGACAATGTCGGTCTTCTGCTTCGCGGTGTGGAAAAAGAGGAATTGGAGCGCGGACAGGTTCTGGCCAAGCCCGGTTCCATTACCCCGCATACCAAGTTTGAAGCGGAAATTTACGTGCTCACCAAGGATGAAGGTGGTCGTCATACCGCATTCTTCAAGGGGTATCGGCCACAGTTCTATTTCCGCACCACTGATGTGACTGGTTCGCTTGAACCGGCAAACGGTGCTGAAATGGTCATGCCGGGCGACAATGTTAAAATCACCGTCGATCTCGGTGACTGCCCCATCGCCATGGAGCAGGGCGTGCGGTTCGCCATCCGCGAGGGTGGCCGTACCGTTGGTGCCGGTGTGGTAACCAAAATCATCGCCTGATGATCGGAAAACAGCATAATTTGGGGGCCGCGGTAGCTCTAAATACCGCGGCTCCCGATCTGTTTATTTGGCGACCGATGGCTATGCGGCTATCATTCTTGGCGTTTGGCATTGCCGTGTAAGGTTTCGCTGGGGATTTTGCTGGCGGCTTTGTTTGGAGTAGAAATACCATGGCTCGTGAATGGGTTTGGCTGGTTTGCAGCGAAACAAAAGACCTAAATTATCGAATTACCATTAATCCAAAGGAATTCGATACCAAGAAGACGTTTTCAAAGTTTTCGCCACGTTTGCGAAAACATACGGAACACAAGGTTAAAAAGGGCAAGTAGCCCGCTTTAACCCGCCAGCTTGAAATCTGTTACGACAGTAGCTCAACTGGCAGAGCGTCGGTCTCCAAAACCGAAGGTTGCAGGTTCGATTCCTGCCTGTCGTGTTGATTTTTGTAGATGCTTTCCTGTGGGAAAGTCAGGCGCGGCGAGGTATTCGGGTCTATCCAGTTTGTTGAGGCGTTTGCAGGCGTGTCATTTTTTAACATATATAAAAAAGAACAGGGGCGTGCCGTTCGCATCGGCACTGCCGTGGGTATTGCCATTATGACGCTGCTGGCAATTCACTGGACGATGCACCGCATCATCCCCACCGAGCCCAAATACATTCAGGCCATAGTGTCAATCATCATCGGTGCCGCGGGCGTTCTACTGGCCTTTGTGGTGGTCAACCGTCCCAAGAACGCAGATTTTATGATCCTGACTGAAAGCGAAATGCGGAAGGTGGTTTGGCCGACGCCCGCCGGTGTGGTGCGGTCCACGCGCCTGGTTATTTTAATGACATTGGGTCTGGCGGCCATGCTTTGGCTGGTAGATAGCGGGTTTGTGTGGTTATTTCAGAAAATCCACATTCTGCGGTAACATAAGAGTGGCGTACGGGCATGTTGGGTTGCCCAGTGCCGATGAATTTTTCAGGGTTTACAGGATATTATGGCTGACACTCAAACCACCGTTACCGACATGCAATGGTTCGTGCTGAAAGTGGCGTCGAACCGTGAAGATGACGTGCGCGAAAAATTGGAACGTAAAATCAAGGCGGAAGGTTTAGGTGATCTCATCGGCCGGGTACTCGTGCCGCGTGAGCGCGTAAAGCGTGTGAAGTCCGGACAGCAAAAAGTGGCCGAGCACAAGCTATATCCCGGCTACGTTTTTGTTGAGATGGTACTTGAAAAAGATGGTAAAATTCCTGAACGCGCATGGTATGCGTTCCGGGATATACAGGGTGCCGGCGATTTTATTGGTGAACGTAACCGACCCAATCCCATGACCGCCAAGGAAGTGGAAAAAATTATTGCCGAGGCCGAAAAACCGGATGCAGGCAGTTCCGTTAAGGTGGAATTCAGGAAGGGCGATCAAGTTAAAATCCGGGAAGGTCCGTTCGAAAGCTTTGAAGGGGAAGTTGACGAAATCAACCCCGAAAAGGGACTGGTACGCGTTATTGTTTCGATATTTGGACGGGCAACGCCCCTTGAGCTTGAATATTGGCAGCTCGAAAAAACCAAGGATGGAGATTCAGCGGCGGGGGCGGGAGACTAGCGTAGGACACCGCCATGCGAATTGTGTTTCTCAGTCCACCAGAATCCGAGAAACGAACCGGTGCACTGGTATCGCACTGGCTATGGATCGTGGCCGCGTTAATTATACTTGTGCCACTGATGATTTTTGGTTTTGCGGTTGTGCTCATCGCCGCAGTGGTGATGGCATTTTTGCTTTTTGTCGTACTGCCGCTGCGACGCCGGTACCGCCAATGGCGGGCGAAGTTTCCCAAGGATGGGCGGAAAAACGTGAGAGTGGTGATTCGCGATCAGTTTCAGCCTCCGGTTGGTTGACAGCTCGCGTTGAGTATGGTGTGAAAGTTGCTCGCCGATCTCAATGCTTTGAGAATCGTTGGGAGCCCGAAGTGTTAAAGAGGTTAATCCATGGCTAAGGCTAAAGAAATTGTCAAAAAGTTCAAAATGCAGGCCCCCGGTGGTACCGCCACCCCGGCACCGCCGATTGGCCCGGTTCTTGGTGCTAATGGTGTAAATCCCGGTCAGTTCATCACGCGCTTTAATGCGGCTACCGCAGCCTTGAAAGGCAAAGTGGTCGGCGTGGAAGTGACCGTTTTTTCCGACCGCACGTTTGACTTTGTCATCAAAACTCCGCCCGCTTCCGTCATGATTAAGGATGCCATTAACCTTGAAAAGGGTAGTGGCGAACCGAACAAGAACAAAGTGGGCAAAATTACCGCAGCCCAATTGCGCAAACTCGCCGAAACAAAACTGCCCGACCTCAATGCCGGTTCCGTCGATGCCGCAATGAAGGTACTCGCAGGAACGGCACGGTCTATGGGCGTGGATGTGGTTGACTGAACCGCGAGATGGCTTGGCAATTCCTTCCATGGTCGCACGGTGAATAGCCGGCAACCCAAAATCGGATGGGGACTGGCCGTTGGCTCTGCGGACACCGGCTTGGCCGAGTAGTAATGAGTTTTTAGTGCAAAGCCCATCCACCATGACTCAATTTGCCTTTTCCTCCAACGCCTTTAAGCGAACATCCCTCGAGGAAGCCATCACCGCCATAGCGTCCTGCGGCTACAGTGGTGTGGAAATTATGGCTGATATTCCTCACGCCTATCCGGCGCACATGTCGTCGGAGCGTATCGGCGGCATAATCGCACAACTCCAACAACTGCGATTAAAGATATCCAATATTAATGCCTTTACACTCTTCGCGATTGGCGATACCTACCGTCCCACATGGATCGATCCAGACCCGGCAGTTCGTAAACAGCGCATCACCCACACGGCCGCCTGCATCGATATGGCCGGTGAACTCGGAGCGCAAAGCATTTCCCTTCAGCCGGGCGGTCCACTGGTGGGCCAGTCAGCGGATAGCGCATTGGATTTATACGCCGAGGGCATCAGCCAGTTATTACCTCACGCTGAGCGTCGGGGTGTGACGCTAACCGTCGAACCTGAACCTGGTTTGCTGATTGAAACCAGCGTTCAATGCCGCGACTTTATTGCTCGCATCAATCATCCCCATCTGCGTATGAATGCTGATCTGGGACACTTTTTCTGCGTCGGTGAAGATCCCGCTGCGGTCATTGAATCCTGCGCGGATATCATTTCGCATATTCATGTGGAAGACATTGCCGCCAATCGTGTTCATCAGCATCTGATACCCGGTACGGGAGCCATGGATTTTGGTTCCATTTTTCAGGCGATTGATAAGGTGCGATACAAAGGTTGGGTTACGGTAGAGCTTTATCCATACGAAACCACCGCCGAAGACGCGGCCCTGCAGGCCATGAAATTCCTGCAACAATATATGTAACATAAATGCCTGATGACGGAGATCACTCCCCATGGATCACTTCAAGTATAGCAACGGTCAGCTTTTTGCCGAAGATGTTGCCGTTGCCGATATTATCTCCCACGTGGGTACGCCGACATATATTTACAGCCGGGGTACGTTAACGACGCACTATCAGAAGCTGGCGCAGGCCTTTGCCCCGCTGAATCCGACCATCTGCTATTCCATTAAATCGTGCGGTAATCTGGCCATCCTGCGTGTCCTGTCCGAACTGGGCAGTGGATTTGATGTGGTATCCGGCGGCGAATTATTCCGCGCACTCCAGGCGGGTGGAAAGCCATCGGGCATCGTATTTGCGGGTGTGGGTAAAACCGACGCCGAGATCAATGAGGCCCTGGATGCAAAGATACTGCTTTTTAATATTGAAAGTGAGGCAGAATTCTGGAACATTGACCGCATCTGCGGTGATCGAAAGCAATCTGCGCGTGCGGCGCTGCGTGTGAATCCGGATGTGGCCTCGGCAGGTACCCATCAGAAAACCCTTACCGGAAAAAAGGAAACGAAGTTTGGCGTTGATATTGACCGCGCCGCGGCCTTTTATCGCCAGGCTGCAAAGGCCAGACATCTGGCACTTTCCGGATTGCATCTCCATATTGGTTCGCCCATTAAAACCACCCAGCCCTACGTCGACACCATCAATAAAGCCCTGACACTTATTGACGAACTGGCGCGCGAAGGGATCGTCATTGATACGCTGGATATTGGTGGCGGATATGCCGCATTTTATGAAGGCAACGAGGCCCCTTCGGCCGCCGATTATGCTGCCGCCATTGTGCCATTATTACGGGGCCGCAAACTTAAAATCATTCTTGAGCCGGGCCGCTCCATTTCCTGCAATGCGGGCATTCTGGTATCGCGTGTCACCTACACCAAGCAGGGGGGCAGCAAACACTTTGTAATCGCCGATGCAGCCATGAATGATCTTATCCGACCCACACTTTATGAAAGTTACCATTTTATCTGGCCGGTAAATCCGGGCGCAGATGCCGAACCACCCAATCGCGGCAGCGAATTGCGGATACCGGGCGATCAAAAGGTGGATGTAGTCGGGCCGGTGTGTGAAAGCGGCGACTATCTCGCCAAGGATCGCTACCTGCCGGTCGTCAAGCGTGGCGACCTGCTGGCGGTATTTTCCGCCGGGGCATACGGCTTCGCCATGAGCAGCCAGTACAACGCCCGCCCCCGCGCTGCCGAGGTAATGGTGAACGGTAAAAACTGGACGGTTATCCGCCGCCGGGAAACGTATCAGGATCTGGTTGCTGCCGAGCTTTAATCCATGCCCAGCCAGTATATTTCATCTCTGCCGCTTCTATTAAAAACCCAGTGGATGGTGGAGGGATATGTTTTCATGCTGCCGGGCGACACCACCCCGGCCGGTTGGCAACGGATTGGCCGGTTGCCCGAAGGCATCCTGCTGGCAGCGTCCAACATACAAAAACCGCCGGCGGAATTAAAGCCCTGGCCGCTGCGGTATCAGAACGAAGATGGATCACCATTGGCATTTGTAGAAACCACCTCGGACGTTTCGATTTACGTTGAACTGGTGAGTTTTAGAACGGGCCTTGATCAACCCGACGACGCCCCCGTATGGTGCGTGTTCCGCCTGGCGCAGACGCACGCCCAGACTCACCTGTGCGACGACTGACGCGGCGATTAGGCCCCATGCGGTCAATGACACCATTTACGATGGCACCACATCCTCAAATTTGCGGCCGATGAGTTTTAGCCGCAACATTGTCATTGCCATTTGCGCCGCTCGCAGTCGAATCTGTGCACGTGCGCCGGGAAATTGAAATCTGCGCACCTCAACGCCATCGGGTCCCGCTATCCCGATAAAGACAAGCCCGACAGGTTTTTCGGGTGACCCACCATCAGGCCCGGCTATACCGGTAATGGATAATCCCCAATGGGCATGCGCGTTTTGGCGCGCAGCGCTGGCCATGGCCGCCGCCACCGGCGCGCTTACCGCGCCGTGGGCGGAAAGCATCTGACTATCCACACCCAACTCGCTGGCCTTTAAAGCGTTGCTGTAAGTCACCCAGCCGCCGGAATAGCATTCCGACGCCCCCGGAACACTCGTGAGCAATTCCGCCAACCATCCCCCCGTGCAGCTTTCGGCGGTTGCCACCATCTGCCTGGCTTGACGGAGCAATTGCACTGTAACGGATTCGAGCGGCTCATCATCTGTCGAAAATATCAAATCACCCAGTCGATTGACCAACTCGGCCGAAGTCGAACGAATTACCGCATCCGCTTCGTCGGATGAACCCCGCGCATAAATTCGCACCGATACAACTCCATCATGCACGGTGGTACCGACGCTTGGATTCGATCCACGCTTCATTAAATCTTTAATTCGGTCGCCCAGGGCCGACTCACCCATGCCGAAGGTATTGAGTTTCCGGATGCGCAGCACCGTCCCGGTGCCCATCGCGGCCAAAACCGGCACAACAGCTTGCGTGAACATCCCCTTCATTTCCCTCGGAACGCCGGGCATCGCAAAAACTCGACAGTTGCCCCAGCGGGCAGCGATACCGGGGGCGGTGCCGTTGGGGTTGCTGATGCACTGCGCTGATGCCGGTCGTGCAGCTTGCACTCGATTAACCGCCGGCATGGGGCGGTTGAGCCGCGCAAAAAAAGCCTCTATCTCCCGCAATGCGCCATCGTCGGTTACAAGGTCCTCGTGCATGGCCGCGGCCAGCGCCTGCCGCGTCAAATCATCGTCCGTCGGGCCCAGGCCGCCCGATATAAGCAGCACATCGCATCCATTATGCGTCCATTGCAGCGTGCCCACGATTTCAACAAGGTTGTCGCCCACGGTAAGATGACGCCGCACAGGGATACCCAGCAATTGCAACTGTTCCCCCAACCATGCCGCATTGCGATTGATGGTCTGGCCCGATGTTAATTCGTCCCCGATTGATAAAATGTCCGCCTGCATTCATTTCTCCACGCATCTGCCATTGACCGCCCCAGCGGACTTTTCGCGTCCGGCCGCCGATGGCCGCCGAAGATGATAGTCACGCTCGCGGCAAATAGTGAAGTCGGGGGCGAATTTGGCCGGTGTTGCCAGCACGCCTTGTCACGAGGGTGTCCCCCGCCTTCAGGGCAGGGGCATCATCATCGCATAGCCGCTTTGAGCATGGATTCTGCCATGGCAATTTGCTTGGGTGTTGCCGTGGGGTTGTTGATGATTAAATCTGCCACATGAATGCAATAATATAAATGCGATATCATGCGCTGTCGTGGGTTAAAGTGCATCGGCACCCGTGCGGGCGGGCGGGCTTCAAATTTCAGCTCGGTTTTGGCCCGCGCCAGAATTCGTCGCAGGGGGCTGACCTGTGGTCGGTGCGCCAGTGGCAGTTTGATCTGCTCCACCACCAGTACTTCGCCCGATGCTGCCACGGCCGCTACTCCCACATACTTTACATGATGAGCTTGCGCGCCAACGGCCAGCGTGAATTTATCCGCCTTCGGTGTCGGCAGGACAATGGCATTGGTGTGGTAGCGGATGATTACATATCTGGCAGCTTTTTCGCATGGATGCCACCGCAGTTGATAGCCGCCCGGCACAACATGGGCACGGAGATGCAAGCCGCCTAGCCGCACACCGCCAACCACCACATGGTGCAGTTTGATGCCTGCGGTGTTTTTTAACCAGAGGGCAGGCGTACCAGCGGGAATATAACCAATATGGATATTGCTCAACCGCACATCGGCAAACGGACATGGATTAAAATTGGCAAACGCGATAACAGGATCATGTTGAGTATCGATCCGGTTGATACGCACATCGCTGATCGACCAATCGGAAACCTTCGGAACAAATCCGGATTTTGGCAACTGGTAGCCACCGGCCCAGTGGTAAATTGACGGGTCTGTGAGGCATCGTGCCAAATTGCATGTTATGCCCCGGAAATAGATGTGGTTAATCCAGCCGCCGCGTTCTCCACCCCATTTCATGTAGATAATGTCAGCCCCATTGCCAAATTGGTTATTCAGTGCCATCACATTGCGGATACCCCCCGACATTTCCGAGCCAAAGCCGATATCATGCGACAGCCAATTGTCCCGGATAATAATATTTTCTGACGGTCGGCCGCCATTGACGGGCCAGGCATCGGCATTACGGCCGGACTTAATAACAATATTATCATCGTTATTATTGATGCGGCAATTCTCCACCAGCACTTCATCGCAGGAGTCAATATCCAGTCCGTCATCCATATATTTGTCGTGGTTATGTACCGTCACACCTTCCACCGTGACATTTTGGCAAAAACTCGGATGCATCGTCCAGAAAGGAGAATTTTTGAATGTGACACCTTCGATCAGCACGTTCCGGCAGAATTCAAAATCGCAAAACTCCGGCATCAGGTGATACCCGGCACCGAATATGCGCCTGTGCATGGCCGTGAGATGATCGGAATAACCCCAGTTGATCATCCGATCGTGCCAATTCAATTTTTCCTGGCTGTCGTACCATTTAATCCAGGTGGAACCGGGTGCATTTCTCTGGCCATTAAAAGTACCCAGTCCCGTCACGGCCACATCCGTCTGCCCATGGGCGTAAATCAGCGGGGAATAGTTGTAGCACCACACCCCCTCGTATCGCACCAGCACGCACCCTTTGTGCGAAGCCGACCCGGTTAGATAATCCGCAGGGTTCAGCCCAAAGGTGATTTTCACGCCGTATTGTGTGTGAAAGTTTACGTGCGACAGCAACGTGATTGGCCCGTTACAAAGATACGCGCCGCTCGGCACAAATACTTCCCCACCCCCGGCCCGGTGGCATGCTTCAATTGCCTTGCGGAAGGCCACCTCGCAATTGGTTTTCCCATCGCTTTTAGCCCCGTACTTCAGAACATTAAAAATGCGATGGGGAAACTGCGGCGCGTGCACATTATGCAGTATCCGCGTGTAAAGCCGCTTGTTCCACCTCGGAGTGGTATCACCCGAAGGTACCCCACTGGCCGACTGGGCCAAACCTGCGGATAAAATCGCCGCCAAAAAGATGAACAAAATCGGCCAGACAAAGGAGGATCGGTATAACTTGCGGATGAGCCGGTGCGGTTGGGTCATTTTCTCTAATACCTCGCGAAAAGCAGACGCTATGTTTAACTGCGGAAATTGTACAACTTGCCAAGAAATATTTCAGCATATATCGCTAAAATTGGTGGAATAATTATGCGCAATAATCCATCCGCAACATGTCGTGCAGGCGTATCGCCAACTGAATTGGGCATCACGCTACAATAAGGCCGCGAATAGACTGTGAAAGGGACTGGATGTTTGAGTTGCCGATTATCAATTTGATGCAAGCCGGTTCCGAGGCTTTGCTCAAGGAGATTAAACGAAAGCTTTCATTGGATGATGTCCTTCTCGGTCAAGATGAACAACATCTCCGCAGCCTTGCCACCGTGCAGCAAATCATTTCCGCCGTGAAAAAGGATGGCGACCGTGCCGTGGCTGAATTTGCGTCTAAATTTGATGACCCGGGTGTTACCATCGATACGCTCCGTGTAACAAAGGATGAAATGACCCACGCGGTTAAAAATGCCGACGCCAAGTTGGTTGCGGCGCTGGATACCGCCATTGAAAATGTCCGGCGTTTTCAAAAGGCTATGCTTTCACCCGACTTACCCGCCATTGCGCCCGTCGGTGCTCATTGTGCGTCCGGTGCGCAACTTCGCATTCGCACGGTGCCGCTGAACCGCGTGGGTATCTATGTGCCCGGTGGTGCGGGGGCGTATCCATCAACGCTGATCATGACTGCCGTGCCTGCCCAGGAGGCAGGTGT
Organism: Planctomycetota bacterium; assembly: GCA_021818445.1. Classification (GTDB taxonomy): domain Bacteria; phylum Planctomycetota; class Phycisphaerae; order WQYP01; family WQYP01; genus JAJZGD01. Next base: position 57,828 of record JAKAEB010000007.1, read on the forward strand.
TAAAAGTTTATGCGTCTGCTCGCCAGCCAAGGGGGGACGCGTGGCACCGGCCGTGCTGGTGGCGGCCGCACGTCTTGGCTTGACGGAAATTTATGGCGTCGGCGGTGCGCACGCCATTGCCGCCATGGCCCTCGGCACCGGGCAAATTCGGCGGGTAGACAAAATTGTCGGACCGGGAAACTGGTATGTGCAGTTGGCCAAGCGAGAACTTTTCGGCGTGGTCGATATTGACAGCTTTGCCGGGCCAAGCGAGGTGGTGGTTCTGGCCGATTCCTCTGCCAATCCCGCGGTCGTAGCCGCTGAATTGCTCGCTCAGGCGGAGCATGCACCGGGAAGTTGTATTCTGGTCACACCGGATGCTGATTTCGCGCTGGAAGTGCAGGCGGATATCTCCCGCCAGATGGTTGACTTACCACGCCGCGACCTGACACAAAAGGCCCTCACCTTTGCCAGCGCCATCATTGTGACCGGCGATCATGATGCCGCAGTTGCCTTGACAAATGAGTTGGCACCTGAGCATCTGCAAATTTCCACCCGGCACGCCCGTAAGGATGCCGCAGCAATCACCACGGCCGGGGCCATTTTCATTGGCCCCTTTTCGCCCGTGGCCGCCGGCGATTATCTCGCGGGGCCATCCCATGTTTTACCCACGTCCGGTACCGGAAGATTTTTCAGTGGGCTTTCCGCCGACAGTTTCCGGCGGCGCATGTCGATGATAGAGTTTGATGCGGATGCACTGGCTGCGGCGATTGCCCCGCTGGGTGTGCTGGCTCGGGCTGAAGGGTTTGAAGGCCATGCCCGCTCAGCGGAAATGCGCGTCCAAAAATCGGAGCCACATTAATATGTCGCCGCCATTGGCCCCAACAACATGCGCGCCGGACCCCTCACCCGGCGAACCAATCGGCCTCATTGCCGGCCAAGGCCGATTGCCGGTCTCTGTGGCCGATGGCTTACTTGCCCGGCAGCATCCCGTCATTTGTGCGGCGCTATGGGGCCAGAGCGAGGAGGATTTACTTCAGGCCCGGTGCCAGTACTTCAAACGCGTCGGCTTGTTGCGCATCAATCAATGGATTCGGGTTTTCCGCAGCCATGGCGTATCCAAAGCTGTCATGGTAGGACGAGTCGCCAAAGCCAACATGTATCAGAAATACCACATGTTGCGATATATTCCCGATTGGCGCACCGCGCGAGTTTGGTTTTGGCGCGTTCGCCATGATAAACGCAGCGCCCGCCTGCTTATGGCGGTAGCGGACGAACTGGCTTCAGGAGGTATCACACTTTTGGACGCTCGGCCTTACATCCCACAAGACCTGGCAGCCGACGGACTCATGACCAAGGCTCGCCCCCGCGCGGATATTATCGCGGATGTCGACTTCGGCTGGCCGCTTCTGCGTGATATCAATCGGCTTCTGGTAGGCCAAAGCCTGGCGGTTAAGGACCGTGAGGTGATTGCAGTTGAGGCGATGGAGGGCACCGATGCGCTTATTGAGCGGGCGGCCGCCCTTTGCAAACGCGGTGGATGGGTGCTACTTAAAGCCAGTAACCCCAATCAGGATATTCGATTTGATGTACCCACAGTCGGGCCGCAGACCATGGAAAATTTAATACGGTGCCGGGCCGCAGCCCTCGTGCTTGAAGCCGATCGCACCATCATGCTGGAAAAGCCACGCCTGCTGCAAATGGCCGATGACGCCGGCATCGCGGTGCTGGGCCGCAAGTAAATGGCCGGCAGGAGCGATAAATTCACAATCGCGATATTGTTGAATTTTATTGCGGCAGGGGCCACTTCCATGGGCGGCACCGCATGCAGACCTATTTTTTTCGATGAGATGACAACCCGCTCGACGGCGCGTTTGCTGCCCGCGCTCGGCACTCGGTTTGGCGTTCCCGCAACCGCGTAGATTGGTATCCCGCCAATTATTTCATCGTCGCTGATGCCGTTATGCAATTTGGTGCGCACTTTGCAGACAACGCCGCCTTGACGCTTGATTTAAGCCGCCGCATAATGCCGCGCTGTGGTCAATTTTGCATATGTCGGCGCTGGAGACTGGATACGGTGGGTGTTTGCATAGAGAGAAAGGCGAACCATGGCGACCGTGACAAAAAAGGAACTGGTGGATCGGATTGCCACTCGCAATAAGACGAGTCGGCTTGTTGTACGGCGCACCGTGCAAGCATTTCTCGATGAAATCATCCGCGAACTTGAAGCGGGCAATCGGCTTGAGTTTCGTGACTTCGGTGTATTTGAAGCCCGCCATCGTGCACCCCGCGTGGGGCAAAACCCCGCCACACTTGAACCGGTCATGGTGCCCGCCCGCCGCCGTGTGCGGTTTAAACCCGGACGCATGTTCAAACAACGTCTGGCCGCCGCGGAAAAGCGTTCTCAACCATCAGCCGAAAACAGTTCACCCTCGGCATCCTCGCATCCTTCCCCACAGGGGGAACCACGCTCGGATGAGAGCCAGCCCCCGACCGGCAATACCTGATCTATGCCCGATCCTGCCATATCTGATGCGATGCAACTTTGGCTGGATGACTTGCAGGCCGACCTGCAAGCCCGCAAACGCGACCACAACTGGCGTACCCTTCCGGATGTTGCATCACGGTGCTGTCCGGAGATGGTAATCCGCGGCCAATCATATCTGCAGTTCTGTACCAATAATTATCTCGGGCTGGCCGCTGACCCGCGCGTCATCGATGCCGCCCGCACCGCCCTGGATCAATGGGGGTTTGGTGCGGGCACCTCCCGTCTTGTGGCCGGCAACACCACTCCGCATGCCCAATTGGAAGCCAGTTTGGCTCGACTTAAAAAGCAGCCCGCCGCCGCCATATTTTCGTCAGGATATGCCGCCAATCTCGCCGCCCTTAAAACTTTTGCTGCTCCGGCCGATGCGGTCTTTTCCGACAAACTCAATCATGCCAGCCTGCTCGACGCCGCCGCCGCATCCGGTGCCGATCATCACTCCTTTCCACATCTCGATTATGCCCGCCTGGAAGCGCGGCTGCGGCGTACCGATGAAAAAAGCACCCGTCCGGGCCAGTCTGCCGTCAATCGCCGCTGCTGGATTGTTACCGATACTGTTTTTTCAATGGATGGCGACATATGCAATCTGCCGCAACTCTCATCGCTGGCCCATCACCATAACGCGCTGCTGATTATTGATGAAGCCCACGCCACCGGTGTGCTTGGGCCGGATGGGGCGGGCGTAGCCGCACTGCAGAACGCCCAGGCCGGCATTGCGCTTTCCATCGGCACGCTCTCCAAAGCATTCGGGTCCGTCGGTGGCTTTATCGCCGGTCCGCAGGCCGCCATTGATTCCCTTATCAATCGCGGGCGCAACTTAATTTACACCACTGCACTACCGACCGTTTGCATCACTGCCGCCCAAACCGCCTTGGACATCAGCCTTTCCGAGCCATGGCGGCGCAATCGCGTCTGCACTCTGGCAGACCAGCTCCGAAAGGAACTCCAACAACTGGGCTACCATTGCGGGCAATCCACCACGCCCATCATTCCGGTCATTCTTGGATCGTCTCAAGCCGCGCTGGCGGCATCCCGGAAATTAGCCGAAATGGGCATCTGGGTACCCGCCATCCGCCCCCCAACCGTCAAGCCTCAAACGGCCCGGCTTCGCATCAGCCTGATGGCCAGCCACACCGACGAACACATGGCACGCCTGGTTGCCGCCATGAAAGCGCTGCGCCAATCCCATGATATCAACACTTGTTATTGAACCCACAGGGGCCGGTCCGCCGGAAAACTCAATTAATGTTTCCCGGTGCCCGCGGATGAACCGGAATATTGATCGTCGCTTACCTTTTCCAGCCAGTCTACAACCTTTCCATTTAGCTGTTCTTGAATGGCGATATGCGTCATGGCCGTATTGGTGGTGGCACCATGCCAATGCTTTTCGCCGGGCGCAAACCACACCACATCGCCGGGCCGAATGGTGGTGCGCTCACCGCCCCAATTCTGCACCCAGCCGCAGCCAGCGGTGACGATCAGGGTCTGTCCGAGCGGATGCGTATGCCAAGCGGTTCGCGCGCCGGGTTCAAATGTTACGCTTGCACCCCATACGCGGGCCGGCTCCGGAGCCGATAGCAGCGGGTCCACCCGCACGCTTCCCGTAAACCACTCGGCAGAAGCTTGGGTCGATGGCTGCGAACCACAGCGTTTAATATCCAATGCATATCTCCTGAAAAAGGCGACAACACTTGTATATTTTGGAATGTACACTACTTTCACAGCAATTCATAATCGTGCCGCACCGGGAAACCAGATTAGCCGCCGGGCTTGTCCCGGCGGGCTTTAATCTAATGAAAATATGTTGATATTATTCGCGCGTCCCGCGCGGTGCAAAGTCGTCTTTTTCACCGCAGGGGAATGTTAAGGTCTGGTTAATTCTGCTGAATTTTTGAAGGGCGTGGCAATTTTTTCGGGCGGTGGCATTGAGTTAAGATAGGTGCATGGCGACCGCGAGGTCGCGGGTGTTTTAACCGGGCCAGGGAAAGGCTCAAGGAGAAATAGCTATGGATAGCGTGTCAGTGCTCAAACCGGAAGCGTATGTGGATCGGATGCGAGAGATTACGGAAGCGATGCTGCGTGGGGTGGCGGCGGCGGTGAATAAGGCCCCGAATGGGGCGTGGATCAATGGCAGTGAGATGGAGGTTCGCGACTTGATGGCGGAGTATCGCCGCCAGGCATATGAAATGGCCTTGCAGATGAGGATGGACGCGGCGCAAGCCGCTTTTTCCCCCGGTGGATGCAAAGACGGGCAGGCGTCTGCGCAATAAAGGCATTGAGAATCGCAGTACCGCCACGGTCAACGGTCGAGTGGAGATGAAGCGTCGCCGGTGGCATGTCGAGGGTATTGGGAGTTGTTCTCCATCGGATGCATGGTTGGATGCGGCGGAAGCGACGGTAAGTCTTGGGCTACGGGAATTGGTCTGTCGCCAGAATGCGGACGCTCGCAGCTTCGATAAAGGGGCCGAAACTCTGGCGAAGGTGGGGCAGATTCGCATGAGCGGGGAGCTTTTCCGGCAGGTGGTAGAGGCGGAGGGCAAGCGAGCCTTGGCGATGGCGGCATCGGAGCAACTCCGGCCGGTCTGGACATTTGAGGATTGCCGGACGATGACGCCCGATGGTCGTGAAGTGAAGCGTATTTATGTGGGTGCCGATGCGTACATGGTCTCGCTGGTAACGGAGGTGGAGAAGCAAAATCGGCTGCGTAAGGTGCGTGAAAAGCGGCAGAAACGCGGGAAAAAGGCCCGGCCTCTTGGGCGTAGGAAGCAAGGGGCTGATCAACGATGGAAAGAGGTTAAGGCGGTCACGTTTTACAACGAGGACATGAAGCACCGGCATACGTCGCTGACCAAAGGCGACTGCGATGCGTTGGGTCGGCTGATGCGGCGTGACGCGGAGAATCTGGAGTTCCATCGGGCTCAGGAGCGGGTGGGCAATGTGGATGGGGGGCCATGGATCATTCGGCAATTCGACAAGCGGTTGAGTACCAACGCGGTGGGGTTGGATTTTTACCATCTTGGTCAAAACCTGCACAAGACAAAAAAGCTGGTATTTGGGGAGACAGGCCAGCCGGGTGAAAAGTGGGTTGGGAAGGTTTTGCACGGCGCTAAACATGAAGGCTACGAACGACTATGGGAGGATTTGTTGGATTTGCGGAAAACCACGCGTGGCAACAAACGCAAGGAGGTGGATCGTATGATCAACCACGTGTCGGATCGACGGCAAATGATTCGATATCCTGAGTTCATTGCCAAAGGCTGGCAGATCGGCAGTGGGCCGATGGAAAGCCAGTGTCGCATATTGTCAGATCGTGTGCGCGGCTCGGGCATGCGATGGGATGCGGACAACGCCGAGGCGGTCATGGCACTAGAGGCGATGGAACAGAGCAATCAGTGGCCCCAATACTGGAAAATCGCCATGTTACATAACAATTAGACCACGCCCGAAAAAATTGCCACGCCCTTTTTGAATTCCTCCGCTTTTTCACTTGCGTTTTTTTTTTTTTGTGTAGTATACTCCGGTTGGTTTGACGCCGCCGTGGATTAAGGGGTGCTGTTCTGGCCCTGTAATCTCCGCGACCTCGGGGTAAAAAGAGGCCGCATGTGTGGAAGCGGTTGGCGTCGGGCGTAAGAGGTAAACGGGTGTTGGTATTGCAGGCCCTTGGGCCTGCACGGTGTTTCACACGCCTTGGCGTTTGTGGCACACCGGATGGCGAAGTCGCACGCGTTGTGGCAGTGCCACAAAAAAGCGTGCGTGCTTGGCGCGGACGTATTGTCCGCATCGGGCGGCTGCCGCCGCCTGATCGGGTCGTTCTCTGCCGCGTTTTATCTTTTGGGAGCAACATTCAATGTTTACAGGGCGTGAAGTCAGCAAAATCAATCCGACGCGGTGCATCCGCGGCATCCTGTGCCGCAGCCGCAATGCCCGCCGTCTGAAAGACCCGCCGCAGGCGGGGCAATCCGCGACCCTCGGCCTCACCGCCCCCGCCTCGGCTACCGCGTTCCCCCAAACCCGCACTGCATCCCTCGGCCTCATGTTTCTGATCTCCTTCCTACTGGTAATATCCCTTGCATCCTTCCCCGCATTTGCCGCCGGCAGTAATAAACATCCATCCACCCCCCAACAACATAAAAAACTTCCTCCCACGGCCTTGAGTGAATTTGGCCTTGGCTGCCCGCTTAAATTCATCACCGGCATCTGCACCGACGGCCCGCACCATATCTGGGTTTCCGGTGAAGACAATGGCCTGTATGCCGGTAAAATCAGCTACCGCCATCTGCATCAGCATTCCAAACTTTCCGGCTCCGCCCACGGCGGTGCCGCACTGCTTTCCCGTCACGATCTGCACATCCATTGGTACCATTTTGATAAAGCCAATTCGCCCGGCCTGGCCAGCAATTTCATCACCGCCATCTGCGTCGATGGCAGGGGCCGCCTGTGGGCCGGCACCGACCGCCACGGCGTGTGCGTGTTTAATGGCAAACATTGGAAGCATTACAGCATTCTCAATGGCCCATTGGGTTGCCATGTGTATGCCATCGCCTATGACAGCGCTGCGAACCAAATATGGATCGCCACAGAAAATGGGATCAGCATTTACCAGTGCAGTAAAACCATGCCAGACACCCCAGCGAGCCGGGCAATTTATTTGCCCGGCACCGCCAAGCCGGGCGATGGCGTAGCGTCCGTCACCCCGAAGCTTCAGTTGCCACGGCACACATGGCATTACATCACCACCGCCAACGGTTTACCGCCCAATCCGGACGCCATGGCATTTGATAACCTTGGCCATGCGTATGTGGGCACGCTATGCAATGGGCTGGCGATTGGTCGGCCAGTGTTGTCTTACCGCGGGCCGCCGGGGGCGATGTTTGCCCAAAAGCACCTGATTTATCGCTGGCGGGTCATCAAGGGGCCGTGGCATATGCCGCTGACGGCCACCGGCTACGGGCTGCCATCAAATTTGATTAACTGCGTGCTGGTGGGGCGGCGGAGGCAGCATATTTATGTGGGCACAGATTTAGGTCTGGCCATCAGCACCAACCGGGGCGGGACATTCCACTACATCCGTGGCAGTGATTATGCCGCCAAGGTGATGGGGTTGTGGCATCCGCCGGTGGGATATCGTCCGCCGCCAAAGGCATTTTTGAACAAACTGCTGCCGGGGGATCATATAACGACCTTGGCCGAAGATGCGCAGGGCAACATCTGGGTGGGCACATGGCGGAATGGCTATGCGGTTATTGATGCCCGCACAGGCCAGATGATGAAAAGCGAAGACCAGCCGCAGTTAAAAGGGGAGGATGGCTATATCAATCGCCTCTGCCCGTTGGTGATCGGTGCGAGCACTGCGGTGCGCCGAGGCGCGTCGCTTGGCAGCGCGGACGCACGGCCCGGTAGCGCGGACGTCCCATCCGCACACACATCCGCTGCCGGCCGCCAGCGAGCCAGAAATACAAAAATAATGGAGGCGATGCTCATAGGCCGTTACGGCTTTGGCACGCACTGCTTTGCGGGCATTATCAACGGGCAGGCTTCGGCAGGTGCCCTTGCCGGTGCCAATCCCACAGAGTCCAGTCTGCCGCACTTTGCCAAGGTGCCAACGCGGGGCCAAATGCGTCGGATGGTAGCCGCGCTGAAAAAGTCGCGCCTGGGCTCTGACCGCCCGGTCTACCTTGGCTGCGACTGGGCTACGCGGGGCGATTGGACGGGCAGGTACGGACGGCAGTTTACCTTTCTCTTTGCGACATGTTCCCCTTACAGCCAGACCGTGGCTTGGAACGTAAAAAACTGGTACAACCTGTCGGCGGCGATCGGCCCGCATCACCACCGCGGCGATTTCATAAGAGCTTGGAATGAATGGTTCCGAACCAAAGACCACCGCGTGCTTTGGGACCCGATAGAGGGCCACCGTGACGAGGGCGATTTCGACGACCACGGCGAGGCTTACGCGCCGACGTATTCGGGACCCAACGATTGGGTGCTCGTCCGCGTTCCGGCGGGGGAATTCAAGCTCAGCGCGTATTTCGTTAACTACAACGGGCATACCACCGTGATGCGGCGGCGGGACTACTTGGTCAGCATCCACAGGGGGCTACCGAGTATGGACGCAACCGCCCGCACGCGGCCCTTGGCGGCCGCACGTGTCGCCAATTATTGGGGTGGCGTCTACCAAAGCTTCCTGGTTCCGGGTCCCGGCGTATGGGCGATCGAGGTCCAGCGCGGCAGTAGCCTGAACGCCATGATCGAGGGCGTTTTCATCGACAGGCTTGCCGGCCGGAGGCAGTGCCATTGGATCGGCTACGCGCCGGGGCGGTACCCGCTTCCTTGGATGGGCTCGGTGGCGTACGGTTGGCCACTCCCGCCTTACCGGTCCACGGTTTCCGGGGCGGCATGGGTGCTGGGCGACTGGCGCGCGATCCGCTCTCTCGAGAGGACAGGGCACGGGTCCGTTTTTAATTCGGCGGCCACGTTGGCCTACCGTGCGGCCGTGGGCCGGCACGCCGCAAGGCGCCTGGTCGGCGATATTTGCTGGCGGGTGCCCATTTGGACACAATCTGCCAGATGGAACTTCGAGGCCACGGTACACCACGCCCGCCAGAGCCTTAAGCGGCATATGACGGCTACGCCATTTTGAAGGGTGCCGTGTTGGTGCCCGGGCGAACCAGTTTTTTTTTAATGGAGAAAAGAAATGTTGGAAGCAAACAAAACGAAACGTGGCCGGCAAGAGAGGCACCGGGGGCGACTGGCGGCAACCGCCATCGCGGCCGGGATCGCGGCGACGCTCTGCCTTGCGGCAAACGCCCCGGCGTGGGATGTCTGCGTCAGCGCGGGCAATCCATCACCGCAAGTGTACGGCAAAGGCACGCAGGCAGACCCCTACGTCGTCTGCGAGGGCACGCAACTTCAGATAACATTCACTGCCCAGACCTGCTACGACGCCGACGGCACCGGGGAATGCGAGCCCACTGGCGTCACCTACACGTGGTCGCCCCAGCCCGGTTCCGGAACCACCGAAACGGTGAAGCTTGGCCCCTACACTTCGGCCGGGCTTCACACCTACACGGCAACCGCGACGGGGAAGGCGGCCGGCTTTATTATGCCCAACGGTAGCCCATGTAAAAATCCGCCCCCGAGCACCAAGAGCGGGAGCGACACGGTTTATATTGTGTCCAGTTCGGGAACGGCGTGGACACCGGTTTCCTCCCCTAAGCCGACGTTTCCGGCTCCGCCCACGGTGCCGGACCAGATCATTTCGGGATCCGGCTACTGCCCTGCGCCCGATATCTACGATTACCAGGTCAAATACGTCTCCTCGGTGCAGCCGGATATAGTAAATGGGAGCTCGCAATACTCGGGCTGCGGCGCTGCGGTTACCTCCAGCAAGACCATCACAACGCAATGCCCGTACACCGTAACGGTCAGCTTCGGGCCACAGGCCGGACCAGCATCGGGAGCGGTTTCTATCCCCGTCAGTTTCGGCAACGTCACGCAGACTTACACCAGCACCTTTACTGCTGGCCCGAAAAGCACACTGGACTTCGAGATTATGCGTCGCACGCCCGCCTGGTACCTTTCAGTTAGCGCGTACTACCGAAGCACCGCATGCTTCCAGTTCAATTCTGGCCCCTACGGGCCTTGGCAATACGAAAGTACGGTTGCCAGCCCAGATTTCACTGAATTGCCAGGGTCGGTTTGGGATGTCTGGGCGCAATGCTGCGGTGGGTGAGGCACGGAGCAGATTGCAGGTACCGAATGAGAAATAGGAGTATCAATCGATGAAAAGGCTTATCCCCATTCTCTCCATGGCAGGCCTGTCCGTGGCCGCGTCCGCCAGCCAAGCGCACCCACTCACCCCACAGGGGTTTGTGAGGGGCATCGACGCGGCGTGCCCGCGCTGCAAGCCCTACCTGGTCGTTCTGCGGGGAATGTATGACAGGCCAAAGCAGTCGCAGCAGCTTTTTGTCATGCGGAGGAAGATTTGGTTCCATGGTGCAAGCCGCGCCACTGCGCAGCGCCTGGCGCGTCGCAGTGTCGCCCTCTACGCCGAGTTTTACCGGCTCCTTTCGCAGGGAAAAAAGCCAGCCAGCACAGCGAAGCTGATGCGCTTCACACGCGACGATAGGGTCGGGGGCGCGATCCGCAGCAGCGCGGCCTGGCTGCTTTACCTCGCGACGCACCGCACCCAGTACGCGGCGACGGCACTGCGGCTGCACGGGTTTGAGACAAAAATCTTTGACCGTGTCCGGGACACGAATTTTCCTGCGATATTGGAAGTTCTTCTGAAACGGGTTGCCGCAACGCCCCGCGGCACGCCGGCGCGGCTTCTGCCGGCGACGGTGACGGTACGTTATTATTATTTAACGTTGGTAAAGGCGGCGATGTTCCAGCATGTCCCGAAAAAGGAACTCGACGATTTGTTTATGCTTTACCGGCGCATGCTGGTGCCCACGCCGGGCATGAATCGCTGGGTGGCAGGGGCTGTGAGGCGTCGGCTTGTACCACTGCGTGTACATTTTTCGCCCTCGGCTGCGCCGCAAGTTGCCAAGGCGTTAAGTCCCTATGGTCATCGGCCATTGATGGAATTTCTACGGGCCTTGGCGCGGCAGGGACTTGTGCTTGACCTGGCGCAGGTGATGCACGACATCCCGGCCGATAAGGCCGCCGTGAACCACGCCGTGGGCGAAGTGGCGGCGACCGCGCACGGGCAGTTAAAAAGGCAACTGAACCAATTCCTCAAATCTCCGCCAAAGGTCAGCGACCGCCCTTGGCTTACGCCATCGCGCCGGGAGGCGCTGAAGATATATCAGCAGCAGAAGCAGGCAGCAAAGGCCGCCGCCAAACACCATCATCTGCCGCCGTGGCTTGCCATTGCCCAACCATTGGTAAAGGTTCGGGTAGGGCCGGGGAGCGCGTTTGCCCATGCCGTGTTTACCATCCGAAACAAATCGGAGAACACGCTTCGGATTCTGCGTCTATGGACATCGTGCACGTGCACATCGGCCAAGGTAGGCCGGTATTCGATAAACGCGGGCGATGCACTGCACATTCGCGCCAAGGTGCGGATGGCGGGCCTGACCCCACCGTTCCAGCGTTATGTATTTTTGCTTTTAGGGCGTGGCAGCCACCCGAAGCACCCGGTGAAGGTGCGATTGACGATGGACATCGCGGGCCGATGAGCCGCAGGGGCACCGGGGCACAGTGGAAGTTAAAAAACTACGAAATAATCAGATACGCAATTCTTCGCGCGCTTGGCGATCCCTTCTAAGAAAGTCAAGCACAATAAAGGCGGGGGTTCCCGGCCCCAATACATAGCACGGGGCTTGCCCGGTGTTGGTACACATGCAAAACCCGCCAGCGCCTATCACGGCGCGTCCGCCATCCGCCAATGTACCAACCACCGGCAAGCCGGTGGCTATATAACGTCCGCGGCGGTGCCCCCGTGCATAAATCGGTTCTTACCCGGTGCGTTTCGTTGCAATAAAAATATATTGGTGGCCTTTGCTCCCCGCGGTGCAAATTGATCTAATTAACCGCCGCAGTACTGGTTTACCTGCGCGGGTGCGTCAGTCGGAGCCGGAAAACCAGCGGGCGGTAAATTCCATATTCAAATCATTGGCAAGAGGTGAAGGCAAGCCGGCGGTGTGGGGCAAGGCCTTGAGCAGTGCGCCGGCCGCCATATATCCGCTGCGTACCGCCCCCTCCATGGTGGCGGGCCATCCGGTGCGGGTGTAGTCGCCAGCGAGAAATAAGTTTTCAATACCACCGGGCGGGGGTGCCTGCGGCGGGCGGATGCGGTCCACGCCGGGTGATGGCGAGAACGTGGCGCGCTTTTCAATCACAATCCGATGCCGGACGAGTTTGGCCTGTGGCTTGCGGAATAATGCCCGAAGCTGGTGTTCAAAAAGGGCGGCGCAATGCTCGTGCGGTGTGGAGACCCATTGCCGGGCGGCACTTATCACACCGTGTACGGCCGAACCCTGTGCATCTTTTCTAAAAAGCCATTGCAAAGGTCCTTCGATGAGTGCGGCGTGCGGAATATCCATTACCGGCCGATCAAACCATAAATGGGCACCGAGGATCGGCACGCTGTCAAGCCGATCAAGGCCGACAAAACGTGTATCGGCCCGCAACCACTCGGGCGCGATCAGCTTGGTGGCCGCGTGATGGTTGGTGGCCAGCACCACGGCGGAAACGGCGATTTTTTCCCCGCTTGAGAGCCGCACCGTGGAGATAGTTTTTTGACGGCAGACGATTTCGGTGACGCGTTTGCCAAAGCGGATGTCGCGACATGGGCGCCGGGCGTAGAGTGTCTGGAGGGGGCAGTCGGGCAGACCGATGGTGTATCCATGGCGGTTGCGCAGCATGGCCTCCTGAAAAATCTCGATGGCGTAAAGGGCGGCAGCCCGCGGCGTGTCCTCATTAAGGGCGCTGATGACGACAGGGTCGTAAAATTTGCGGATCACCGCTGGCGATTGATGGTGGCGTGCCAGCCAGTCGCCAAAAGATATATTGGCCAGAGCGGCGCGGCCCGATCGGCCGAGTCGCATCATGGCCCGCATGGCGTGGGCCACGCTGAGGCGCTCGCTGATTGAAAGCAAACCGAAAAGCGCCATGGCCGGCCCCAGGTGCAGCGGTGCGGGCATGCCGGGAACCGACCACAGGCTGTGGTGGCGGCCGCGCTCATCCAAGTAATGCACGCGCCGATACCATTTGATATGTTCGGTGGCACCCAGACGCCGATACAGATCGATCAGATTGGTGCAGCAGCCAAGCAGCACATGCTGACAATTGTCCAGGAGTTCATCGGATTGCGCATCATGAAAACTGCTGGCGCGGCCGCCGAGATCCTGCCGCGATTCAATCAGGATGACCGGAATGCCGCACGATTCCAAAACGGTGGCTGCGGCGATACCTGCCAGCCCGCCACCGATGACGACGACCGGGTCGCGACGGTCCGTCCACCGATCATTGGCGTCGGCCCGTCCAAAAAGTGCGGGGCCTCCAACGACGGTGTCAGCGGCATGGATGGATGTCAGTTCCGGGGTGTCAGGCATGTAAGACCATCGTCCTTATCCGCGTTTGCTCCGCCACATGATAACCAGCTTCTGCATAGTGTTCAGACGCACCCTTCGGGTGAGCACATCCATCGGGCAATGGGCAATTTTATCGAGTATGCCACGGTAGATGCCTGTCATCGCCACCAGGGCCGGGCGGGAATCGGCCGAGACATACTGCTCAAGGTCGGCGGAGGCGTGGTAGTATTTGCGTGCCCGGCTGATTTCAAAATTAAGCAGCGACAATATTTCATTATTGGCCAATCCATTGCCCAACCAGGTGGACCGCACACCGAAGCGGGCCAGATCTTCCATGGGGATGTAGCAGCGGCCACGGCGGGCGTCTTCCCGCACATCCCGCAGTACATTGGTGAGTTGGAATGCGGTACCCCGGTCAATCGCCAGGCGTTCGGTATCGTGGCCGCCGGTGTATCCCCAGACGTGTATGCTTGCGAGGCCGACAACTCCGGCTACGCGGTAACAGTATTCGTTCAGGTCGTCAAAGGTTTTGGGGATGGTGAAATCCAGGTCCTGCAGTTGGCCTTCAATCATGGCGTCAAAAATGCTTATGGGCATGTTAAAACGCTGCGCGCAATCGATAAGGGCTGCCCAACCGCTCCATCCGTGATCGGGTGGTGTGTGGTCGGTCAGCGCGCGGCGTGTCAGGCTGCGAAGGCGCTCAAGCTGGCGGATACGTTCTTTGGCGTCCTGCTGAGATGGATCGTCCGCAAGGTCATCGGCGTAGCGCATAAAGGCATAAAGGGCAAACATACCGTCGCGTTTAGCTGGTGGCAGCAGTTTGAGGCCATGGAAGAAATTTTTGGCCTGCGATCGGGTGACATCCGCGCAAAAGGCCTTTGATTTAGCCAACGGGGCCGGCGACGTATCTTTTTGCGCGGTGATTAATTCAGTCATACCCAGCTCCAACTGATTTCAGCGGCTAAGACTGGCTTTAGCCATGGTCAGCAGGGCACCACACATCAATGCCCATTTGGTTCGCCACCCGACGACGGGACGCGAAGTAAGTGTATCGTAATTCTGCCGTTCAATGGCCGCCAGTACGGCCATTCCACCCCGGCCAAAAAGCGAAATTTGCTGCCGCCAAGGCGAAGCAACCAGATCAAGCAGTGCCTCTCCCTGCTGGAATAGTTCGCGGCAACGATCCACTTCAAACCGCAGCATTTCCCTGAAGCCGGGCGTGCATCGCCCCAGCCGGATGTCGTTCTCGGTGACGCCATACCGGGCCATTGAATCGGCCGGTAGATATATGCGGTCGCGTTCCAGCAGGTCGCGGCGGACATCCTGCCAAAAATTGGCCAGTTGCAGTGCGGTACATGTTTTATCCGCCAACGCCTGCCGTTGTTCATCACGGTATCCGCTCAGGTACAGCACCAGGTGGCCAACGGGATTGGCACTGCGGGTGCAATAATCCAGTACGGTAGGAAAGTCGGGGTAACGAATGAGGCGTTGATCTTGTTCAAAAGCGGAAATTAAATCCAGAAACGGTTTGGCCGGGATGTCAAAGCGCTTGATCGTAACCGCAAGAGCCGTAAAAATTGCGGTGCCGGTGCTACCCGCAAAGCACTCCAGCGTTTGGCGGCGAAATTCCGCCAGGTATTGCAGGGCCAACTCGCGATTGCCAACTTCATCACCCAAGTCGTCAGCGGTGCGGCAGAAGGCATAAATGTTGCAAAAGTCCTGGCGCAGTCGGCGGGGCACCAACCACGAGACCACGGTAAAATTCTCGTAATGTTCATGGGCCAGACGCCAGGTATACGCTTGGGCGGCGGCCGCATCGTCCATGGGCTTAAAAGCCCATTCGACAGTGGGCGGAAAAGGCCCCGCGCCCGGAGCGACGGCGGCGTCGAATGCCACTGGATGTAAGGCGTTAACCAAATTTTATTCCTGTTATCTCAAGGCCCATCAGCTTTCCCCTGCACCTCGCTTACCGCCCGCGTGCAACAGATGGCACTTTTATAACGCACCCCCAGCCATTACACTTTAGGCGTGCTGTCGGTGGCGTCAGTATTGCTGGCCGGGAGCTTTTGGGCGTGTGCCTCAGGGCGCGCCCGGTTCACTGGACGGTCAGCGGCGGAACCAAACCAGCCGGCAACCGCCTTATCATACACGGAGTAGGTGTTTATGAAGATACTTTTAGCGAATCCACGTGGCTTCTGTGCCGGCGTCAATATGGCCATCGAGTGTGTGGAACGGGTGCTGGAATTGCGCGGTGCGCCCGTTTATGTGTACCATGAAATTGTTCACAATCGGCATGTGGTCGAGCGTTTTGTCCGGCAGGGGGCGGTGTTTGTCAATACCATTGACGAGGTACCAGAGGGGGCAACCGTTGTGTACAGTGCCCACGGTGTATCGCCGGAAATTCGCCAGCGGGCCACGGCACGCGGGCTGGTACAGGTTGACGCCACGTGTCCCCTCGTGACAAAAGTTCACAACGAGGCGATCCGCTACGCGCGGCAAAAATTTACCATCATCCTCATCGGACATGCTGATCATGACGAGGTTGTCGGCACGCTGGGCGAAGCGCCAGATTCCATCGTCATATGTGAAAGCGTGGATGATGTTGAAAAGATTGAAATTCCTGCCGATCATCGCATTGCGTACCTGACGCAGACGACACTAAGTTTGGACGACGCATCCAAGATTATTGCAGCGCTCAAGGTGAAGTTTCCCCGTATTCAGGCTCCACCCAAGGAAGATATCTGCTACGCGACAACGAATCGGCAAACAGCCGTGCAAAAATTGGCACCCGAGTGCGATTTGGTGCTGGTGGTGGGCAGCCAAAATAGTTCAAATTCAAAGCGGTTGGTGGAAATGGCCGAAAATCGGGGCACCAAAGGCTATCTGGTGGACGATGCCACCGATATAGACCACGCCTGGTTCAAAGATGTCGGCACGGTGCTGATTACAGCCGGGGCATCGGCACCGGAGGACTTGGTGCAGGAAATTGTCAAATTGCTGGAGGAACGCTACGCCGCGACGGTAGAACATCGCCATGTAACCGATGAAGACATGCATTTTGAACTGCCTCTTTCGCTGCGGAAGTTGGAAGAGCAGCACGCGGCAGCGACTTGAACCCGGAAGCCTGTCCGAGTATGAACAGGCGCTGCGATGTGCCCGATAACTGTGCCGATACCGGTGATAGATCGGGTTTATGCCCGTGATATCATTGAGCCGATAATCCATGGGCGTCCAACGCTTAATGCGAGGCCGGTGTCGCGGTACCCGGGCGGAGCGGACAACATCAAGTTTCTGGATGAGTGCCGATGCGCTTCCTCAATCGATTTAAGCTTTTGGCCTATCTGGTTATTCTCCTGAGTTTGTTGGGCTTTAACTACGCAGCCATGGATTATGGCCTGCTGGCGCTGTCGGTCATGGTGTGGGTCATGAGCTGGTGGCTGGTGGAATCGTCCGACGCCACACCCTTTCCAAGGTGGATGATCAATGTCGGCGTCCTGTTGGTGGCGTTGTATCTCTTTTGGGAACTGGTGATCGATCATCAACCCAACTTGCTCCTGGGCCTGGGGCACTTCATGACCGGCCTGATCCTGTGCAAATTACTCGAAAAAAAAACCAACCGCGATTATGGCCAACTCCTCATTTTAAGCCTTCTGCTGATACTCTCGGGTGCCATTTTGACCACTTCACCCATCTTTGCAGTCATTCTGCTGCTTTATCTGGGTCTGGGGCTGTATTTGAGCCTTATTTTTCATTTGCAGGCCGAGACACAGTCGGCGGTGAAGCGCAATGCCTCACCGGATAACATGATGCTCAATCCAGCACACGAAAGGGTTATCGCACGCGATTTGCGCCGCATCACGTGGTCGGCAGCGGTATTTTTGTTCGTCTTTGCCTGTGTAGTATTCGTGCTTTTTCCGCGGACCGGGGTGCCCGGCATTCTGGCCAAGTGGCGCATCGGTGGCAGTTCGGTTCAGACCGGTTTCACCAACCGGGTCACGTTGGGGCAGTTGGGCCATCTGCACCAGAGCAACGCCATCGTCGCGGAAATACGGGTGACGCGCAATGGAAAAAATATTGGCAACGAAGGTTACCAGCCCTATTTTATGGGTTCCACCCTCGAGGTGTACCTGCAAAAGCGGCATCAGTGGGTGCGGGCATCAAGCCCTACCAAAAATTATCTCTCGTTACACCTCTCGCCCGGACATTGGACTAAGCTGGTCAATCCCAATGACTACCATCACCACGATATGATTACGGACCACGTCACGCTGCGGTATGTGCCCGATGATACGTTGTTTGGGCAGTTGCCTTCGGTGGAGATAAAAACCGACCGCTCGGCCGAGGTGACGCGCCTTAATGACGGCACACTCATATTTACGGGTTCGGGGCATTCAGCCGTGCACTATTCCGTCCGTGTCCCGCGCAAGTACAACCCCGCGTTGATCGGTCCCCAGCAACCGTCGCTTTATCCATCGGTGGTTGAATACAGCATGTTTCCCTCACTTAATGGCTACCGGCGCATCTATTCGGCACCCATCGCCAAGCCGATCGCCGCAATGGCCAAAAAGATTGCCGGGCCGCTGCTTAAGAAACATGTCACACCGAAGAACATTGGCAGGGTATACACCCTGCTCGCCAACCGCTTCTGCAGCTATCTGCGAACCAATTATGCCTATTCGTTTGATATGACACCGGTCAACCCGCATATTGACCCGACCGAAGATTTTTTAATCAACAAAAAAAAGATAGGCGGATATTGCGAATATTTTGCTTCCGCCATGGTGATGTTCTGCCGCAGTGTGGGCATTCCAGCCAGGATTGTCACCGGCTACCACGGCGGTGACTATAACCCGATAGCTGGGTACTACATCGTCCGGCAGAAATTCGCCCACGCCTGGGTGCAGGTATGGATACCGGGTCGCGGGTGGGTGTCGTATGATCCCTCGCCGGCCAGCAGCCTGACGAGTGTGCAGCAGCCCATCCATTGGTACAGTCAGTTTACCGATTTTTTACAGTGGATTCGGCTTCAGTGGCTGCAGACGATCATCGCATTTAATAACACCATGCGGCTGAGCATCATTCATAAGGTGTTCCTGTTCTTCAAGGCCTGCCTGCAGACCATCACAGGGTTTGGACATGACCTGATTATCCAGATGCGCCACGCGGCAAAGCTTATTCGCACATCCCTGCCGGGCAAAATTGTGGCCGGTCTTGTGGCCGCCCTGCTGCTGGCGGGAGGTGTATGGCTTACGCGGCGTTTTGGCCGGCGCAAGGGGGTGGTGGCGCAAATTGTGAAAACGTTCGATCCGCGGGTGCAGCGGCAGATGGCGCGCGATTTGGCGTTTGTCGACCACCTTATGAATACCTTGCGCCGCCTCGGGTCAGAACGCAATACCGAGCAAACCCCTCTGGAATATGTGCGTGAATTAACTCTGGTGACCGGTATGGACCTGCCCGAGGCGCACTGGCTTGTGGAAATGTTTTATGCGCTGCGCTTCGGCGATATGACAATGAACGCGGCGCTGGCCCGCAAAATTCACGACCATCTCAAAGCGCTCGATGGCCGCCTGGATGGTATTAAAACTGGTCGCGCCGGTGCAGCACCGACGAACTGACTGTCGCTTTGTGCCGCACCCGATACACCTATTGAAATAGCATTATTATTCGGATGTCCTCTCCGCAGAGGCCATGCGCCATCACCGTCCCGCGTACCGCCCCGGCCAGGTGAACAGCCTGTCCATCCGTGCTGATGCGCCGGGCCTGATGGTCCGCAACCACCATCGGAGCAATATAAATGTGCGCCTCATCGACCAGGCGTTGCCCCATAAGGGCAGCGAGCAGGCGGCTTCCCCCCTCAACAAGCAGATTGGTAACGGATCGACTTCCGAGGTAATCAAGTACGGCACCCAGGTTCAAGCCATCGGCGTCGTTGACAGCATCATCAATTGGGACGCATTCAATGCCGGCCTGGGACAATTGTTCCCGGCGCTGCCATGCGGCCGCATCGATTTGCCGTCCATGAAACAGCAGCACGGGAAATTCCCGGGCGGTCTGCACCAATTGGCTGTGAGACGGCAGGCGGCAGTG
This sequence comes from Planctomycetota bacterium, assembly GCA_021818445.1. GTDB lineage: Bacteria > Planctomycetota > Phycisphaerae > WQYP01 > WQYP01 > JAJZGD01. The sequence continues at coordinate 77,475 of JAKAEB010000007.1, forward strand.
TGTGTCGAGCACACAGCGTAAGGCCCGGCGGCGGACATCGATGTCACCGGATGGCCGGGCGGTTAGTAGCGGGTCGTCGGCGAGAACGGTGTGGATGCCCACCAGCACCGCATCAACACGGCCGCGTAAACGGTGCACCTCATGGCGCGATGCCGCACATGAAATCCATTTTGATTCCCCAAACCGATCCGCCATTGCCCCATCAATCGACTGGGCCCATTTGGCAATCACATACGGCCGTTTTTGGGTGATGAACTTGAAAAATGGTGCATTAATTTGACGGGCCTCCCGCGCGCATACCCCCACAGCCACCGCCACACCGTGGTGGTGAAGCTCCATCAGACCTTGGCCTGCGACCAGAGGATTGGGGTCCAGCACTGCCGCCGAAACCCGCGCCACCTTGGCCGCCATCAAGGCCTGCGTGCACGGCCCGGTCTTGCCAACATGGCAGCAGGGTTCAAGTGTCACATAGACGATCGCACCCGCCGCCTTTAATCCCGCGTTTTTCAGGGCATGGATTTCCGCATGCGGACCCCCGAACTTTTCATGCCAGCCCTCGCCCACCACTACTCCATCCTTAACGATGACGGCACCGACGACCGGGTTAGGCTCGACAAATCCACGCCCCATCTCAGCGAGTTCAAGGGCACGGCGCATCCACCGGGCGTCTTGAGTCATATCAGGCTGATTTACATCGACGGCGGTGTTCATTAAGTATCCATGATTTTGCGATTGATCGCTGATGGCTCATCAAGATGTCAACAGCGACTTTCCGGTCATTTCCTTCGGCTGGGCAAGCCCCATCAAGGCCAGCAGTGTAGGGGCCACGTCACACAGGGCACCACCGGTGCGCAATTTATGCCCCTTGTAGCGATCATCAACCACAATCAATTCCACATCGTAGGTGGTGTGGCTGGTGTGGGGGCAGTTGTTTTTCGGGTCCCACATCTGTTCACAGTTGCCGTGGTCGGCCGTCACAATGACCGATCCCCCCAACTGTTTAACTTTATCCACCAGTTTGCCAACATCCTGATCAACCGTTTCCACCGCCTTGATCGCGGCCTGCAGGTTACCGGTGTGGCCGACCATATCTCCATTGGCAAAATTGACAACAAACAGGTCGTACTTCCGGCTCTCGAGTGCTTTGAGCACAATATCAGTTACCTCGGCCGCGCTCATCTCCGGCTTCTGGTCGTAGGTTGACACCTTCGGACTCGGAGCCATAGACCGGTCCTCATGCGGGAAGGGTGGCTCGCGATAATCATTGAAAAAAAATGTAACATGCGGAAATTTCTCCGTCTCGGCCGAGCGAAACTGGTTTAGCCCGGCTTCACTGGTGTACATGCCAAGTATTTCGCGCATCTTTTCCGGTTTGCCGAAGATTACCTTTACCGGCAGGCCCTCCTCATAGGCGGTCATGGTGGCGTAATACAGATTTTTGGGTCTGGCAGCGCGCTTAAAGCCGCCATTGGGTTCCCTGGCAAAGGCGTCATCATCCAGTACAAACGCCTTGGTTATTTCGCGCGGGCGATCGCCACGATAATTAAAAAATATGATTGCATCATTATCATTCACCGTCATGGCCCCGCCGATCACAGACGGGGTGACAAACTCATCGCCGTTCCGCGATGGCTCGGTGGGGTGGGAATAGTAATGTTCCAGCGCTTTATGGGCCGATGAAAATTCGTCGCCCTTGCCAGCCGTAAGCAGATCGTACGCTTTTTGCACCCGATCCCACCGATTATCCCGGTCCATCGCGTAATACCGGCCAACGACCGATGCGATACGCCCCACGCCGATCTCCTTGATTCTTTTTTCCAGCTCGGCAAGATAACGCACACCGCCCTGCGGCGCTGTGTCTCGACCGTCGGTAATGGCGTGAACGGCCACCCGATCGGCTGGAAATTTCAGCCGCGCCGCCAACTCCAGTATGGCGTAGGCATGTTCCTGATCGCTGTGTACACGCCCGTCGGAACACAGTCCAAGGATATGCACCCGCGATTGGTGGTCCTGGGCATGTTTGAATGCATGGCGCAGCACGTCGTTATCGAAAAAGCTGCCATCACGAATCCGGCGGGTGATTCGCATCGTTTCCTGATCGACAATCCGCCCCGCCCCGATGTTCTGGTGGCCAACTTCGCTGTTACCCATCACGCCCTGGGGCAGCCCTACCCATTCACCGGAGGTATGTATGAGAACGTGTGGATATTCTGCCATGAGGGCATCATCCACTGGATGTTTGGCCAGGTGGACAGCGTTGTATGAATTCATTTCTGGGTGAGGATTGCTACCCCAGCCGTCGCGGACAATAAGCATGACGGGAAGACGCAATTTACTGCGATCAATCTGAACCATGTGTGGTAAAACTCCTTGGAACAAAAGCTCCTGACATTTGGCCCACAACCGTCGTGCCCCGGCGACCAATGTGTTGGCCGCCCCGCGCGGTGTTGCCAATCGCTGCCGGAACGGTAGTCTAACCGGTATGAACATCCCAACCGGCCACCATTCTTTTATACCCGTTTGGCGGGTGTTTGCCATCCTGCTGCTGATGGCCACCCTTCTATCTGCAAGGTGTCAGGCCGCATTTACCATCCACGCTACGCCAATCCCGCGCCATCCTTCAATAAACACATGGGTAACGCTGCATCTGCGCGGCCTGCCTGTGCAAAATCGCCCGTACCAATTTGAGCTACGCGATCCGTCGGGCGGCCCCGTGAGTGCAATAACCACCACCGGCCAACAACCCGTTTTGTTGCCTGTCGCATTTATTAAACCAATCTCGGGGCTTCATTGGCGTTTGCAATATCAAATTACAGAGTTCGCCGGTCGGCACCAGCAACGGTGGCGTACCCTGCGCATAAACGTCGAGCACTCTCCTGCAAGCGATGGCAGGCGGTATCTCCTGCTTGCCTCGCACCGCACCCAACGCCATCTTGGCCATCGTCATATTGACACCCTGCGAATCGGAGTCCGTACGTTGCGCCGGTTGCCACCGGTGGCTTTGGCCGCCTTCAGCGGTGGCATCATCGGACCTCGCAGAGCGCCGTTGCTGCACCCGTCTGATCTGCTGCCCATGATGGCAGCCGGGATACCGATTTACCAATTCGGTGCGTCAAGCCCGCCTGCCGTAAATGGCCTCGCGTGGCGGCGTACCCGGTTGGCACGCCATATCCATTGCTGGGTGCTTGCCATGAATACTCCACCGCCCCCGAGGCCGCTGGCAACGGGGCTGCGACGAATACGCCTGCCGCAACTTGCGCCCCCCGCATCATGGCGGACGATTGTGATTGCCTGTGGACTCATGGGACTGATTGTGCCCCTTCTGGCATTTGCGGCCACCAGCGGCAGGCGCATCGGTTGGCGCGTCGGTTGGATGCTGGCTGCCAGCGTCGCCACGGCGGCCATCGCGCTGTGGTGGATCAACCGCGCACCGCAGGTTAATTCAATCACTTGGCGCTGGCAGGTGGCCACCAAAAACCCCGCCATGAGGTATTCAATACACTGGAGCGTGGTGCGGGCACTCTCACCGGCGCACATCGAGCTTTCCGGCTCTTCCGCCTTGCCGGTTGCGTGGAACCCGCGTAGCTGGCGACATCTGCACGCCACCATAAATTTTTCATACTCAGCAGCCGACCCCAACAACATCACCTTCCGGCTGCCAATGGGAGCCGCGGCCATCATCCAGACGCAAAGGCTTCAATTTGGCCCCCCAACCAGGATGGCTTCCCTTAAATGGTTGAATTTTGCCAATGGTAGGCTGCGTCGCTCACCCGCCGGTACACCGATTGGCATGGATGATTGGCTGCTGCACCTGCCGCTGGCCATCCGGCCTTCCATTCGGGCATGGCTGGTTTTAGGACGCGAGGGATATGCGGACTGGAGGATCGCGGTCGGAAGGCGGCTGATCGTCCAACCGCTTTTATCCAGTGGTCATTAGGAGCCTGTTTAACGCGACAGGCTATGACCGGCATTTAGTTGGCGCATTTTGGCTGGTAGACGGGGAAAAAAAAGCGTTCCCCGGTTTTTAAGCCGGGGAACACTCTGATAATTCGAATAAGCAGTCTTTGGTTTTAGCTCAATGCCTTGCGTTTGCGAAGGGCCAGCAGTCCGACCGCACCAAGACCGAGCAGCGCCACCGAGGCTGGCTCAGGGGTGGCGGCCGGCTCAAGGCTTACCTCGCCAACATAGGCATGGGCGGATGAACCGGCCACGGCGCCGGTAATCGCACCGATATTTATGTAGGCCTCGGATGCACCGGTCGGGGCTATCACATTGACGCTGCTAAGTTGATAACCGGCAGCGGTACCAAAGCCGGAGGTAGTCAGCGGCATACTGACGAAGGTGGGGGCACCGATGGCTCCTGCGCTGCTGTTGAGGAATTGAATCTGCGCTTGCCCGACAAAGCCAGCGCCCACGCCTGTAAATTGGGAATAAAAGCTGAAGGTGTAGGTGGTGCCGGGGGTAATGGTACCTACGGCCGTCTGCTGCGAAATGTTGGCATTGTTGGCTTCTGCGGTGTTATTAAGATTGGCGTCGTGCGAGCCGACGAAGGGATTGGAATTGTCCCAGCTTGCACCGCCGTTGTATTGCCAATCGTTAGGTGTGGGGGGATTGGTCGGGCCGGTTGCAAAATCCGGGTTGTTGACGATATTGGCGGCCTGTGCGGCAGACGCCACCAAGCCAATCGCCATTGGAACCACCAAGCCGAAGGAAATGAGTGATTTGGACAACATAGAAAACTCCTCATAACGCGCCTTGCGGGAAACGATCTTGCCTGACGACACACGCCGAGAAGGAAAACCAAGCCGTTTCTGCCGCGGTTGCGGATAAATCCCACTGTTTTTCGAACCGTCGCCAAGCCAATCGCGCTGAAAAGCCCGACACCGGGTGAAGGATACGGGCACAGAAGCCGCACCCTGTACATTTATTACTTTCGCTTACGTCGAAATGCTTTTGGCAGCACCGATCGCACTTGCTCTGCTCTACTGCCGATACCGTTGCGTCATTTGAAACAATTCACGCAACTGTTACATAGTATAGTCGATAAATTTGAGATTGCAAGTGAAATCTTGTATTTTCGTGAACGCGATGCAGTAGCGGCTACTACGGCCGCTTTGCAAGGCGCAAACGTGTGCAAATTTCAGTCACTTGAGTAGACTTCATCCGAATGGTGGGACTGGGTCGATCTTTGATGGCTTGCCCATGTCTGCCGCGGAGTATTACTGGAGTTTGCCATGCCTGAGAGCCTGTTTGAAAAGTCCGATGCGGGTGGATGGGGGTGGAAAATGGATGGATGCCAAGACGCATACCCGAAGCATATTCCGGAATATGTTGAGGATCGAGAACGCCGCAGGCGGCAATTTGCCGTCCCAAGGCGCTCCCGGCGGAGTTTCCAAACAGGCTCTAGGTACATTGTTATTTTATTAGTTGGTGCAATGACATTCGTGCTGGCATCCGCAGGCCATGCTCGGGCGGCCGGCGCTTACCAGGTGAAGATTGACTGGCACCACGTAAATGTGGTGTCCAAAGCATCGCCTACCCTGCAAGTGGTGGTTAACCCCCTGCTGCGGCCCAGTTCGCCGGTCAGCCGCCGATCACTGCGGGCGGTGAAACAACTCGGGGCCAACTATGTGCGGTTTGTTCCATGGCTGCCGTATCCCCGGCTGGCGGTGGCGGAACTTCAACCCCCATCTCATGGCCGCACGCACTGGAATTTTTCTCTCATTGACCCGATGGTACGGGCGTTTATGCGGGCTACGCGCGGCCATTCGGTCATCATGAATTTCAGTACCATACCGGAATGGTTATTCACGACGGCTAAGCCCGTGCCCTACCCTCAAAACCCCAATCAGGTGTATTGGGGCTACGAACAGGGAACCCAATTACGCAATAAGTCGCTCAAACCTTTGGCGAATTATTACGCCCGACTGGTGAGTTGGTACACTCGCGGCGGATTTCGCGATGAATACGGGCATTGGCATCACTCCGGCTACCACTATCACTTTGCCTGGTGGGAGGTGCTTAACGAGGTGAATTTTGAGCATCATATGAGTGTGCAGGAATATACCCGCTGGTACGACGCCATCACGGCCGCCATTCACCGCGTTTCGCCGGGTACCCAATTTGTCGGCTTGGCATTGGCAAACGGGCAGGCATCGGGAAACATTGGCTGGTTCAAGTATTTTCTCAATCCGGCGCATCATGTCGCGGGCACACCACTCGACATGATTTCATTTCACTTTTACGCCTCGACAGGGGGGCGAAATCAAGCGGTGTGGTCGAGGAATGTTTTTTCTCAGGCGCGGGGATTTATTAATGAAAGTGCGCGTATCATAGCACTCCGCGACCGCTTGAGTCCAAAAACCATGATCGATACCGATGAAATTGGTGTATTTCTCCCCGGCGATAACACCCGCGCCAAACCGCTGCCCGTGCCCCGTGCCTACTGGAATTTGAGCGGTGCCATGTTTGCCTATGTCTATGCGCGTCTGGCGGCATTGGGTGTGAATGTCGTCGGTGAGAGCCAATTGATTGGCTATCCCACGCAATTCCCCAGTGTGACCATGGTCAATTGGCATACGGGTGTACCCAATGCCCGCTTCCGAGTATTGGAACTTTTAATACACCATCTCGGGCCGGGCGATAAGTTTTGTACCACCAGCGTAAGTGCGGTCGGCGGCCAGTCTGTTGGGCAAGGCGTTTTTGCACAGGCGCTTACCACCCCGACCGGTCAACATCTGGTTCTTGTGGTAAATAAAGCCAACAGGAATTATTCGGTGTCGATACCGCATGCTAAAAGGGGCGTGGCTTATTACGTCGATGAGCAGACCGGTTCTCACCAGCCCGGTAAAAAGACGTTGACCGATGGACGCATGACACTGCGTCCCTGGGAGGTGGCGGTGGTCAGCGTTCAGCGCTGATGCGCTCGACTGCCAGGAGGCTCCTGGACACCATTCCCCCCGTGGATGGGCCTAACTGTCCACGGGAGGATTCCGTGGCAAACCGGGTACAGCGCTGCGACGGCAGCGCCATAAAGTGGCCGACGAGCACGGAAATGCTATGTGCTTTGGAATCGAATACCCTTCGTCGCAACTCATAGGTGCGACGGTCATCGCTCTGTAACCGGCCCGCCACCTTGAATCTTCATGCAAACTTTACAATTTTTTTGTAAACTCTTGGTTTGCGCCGCGGCCATGATTGGATACTGCCATCAACGATGATGGAATTGGCTCCCGACGCGATGGAGAATCACGATGCCTAAATTAACCCGTAAGGACCTGCTCAATAAAACCATCCGGCACATCGATATCAGTAAGCTCGACGGCATTGTGCCGCTGGTTGAATCGATGGAGCACATGGCATTTTCTTCGCGTGATCTGCATCGCGCCGCCGATATCTACGATCGCATGCTGCGCGACAAATCGTGTGCCGTCATTTTAACGCTGGCGGGTTCCCTGATTTCCGCCGGGCTCAAAAAAGTCATCGTCGAGATGGTGCGCAACAACATGGTTGACGCCATTGTCTCCACCGGTGCCAACATGGTGGATCAGGACTTTTTTGAAGCCCTCGGCTTCCGGCATTACGTCGGGTCTCCCTACGTCGATGACACCGTGCTGCGGGATCTGCACATCGACCGCATCTACGATACCTTTATCGACGAAGATGAACTGCGCATCTGCGACGATACCACCCGCATCATTGCCGACAGTATGTCTCCTGGACCCTGCAGCAGTCGCGAATTTATCTCGGCCATGGGCCAATATTTAACCAAGAACGCCAAAAATCGCGACAGCATTATATTGTCCGCCTACGAAAAGGGCGTTCCAATATTTTGCCCGGCATTTTCTGACTGCTCCGCCGGGTTTGGGCTTGTTGTGCACCAGCTCAATTCGCCGCAGTCCCATGTCAGTATCGATTCCGTCAAGGACTTTCGTGAATTGACACAGATTAAGGTAATGAACCGCGAGACAGGCATCTTTATGATCGGCGGGGGAGTACCGAAGAATTTCACGCAGGATATCGTCGTGGCGGCAGAAATACTGGGTGTTGACGCCCCCATGCACAAATATGCCATTCAAATAACCGTGGCGGATGTGCGCGATGGGGCACTATCCAGTTCCACTTTGCGGGAAGCCAGCAGTTGGGGCAAAGTTGATATCGTCGATGAGCAAATGGTGTACGCCGAGGCCACACTGGCGATGCCACTTATCGTCGGCTACGCCTACCACAAAAAGAGCTTCAAAGCCCGAACCGCCAAGGAATTTGGGCCCAAGCTCGACGCCCTGAACCGCGGTGCCGGTATGGTTACAAAAACCACGGTTGCAAAGGTGCAGGCGGCAACCATTACCGGCAAAGCCCGCAAGAAGGGGAGTGCCGCCAAGGGCCTCACCGTTTGATTGATGGCCTTGCGCTGCGCAACTCACGTTGCGCACCAGTCAGCTACCAAATTGACTCGATGGGTAATGGGTTGCAGCCCATCAGTTCCGCCGCATCACGGCAACGTAACCGCCATCGCGCCATTGGTCCTTGCCGGTGACGGGCAGTGTGGTGTGCGCCTTGACCAATTGCCAGCGGTGCCCCTGTTCACTGTTCAAAAAGTGCTTTATCAGCTTTTCATTTTCCCCCGGTAGAACACTGCATGTGCTGTACACCAGAACGACCTTTGCCAGCATGCCCGCGCGCCGCAGAATATAATTTTGGGTTTGCAGTAATTCGTCGATATCAAGCCGCATAAGCCGCCACCGCACTTCAGGTCGCCGTGCCAATACGCCTGTATTGGAACACGGGACATCCACCAGTACGCCGTCAAAAGATTCCGCCTGCACCGGAAGCTCTCCCGCTGGGCAGATGTGGATTCGCCCGGTGTGCAGCAATGCTTCGCGCTGGGCCAACATTTGCAGTTTATCCGCGGCAATATCACTGGCCGTTACCCGCAGGCCACCCCCAGCCATTTGAATCGTCTTGGTGCCCCGCCCTGCGCACAAATCTAAAACGTGTGGCGGTGATGCCGGATCCGCGTGCGAAGGTGCATCCGGCCTTGCCAAAGCTTCCATCATCCATTGTGCTGCCAACCCGGCGGTCGGGTCCTGCGGCGAAAGTTCCCCCCGGTCAATGGCGAAACGAATCTCGCCGTTGACCCCACCCTCCACGATCATGTAACCCGCCTGGGCATGCGGCCGCAGCCGGTCGCTTGGCCTGAGCATGTCGGGTCGATCGACTCGGCAGATCACTGGCGGACGGCCATTGGCATCAATCATCACTTGTGCGGCACGGTCGCCGAGATCACGAAAAAATTCGCCCGCCAATTCCATTGGAATACTGGCCGCCTGCGACCAATACGCAACTTGGTGCTGCGCCACCGGCGGAAATATACCACGCTGAAAAACCAGCCACCGCTCGCGGTCTATCGGGCAGCTCCGCACGGATGCTGAACCCGACGGCGTAATTGTCGGCTCCAATCGCTGTACGGAACGCAGCACCGCATTAATAAATCCTCCCGCGCGGCTCACCTGCATTTTGCCCGCCAGTTTCACCGCTGAGTCGACGGCCGCATAGTCCGCCACATGATCGGTAAACAGCAACTGAAAAACCCCCACCCACAATATCGCTCGCACCAGAGGTTCAATTGTCTCCCCCGGCCGATTGCTTACCGCACGAATAACCGCATCCAGCGTAAGGCGGCGGCGTAATATGCCCGAGAGCATATCCATGGTAGCGCCGCGCTCCATGGCAGGCAGATTCGCCCAGAAGGCATCCTCATGCGGCGGAATCCGCGGCGGATCACTCAACGTTTTCCATTCGGACAATAATCGTGCGCAGGCAGTCCTTGCATCCCAAACCATCACTCGTCATGGTAGCCGATCTTGCCCAAAATCGCCCATATCGGCGGCGGGGGCATCTATTTGCCGGCGCAAATAGTCCGCTACCATCGGGCCGACACGCTCGGGTGCCTCTTCGTGCGGCAGATGCGACACCCCCGCGACCAATTCCAGTTGCAGAGAGCGGATATCGCTTTTGAGCCTGTGGGGTGTAGAGCCGTCCAGCAAGCCGTCCTTGACTCCCCACACCACCAGCGTCGGCGGGTTGATGCGCTCGGCGAATTGGGCATAGCGGGCAAGGTGCGCAGCCCGCGTCGGCAGCGCGCGAATTAAATGCATCAATTTCAGCCGATTCGCCAGTGGCCGCATGTTGCATTCATAATTTTTAACTAAATCAGGATGAGCCTTGCCCGGGTTGGCGTAGCCGGTGTGTATGACGCCCTCGGTGATGCTGGAGGACCGTATCACACGCATGGAAAATTCTCCCAGCAGGGGGATGCGGAGAGTTTTATAAAACAGCGGCAGCGGCTGCGGATAGGCGGCCGGATTAAATAATATCAACCCGGTCACGCGCAACGGCTGATCAAACGCGGTCATCAGGCTCAATCCGCCCCCGAGGCTGGATCCCGCCAATACCAGCCGTTCAATGCCCAGCACCGTTGGCACCGCCCATAAATCCGCCGCCAGCCGCTCCAGTCCCAAGCCCCGCCGCGGCCAGTAATCGCCAGTGGCAAAATCGCTCCAGTCGATCAGCAGCACATCGTGGCTTGGCATTACGTAGGGCAGCATCCCCCAGAACGACGCCGTCGTCAGCCCCATGCCGTGAAGAAAGGCCACCACGGGCCGCCGGTCCCGCCCTGAACGCAAAAATTTGAACGGTATTTTTCGCTCTCCAGCCATGGCAAAGTAACTGACCTGATTGGTCCTTTCAGCGGGGGCGGTGTACGCAAAATTATCTGCCGGCACCAGCGGGCCTTGAACGGTACACATCGCCACTGGATTGGCAACGGCCTCCGTGGCGGAACACGTTGTTTCTGTTTCATGGCGCGCCATTCGTTCATTCATGTCCGCATTATAGAATAGTTAAATCAACATGCCTGAAAAGATTGACACACGACCTCACCGTCGCTAATGTTCAATCGTGCCGCTGATGCACGGCCCGCCCTGACCTCAAAAGGGGCCGCAAATGAATGCTGTTTTTCTATCCCGCCTGCAGTTCGGTCTGACGATCTCGTTTCATTATATTTTTCCACCGCTAAGTATCGGTCTGGGCCTGATGATGGTCATCATGGAGGCGCTCCATCTGAAAACGGGAAAGGCCGTCTACGCCCAAATGTTGCGTTTTTGGACCGGCATTTTTGCCCTTACCTTCGGACTGGGCGTGGCGACGGGCATCGTGATGGAGTTTGAATTTGGTACCAACTGGGCCAACTATTCGCGCTTTGTCGGAGATGTATTCGGCGGGCCACTGGCCATGGAAGGCATTTTTGCCTTCTTTCTTGAATCGGGTTTTCTTGCCATCCTTCTTTTTGGCCACGACAAGGTGGGTAAGTGGCTGCACTTTTTCTCGACCGTCATGGTGTTTCTTGGTTCCGCGTTCAGTGCCGTCTGGATAACCGTTGCCAATTCATGGATGCAGACGCCGCGCGGTTTCAAATTGGTCTATAAGCATGGCCAGCCTGTGGCGGCACACGTCACCAACTTTGCCCAGGTTGTGTTCAATCCATCTTCCATCGATCGGCTTACGCACACCTTCGTCGGTGCGCTCCTGTCAGGCGCATTTCTGGTGCTTTCCGTAAGTGCGTTTTATTTACTTCGCCGACGCCATGAAGATTGCGCCCGCCGCTGCATCAAGATTGCACTGGTGGTGGCCATGGGTACATCGCTGCTGCAACTGCTGACCGGCGACTTTAACGCCCGAATGATTGCCAGATATCAGCCCGCCAAACTCGCCGCCTTCGAGGGGCACTTCAAGGCCGATGCACCCGCGGGCATGAGCATCATGGGCTGGGTCGATACCAAAGCGCAAAAAGTATACGGCTTGAGAATTCCCGGCATGCTGAGTTGGTTGCTCTATTGGAATCCCAAGCACCCGGTCATAGGTCTGGACCATTTCAAACCAGCCGATCGGCCGCCGGTCAACCCCGTGTTTCAGTCATATCACATTATGGTGGCCATGGGGATGGCGATGATTGGTTTGGCTTTGCTGGGCTGTTTTTTCTGGTGGCGCGATTCGCTATGGCGGCAGCGGTGGTTGCTTTGGGCATTCGTCTTTTCGGCGATCGCCCCCCTGATTGCCAACGAAGCTGGATGGTTTTCCGCCGAGGTGGGCCGCCAACCGTGGATAGTCTACGGCATCCTGAAGACATCGCAGGGGGTTTCGCCGCACCTTGCCGCCGGCGAAGTCCTTGCCAGCATCATCATGTTTTCGTTCATCTATCTGCTGCTTGGGGCACTTTTTGTGTTTTTGCTTACTCGGAAAATCCTCGCCGGTCCGCCGCCCGTCAGTGACGCGCCGGTTGCCGATGGGCAAGGCAAACTCACCGATGCCGTATTGCAGCCCAATGCACGCTTGAGTGCATAGTGAACATCACAGCGGCCCAAACGTGCCGTTCAGGAGTCGAAATGAATTTGGAAGTTGATCAGATTATCTGGTTTATCCTCCTGGGCATTCTTTTTACCGGGTACGCGATTCTTGACGGCTTCGACCTGGGCGTCGGCATGCTGCACGTGTTTGTGCAAGACGATACCGACAGACGCCTGCTCATCAACAGCATCGGTCCGATCTGGGATGGCAATGAAGTCTGGCTGGTGACCGGTGGGGGGGCCATGTTTGCCGCCTTCCCTTACGTCTACGCCACCCTCTTTTCCGGCTTTTATCTCATCTTCATGGCGCTTCTGGCGGCGTTGATCTTCCGGGCCGTCTCGATTGAATTTCGCAGCAAGCTGCTCTCCACACGCTGGCGATCCATGTGGGATTGGGCTTTTGCCGTATCAAGCCTGATTGCCACCGTCCTGCTCGGGGCGTTTGTCGGCAACCTTGCCGTCGGCCTGCCACTCAACGCCAAAGGGGATTACATCGGCGGCCTGTGGCACCTTGTCGGCCCCTATCCACTGCTGGTAAGCCTCACCACGGTGGCCCTGTTCACCATGCATGGATCCATTTATCTCGCCCTGCGAACCGAAGGCGATCTGCAATCCAAAGTGGCCGAATGGGTGCATCGGACCACCACCTTTTTTATCATCACCGCCGTGACTACCGCTTTGGTGACGCTGGTTTATTATCCACGACTCACCCGTGCGTTCCGGCATAGCCCGGGCTTTTTTGTGTTTCCCATCCTGCTGATGCTGGCCGTGGCCAATGTGCCGCGCGAAATCGCCCGGAATAAATTCCGCCGGGCATTTATCTCCAGTTGCCTGTCGATCGTGTTCCTGCTGGTGGTGCTTTCCATCGGCCTGTTTCCCGATCTGGTCTACGCCCCCAATCACCCGGATTGGAGCCTTTCCATCTTCAATTCTTCCTCCACACTTAAAACGCTCAACATCATGCTCATTGCGGCCATCATTGGCATACCCGTGGTGCTCACCTACACCATCTACATTTATTGGGTATTCCGCGATAAAGTCCGCCTGGGCAGCCACAGCTATTGATCGCACCAGTCATTGCGCACAACCGTCGCCGCATCGGTACAATCATGAAGACCGTCGGCTATGCAAGGAGTTTTTTGTTGTCGTCTGATCTGCACACACTTCCGGATTATTCCCAATTTACGGCACTGCTTAAGCCCGGTGCCATCGTGCCGGTTTATGTTTGCGTGATGGCCGATCACCTCACACCCGTGACGGCCTATAAACTTCTCGCCGCAAAAAGCGACCACGCCTTTTTGCTGGAGTCGGTCGTTGGCGGCCAGCGCGTCGCCCGTTACAGTTTTCTGGGTGTTAATCCGCGGTCGGTGCTGACCGCCTATGGCCACAAGCTGACCATCACGGATGGCACGGGCACGCGCGAAGCGCAGTCCCCCGATCCCATCGCGGACCTGGAAAAATTGCTCGGTGCCCATCGCGCCCCGCAACTGCCGGGGCTGCCATCATTCACCGGGGGCTTGGTGGGCTACGCCGGGTACGACACCGTGCGCTACCTTGAGGGCGAAAAATTAAATTCTCCTCCCCCCGATACCCGCCACCTGCCGGATGTGCTCTTCGGCCTCTACCATGAAATAGTGGTCTTCGATCATGTCAACAAAACAGTCATGGTTATCGCCAATGTTGTCGGCGACGGAAACGATCCGCATTCGCTTTACGCCGACGCCGCGCAGCGCATCAGCCGCATGGTGGATCAGCTTAACCAACCCATTGCGACGGCTGCGAAAATAATTCCCACCACGACGCCCCAGACCCCCGATTACCGAAGCAATTTCAAGCGGGCAGAATTTGAAGCCGCGGTGGAAAAGGCACGCGAATACATTTCCGCCGGCGATATTTTTCAAGTGGTGCTTTCCCAATGTCTGGAAATGACCACCTCCGCCGATCCATTTGATGTGTATCGCGCTTTGCGGATGATCAACCCATCGCCCTTCATGTTTTACCTCAAAAGTCCGCAATGCATTTTGGTCGGTTCGTCACCGGAAATTATGTGCCGGGTTGAAAATGGCGTAGTGACCAATCGCCCCTTGGCCGGTACCCGGCGGCGCGGCCACAATGCCGAAGAAGATGCGGCTCTGGAAAAGGAACTGCTGGCGGACCCGAAGGAAATCGCCGAGCATGTCATGCTGGTCGATCTTGGTCGCAATGATGTAGGCCGCGTCGCGGAACTTGGGTCGGTAAAGATTTCCGACGCATTATCCGTTGAACGCTACAGCCATGTCATGCACATCACAACCAATGTGGCCGGGCGGCTGGCCGGCGATAAGACATGCTTTGACGCCCTTCGTAATACGCTTCCGGTGGGCACCGTCAGTGGTGCACCAAAAATTCGCGCCATGCAGATTATTGACGAACTTGAGCCGACGCGCCGCGGGCCATACGCCGGGGCGGTGGGACATTTTGATTTTTCCGGCAACATGGATACCTGCATTGCGCTGCGCACGATGGTGATTACTAAAAATTCAGCAAATAACCGGCACACAGTTTATGTTCAGGCGGGGGCCGGTCTGGTGGCCGATTCCGTCCCCGCAAGTGAATATCAGGAATCACTCAATAAGGCGGCGGCCTTGTTAAAGGCAGTCGCCATGGCGGAAAGCGGCCTGTAGAAAAAACAGCAAAAAAGCCCTATTTTTGGCCAAAATAGGTGTACGCATCATGAAAAACCGCAAGATAAGCCCCGTCGTAAATGGCGTAAGTAATTGTAAAATAAATGCTTAGGTTGTATTTAAGCGATTGCCCTACATCTTAATCAAATCTTAGCCCAACCTTCGCAGTTGGGTGGTAAAAATGGCGTTTTCGTTCAACCAGGGGCAAAAGTCTGTACCATAAATCAGGATTTTTTTGTGCTGTTTTCTTCCTTGTGAGGTGTTGATGCGGCGAGTT
>JAKAEB010000112.1 GCA_021818445.1 Planctomycetota bacterium
CCATCGCCACGAATAGGAATCGGTAAGCCAGCCACCCAGGGTCGGCCCGATTACCGGCGCAAAAATAACACCAAATGTATACATGGCCATCGCCTGACCGCGCTTTTCCGGCGGAAAACTTTCCAGAAGTATGGCCTGTGCACTTGGCTGGAGCGCACCTCCACCAGCGCCCTGAATGAGAAGTGAAATAATTAATATGGGAAAGTTGGGTGCCAGCCCGCAAAAAAGCGATCCCAATGCAAATACAACAATACAGCTCAACAGGAAGCGCTTGCGGCCAAACGTGCGGCTGAACCATCCTGTGGCCGTCAGCACCACCGCATTGGATATCAAATAACTGGTGAGTACCCATGTGGCGTCATCGGGCGTAATGGCCATCGAGCCGGCAATATGAGGAATTGCCACATTCGTGATTGAGGTATCAAGCACCTCCATGAATGTACCAAGCATTACCGCAATGGCGATGAGCCATGGATTGGACGATGGCGTCCACGGGCGGATCGATGGGGCGCTTGCTGCAGCGCTCATTTTTTGCTCCGCTTGCCAACCTGACCATGCGATGCCGACGGGTTACGTTTGCCTGCGGTACTTCGGCCGCCATGTGACGGTTCACGACTGGCTTCCGCGACCGAATCGATAAATTGGCGCAAAAGCTTTATTAAGGCATTCCTATCCCGTTGACCCAGAAGCTGAGATAAGTTTTCCACCTGGGCGAAATAGGCCGGCAGCAAAGCCTCCATCAGGCGCATCCCCTTGGGGGTGATGTTTACATGCGATACACGCTTATCTTTACGGCAGATTTTTCGCCGCACCAGTTTGGTCTGCACCAAACCCTCCAGCAAACCCGTCATGGTCGCCTGTCGTACGCCGCAGTCATGCGCCAACGTCGAAACGGCAACATGCCTGGGGTGTTCGCGAAGCAGACGCAGCAGGACCGAAAGCCGCCCGCGTGAGAGTTTTCTTCTCGCCAGCAGGGCTTCGACTGGCTGCAACATGTCGTTGACAGATCGAAGCAGCAGCAGATAGCATTCAATGGCTTCCAATTGGTCGCCCTTGTACTGCGGCAACAATCGCCGCAGGGCGTCATCCGACGGGAGCTCTCGCATGAATATCAGTGGCGAAACCATGTCGTAATAGTAAGGCACCTAAGTAAATTTGTCTATTGCGTCCCGTATTCTCTTCGTATCGCCCAATAAACACACCTCAACCCCCGGTTGCCACTTGATTTTACCGGCAAAAAGGCGAGAATCGAAACCGGTATGACCAGCAGGAAAAGGTGGTGAGTTCTATGGAGGCTATTGCCCGTTTACCCGATGACTTCAACCCCGCTGATGAATTTCCCATCACGCGCTCGTGGACATTTCTGAATCACGCCGCCGTTGCGCCCATCAGCCGATCCGCGCATCAGGCCGTGGTCGAATTTGCCGACCAGGCCATGCACGATGCCTACTTGACCGGGAAATGGTACACAAAGATTGAAGAGGTCAGAGAATCGGCGGCCGCACTGATTGGAGCTAAAAAATCTGAAATAGCCTTTGCCAAAAACACCAGTGAAGGTATCGCATTTGTGGCGGCGGGGCTTGAATGGCAAAAAGGTGATGAAATAGTCAGCACATCCGTCGGTTATCCCAGCATGGTCTATCCTTGGATGGATGTGGCACAGCGTTTTGGCGTTAAACATGTTGAACTTAATGAATCGCAGGGACGCTTTACTGCTCAGCAGGTGCTCGATGCCCTAACGCCACGTACACGCATGGTGGCGCTTTCGCATGTGGAATTTGCCAGTGGTTTCAGGCATGACTTGGCGCAGATTGGTCGCCATTGCCGGGATCGAGGTATTCTTTTTTGTGTGGATGCCATTCAATCGATCGGTGTTGTACCGGTGAATGTCGTTGAAATGAATATCGATTTCCTTTCCGCCGACGGCCACAAGTGGTTGCTGGCACCCGAGGGGGCGGCGATTTTTTATTGCCGTGAAGAGCTTACGTCTCTGTTGCGGCCGGAAATGGGCTGGATGAATGTCATCAATGCCAATGATTTTGGCAAGCGAGATTTTACGCTCAAACCAGATGCCCGCCGCTTTGAGTGCGGTTCGCATAATGTGCCCGGTGTGTTGGCTTTGGGGGCGTCTATTCGTCTTCTTCAGAGGATATCGTTGCCGCTGGTGCACCAACGTGTCTCGACGCTTACCGGGTATTTGCGCCAGCGGCTGGCGGAAAAAAAATATCGCGTCATATCCAGCGCACAACAGGGGGAAACCAGTGGTATAGTCGCGTTTGAATCGCCGCATGGGCCGCAGGCGCATGCTTCTATTGTGCATGAATTGGAACGCCAGCGAATCATCATCGCCGAACGGGTGGGGCGACTTCGGGCTTCACCGCATTTTTATAACAACTTTGCCGATATTGACCGGCTTATTGATGTGTTGCCAAGTTAAAACGTCTGAACTCAATAGCCGCCGGTCGGTGCCGTCAATCGGTTGTTCGCCTTTGAGAATAGTGCTACGGCTTAGAATAAATTCCGGTACACTATTAATGTCTAACGTTCGGGTGGAGCGCGTGTCATTCGCTTTGCCGTTTCAGGCACCCGATTGTAAAGGAGTGGAACGATGGCTTCTAAATGTCAGGTCTGGACGCTGGGTATTTTGCTTATCAGCTTGGCCGCCTCGCTTGGTGGATGCAGTCAAGGTGAGTGGTCCTCCATCTGGGTCGGGCTTACTACGCCGTCTCCCGGTGCCTATGAGTATTATTACGCTCCGGCCTACCGCTCATATTACTGCTATTACCCCAATCAGGGTTGGCAATACTTCCCCGGCCAACCGCCGCCGGGTGCGGTAATCTACGGCGGGTCGGTTGGGTATCTGCCACCCCCGGGGCCGGCCCCGTCGCAGATACAATTTTATTATGATCGAAATGAGAGATCGTACTACTATCACGGTCCTCAGAATCATTGGCACTACCTTCCGGGTCGCCCGCCACAGGGTGCCCCGCAATGGCGCGGGCGTGCGCCCCGTCGACGCGAATTGCCACCTCCTCCGGCCGGATGGCGGTATCGCGGCCGCCCGCAGCGTCAACAGCAGCAGCAATATCCCAATAATTATCAGCAGCAGGGGAATGGCCGGTATCAAAACAACGGAAATGGCGATGGCCAGTACGGACACTGACAGGCTCTTCCCAGCCGATCAAATTCTGCGAACAGTTAAGCTAAGCTTGCATTCCGCCCGCTAAAGCCGCCCAATTAAGTTCGGACGGCCGAACTACCGCGTACCATACAAAGTACCGCCTACGCGAGAAATCTTTGCGCGTGGCTTGCCCGACGGGTGAACCACGGCGGACGGAAAAAGCCGCGCGTAATAGAAACTGAACTGCAGCGAAAGTGGCATACCGATGTGCCCATCGCGCCACATGACTTGTGCTTCCCAGATGGGATGGCCGATCTTTACTGGTTAAGCCTGAACAGGGGAGATAGTCCCGGTGCTTGAGGAACTATGGGCCTTTGAGGCCTGCGTTTTTTGAGGCGTGGGGAAGTTGCCCATCACTGCGGCACCTTAATATTAATCCAATTGGACCAAATTTTCGGGTGCGCCAATTCAACACGCACGTGGTATATACCGCCTTGACTCATATCGTACTGGCAGCTCAAGTTAATCGGCACCGCGTATTGGTAGACCACGCTGGGCTTGAGCGTGTAGCTTTTCTTCGGCAATTTTTTCGGCGGGTGCTTCAGTAACCATTTGCCGTAGGCGGTAAGCGGAACTTGCTTGTGATTCAGTATCACGATGTAGCGCGGCTTCGGATTTTTGACCAACACGCCGCCATTGTATTCGTCGGGGCCTTCGATCTTCATCGCCCTGAAGTCCAGCAGCCGGTTGCCGGTAAGCCGCAAGGAAGCGCCGCCTTGCAAATCGCCGCGGAGGAATACCCAAACGCCCACCGGCTGGGTTTTCCCGGCATCTTCAAAACCGCCCAGACAAACCTGCATTCCGCCGCGCCTTTTTGTCCATCGGCCTGGAGTGTTTATCGGCGACGGCTGCAATATCTTACCAACCGGCAGTTGTAATTCCGGCGGCTTGATCGTGACCTTCAACCAGTTGCTCCTAACCCGAATATTTCATCAGTGTAGTGGTTTGTGCGCTTGCGCATAGGCCTTGCACCCTGTAAAATCACGGTGTTTGAAGCGTTTTCGGATTTTGCAAGGAGGCAAGGCCATGTTGACAGACTGTACCAC
>JAKAEB010000113.1 GCA_021818445.1 Planctomycetota bacterium
CGATGTCGGCTCATCGCATCCTGGGGCTGAAGGCGGTCCCAAGGGTTTGGCTGTTCGCCAATTAAAGCGGTACGCGAGCTGGGTTCAGACCGGCGTGAGCCAGGTCGGTCCCTATCTGCCGTGGGCGTAGGACGTTTGAAGGGGATTCATCCCTAGTACGAGAGGATTAGGATGGACGGACCCCTGGTATACCAATTGCCCCGCTCGGGGCACAGTTGGGTAGCTATGTCCGGACAGGATAAACGCTGAAAGCATATAAGCGTGAAACCACCCCCAAGATTAGACGTCCCCATTAGCCTCCAGCTAGACTAGCTGGTTGATAGGCCGGAAGTGTAAGTGCAGTAATGTATTGAGCTGACCGGTACTAACAGGCGACGGCTTGACCACTTTGTTCTTCCATCGATCTGAATCGCTTTAACCCGATTCAATCCTTGGCTGCAACATCGTGTTTCAAGTCCACCTGAGTAATGTAGCGCTTTTGAATACTATTTAGTTCGCAGGATTTTTGTTGCCTCCCTCACGCAATCTTCACTCGCCAAAGGGCGAGGCTCTGATAAATCGGGGACACCCGGTTTATCGGTTTTCTGGTGCATTTACGTCAGGGGTAACACAGCTTCCCATTCCGAACAGCACCGTGAAGCTCTGACGGCCGATGGTAGTGTCCACAGACGCGAGAGTAGGTGAGTGCCAGATTTATGCCCCGGGAGATCGAAAGATCTCTCGGGGCTTTTTTATTACTGCCCTTGGGAGCCTGTCCGAGTAATATCACGGACTGCGACGCGGCGCTCCGCATGCCGGGCCGATACTATGCCGCATGACACTGGCTTATCGTCGCAGATTTTATTAAACTCAACCCAGTCACCGTGCTTCGCTGGCATTGGAGAATTACCATGGCTTTTGAATTGGCATTAATCGGTGCGGGTAACATGGCTGAAGCCATCGCCCGTGGCATCATAAAAAATGGAGTCTATCGTGCTGATCAATTGGTCGCCAGCGATCCGAGTCTGGATCGCCGCGATTATTTTTCTCAACAGTTGGGAATTGCTGCGTTGGCCCAATCAAATCAGGCGGCGGCAATGGCTTCACGCATCTTACTGGCGGTTAAACCGCAGAAAATTGAACAGGCACTGGCTGAAATACATCCCGTTCTGCCCGCCAACGCGTTGGTGATGACCATCGTGGCCGCGGTTACCACCGCATACATCGAATCTCAATTGGCAGATAAGTCGGTTCGCGTGATACGCATTATGCCCAATACACCCATGCTGGTGGGTGCCGGTGCCAGCGGAATTTGTGCAGGCAGATTAGCGCAAGGTGATGACCTTCAACTGGCGGCCAGGATTTTTGGCTCCTGCGGAGTGGTGGCCGAAATGCCCGAGACTTTGATGGACGCCGTCACCAGCCTTTCCGGCAGTGGGCCAGCGTACGTGTTTTATCTCGCCGAGGCGATGGCCAAAGCCGGTGAAAAGCAGGGGCTATCCCCCGATGTGGCCGCCAAACTGGCGCGGCAGACAATTATCGGTGCCGGCCGCCTTTTAGAGCAATCGTCCGATTCCGCCACTGAATTGCGCCGCAAGGTGACCAGTCCGGGCGGCTTCACGGAGGCTGCCATTAAATCGTTTGATGCCCATAACTTGGCGGCTCTCATTGGGTTGGGCATGGATGCAGCGCTGCAGCGCGGCAAGGAACTCTCACGCTAGCAATCGGCATTTTGCCCAGTACCGTCGCCTTGCAAAATCAGGAAGCCACCCATGTACGCCATTGAGATTGCCGACCAGTTTTTTGCATCCCACCAACTGCGTCTGTTGGATGGATCATACGAACCCCTTCACGCGCACGCGTGGCACATTTTGCTGCGGATACAAAGCGCCCGGTTGGACGCGATGGGCACCGTAATGGATTTTCATGAATTGGCGGCAACGCTCAGGCGCATCATCGGTCCGCTGGAGGGTCAAAATCTCGGCCAGACGGCCATCGGGCACAACCACACCAACCCCAGTGCGGAACGGGTCGCAGAGTGGATTGCCTTGCAGTTGCAGCCGATGATGCCAGCGGGCGTCAGCCTTGCCTGGTTACGGATCAGCGAAGCTGAAAATTGCTGGGCCATCTATCAGCCGTAGTGTTTTGCCAGACCCAACGCGAGCTTGCACAGCCTAAGTGCGAGCCCCGGCCTGACTGGTTGTAAACGCTCCCCGACACTCGGCCCAAAATGGATGTGTACCAACAGCCTCACTGGCAGGACTATCGCACGCGCGTGCCCACATCACCAGATAAAGGAGCAGCAGGCGTATACATGCCGACCACACATCGGCCAAACGGGTCGAATGACGCCATAGCGCGGGCGTCTCGTCGTTATTTGGATTGGTGGCGCGGACGTCTCGTCCGCATGGATGCCGTCCCGCTGCGTCGTATTCCGTCGCCTGCCGTTTTGATGCCGCGAATTGCATTTGACCGCGTGCCCCATTTTTAGCGCCATGGCTCGCATGCGCCAACGCATCCGCCGTCGATGTGGTAATCGCATGCCAGATTTAGCCGCGTGCATGGTGCACGCGCGATGATGGATGACCCATCCGGCCGCCCCGGTTTTCAACACAACGAGCGCCAAGGCCAGCACGCCATCCGATTATTTTTTCATTGACCACAATCGTGGCACCGAATTCACTAATTCGGCCTTATTTACTCGGCATAGCGACGCCTGCGGCAGGCGATAAATTGGCAAGTACCTTCCCACCGACCTCATCCACTTAAAAGCAACGGGTCCCGGCAAACGCCGAATTGGTCAGCTTCGAACTCCCTGTGGCACCATCCCGCCTTGCCTCCACTGGGTGCCGAATCCGCACGGTCGCCATACCGTTACCAGCAGGCAGGCGGCTGATTGGAGAAAATCAGATGATCCGGTCCGCAAGGACACTCCACCATCAGATTTCGCCCCTCCATCTTCAGCACGGCCGTTTTTCCGCAACGACGGCATCTTGCATCAATGGGAATTACATTCAGGCAGTCAATACAGTGGTAATTGAATCCGCGCGGCGAGCTTTGGGCATGTAGCCGCATACTGCTGCAATAGGGACAAGGTTCGCCATCAGGAATCGACGTGGCGGGAGGCTGCTGCCGCTGTCGCACTTCGGCCGCAGATTTTTCAATTTCATTTATCAGTTGCCCATCCATCCTTTGCACCCCGGTAATAACAAGTGCCAGTTTGGCCCTTGTGCAAGCAACGTAAAACGCCGCCCTGCCCTTGTCGTCGGCATGGAAGTCATCGGCCCCCATCACAAAAACCAATGGCGCGTCATAACCTTTGGCACTGGCCACGGTGCAAAGCGTCAAAATGCCCGAATCAAAGAGCGGCTTACGCTTGTTTTCCGGGTGATTTGCGTCAACAAAGCGAATCGTGCCGTGGCTGCCCAAGGCAGCGGTAAGTGTCTCCGCCAACCCATCCATTAATTTAAAATGTTTTGACAGAATGAGAATATCGCTGGGCAGTACGTCGTCCATATGGGTCAACTGATGGACATAATCGGCAACGGCCTGAATTTCCTCCTTGCGAGAAGCATAAAACTTTACCAGTGGCCGAACACCCTGCCGCCGGCAGAATTCAATTTCAAAACGGGATCCATTTTCTTTAATCAAGCCACGCTGCAGCAAGTTGGCGACATCTGCAAATTGCCGTGTGGTGGCTGCCTTCCCGGGTGCGGCATAGGAACCGACAAGCACATTGAAGGCAAAATCGACAATCTGCCTGGTATTGCGGAGGCATTGATCAAGAAAAATAGTCCGCCCAACCACCTGAATACCCAACTTTTCCCACACGGGTGTTTTAATGCCGTAGATATTCTGGGCGTTGTCGTAAAAAAGTATGATAGTTCGCCGTCCCGATTCATCGGGCCGTGCTAAACGTCTGATAAGCTGCAGTTCCTCAGGGAAAAAATCCTGCGTTTCATCCACGTAGATGTGATCAAATTGCAGTTGGGCCAGCGCATCGGGTGGCAATTGATCAAGCGTCTGGCACATAAGTTCAGCGCGGGCCGCACGCTGTTCATAGCTATAGGGTGTATGCAGCGATGGCTCGCGTCTGAGCAAGTCGTAAATCAGTCCCTCAATATGCGTGACGGTGAGATAGCCGCCCGGCAGGTCGGAATAGGTAAGAAATTTATATCTATCTTCAATGCGCTGGCGCAGATAAAAGGTGAGCGTGCGAT
>JAKAEB010000114.1 GCA_021818445.1 Planctomycetota bacterium
TATTGCCCGGCTCGAAATGGTCAACGGTATTTCTGGAAAGCTCCTTTTCCAGCTTCGCTTCCGCTTCGGCCTGCTTTTGCCGCTGTTGCCATTGGGCTTCTGAAAGTTCATCAAAGTAGACGACATACCGCTCGTGGGCGACCTTGTGAAAGGGCACAAGTTTGACATCCATGGGCCGGCCCGCGCCGTGCGTGTGCCATACCAATGGCTCCATTGCGTCGGGCTTGACCCAGGCCTCAACGGGTTGATCCGCCGGAACCATCACGGGTATGGTTACCGGATCGGGTACTTTTGCCCATTCGTACTGGTCTCCATTGGCATATGGAACAGGGGGCAACATCAGATCATTGCCCAGAACCGCGGCCAATACCGTCGGCCCGGCAAGGATAGCGAATTTGGACGGGTGATGTGCCATGCGCTCGATACGCAGCGGAGTCTGCAATTGAATTTCCAACACATCGCCATCCGACCATTGTCGGGATATATCCAGATAGGTTCCCGGCTTTCCGGCGTCGATGGCTTTCCCATTGAGTTTCACAGCCATGGACGGTGTCGACCAATACGGATGGCGAAGTTTGACGGTGGCATCGATAGCCTTTCCACATGCGAATTCCATACGGACAGAATTTTCGTTGGGAAATTTTGTGTTCTGGCGGACGGTGAGGCCTTTTTGTTTCCAGTGCAGTTCCGATCCCAGATAGAGATTGACCCATAGCGTATCGGAGTTGTGGTAATAAATGCCCCGGGCGTATTTGGCGTGATTCTCCATTCCCGTTCCCACGCAGCACCAACAGGAATCCCACGGTGTATTAAACGTCTTGAAATGGCCCGGACGCATTGAAATGTAATACGTCATCATGCCGGTGGTGGGGTCCTGAGATCCGAGGATGTGATTCACCAGCCCGCGTTCAAAAAAATCAGCGGCCTCCATGGTGGCGTTCCAGCAGAAGTAATGGTTGGTGAGTTTGAGGATGTTATAAGTGCAGCAGGATTCAGCGGAACCAACGGAAAGTTGCTGCCAGGCGTCGCCAAGTGGGAAGAAATACTCATGATTTGAATTGCCGCCAAACACGAAGGTTCGCTTCCGGGCGACATTTTCCCAGAAAAATTCCGACCCGGTGCGGTAGGCCTGCTTGCCGGACAATTCATATTGCCGGGCCAATCCGATAACGCGAGGAATGTATTGATTGGAATGGGTTCCCGTCAGAATATCCTTGTGGTGCGTTAGCGGATCAAGCTGAGACTTTTCGTTAAACTGTTCGGCAAGCTTCAGGTAAGCCTTGTCGCCGGTGATGGCATAGACGTCCGCAATCACCTCATTCATCCCTCCCTGTTCGCTGATGAGCATGGTCTGCATCTGGCTGGGCGTAAGCGACTGGGGGAATTGTGCCGCCCATTGAGTCATGCCGATAAGAATATCTCTGGCCTGTGTGCGTCCGGTGTGGAGATAAACATCACGTAAACCAGCCATAATTTTATGAACCGTATACCACGGGGACCACATGCCATTGAGACTGAAGGTAAATAGCGCCTTTGGGTTGCCGACGTTGATTTTCCCAGCCAGAGCTTTTCTGAACGCAGCCTTGCTGCCGGGGATACCCGTGCAATAGCCGCGGAATTGCGGATGGCCTTTCCCATTGGCCTCCTGGCACCGGGCCAGGCGGGGCAGCACATAGTCAATTTTCCCGAGCAGTCGTGCATCCCTGGTATGGGAGTACATCATGGAGGCCGCCGAGAGAAAATGGCCGCAGAAGTGGCTGGCAAGGCCGGCGCTTTCCCATCCACCGAGATTCGGTGCTTTGGTGGGCAACCCGGCGACCTTTTGAAATGGGGCCAGCAGCCGGTCATCATCAAATGCCAGCAGGTAATTCTGGTCCCGCACCATGTTGTCATGAAACGGTCCATCCAAAATCTGGACATCCGAGAGATCAAAACTGTACGCCCTCATGGGCACGCTTCCGGAATCGGTAAAACCGGATTGGCTTTCCTGGGGCACACTGGCCCGCGTTACCGTGGTAACCGCCAAGGCCATTCCACCGACCGCTGCGGCTAGCAAGGCCCGCCGTCGTGTTGCCGTCAATTCCGCCATGGTTGAATCCTCATAATTAAGAAGGGGAAAGATAGAGGACCGCCAATGCCACAACAAGCCGCCACTCCACCCCACTGTTTAGTTGGGACAGCCTCCGGATTCGGTCTCGGGTCGCGGACTTTCAGTTACCAAATGAACCACGGCGCGCCGGGTCCCTGTTCACAGCGATATTTCATCTGGCCGGGAGCGTTGACCACCTTCAGATTGTCTGGATTCCCCAGGGGAACCCACGACACATGGCCATCCATGAAGCATTCATTACCCCCAACCGGAATCCCTTGCGCGTTCAGGTGGCTGGAACTGTGTTGAGGATAGTAGCCGGAGCTAATATCAGTAAAGCTTCCATTTTCCTCGAGTACGGCATCGGTCACGATTGGAATATCCGAAACGCTATACCCTCCGTCAATTGTCGCTGGCTCATTTAGCCGGGTCTGGTAGCCGGGCGGTGGCCCTTGCCCCAGCCATCGGCTCATTGCACCATTGGACCATATCTCGCCGAAGAAGTCTTGCTGCAGCGGCATATATTCTGTCGGTGCCCGTTGAAATAGCCAGAAGTAGGTCGTTACACAGATATGGATTTGCGAACCATAGACGATATTTGGGTTCGCATTAGGCGGCAGATGCGGAGGG
The DNA here is from genome assembly GCA_021818445.1 of Planctomycetota bacterium. Lineage (GTDB taxonomy): Bacteria > Planctomycetota > Phycisphaerae > WQYP01 > WQYP01 > JAJZGD01. Next base: position 2,720 of record JAKAEB010000114.1, read on the forward strand.
GGCCCGCCACCTAAAGGGTAGCCGCCCCACATCGTCGCCGGCGTAATACTGGAATTCATTGGGTTGGATGGACAGTACATGGTGCCTTCACTGGCACCGCTGGCTACCAGCGCGTCACGCGTGGCAAAATTCAAATCCCACATCCAATATGGCCCTGCTTCCTTGAAATTCGGCGTACCATTTTGCCCGTCTCGGGTATAGCAGTACGGAAGATAGCCCTTGTTACTGGCCGCATAAACGGCCAACGCTTCGCCGTTGTCGTGCAGGTTGCTGGCGCAAACAGTGCGTTCCGCCAATGCCTTTGCCCGAGCCAACGCGGGCAGCAACAGGGCTATCAGCAATGCAATGATTGAGATGACCACCAGCAATTCAATAAGCGTGAAGCCGCGAAGTTTTTTCCTACGCATAAAAATCTCCTTTTCGGGCTTTAGGATGTGCCGACAACCAGCATATCCAATAAAGCCGTCCAAAACCGAATCGAAAGGGTTGTGCAACCTCTGGTGTTTATTTTGATCACTTCAGAAGCGAAGTCAAATTAAGTAAGTAAAATCAATACTTTTGTACCATATATCTTTCAAATCGTCCGTATGACCGAACTGGAGAAAACGGCAGGATTGGCCGCAGGCAAGGACGGGAGACGGTAATTTATTCACACCGGTGATTGCATTGTCCGTTTAAAACATACTATTACTGGTAAAATCTGATGCAGCGCGTATCTGATATCTTTGGTTGTTCCCGTTTTTGCGATACCATGCGACCGGTCAACAGGATCGCGAGGAGTCTTCGCGGTGCGATTAAAAAACACGGTGGCTTTGGAAAGGAGCGGCGATTGAAATCCAAATTGTTGACGTATCGGTGTGCGATATTGGGCGTGATCATTTTAATCAGTTGCGCTTTGCATCCTGCTGCGACGCTAAGTGCGGCTGGATCGGTGGCACCAGCGTCTATTCTTCTGCGTTTGGGCATGCGCCCGATTCATGTGCATGATCCATCCCCGATTATCCGGTGCGGTAAAGTATTCTGGATTTTCTCAACCGGGCCGGGAATTATTTCTTATTATTCAACGGATCTGCTGCACTGGAAGCCGGGGCCGAGGGTGTTTGCCCAACTACCGCACTGGGCACATAAGATGGTGCCGGGTAATCATAATTTTCTCTGGGCACCGGATGTCATATTTCTTCATGGCCGATACCTGCTTTATTACGCGGTTTCCACATTTGGAGCAAAGCGTTCGGTAATCGGCCTGGCCACCAACAAAACGCTGAATCCCAAAAGCCCGGCTTTTGACTGGAAAGACCGGGGGCTGGTCATCGGATCCAATTCGAAAGACAGCTTCAACGCCATTGACCCCGGCGTAATCCGCACGCCCGGCGACAGGCTATGGATGT
>JAKAEB010000060.1 GCA_021818445.1 Planctomycetota bacterium
CCAAACGCAACTCCGGCACAGTTCAAAAGGACTGGGCCATTGTGAAGTCTAATACTCTCCCAGACCATTTTTGTATCGCGGTTGTTGGACATCAGGGCTGGAGCCACGATCCTGATTCCACGGCCCGCTACGCGATGGCCGTCACCTTTGAGATTCTCGGCAAGGAGATTGCGATCTACGATCCGCTCCGCGTGGCCGTGCAGGAATTGCAGGCAGAGGTCGAGGTCGAGACGGAAGCAGAGGTGGACGTGAATGTTGAATGATGACTATTTGAGCGGAAGGAAACGCAGGCGTGAACAACTTCGGTGAGAAAGTCAGCTTTATTTGGAGCGTTGCCGACCTTTTGCGCGGGCCATACAAGCCGCCGCAATATGGCCGCGTCATTCTCCCGTTGACAGTCCTGCACCGCCGTGATTGCGTTCTGGCCCCGACAAAAGCTAAGGTTCTGGCCAAGGTGGATAGGCGGGATCAATGGGCGTGCGATTTGCCCGACGGGCAGAATTATTTATTTAACTTGAGTTCGGGATAAGAAATCAGGATTTATGTGATTTCTGGCGATTTTCCCGCAGCCACATGATGAATAGTAAAAATAAAGCCCGCATTTTCGAGGCGGGACGCGCGATGCCAATACGTTTTTGACGCGCGTGCACAAGGCACGCGGCTAAATGGGGTGGCGGGTGTGAAACGGCTGGCACGCTGCCCGCGTTGCCATTGGTGCCGCAGGCGTCGCGCGATTTGCTCCGGCAAAAATTGTAAAGCCTCAAAAAAACCGCCAATTACAACATCCCTTCTTCCGAACTGGCGTTATTTATTTTTCATTGCGGGTCACCGAGGCGTGCACGCGCATGGGAAGGCCCAGCAGCCGGATAAAGCCGATCGCATCTTTGCCATCATATTCCGCTCCCATGGTGAAGCTGGCCAGATCGCGATTGTAAAGCGATGCGGGCGATGAGACGGCGGCAACGGTGGCCCGGCCCTTGAAAAGTTTCATCTTCACTTCGCCAGTGACGTGGGCTGTGGCGGCCTGCATAAAGCTGTCAAGCGCGACGCGCAGCGGATGGAACCACTGGCCGTTGTAGACGAGTTCAGCGTACTTCAGGGCCAATTGCTGCTTGTAGTGCATCAAATCGCGTTCCAGGCACAGTGATTCAAGGCCGCGAATGGCACCGATGAGAATGGTGCCGCCGGGGGTTTCATAGGCACCGCGGCTTTTCATGCCGACGAGGCGATTTTCCACCAGGTCTACCTGTCCGACGGCATGGCGGCCGCCGATGGTGTTGAGAGTTTCAATAATTTTATGCGGGGCCAGTTTGCGGCCATCCACCGAGACGGGGATGCCGGCGTCAAAACCCACGCGCACAAATTCGGGTTTGGCGGGGGCTTTGCTCACCGGGACACTCATAACCCAAAGATCATCGCGCGGCTCATTGGTGGGGTCTTCGAGGTCGGCACCCTCGTGGGATATGTGCCAGAGGTTGCGGTCGCGGGAGTATATTTTTTTGGTGGTCTGGGCAACCGGAACGCCCTTGAGTTTGGCGTATTTAATGGCGGCCTCGCGGCTGCGCAGTTCAAAGCGGTCATCTTTCCACGGGGCAATTATTTTCAGTTCCGGGCCCAGGGCCATATAGGTGAGTTCAAAACGGACCTGATCATTTCCCTTGCCGGTGGCACCATGGGCGACGGCATCGGCACCGAGTTTATGCGCCACATCGACTTGATGTTTGGCAATCAGCGGTCGGGCGATGGAGGTGCCAAGCAGGTAGGAATGTTCATAGACGGCCCCGGCCCGAAGCATGGGGAAGCAATAATCGCGGGCAAATTCTTCGCGCAGGTCGGCGACGATGCACTGATCGGCCCCGCTTTTAAGAGCCTTGGTTTTGATCCCCTCAAGCTCATCCCCCTGGCCGAGTTCGGCGGCAAAGGCGATGACCTTGGCACCTGCGTAGTGATCCTTAAGCCAGGGGAGAATGACGGATGTATCCAAACCGCCGGAATAGGCGAGGACAATTTTTTTTATCGAATCGGTTTGCTGTGATGCGCCCATGGGCGAGCCTCCTTCACCAAAACCGGATATGATGACGGGACGCAGGCGAGTTGGCAAATCAACCGCCGAAAAGGTTGCACCGGGTTTTGCAATGCCGCCATGCCGGGTAACAAGGGCGGCGCTGGATGGGTTTACAGCATTGACCGATAAGCAAGCGGCGGATATTCGGCGTTGGGCAACCATCATCGGCTGGTGTGTGGTGGTGATCATTGCGACGGTGTGTGCGATTCAGGCGCGGCATCGCGAGATTAAAGATTTAATGCTGGCGCATCCGCTGGACATCAACGATTTCAATCGTTGGTTGCGTTTTCTGCCGGGCTTTTTGCATGGGCACCGCAAATTTATCAATGATCTCTGGCCGATGCCGCCATTTACCATTGTGCTTTTTGCGCCGTTTTCACTTTTATCATTTCCCGACGCTCAATTTGCGTGGGCGTTTGTCAAGCCGGCCCTGATTGCCGCGATTTTTTACAGTGCATGGGGAATGGTGCGCCGGGGCGGCGGGAAGATAGACCCACTGCCACTGGGGCTGATTTTATTTATTTGGTTATTTCCCTGCATAGGCGACATTCAGGAGGGGCAGGTCAATCTGCTGATGCTTACCCCCTTGGCAGTGGGCTTGTGGATGGTGGGCCGGGATACGAAGGTGGGCCAATGGTTGGGTGGGGTATTGATCGGGATGGCGGTGGCGATCAAGGTGACGCCGATCATTTTTCTGGTTTATTTTTTATGGCGGCGACGGTGGGCGGCGGCGGCGGCGGTAGCTCTGGGTGTAATTTTCTGGCTGTATGTGCCGCTGGCGCTGTTTTTTGGCTTTTCGCAGGCGGTGGCTTGGAACCATCAATACTACGATGTGATGATCCGTCCGTATTTGTTTCATAATGCGGTGAAGGTGCCGTCGGGAGAGTCGATACCGAGCTTTCTCTATCGGCTGCTGGTGCATTCGCCGGCGTTTGTCACGTATCACCATGGCGTGGCCAAATCATATTATGTTAATTTTGCGAACATGGCACCGATGGCGGCGGAGCGTGTGGTACGCATAGTGCTGACAACCATCGGCATTATCGGGCTTATATGGATGCGGCGGAAGTTGCCCACGCTTAAAAGCCGGCGCTATCTGATGGAAGTTGGTGCGGTGGCGGTTTTTATGCTGTGGGCGGAGGAATGGAGTTGGGTGCCGCATTATGTGCTGTTTATTTTCCCGCTGATGGCGGTTGGGATGCTGGCAAGTGATGAGCATCAACCGGCAGCCGGACGCAGGCGGGCGCTGGCGGCGCTGGTGGCAGCGGCGGTACTGATGTTTTTGACATCCGATGCGGTGAAGATTTTCGGTCCGCACGCATCCAACTGGAGCCGCGTGGCCGACCCGGTTCTATTTGCGGGCATGGCGGTGATGCTGGCGATCTTTACATCGCGTTATCCGCGACCAATTGAATACGGCACGGCAGGAAACCCATCGGAGGGTGCGGCGTCACAGGCTGGCGACAAGCGGACGCCTGAACTTAAAACTTGAGTGTCATACCCGCCACCAGCAGGGTTGAATTGCGTTTGAAACCCTGTGCCCCGGCCATGTTGTCGTACATATCGGTAAAGGAAAACCGCAGGCCCATGCCACGAATAATCTGTGGCAGGCCGATATCCAAAGCACTGGTGGCCCCTACATGGCCGTTGCTGCTGGAACTGATTTGATAATCCTGCGCATTTTCCAACGACGTAACATAATTTGCGGTCTGAGTGAATTTAATGTTACGATCGATGCGGTACATAAAATGCAGTGCGGCCGAGGCATTAACATAACTGAAAGACTGGCCGTGGAAATAGCGGGCATAGGTGTAGCCGGGGCCAATGCGGGCATCAAGTTCCGTTTTATGATTGCTCCACAGGTAATAGCCGATGCCGCCCTCGGTATCGGAACGGATGGAAAGCCCTTGAATGGCGTTGTACAAATTGGTGTTTTGAGTGAAGAGGAAGATTTTTTTTGCCCATTTGGGCTTAAATTCATTTAGCTGCCGCTTCCAAAGGACATTGCTGCTTGCAAATCCGACTGACTCCTGGCCATTGGTAACGCCGTAGCCACCGTCAAAGGCCAGCAGCAGATTGTCCGGCTTGCGGACGTAATGAAAATTCAGCGAACTGGTAAATTGTGTGCTCTGCGCGTTGCCGGTGGTGTTGGTGCCGCCGAGGTACAGTTGATTGCGCCAATAGGGGCCGAACAGGGACGTAGGGGCGGGCGGTGCTGGCTTGGGGGCAATAAGTGGCAGGGGCGGGGCGAGAGTCGGCATTTTTACTTCAGTTATTTTTATGGTGTGAATAACCCAGCCGACATTGCCGGGTGCGGGGGTAATGGTGACCTGCTTGGTGACATTCTTTTTGCCAATCCATTTTACGGGCCGGTTACTTCGCATGGAGGCCACGGTGGAAAGTTTAATGACAATTCCGCCGGCAAATTGAGTGGTGACGGCCACGCGGGTGGGGGTAATTTCGGTAATGCGTCCGGTGAGCCGATCGCCATTGCGCAGACGAATGGTCCCGGCGGGCGCAGTCCGGGTGCCGATTGCCACAGCAACGAACAACGAACACACCAAGATTTCACGCATGCGCCATCGCATCATCCATCCTCTACGCTTCGCGTAACGGCTGGTTTGGCGATTTATTTCATGCAAGGGGGAAAAAACCTGACTATCAGTGGCTGGATCGACCCAATTTTTGCGCCCGGATACGTACGACAGAAATAAAATCGGGCAGGACGTTGCGTAAATCCGCCAGTGTGGAATCGGCGCGATGGGCGGCGGCACTTTGGGCGTTGGGGATGAGCAGCTCACCGAGCATATCCGGCGACGGGCAATGGGTAAGGACTACATCGCGAAGGTCCAGCTTTTCCAGCATGCGTCTGTAACTGGCGGCCTCGATGGCACCGGCCAGACCGCTGGAAAACGCGGCTACCGAGTCGGCAATTTCAGGCGGAAGGAGATTGTGCACCACAATATCATGCACGACGATAAGACCGCCGGGCCGCAGGACGCGCAGCATTTCCCGATAGACCGCATGCCGGGGACCGGAGGGAGACACAATCCCCAGGCATAGGACGGCATCTACCGTCGCCGGCTCGATGGGCAGGCTGTCGCCGCGCGACAGAAACAGGCTAATATTTTTTTCATTTTTTAGCCATGCCTGATGGCGAAGCCGATGAATATGATCGGGCGACGAATCAACCGCGACCACTCGGCCTTGCGGACCAACAAGCGCGGCCAGGTGCTTGAGGTTGTGGCCCCCGGCACAGCCAAGTTCAACCACACAATCGCCCCGACGAATATTTTTACGGATCTGGGCGGCGAGTTCACTTTGACTGCCGATAAGGGCCGATCTTGCCGACGATTGGCGGGTGCCCGACGAATGATGATTGAAAACATTTTCGGTGGCAACTGCTACAGACTGCGGTGCTGGTGGGAGGACAAGTGACCCGCGTGTGCGAACCAGAGATTCTCTTTTCGGCATCCAGCAACTCCGGAGCGTTACACCCCACACCCTCCGCAATTTGATTACCTACTGGCATGCTTTCGCACCGCATGGATGCTTATTTCAGCAACCCGGCAGCAAGCCACCCCGGGAGGTTATCGGCATTCCCGGTCCATTTCATGAATCTAAATTATGTTCAACGGTCAGCGGTCGCACGGGCGTGGCGTCATTTGGCCTGCCTGCGGATCGATGGCGGTTTGCAGGATGACAAAAACACATTACCTGGCACGCATTGCGGCACCACCGGAATCGAGTTGGTCGGCCACCTTATTGGCCATATGGGTGTGCCCCTGCGTTTTAAGCATGGTCTCCAACTGCTTTCCCACCTGGTACCAGGCGCTTTCTGTTTCAAATGCCAGCATATCGCGTGGTGGCGGTTTAATGCGCAGCCACGTCTGTTCATAAAGCGTCAATATGCGCTTTTTGTGTCCTTGACCGGCCAGAATACGCGCAGCCTTTTCAAGTGCCGTGATGACAAAGGGGCCGGCGTTGGTGTAGCGGTTGATGACATACATTAAATACTGGCCGGCGCGATTATCCTTTTTTACCTTTTCCCAGGCTGCCGCCTGCATCATCCGGATACGGGCGGCCAGATCGAAGCGGGTATCGGCAAACCACGGGAAGACACGATTCCAGAGTCGGACACGCTGATGCACATCCTTCACGGAGTTGATCATGGGCGTAAGCACCGCCAGAGCAAAATCGGGATATCTGCGGCCACAAAGGCGCATGAGCTTGTTCGACCACTGTTCTTTTTCATTCAATGTCAACATGCCCCAGCGCGCCATCAGAGCGATGGTGCGCCATTCGTCGGCGTAGCCGCGACATTGATTGACGGCTCGATCAAGCAGGGCCAGTTCATGGTGGGCATTATTTACCAGCGCCCTGGTTTTGGCCCCAGTGACATAAGCCGGAACAGCATCTGCCGTCCATGATTTTCCGGCTTTTTTCAGGGCCAGGAGGTGTCGCGCCGCATCGGTGAGCGTAATGGCCGCCCAACGATTGGACTGCGTGGTGTGGATGAGTTCGGCGGAGATCGACATGTAATCGTCGGGTTCGCGGCGGCGCGTGAGCGGATTTTTCACCGTGCCGATGACGCCCTGATATTCCGAATAGCGCCCCACATTAAAATTCCACCAGCCGGTGTTGCCGCGTGCCTGCAAAAAGCCTACCCATGCGTGGCCCACCACACTCGACATGCCTTCATCGATGGCCGTTGGCACGCCGATGGCCTTTCCGACGGCGGATGCAAAGTACGCCTGATCAATACATATACCGCCGTATTTGAGGATGTTGGGCAGATTGTAGCCGGCGCGATCCACCCGTTTGACGGCACCGGGCCGGAGGGCACCGTAGTCGTACTGTATATTAAAAAATAATTGCCCGACAACGGGGTCGCCGTGATAGCGGGCCAGTGCCCATTTCATTTCCTTGATGCTGGCGCAATCGTCGACCACATAAACCAGCAGCCGGGCCGGCACATCTTTAATGCCGAAATACATCATATGGCGGTACTTGACATAATACTTAAATAATGAATCCGGGCTGGGCGACGTGACCAGATTTTCATTCAGGTGACGGTGGAAGGGCTTAAAGAGCGTCACGCAGATGGCGGCCGTGAGATTGGGGTATTTGAATATCCGCTCGCCGAGCGCCGCATGCATTTTATAAAGTCGCGTGTAAATGCTGCCGACGGGCTGACGGTGCGCTTCCACCAGAAAGGCAAGCGTTTCGCCGAGTTCCTGATTTTTCAGCAGCATGGCCAGTACGGCGCGGCGGTTGCCGGCGTCGGGCATCTGGGCAATCTGCGATACGAGCCGCCGGGCGTAGTCCACATCCACCAGTGCGGCGGTGTCGCTTGCCGGGGCGCGGGCGATGGCCAGATCAAACAGATCGTTGAGGCTGGTAATGGCGTGAGCGTATCCGCCGTGCTTTTCAAGATGGGTAAGAACCTCGTTGACGCGGTTGTGCAGGTAAACGGAAAACTTGAGCTTTTTCTGAACAGCCGCTTTTTTGCCGGCGGCGGGCGCAACCGCCGCATGGGCGGCGGCGAGAGGCGCAAGGGCCAAGCTCGCGCCGAGCACAACTGAAGAAATAATCTTTCCGAGCATCGCAACCTCCGGGTGATCGAGGTCATACAGAATCTTTATCGATCAATGAGATTGTAGTTTAATCACACTTAAATTGCCAATTTTTGGCTGGCGACATCGCCACAACTGCCGCCAAATGCCCATTTCAATTGAAAAGTGATGGCCTTTGTCCCCATGCTTGGCCCGTTGCCACGCCCCGTCAACCCTGCGGGCGGGTGGAGAGCACGGATGGTCTGGATCGATTAACCTGTGGCAAATATGACTGGACTGCAGGATAAACATCCAAATGGGTGGATGACCATCGGGTTGGCGGCCGCGGTGGGAGTTGTGGTTGGCTTGGCCCTGCGGCCTTACGGCCATGGTTCGGCGGGCAAAGCGGCGGCAATTGCTGCCATGCAGATCATCACCTTATCTGGTGCCGTAAGCGCGGTGATGAGTCGTATCCCGTCGGGAACGGCGGCCTTCCGGCTGGGACTGGCGATGGTTGCATCGAGCTTTGGCCTGTTTGCTGGTTGTTGGGGCATTTTACCGCTAATGGATGTGGTTCAATTGGTGGTCGCTGCCGCCTTGTGGGATATATTCCTGTTCGGTTCAGGTGCTGCGACGGGGAGTAATCGGCCGGATCGAACGCATTTGCCGGTCATGACGTTAATGATGGGCCTGATTCTTCCACTTTGGCCGATCGTCGCATCACCGCTTATCGGGGTTGGATCGGGCGGTGTAACCGGCGACGCATTAAATTTTGTTCTCGGTTCGTGTCCATCCATCTGGGTCATTCATATTACGCAAAGCTCGACGGGGATGAATCTGATGGGGTGGTTTCACTCGCACCTGTTGTACCGAGTGGTACCGCTGGGGCAAAATGTGCTCATGCGCAAGACTGTGCCGTGGTATTGGATGGCCGGCGGCCTGGGTTTGGTGGGTTGGGGGCTGAACTATCTGGCGGTGCGACGTGCGAATCGGCGGCAGGGCGTGCAAACACAACGGCTGGCCTCGGCGCGATAGTGCCGATAGACTACGGCAAAATTTGCGGTGGCGACGAAGGCGAATATAGAGCGGCTGAAGTGAAAGTATTCAGTGATTTATAAAAGCGGTGGAAAACAGAACTGGCTGCAAAAATGGCTGATCGCCGGGGCGGTAGCGGCGGCCATTTGCGTGCCGATGGAATTGCCCGGGGCGTGGGCGGCTCCGGTTGCCGGTACTGCACACCCGGCGAGAGCGCATGGCGCAACGCTCTCCGGGTACACCGTATCGAAAGTTGAGATTGTCGGCGCGTCGCCGTCGAGCCAAAAGCTGATAGAAAATCAAATCCGCGTAGCACCGGGCGAATCATATGATCGGGCCGAGGTGGCGGTGGATGTGCGATCAATCGCATCGCTGGGCCTGTTTTATTCGGTCGAGGCGCAGATTGTGCCGCAACGGAACCATCAGGTGGTGGTTCGGTATGTGGTGAAAGAACGCCGGGTGCTTAAACAGGTGAAGTTTCAGGGTAATCGGCATGTACACACGCACACGCTGAAAAACTTAGTACTGGCGCAGGCGGGTAAACCGATTGATCCGTTCTATTTTCAAACCGATATTAATGCCATTAAGCATCTGTACCGGTCGAAGGGCTTTTTGTATTGTGCGGTAAAACTTAACAAGGCCGATCTGGCCCGGGGGATTGCTGATTATCAGATTACCGAGGGGCCGCGGGTATTTATCCGTGCGGTTCACTTTCTGGGTAACAATCTTTACCCGTCGTGGTTTTTGCATTTTAAGGCGGAAACGTCTTCACGCTGGAAACTGTTCTGGCTGATCACGGTGCATAAAGGGGTGCTGTCGAAGAGCGATTTGCAATCGGATATGGCCATGCTTCGGCACCTGTGGCGGAAGAAGGGTTATCTTGATTGCCGAACCGCCTACCGACTGGACTTCAGCCCGGGATATCACCGTGTGGTGGTGGATTTTATTATTCATCCCGGTGTTCGGTATCGAATTGGAAAAATATTTTTCAAGGGTGACACGGTCTTTTCAAAAGCGGAACTGATGAAGCTGGTGCGTTTTAAGCCCGGCATGTATTACAGCCGCAATTTGATCAAGGCGGGCCAGCGCCGCGTGGCCGACGTATTTGGAAAAGCGGGCTACATTTACAGTCAGGTGACGCCAACCTTTGCTTACACGCAGCAGCCGGGGATCGTCAATCTGGACTTCCATGTGGTAGAGGGAAAAACCTACCGCGTGGGGCGGGTGATCATCCGCGGCAATACGCAGGTGCAGGATCATGTGGCGCGACGGGAAATCCGGCTGTTTCCCAATCACCTCTACGACACTACGGCGGTGCGACGGTCCAACCAGCATCTTGATGCATTGGGCTTGTTTGCCCATTCACATATTACGCCAATCGGCAGCAAGCCGGGCGTTCGCAATGCACTGGTGAGTTTAACACCAAGCCAGACGGGCCGGTTTGCCATTGGCGTGGGCGTTTCAACGGATGCGGGCCTGCTGGGGCAGATCAGCGTATCGCAGCAGAATTTTGACATCACCAATTTTCCGCATTCCATCGGCGAACTGCTGCGTGGGCAGGCGTTTAAGGGTAATGGGCAGTATTTTTCCATCTCGGCCGAGCCGGGCACCGTGTATCAGTTGTACAAGGCGACATTCGCCGAGCCTTACCTGTGGGACAGTCCTTACAGCCTGCGAAACACCGGCTACTTTTTTACTGAAATTTATAATACATACAACCTGAACCGACTCGGCGACCGGATCACGCTGGGGCGACGGATCACGCGGCATTTGACGGCGACTGTGGCGTTCCGGTGGGAAAATGTCAATCCCAACGGCATTCAATCCGATTCGGCACCGGAGATTCAGGCGCAGGCCGGAAATCATTATTTAAGCAGTATTACGCCGGGCATTGAATACAACCGCACCGTGGGCGGCATACTGCCCTACCGCGGCTATGAACTGGGAGCCACTTGGGAACAGTATGGTGCCATGGGAGGCAACTATACCTTTTCCAAGATTGACCTCTTCGGCACCTACTATCACACTCTTTACCGCGATTTATTCGGCCGCCGCACGATACTGATGTTGCGTGGTGATGTCGGTTTTATTCCGATCGGTCATTCCGTTTTCTTTGAACGGTTTTACGCCGGTGGTATCGGGTCGCTGCGCGGATTCACTTATCAGGGCGTGACGCCACGTGCCGGACCGCAATTGGATGGCATCGGCGGCAACTTTATGTATGTCACCACGGCAGAGGTGAACTATCCGCTGTATCAGAAGATTTTGCGGGGTGTGGCGTTTGTGGATGTAGGCGATGTGGAATCCAATGTACATTTTGGCCAGTTGCGGGCGGATTTCGGCGTTGGCGTGCGGATTATTCTGCCGTTTTTTGGCCGCCTGCCGCTGGGAATCGATTTTGCCTACCCCGTTATCCATGGCCCGCAGGATCATATTTCGTATGTAAGCTTTGCGTTGGGCATCCCGATGTGATATCGCAGATGTCAGGGAATTTGAATCAACTATTGACCATGATTTAATACAAGGAGTTGAAAAATGAAAACAGGTATTTCGCGAACCAGATGGCTGATTGGTGGTGCCGCGGCATTGGCGTGTGCGGCCTTGATTGTCGGCCATGCCCAATGGCACGCACCGGCCGCACGGGCGGCGGGGATGAGTGCCCCGGCAGGCCTGAAGATTGCAGTGGTGAATTATCAGAAACTTTCCCTCGATCTCGACGAGCAAGTGCATAATCTGCATGCCATCAAGCGGATGCAAAGTGCCACCCAGGCCAAACTGCAGGCGGATGAGACGGCATTAAAAAAGATGGCCGAGCCGCTGAATCCGAATTCTGCGCTCGCCCTTAAGGCTGGCACGCCGGAATATGACAAGCTTGTGGCCAAGGTGCGCCGGGCGGCCATCCGACTTCAGGTTGATAAGCGCTACGAGGAACAGACGCTGCGGGACGACGCGCGGCACGCCATGGAATCGATATACGCCCATGCACAAGCGGCGATCGCCGCCTATGCCAAGGCACATGACATCGCGCTGGTACTTACCAGTTCGGCATCCATCCGGCACGTTGGTTCGACGCGTGGTTTTATTCAAATGGTGCAGACAAGAAATGTCCTCTATGCATCGCGAGCACTGGATATTACGGATAAAATTGCGGCAGCCATGAATCGGGCGTGGACCAAAGCGCACGGTTAAGCTGGAGGCATCAGCCCGCCCGCCTTGCAGAGGCCGGGTGTATCTCTGCGCCGAGCGAGGTTATTGCGTTTATGAATTTTTCAGCACGCGACGTGGCGCAATGGACCAAGGGCGAATGTGCCGGCCCGGCGGATACGGTGTTTACGGGCATCGAGACGGTGGACAAAGCCCAGGTCGGCTTTCTGACGCTGGTCGGCACGGCAAAATTTGCGAAAGAATTTGCCGCCTGTCCGGCATCCGGGGCGCTGTGCAATGCCGGCATTGCGGTAAATCCGCGGCCCGATCAGGTGGTGATTCGCGTGCCCAACGCGGATTTGGCCATGATCCAAGTACTGGAAAAGCTCCAGCCGCAGTTGGATATCGTACCGGAAGGCATTGACCAGACATCGGTGGTGGCACCGACAGCGCAAATTGACCCGACGGCCCGGATCGGGCCACATTGCGTGATCGGTGAGAACGCCGTCATCGACCGGGGGGCGGTACTGGAAGCTCAGGTGTTCATCGGGGCAGGGTGCCGGGTAGGCGAGGATTGTCATATTTATGCCCAGTGTGTGGTGCGGGCCCAAAGTCAATTGGGTAAGCGTGTGATATTGCACAGCGGCTGCGTCATCGGCACGGATGGCTTCGGGTACGTGTTTGCGGGAGGGCGGCACCATAAGATTCCGCATATTGGCCGGGTGCTGATTGAAGATGATTGCGAGCTCGGTGCCAATACCTGCGTGGATAGAGGCAAATACACTCAAACGGTGGTGGGCGCTGGAAGCAAACTGGATAATCTGGTGCAGGTGGGGCATAATGTGGAGTTAGGTCGGCATACGATTTTGGTGTCGCAGGTGGGTGTGGCAGGGTCGGTCACAGCCGGCGATTATTTGGTGATGGGCGGCGGATCGGTGTTGGCCGATCACATCAAGGTGGGTGCCGGGACGCAGGTGGCGGGTTTTTCGGCGGTAGTCGATGACACGCCGGCCGGTGCGCGTATGCTCGGTGCGCCAGCCCGCCCGTCAAGGCAGTTTTTTGCGGAACTTAAAGCCCTCTCGCGACTGACCAAAAGTCTGCAGGAGCTTAGAGAACTTCAAGAGCGGGTAGCCAAGATTGAATCAACCACAAAAGACCATCGCGCGTGAGGCGGCTGTCAGCGGCCGGGGATTATTCACAGGTTGCGAGAGTCAGGCGACATTCTCCCCTGCGCCCGTGGGGCACGGCGTGGTGTTTGTACGCACCGATCTGCAGCGCCCGGTCCGCATGCCGGCCTTGGTGGAACACATCACCAAGCGGGCTCGACGGAGTACCCTGCGCAGCGGGCCGGATTCACTTGAAACTATTGAACATTGCATGTCGGCCATCGCCGGCCTGGGAATCGACAACATCCAGATTAGTGTGGCCGGGGGCGAATTGCCCGGTGTGGACGGCTCATGCCTGCCGTTTGTTGAAGCGCTGCAACAGGCGGGTATTGTAGAGCAGGAAGTTGAACGCCCCTATCTGCGGATCACCGAGCCGCTGGAGGTGACCGATGGATCGGGCACCTTGATAGCCGCCCCACCGGCAGGCGATGAATTTCAAATCATCTTCGACCTGGATTACGGGCCGGGTACGGTGATTGGTCAGCAATTGTATTCTTACCGTCTGGGGCCGGACTTCAGCGAGGCTATTGCGCCAGCCCGGACATTTGTGCTGGAGGAAGAGGCCCAGATGCTGCGCAGCCGCGGGCTGGGCCTGCATCTTAAACCGGGCGATGTGGTGGTGGTGGGTGCCAATGGGCCTATTGGAACGACCTACCGATTTGCCGACGAATGCGTGCGGCACAAAGTGCTGGACCTCATCGGCGATTTGTATCTGCTGGGGTGTCCCATTCGTGGACGGATCGTGGCGTATAAATCGGGGCATGCGCTTAATCATGCATTGGTGCGGCGTATGCGGTCGATGCTTGATGCAAGGCGCAACAGTGCCCTGCTGCAAAATGCGCCGGTGATGGATATTCGAACCATCAGCAAAATCTTGCCGCACCGCTATCCCATGCTGCTGGTCGATCGCGTCATTGAGATGGATGGCGACCGCCGGGCGGTGGGTATTAAAAACGTCACATTCAATGAGCCATTTTTCCAAGGGCACTATCCGGGCCAGCCGGTCATGCCGGGGGTATTGATTGTCGAGGCCATGGCGCAGCTTTCCGGATTGCTTCTTTCGCATAAACTGGAGCACACGGGAAAGGTGGCGTTGCTGATGTCGCTGGATAAGGTAAAGGTCAGAAGGCCGGTGGTACCGGGCGATCAACTGGTGCTGGAGGCTGAGAACATCCGGGTCAAAGCACGGACCGGGCACGTGCGGGCCAGCGCGCATGTGGGCGATCAACTGGCCGCGGAAGCGATCATCAAATTTATGATCGTTGATGAATTTTAAGTTTGGTAATCATCGGAACTCACCATGTCTGAAACCACACAACGCCCCCGTATTGATCCGACCGCGATAATTGAAGCCGGTGCGCAACTCTCATCGGATGTTACCGTGGGGGCATATGCCTACATCGGCGGGCGTGTCACGCTGGGCCCAGGATGTGCCGTCAGCCACCATGCCTGCATCGATGGCGATACCGTGGCCGGACAGGGCAATAAATTTTTTCCTTTTTGCACCATCGGCAGCATACCGCAGGATTTGAAATACCGCGGCGGCCGCTGCCGACTGGAAATAGGCGACAACAATACCTTTCGAGAATATTCTTCGGCGCACGTAGGTACAGAGGATGGCGGCGGAATTACACGCATCGGTTCAGACAATCTGCTGATGGGTGGTGTGCATATTGCCCATGATTGCATCGTCGGCAACCATTGCGTCCTGGCCAATAACGTGCTGCTGGCCGGGCATTGTCACATTAACGACTGGGCAGTTGTTTCCGGTGGCAGCGCATTGACGCATTTTGTGTCGGTAGGTCGCCATGCGTTTATTGGCGGCATTTTAGCCATTGTGCACGATGTGCCCCCCTACACCATGTACGGCGGTGAACCACCGGCAGTGAGGGGGATAAACCGTGTCGGGCTAAAACGCCGCGGTTTTTCGGCGGCTGTACTCGGCGAACTCAAGGAAACGTACCGCATGGTTTATGGCCGGGATTTACCTGCCGCTGTCGGTATCCGGCAGGCGCGCGAGGCGTATCCACATTCAGAGGCGGTTGGCGAATTGCTCGATTTTATTGAAAGGTCGGCACGCGGAAAATCGGGCCGTTATCTGGAATCTCTTCGCAGCCGGAACGCATCCGATGAAGCCAAGGCGGAAGGTCAGCGGGGTGAGGATGACTAATCCGCCTGCCGTACACGGGCCATTGCCTGTTGCCGTCATCGGTGCCGGGCGGATGGGACGCCACCATGCACGGATATATTCGGGCATGTCTCAATGCCAGCTCGTTGCCGTGGTGGACAGCGACGGGGGCCGCTGCGCCGAAGTGGCTGCCGAGTACGGTTGCCGGGCGTTTGCCAGCGTGCATGAGATGCTGGCCAGCGGTATTCGCCCTGTGGCCAGCACCATAGCGGCGCCTACCGTGCATCACCGCGCTGTTGCGGCGGAATTATTTGAAGCCGGCATCGATACACTTATTGAAAAACCATTGGCACCGACGGCTGCGGACTGCCATGCCATTATCGATCATGCCCGTCGGTGCCATCGGATTTTGCAGGTGGGGCATTCAGAGCGATTTAATCCTGTGGTAAGAGCGCTGGCCCAGCACCGCTTGCAGCCACATTTTATTGAGGTGCAACGTGTCAGCCCCATGACCTTTCGCAGTATTGATATCGGCGTGGTGCTCGACATGATGATCCATGATATTGATATTGTCGGTCATCTGGTGGGGTCGCCGATTAAATCGGTGGCCGCAGTGGGCGTATCAGTGCTATCGAGTTTTGAAGATATCGCCAATGCCCGGCTGGTATTTGCCAATGGATGCGTGGCCAATTTGACCGCGTCCCGTCTGGCCACTAAAACGGAACGGAAGATGCGGCTTTTCAGCACCGATATGTATGTGTCGGCAGACTACCATAAAAAGGCGGGAGTCGTCATTCGACGTACGGCCAATCAGGAACAACTGGATAGATTGAAGACAAAAATCCGCAGCGGCGAAGTGGCTGAACTCGCCGATCTGGACTACACCGAATTGGTTAATTATGAACCCCTCACCATAGAGGACCGCGAACCGCTGCAGGTTGAGCTTGAGGCCTTCATCCATGCCGTGCAGCATCGCACCGCACCACCGGTTACAGGCGACGATGGCCTGCGAGCCGTAGACATTGCTGAAAAAATTACTGAATCCATTGCGGAACACGCGTGGCAGACGATGCCTTGATCCGGCCAATGCCCGGTCGTGACCCCACTTCCGCATTTCGTTGCATGTGGGACGGGAAGTTATTTTATATATGGCGTTGGCGTCGCCGCCATAGTCACCAATCGAATTGACGACACATGCGGCGTGTGGTGAATCGGGGTTTCCGTTTACACAGCGGAGCGCCAAGTACGCGAGGGATTTTCATTGGCAGGAGAAACGCGCCGGGACAAGCCCGGCGGCTAAACCATTCGGTGTCGGGCGGGGATGGGCAAGCATTGTGTATCCGCATCGTCCATTTAGCCGCGTGCCTTGGGCACGCGCATTTCATCGCGGCCCGGTACACGCACCGATGCCACCGCTGATCTTACCGTCGTGCAGACGCGCCGGGACAAGCCCGGCGGCTAAATGGGCCGTTCCCATATCGACTATCTTCACGGTTAATCTTGTGAACACTGCGGCGAATAAAACGAGTTTGCACCGCGGAGCGCCAAGACTTGCGTATCTTATTATTCGTATGTTGTTAATTTACTCTGTGTCCCTGCGGCTCTGCGCGAGATAATAACATCCCTCCGTGTGACATAATGTTTCATGCCGTTGGCATGATGCAAGTTGTTTTTTTTTGGCGCGCAGAAAAAAGGAGACACGGAGGCTGCGTCACAGAATCAAACGCGATTCATATATTCATTTGCCACTTGGCGTTTCCTGGCGTCCTCCGCGGCCTTTGCGGTGAATCAGGGTAACTATTTGCACCGCCGAGAGCGCGAAGAATTGCGTATTTGAGTATTTCGTAGTTTTTTAATTTTCTCTGTGTCCCTGCGGCTCTGCGCGAGATCGTAACTCTTCTCCGTGCGAGTTAAGGTTTCATGCCACTGGCATGATGAAAGTTGCTTTTGTGGCGCGCAGAAAAAAGGAGACACGGAGATTACGTCACCGGAACAATCTCACGATATTGGCCGAATCACGGCGAATGAATGTCTCCGGGCAGGTCAGGGTTTATATAAGGGGCACATGGCGCGGGCGGTGCTGAAAAATATTTGAACGTGTGTACGGACAAACACGACGGGGGCATAAAAAAAGCGGCGGAGCCTTAACATCAGGCTCCGCCGCTGCCACATTATTTATTAATTAACACCATCAGAAGGTATAGATGGCATCGATAGCGATGGCCGTCTGATAGTGCTTGCCGTTGGTCAGCACGGCGTGGTCAGCCAAATCTTCCCGAATTTCCGGGCGGATGTAGAAGTTCTTGCCCAGATTGCTGTTCGGGAACGGGGTGATCTTCACTCCCGCAGTCAGATCGCCGTAGTTTCCAGTTACGCCCGGTGTGGTCAAACCGGTGGTAAAACCAGCACCGTCATAATAGTACTCTTCACGCAGGCTTGCGGTCAGGTAGCTGTTGATGACGTAGCTCTGATAGAGCGCTTCGCCAAACCAGCAGGCACTGCCGCCGTTGCTGCCGTTACCTGCACCGTCGTAGCCCAAAGTGGTATCCGATACGAGCGTGAGGTTGTTGTTCAAGATCGGCGGAATGTAGGTGATCAATGGCTCGACAACTGTACGATACGGATTGTTGGTGCCATTATCCTGGGGGCCTACCGACAGATTAACAGCCGCTGTCAACTGGCTGCTGGGTGTATAGGTAACGTTGCCGAGGAAATCGACGCCGTTGGGATTATTGTCGTTAAGGGACTGATTCCAGCCACGCGTGACACCGGCATAGAATGTCCACTGCGAATTGGGAACGTATTCCGCTAAAACACCCGTCTGGGTGTACGGGATGCCGTAGTTAAACGACAGCGAATGCGAATAGAAAAAGTTCTTGGTGGGATTGATGGTTTCTTCACCAAGCAATGTGACAAACTTACCGGCCTTGATCTTCAGATCACCCATTTTCCCGAGATGGAACGCCACGGTGGCATAAAGCTGAAGCGGGTCAAACTGATAAAGCGGATAGGTGCTGACGTTATTCGCGTACGAATGGTAGAAGTTCAGGCCATTCGAGTGAATGAAGTCGGAGTTGTAGCCGTAGAGGAACTGCACCTTGCCACCGACATCAAAACCGCGTTTGATGTAGTTGGGGTCGGAAAAGTTAATCGCCCGCGCCAAGGTGAGATTGATCTCATTGAGCGCGATGTGGTTGCCATAAGACGAACCAAAAGTGCGAAGCGGAATGAGATTGGAATTCTGCGGCCGGCCGCTGAGGTCTGCCGTGTAACCCACTTCCGCGTAGCCGTAGATATCAAAACCAGCATTGCTGATTTCCTGACCAACGGACGATTTGCCGACATGGATACGATCCAAGCCGTACATGATTGCCGGATTGGTATCCGTGGCTGCATCGGCCATAACCAAACCGGAGGTGGCGACCAGCGCCGCCATTGCTAAAGGAACTGCCAAGCGGTACTTACCCATGAAACTCTCCTTAAAAAAAGGTAAAGAAAACACGCCTCATAATGTTCTGTGCAAATTGTGTGCCAAAAATGTCGGCATCCATCTCACTACCCGCTTCGGTGGGGGCACCTATCCGCACCAAAGCAGCAGTACATCAATCACACGACCCGTCACGCTACGGCACGCGAGATTCAGGTCATCCTGAAAAGCCCCACGCGGTGCAATCGGCTTCCGCATATGCCGCCCACAGCGCATCCGATTGTTATCGGCAGCACTGGGTCCCAAAATTAACTTAAAAGATTGATATTTTTAAGAATTTAGCTTGGATTAAAAGCCGTGCAGGCTTATTAGCCCAACTTTCGCAGTTCGTCGCATTTCTGGCGAAAATAACTATTAAATATGGCGTTGGTGTTGCGCCAAGGGCATTTTTGTGCACAAAACCGCTTTGGTGCAGACCTACCCTCTTGTTTTGGC
>JAKAEB010000115.1 GCA_021818445.1 Planctomycetota bacterium
TCCGATCTGTGATGCTGGTGGCGCCGATGACCGTGGCGGAGGGATTTTGTACTTCGACGATATTGCCCAGCATGTTGGCCACCGGCAGGCCGGAGGAGTTGCCATCACCCGTGCCATCGCCGTTGATGTCGCCAAGATTGGTTTGGAACCCCGCCGGAATGCCGCCGGTGCCGGTGGTGTTGGTCATCTGGCTGTTCACATAGGAGATTAATGTTTGAATCTGCGCTGCCGTCAGGCCCAGCAGGCTTTGAAGCTGCGCATTATCGATAATGGTGGAAGTCTGATTCTTCTGGTAGTCAAAATAAGTGATCGTGGCATAGGCGGAACGGTCGGCATCCGTCGGCGCGGCGGTGCCGTTCTGGGGCGTGTAATAGACATTCACACCGCTATTGACGGCGATGGGATTCCCGCGTTCTTCAATGATCGCACACGGCTGATTGAATATCGGGTCATAAAAATAACGCTTGACCAACTGCGTCTGGCCGCCGCTGCCGGCGCGGGAAGAGGGAACATTGTAATTGTTGCCCGGAAGATGGGTCTCGGTCAACAGCAGGCCCACGCGCGGGGCGTAGAAGTTATTGGGTGTGCCGAGATTCGGCACGGTGCCGCTTTCATAGGTATACTGGACGCTGTTGCCTTCCGGAAAAATGGTCGCCGCCACGAGATTGTTGGAGCCATAAACCTTCCATGTCACCCAGCTCGGGGCTTGGAATGAAGTATTGTTTACGGTCAACTTGTTGCGGGTGGGTAGTTGCTCAATCCGTACGGGCATGGAATTACCGTTGAAATCATAGGTGCTTTGGTTGCCGTTGCGGTCTGTGGCGATAGCGCGGAATACAATGGGGTCGCTGGGATTGGTGATGTTGGTGGGAAGGTCCACGGGATTCGATGTGTAAATGTAACTGGCCGTCCCGCCTGCGCCGCTGGCACCGCCGCCGGCGGTGACACTGGTCACTCGGCCCCACATGTCGGCGTCGGTGGGATCCTGGCCATAGGCGATCTGGTAGCGCGGCGCAGCGCTGGCGTA
Organism: Planctomycetota bacterium; assembly: GCA_021818445.1. Lineage (GTDB taxonomy): Bacteria > Planctomycetota > Phycisphaerae > WQYP01 > WQYP01 > JAJZGD01. Next base: position 1,028 of record JAKAEB010000115.1, read on the forward strand.
TACGGCGGCGGTGTCCACAGTGCGGAAGCCCGTGCTTCCGGCAGTTGCGTTTAAGTAGGGCTGCACCTCATTGGGAAACCATATTGCAATCAGATCGTTCTGCCGTTGCGTCCGCGGATTGTTGACATCGTACTGGAACACATAGGCCGTTCCGCCGGGGAAGCTGTTGCCCGCCGCAGCTTTGTTGATGCTTGGCAGCACCGCCGCGATCAGGTGACCAAAAGAATCAAATTGAAAATTGGCCTGCCGCCCCAAGTAATCCGTAACCTGTTGAAGTTTATAACCGAATTCCGAGCCGTAGTAGGCATAGGTCACGGTGCGGCCGAAGCCGTCGGTAGCGACGGTCAATTGTGCAACGCCGCCGTTGAGAGTCCAGGTAAACGTTTGCCTATTGCCGTAACGATCAACCAACCCGGTCAGTCGTCCGGGTACTGGGATCAGGGAGTTGATTCCGGAATAAGTGGCGACCGTGCCACTGCCGTCGGTGAGCGTAAAAGTCTCAGTTGCCAAACCGATGTTATGGCGCACCAGCATGGCGGCGGTGTTGTTGTTTGCCGATGAATATTGACCGCTACCAAGGCTATTGAACATTTCATTGGCGCCCGTGGCGCTGGTGATCTGTACACCTCCGGATGAGGCCGTGAGCAGGGCCCCTTGCGAAAAGTTGAACCCGATTCCCACAACCGAATCGTTTCCCGGCAGATAAGCCAAGCTGAGGCCCCAAGTCCCCTGGCCCAGCGCGGCGATCTGCAAGAGGTTCATGCTGAACGTGAGCAGTCCACTGTTCAGACTCACCGAAGGAGAGTTTGTCGCGTAAGTCGCTGCCAGACCGCTGGAGCCTAAACCGGGAAATGGATTGTTCCCGCCATTGCCCAACTGGCACTCGCATTGCGGACACGGAGGCGGAGGCGGCGGTGGCGGTGGCGGCGGAGGTGGTGGTGGTGGTGGAATAGGCGGCGGATTGGGTGGGCATTTTGGGCAAGTTGGCGGTCCCGGGGGTGGAATGTAACTCATGGCCGCGACATCCTTATTTCTTGTTACCAACACTGGCTTCCGAACCGAAGCACAGTTTTTCGAGGGCTTCGCTCTGAGGTCCAAAGCATACCCAGTAATCTCCGGCTACCGATCACTTCACCTTGTTGCTATACCACCATTATCCTTTCACACGGCGGCCAAGACAACACGCGCGACGGTCCGAACGATTTCGCCGCGCTGTTTCCTCGCGCCGGCTTATCAGCGCCTGGCGGGGCCGCCCAGTCCGAGCGTGAAATTCATCGGCTCGCTTGCCTCCACCTCTCAAAGGAGCCGGCTGTTCATTCATCACTGCGAACCCTAAAACGTTCAACAAAACCGGCATTGATTCAACCACCAACGCACGCCCGAGCTGCAATGACTTAAGTACCCGCTCGCAACGTAGTTTCTTGATTCACAACAATACCGCGCCTTGGAATAATGTCAAGGTTTTTTATACGCCATTTTTGTAAATGGGTCTTCTGATTTTGTATCATCCATGGCGCAGGCGCGCCGCGTGCGGTGGGAACCGCGTTCGCACATGCGACTACCCTGGTAATGTACGCTTCACTGTGCGTGGCCGGATGGTACCGGACTCCCGCACGTTGTATTATCATGGGTGCGGCAAAGGAGACACCGACATGACAATACTGCGGACGGGCATATCTGGCGGAAAAACCGGACGATTTACCGGTCGGCGGTTCCGAAACTTTCGCCAGTCGGAGCGTTACGAAGAGCATGCCGAAGAACATCCATCCATCACCTGCGTCGTGACGTGCAAAGGCCGCCTGCAACACTTGCAGAAGACCCTGCCGCTTCTGCTGGAACAGCATTATCCGGCTTCGTTTGAGGTCGTTGTCGTTGATTACGGCGACCCCGACGCAAGTTTTGAGTGGTGCGTCGGCTTGGCACATCCTCGACTGATTCCGCTGCGTATTCTGGATAACACTGAGCTATTCAACCTCAGCCGGGCACGCAACTGCGGGGCGAATTTCCGCCCGGCTGATTTATTCCTGTTCGCCGATGCCGACTCGCTAGTCCTTAAACAAGCGAGCTTTTTGGGCAAGTTTTCATATTTATGAAGCATGGGACGTACGCGCACCGCCATCGTGGCTGCGTGGTGTTTGCGCCTGATTGGTTTGGCGTGTTGTGTTTACTTATCGGTTGGTCTCCTGTGGTTGGGCTTCCGCGGCTCATCGGGGCGTCCGTACCCCGACATCAAAGTCTATGATGCTAACAACGCATGGGGTAGTGCATCGCCTCGGCCAGACGCAAGAGGCTTGGAGTCCAAGGATTCCAAGACATAATCCGGTAGATGATTCGCCGGCCGGTCTTGACGATCTGGCAGGGTATTCGCAGCATCACGCTGCGGAAGCGTTTGAACTCCATGCGTGTGATCGTGTGCCGCTGTTCGCGGTGGTGTGATTCCCATCTACCCGGTGTCACTGGCAGCAGCAATCCGCACCAAGCTTTGAGCGTCCAGGCCAGAGAAGACATGACCATATAAGCCCAGTTGCTGTGCAGGTTGTCCAAAGGATTCCGCATGGCCTGCACACCATTCTTGAGTTGTTCGATCAGATTCTCCTGATCACAGCGATCATTAGCTTGGAACACAATTTGTTCGGGCGTGCCGGAACGGTCATTGGTAATGTAGAAAAAGTACCGGTATTGCTCAAAGAGCCGCGCCATACCCTTTTCCACGGCGATCTTCTTCCGCAAGACCACCATCCGGTAGGGTTGCTTGCACAGGTGTGGCTGATGTTTAAATTCCGCCACATCTTCCCATTGGAGAATGAAGTTCGTGTATCCCCTTTTGTGTACAATCCGTTCCTTGACGTTTTCGGGCTTGGCACGCTCCTGAGTCTGAATCTCATAACGGGCCGGGCGTTCCAGCCGCCGCCAGGCCGACTGGGG
>JAKAEB010000061.1 GCA_021818445.1 Planctomycetota bacterium
GCCTCCCGAATGGCGCATCCGGTGCAGCGCAGATTACCGCTTCCGGCACCACACATAAGCTCGGCCATGACGGGTTCACACCTTGGTCGGAGCTTCGCATCAACGCCAGAAGTTCCCATCCCAGAGCGCCGTATCCGCCGCCAACTTTCGCGTTGCCATGCTCGCTTGCTCGGTTGATCGGAAAAATCCCAAAACCATCCCAGAGCGTTGATTTCAGCGATTGAAAAGTGGAAGGCAGGATAAAGGAGATGGAACCCAGAAATCTGTAAGTGATTGTTCTGACAGGGCTTACGCGGAACCTGATGCAATTGGCTGGGTTCCACTGGGTTCTACCAAAAAGGCCGGCAGCCAATGGCATCCCGAAAAAATGACGAGATGCCACGTAAGTGAGGGTAGTACAAGTGGATACAAAAAACAGGATGCCAAGTCTTTTATCTTGCCTTCCAACTTTAACTCATATTTCATGGCCACAAATCCACAAACTCATATTGCGATTGTCATTACTAAAGTTATCGCAGTTGACCATGCGTAACGGCTGCCGGGCATCAATCTCTGGGAGCTTGCGGGTGGGCCTCTGAGCCGTCCATTAGGCCGGGCATGACGTTCCACCTGGATTGTTTACACGGGTAGGAGCGATCGGCTGTGGCGCTGGCCGAGCGATCAATCCGAATGACCTTGAGGGTTGGCGGCGTACCGGAAACAAGGGATGACTTTCGACGTAGGACGATTGCGGAGCGTCGGCTCCGCGATGCGTCCAGGGCAATCCGGCGGCGCAAGGGACGACGGACGAAAGGTGAAGTATTATCGATCCCTCATGGAATACTCCTGGAATCCTTGTTATGGGGTTCCTTCTGTTTTGTTTGACATGACGGATGGTGGCGAGTTATCGTTACTTCGTCGCCCCGATGTTGGTGATACGCCCCAAGACTGCGGCAGTTCATTTATAGCCGCTGGGCAGGGCGCGACAGATCATAATTTCTCGACGGAGCGCGCGTGCAGCAGTTCACAGAATTCCTCAGCTACGTACTGGCGTCCATGGGTTTGGTGATTCTGGTCGTTTGGCCGGAAGACGGGCCGGGTGCGTTCGTGCGGGAAAAGTTGCTTAGAAATATCCTCCCAAAGGCCGCGCACGGTGTGCTCGATTGCTACATCTGTTTTGGTTTCTGGGCGGGACTGCTTCTATCGGTCCCTTGGTGGTTCATGTACCGTCAGGACTGGATATGGTTTGGCGGTCTGATGGTGCCGGCGGTGTTCTGGCTGACCATGGGGAAATGGAGGTAACACCGCGCATTGACGGGCGGATCCTTTGTGTTCGGGGCTGCATGGTTTTAACCGGGTGAAACCATTCCCTGCCCGAAAAATCGCGGAGTACCGTCGGCGGCCAGTGGATGGTGCGGATCGCGCCGGGTATTCGCATTGGTCGGAATCCGAAGAATTTAGCCAAGGTGCCCGCGCGGTGTTCGCACCAAGCCCCCTGCATCCGGCGGCTGGACGCGACGCGTTCAAACGCCGCGTGCGACCAGAAAGCGCCAGCCAGCGGGCGTAACCCGGTCTGGTATGGCAGGAGGTCCGATTCGATCGGCGGCCCCCATCGCGAGGGCCACCAATCGGGTTCGGCAATCATGTCAACCACGTCGGAGGCGGCCACATCGGCGTCCCAGACCTCGCGATAGAACTCTTGGGCGGGGCATTTTGGCAGGATGTCATATTCAAAAAAGATATACCGCCTCGCCTTTGGGTTGCGCGGGTTGAGGAACCAGCGGTAGAAGACTTTATCGGCCTGCGCATACGCATCAGCCAGCGGCCAGCCATAGTCATGAGAGTCGTGGGCAACGTCGGCGGTGCCGGGTATGACCTGTGATGCAAGCTGGAACGCGATCGGGACCACAAGATCGCGCGGATGCAGCGTCCGAAGTCTGTGGTAGTGATCGACAGCGACCGGGAGGTTCCCGCCGTGGTACAGGAAAAGTATTATCAATTCATCCATTTTCAATTCTCCGTTTCCAGATCATCGTTTCGGCCAACTGCTGCGAGGGCCACATCTCCAGTTTGATCCCCCGTGACCAGTGTTTCCTTTGGCGGGGCGAATACCTCCCGCCAGAACATTTCAAACAGGAAGCCGATGTGGATGTTGTCAAGGGTTACTCCGGCCAGTCTCAAGTGTTCAGATTGCGAGGTTTCCAGCAGTCCGCAATAATATTCGCGAGGATATTGGTGAACCACTTGTCGGCTGACGGAGAATTGCGCCCCATAGGGCCACCGCGCCGGGTTTGCCGCATTCGGGCGGTTCACTAACTCAAGGAAGGCGTGGGTGACCGTTTCGCCGATACGTTGTCCGGGCGAAGACCAGGGGATATCCGCACGGATATCGATCGACCTTGTGATTTCGGCGACAAAGCCGCCGTCTTGTTCCGCATAACAGTGCAGAGGCAGCAGGTCATGCGGAAACGGGTCCCCCTGCACGAACAATGTGCGTTCGGCAAGTCGGTCGTAATTTCTCACGATGTGATAGAGATAAGTGCCGAACTCGCGGCCGACGTTCGGAAGACGCGTGAACTCGGCGTCCTCCGGGCATTTGCTGTAAACCTGGGCCGCGGTGCCAAGCGCATCGATCCAGCGAATGTCTTCCCGGAATTTCGCAACGACGATCTGGAATCTCGCGGGATTGGCCGGGAGTGCAGGCTGCGGCACAAGCCGCCACGCGGCATCCAGCGTTCCGGGTGCGGCGGCCCTTCCTGGGCGCAGACGGCTGCCACGCCAGCGTCGGGAAAGCGCCCCGGACCATCCGGCGGCAGGCGAGACCATTTCTCCGTCGCGGTCCGGAACGAGGCGACGCTGCCTCCCCAGCGTGTCGGTGACGACAATGGTTGTGCCTTCGGGCCGCCATAGCCTGAGTTCCGCGCCGGCACCGCCCGCGAAAATTTTCCCTTCGGGGCAAAGTATGATGTTGGCGGCCGCAATCCGCATCCCCGCAAAAAGCGTGCAGGGTCTCCCGGCCAGCGGGTGGGATACTTCAGCGTGCGCCTGGCGCGGCCGCGATGGGCGGGTTTCCCAGAGGCCCGCGTCAATCCCTGCGATGCTGGATCGATCGTTCAATCGCGAGGCCATCGCCCGGTGTCGCTGGAGCTTCTGGGTAACGGAGGGAGTCCCCGGCTTTGGGAATGTAAGTATCGAGTGGTACAATACCATTCCCGCGGGCGGCCGTCCGTCGCCCGGAATGAGCTTGTCATTGGCGAAGGCCGACGGAAGGAATCCAAAACGGCAGGGCATGGCGTTGTGCGCAATCAGCTCATTAAGGTGGCCTTGGTCCCATTGCCCTCGCGCCACAGCGTCGCAGAGCAAATCCAAAAGGGCGCATAGCGCTGGCCCGCAGCGCAGCACCGCAAATCCGAGATTGGCCGCTGCACCTGTCGCGTCCTCCATCTGAAAGACGGCGTCCCGGTCACCAAGGCATTGCAGGGCCAGAGCCTGTACCGGCCGGAAGAATTGCACATCCACGTCCGAGAGGACGACGATCTGGCCGGCGCTTTCGGAGACGATCCGGCGCAGTCCCTCAATGCGGGCTTGCACGGAGGCGTTCCAGTCACTGGATTTAAAATCACCCTTTCCGACCTGCGGGCAGCTTATTTCGATCAATTTCCATCGCTCTCCCACCCGCTCGAGGCTTGGCAGCAACACCTCGTCACGCAGGACCCGGTGGGATGGGGAACAGGCGTAGATCAATTTCATTGGTTCCGCCTTTGGTATTATTGTGCGCGAAATTACTACCGATTCCGGATGATGGCTGCCAGCCTGCGGTTTTGTCTCCGCCTCCGCCCTTGCGATGGCCGATCCGATGACCTGATGCATGTCGTAATAACGGTAATCGCCCAGCCGCCCACCGAAGATAACATGGGGCGGTGTCATGCGCCGGTATTCGGCTAAGCACGCCTCGTTTGCGGCCGAATTGATGGGATAATACGGTTCGGCGCACTTTGACCATGGCTGAGGATATTCGCGTGTGATAATTGTATGAGACCGTTCCCGACTTGCTGGAGGCATGAAGTGTTTAAATTCGGTCACACGGGTAAATGGCACATTGACGTCACAATGGTTGACGATCGCACCGCCCTGAAAATCCTCAACGGGAAGGTTCTGTGTCTCGAATCGCAACGTGCGCCAATCCAGTTCACCCCGGCAACAATTGAAGAACCGATCTATCATGCCGGTGTAGACAATTTTTGCCGCCAATGATTCGAGGCTCCTGCGATCCGCAAAATAATCCGTGTCCAACCACACTTCCACGCCGTCAAGCAATTTTTCAAAGATGGCCGTGTAGCCGCCAATCGGGATTCCCTGGTAACGGTCGTCAAAATAATCATCATTGAAATTCAGCCGGATCGGCAGTCGCTTCAATATCGAAGCGGGAAGCTGCCTTGGGTCCGTGCCCCACTGTTTTTGGGTATAGCCGTGGAAAAACAACTCATAAATATCGCGTCCCACCTGTGAAAGGGCCCACTCTTCGAGGTTGGCGGGGTTGGCGATGGATTCGCGTACGGAATCCAGTTTTGCCCGCGCCTGTCCCGGCGTGGTGACGCCCCACAATTGATGCAACGTGGTGAGGTTAACAGGCAAGGAATAGAGCCGTCCCCGGCAGCACGCCTTGACCTTATGCCGGTAAGGGTGGAATTCCGCAAATCGCCGGGCATAGTCCCAAACCCGCTGACTGTTGGTGTGGAAGATGTGGGGGCCGTACCGGTGAATGTCAATGCCGCCGAGGGACTCAGTAAAGCAGTTGCCGCCGATATGGCTGCGTTTGTCGATCACCAGACATTTGCGGCCTGCATCAGTCATTTGCCGCGCGAAGACCGATCCGAACAGGCCGGCACCCACGATAAGGTAATCGTAATGTGGCATGTGGAACCCTGAAGAAAGCCCGAACCAAATTCGCAAAAACAGATTGTTCAGTCGCTTTGACTGCGGCGTTACGCAGGAGTAATGTAAACGATTGGGTAACTAAACGCCAGCGGGCGGCGGCAAAGCAACAATGTTTTTCAAAATACTTCTTGTTGTTATCTTGACAGGAATTCTACAGTCGGGTAAATTCCCACGGAACGGTTAATGGCAAGGAAAAATCGTCGATGTTTCACGTGTGAGTTTCAAGTTGTCCGTCGGTGAACGGGGCTTTTTGAAGTCCGGTTCTTTTTCCGGCGTCGCGAACTGCAACGGTGATAGCCATGATGATGAACCAGCACAACGCTGCGGGGCGCGACAAGAATCAGCGTGGCGCGGCAAGCGATTCTGCGTCTGGTTTTGTCATGCAAACAATGGGGAGAGAGCAGATTATGAGCGGCAACGCCGCAACGATCAATGCCAATCTCAATGTCCATCATCAGCCAGCCATGGCGGCTAATTCGCTGGCAGACCATCGGGTCCGGCCGATTCAGTCCGTTTCAGACACTGGGCGCAAACAAAATCAGCGCAGTGGTCACTACGGATGCGTCGACCCGAGCGAGAATCCGATGAATCGCCGAGATGCTTTGCTGCGCGGGCGTGAATTGACCGCGCGGGACAGGCTTGCGGGCCGGCGAAGGAGCTGCTGCCCGGGCCGGAGTTTCAGCGGCCAGGCGTTCCTGCGTGGCCAAGGTGAACCAGAGAGATCCGATTAATCAACAAACGCCGTTTCGACAAGCGAAGTGGAGATTTCGTTATGAGTAAGCCGCCAATTCCGCCGCCGCCGCCGAAGAAGAAGAAATGCAAGGCCCAGCTTGCAATGGGCGATGCCGCCGATGGCTCGACAACACTGCTGGCCTCCCCCGGAGTCAATGCCAATAATGGCCAGGTATCGCTCGATTTTCCCCTTCTAAGCGTTGCCGCCTTGGGTGGCGGGGCTTGGGAATTCGGTTTGAACTATATTTCGGGCATGGATGTTAGCAGCTCTGCGGGTCTCGGCTTCAGTTTCACCCAGAATCCGGTATTGTCGGTGAACGGCACAATCGTGACCATCACCGCGCCGCAAGGCTTCGTTCAGAGCTTCGCGCAAACCTCAGTCTCCGGCTCCACGGTATATTATTCTTCCAATGTGCCGCTGAATGTAACCGGGGCCACGCTGGTGCGAACCAATACCGGTTCGGCCGATGAAGTGTTTACCCTGACCACCGGTGATGGCACTGCAGCAACTTATTCCGGTGTGAATTCATTGATTGCGGTCCCCGGTCGGCTGGTCCAAAATGTGGATCGCTATGGCAATACTCAAACCTTCAACTGGGTTATGACCGGCGGCGTCGCACAATTGACCGCCGCTACCGACGGCTTCGGTCGCACCGTGACCTATGCCTACTACGGCTCGGAATTCGGTTATAAACTTCAACAGGTTACGGATTACCTGGGGCGGCAGGCAAATTTTCAATTTGATTCCCTTGGCCACCTGATCGCGGCGGTACTGCCGAGCATAAACAAAGCTGCGGCAGGCAACGGCTTTCCCGGTGGAACAGCCTATGTCTTCCAATATGACGTCAACAATTCGCGGCCACAACGCCAGAACGATCTCATCGCGATATGGTACCCCAATGAAGTGCAGCCTTATCCGAACGCCACACCCGGCTCCAGCGGCTTTCGTACTGTGGATGTCGCTTCTGTTTATGCCTCGGCCACGCCACGCTACCAGATATCCTACGGCCAGGACCCCACCGATACGGACGTGTGGGGTAGGGTCACGAGCCTCACCGCCGGCGGCAGTGACAGCGGTGTGGGCGGCACGGCAAATTATCTTTATTCATCCAACCCCGCAGATATGCCGATCAACGTTACCAATCCGTATGACCCAATCGTGTTCCGGACTGTAGTCACGGACCGCAACGGCAACCAGAGTACCTTTGACTTCAATGCCAACCAGATGCCCGTACGCGTGGAGCAACTACCGACACGCAGCAAGCTGATCGTCAACAACACTTCCTTTCAGACTCCAAGTTGGGTTACCTGGACCGTTTATGATCCGGCCACCAACGAGGAATTGGCGGTCATTTATCCGGAAGGCAACAGCGTCCAATACACTTATGAAAATGGCAAGGTGCCGAATCTTGGAACGACCAACAACTTCTACGCCCCGCGTCGGGGCCTGCTGCTGAGTGAAACGCGCCTGCCCGGGAATAATTACAATGTGCCATCCTCCCGCTCCGGCAGCGGTGGGCAGACGCAACTGGTCAGGCGTTACTTCTATGACCCGATATTCAATCAGCAGTGTGCGATCATTGAAGAACGTGGCAACCCGATTACTGTTAGCGGTGGCGTAAATGTCTACTACACGCCGCAGAACGGCACCGCCGCGCCCACCGATGCCAACCGGTCGGCGTATGCCACGATCACTTATTTTGATTATCAGAAGAATCAGACTTCCACCATTATCGACAATGCGCAGCTTCAAAGCCTGCTGGGCCTGACGGCAGCGCAGATCCAGACCCTTATCAGCTACGTCAACGCCCAGATGACCGATACCACGGGCACCGGCGGCATTCCAGCAGGGTTCCAGACCAATCTCGGCGACATCAACGGCGACGGCACGGGTAATGGCACGGGCGGCGTGGGGCCGCAGGAATCGGTAGCCGCACCGATGGTTGGCAACACCGTTAAAGTCCAAAATCCATCCGCCACGGTCATCGGCTCCGCCAGCATCACCACGCAGAGCCGCATTGAATTATTTACCGTCAATGCGCGCGGCCAAACCACCACCCACACCGATGGTGAAGGCAATATCACCGTCTATGTCCGTTATCCGGAAAATGATCCCAATGGCGACGGCACCATCAATCCGGCCATGTCCAGCCAGCAATATGGCCAAACACGCGAAGTGCATGTGGATGTCGATCCCAATGATGTTATGAGTCTGGTGGGCGCTTCGGGCGACTTGCTCTCCTTCAATCAATCCGCCCTGATTACCCGCACCAACACTCCCGGCGTGTATCAGGATTTGGTCACGCGTTATGAGGGCGACAATCCCGCGTCCGCCGGTTGCGTCACCTGCGCCTATGATGCGTTAGGGAATCCCACGGCTGTCACTGATCCGCGCGGCTTTACGACGATTACGGAACGCAACGAGGTTGGGAAAGTCTATCGCAACATCGGCCCGGCACCGTACAACTTCACCGTTGAGACCTATTACGATGCCAACGGAAATGTCATCCGCACCGATACCCTGGACTCACAGGTGCAATTCGATTCCAGTGATCCCACCAGCCCTGTTTATGGCCAATTCACTCCCACCGGCAGCGGCTTTACCGCCCACGCACCCATGGTCGCCGGGCCCGGCGGCACCGTGCGGCCGGGCTGGTTCACCAACCTGTATACCTTCAACATTTTGGACTGGAAAATCCAGGATGACATCGACGCCACGGGTTCCAACCCCGGTAGTCTCGCGACCACCTATTCGTATGATCCGAATGGCAACCAGATACAAATCACCAAGCCTGAAGGCAACATCGTTGAATATGATTACGACGAACGCAATTTGCGCATCGCCCAGAGAGTCGGGTATACCACGACCAATCCATCCATCGCCGCTGTGACTATTTACATTTTTGACAACAACGGCAACTCGCTGGCCGCCGTCGGTCCGGCGCAACGTGGCACGACCAATAATTCTCTATCCGCTACCATCGCCGACGCTTTTGAATCCGGCGCCAGCCTGACGCATACCGGCGACTGGGTGCTCATGAACACCATTGACGGCTTTGACCGCGTGATCCAGGCCACGGACGCTGTGGGCGGGTATACGGCCACCACCTACGATCCCGGCAGCCGCCCCATTGAAGCTGATCGCTATGGCACCGTCAGTGGTGCCACACCCACCGATCGCACCGGCGCGGCAAATCAACTGCTTTCCACGCAGATTACGCGCTTTGATGAAGCGGGCCGAAAATACGAAGACCAGGCCAATGTGCTTATTGCCAATACTGTTACATTGCCATCAGGCCGGGCGGTTACCCACGCCGGCGGCGGATTGGCCAGCAATTCCACCGCCAATAACCACAACCAGACTGTGACGTTAACCACCGGCGGGCAAAGCTATGTGCTTACCCGCACGGTTTATGACCGTGCGGACAGACCAATCCAAAGCATCGGCGACAATACCGCTGTAAGCACCACCAGCTATGACGGGGCCAGCCGGGCCATTGAGTCCACCGATCCGCTGGGCAATACGGTATCCACACAATATGATGGCAACTCCAATCCCATCCTGACCATCAGTACGGAAATCTCCACTATCACCGCGCCGGCCACGGCCACGGAAACCTTCCAATCAGCAATGTTTTATGACTGCCTCAACAAGCCCATCGCAACAGCCACACAAGGGGCCGATGGCAGCTTTACCACCGATCTAACCCAAATATCCTACAGCAATCAGGGTTCACCCCCGGCCACCATGTTCACCCTTACCGGCTATGACAGCCGGGGCAATAAGACTGCGGCGGTGGATGCCAAGGGTAATTCGGTATTGCAAATATTCGATGGTGCCTCGCGTCCACTTGAATCGCAACAGCTTATGCGGCAAAATGGTTTAGGTAATCAAGGCCCTGCGGCGAACAGCACCTTCCAGTCCGCCGGGCGCGGCCTGATTCGCACGCAGACGCTTTTTGACGGTAATTCGCGGATGTTCCAGATGATTGATGATCGCGGGGCAACCACTGACTACAGCTTTGACACGTTGGATCGGCAGGTGAGCATGGAATTTGCCGACGGATCGGCAAGATTCACCGAGTATGATCTCGCATCGGATATTATTACCTACACCGATGAAAACGGATCAGTATTTAACAATACCTGGGATTGCTTGGGGAGAAAAATCAACGTCGCAATTACCCCGGCCAGCGGAAGCGGCGGAACCACACAACAAACTTTCCAGTACGACGGCCTGAACCGGCCCACCCAAAATCAGGACATCACCAGCAGCGGCACGGTGCAGGTGACGTTGTTCTATGATTCGCTGGGCCGATCCATTGAGGAAGCCCCGGTGACTTTAGGCACCGGCAGTCGCTATGTGACCAACACCGCGTTTGTATCCAGCCCAAGTACGCAATTCACCTATCCGAACAGCCGACAGGTTAACAGCAACTATGATGTGCTGTACCGCAGGAAGCAGGTTATTGAGGCGGCTACCAGTGCGGTAATCGTAACCTGGCAGTTCTATGGCCCGGGCAGGATCGCGGAGGTGGTGCTGGGAAATGGACTGGCCTGCACGTACCTGAACAACGCACGCACCAATTCCGCCGTGCAAAGCGGTGTGGCCAATCCGCCGTGGGGCAACGATTCCAGCGATCGTTTGGGCTATGACGGCAGTGGCCGAAACATCACCAAGCGGTATCTGAACAGCACACTCAACGCCCAGAACGGTTATGCGAATACCACGGCACTGGTTGGTAACACCACCGCGTATGACCGCACTGGCAACAAGTTCTATGAACGAGCCTTGCAGGCGGAGGAACGGGACAGCCTGTATCAGCCGGTGGATAGCACTGGCAACATTGCGTCACCGGCACCGGGCTATGACAGTGTGAGTCGGTTGTTGCAATATCAACGCGGAACCTTGGCGTCCACCGGCGGATATCAGAATGCCGGCGGCGGATCAGTCACCGCGGCGATTACACTCCCCAACACCGATCAGAGCAGAAACTACACACTCGACGGTTTAGGAAACTGGCGAGCCACCGGCTTCACGCCGGTGGGCGGCAGCGCCACCACGGATCAGCGCAACCATAATTATGTCAATGAAATCACGCAGCGGACATTAACTGGCGGCAGCGCGGTTGTGTTCCAATATGATGGTGCCACCGGAGCCAGTAACGGCAATCTGAAAAATGATGGCGCGCTGGTTTATTCTTATGACGCGCTGAACAGGCCGATCCAGATCAACCGCGTATCTGATGGCCTCATCATCGCGACATATCTGTATGACGCGATGAATCGACGGGTGCGGGAGACGGTTACGAATGGTGGATTAACGGGAAATATTCCTGATGGCGCGGTCGACTACATCTACATGGGCCGGCAGGTGGTAGAAGAGAGAGATTCCAGCAATGCTCCCATCCGCCAATATATCTGGGGAACGTATATTGATGAATGCATTGAGCTCACTACGTTCGTAGCGTTGGGCAGTCAGAACTTGGCACCTGGAAGTTATTATCTTTTGCAGGATTTGCTGTATCGTGCCGTGGCACTGACGAATTCAACGGGTGTGATCGTCGAGGCATACGATTGCGACGCCTACGGGAATACGTTGATATTCACCGGCCCTGGTGCGGACGGGATATGGTTCACCGATGATGATGTGCAATCATCTTATGGTGCGAATGAAATTATTTATTGCGGATACAGATTTGATCCGGAAACGGAACTGTATTATGTGCGGAACCGCAGCTACAACTCTGTCCTTGGCAGGTGGATTCAGAGGGATCCGGTTGGGTATGCGGGTGGGATTAATTTATATGAATATGTCGGCGGCCGGGCGCTTTCTGCAACGGACGCCAGCGGCGCGTCACCGGTACCCACAACGGTGGCTGGGATGTACGCGGCATTCACCGCCGGCCGAGGGAACTGGTCAGAGACAACCCTCGATGCGCCCGGAAAAACGGGACATCCATATACTGCGAATATGAATGGACAATTCAACGTTGATAAAAAGGCGTTTGCAAATCACAAATGCCCGCCGTGCAAGGAAATCAAGTTTGTGCAGTTTTATATTGAGACGCATGTGACCTTTGCAAATGGTACTTGGCAGAGCAACGGCGGCAATTGGGCTTTGGATCTTCACGCTTCGAATTCACCGCCATTTTACGCTCACCAAACGCCGTGGGAGGCTGGTGGACGCACTGTGGAAGCCACGATGTGGGATTATCCGGGCATCTGGGGCGGATTGCCAAGCTACTACCAGTTGTTCGAGCAAGATTTTATGACGTGGGCGGTGTGTACAAAGGGAAAAGAGGCGGGCCGCAGTTATGGAGCGTTGCACTGGGGCCTTCGGGCCCGTCCTTGGCAGGGGATGATCACCGTTTGGTTGGTTGGTGCGACGCCTTGGGTCGCTACTGTTGCGGCGGGCACCCAAGTGCAGTTGAAGATACAGTAGACACTCTGCCACTTTGGCGAGCTTCACCCATAAATGGAGTTGGATTAATGATTAGCCGAATTGTGCTGCTGCTGTCAAGACTGGCGTTCGGCACGACTGTCTGCTTTTGGATCGCGGCAGCCGCGCAACTCATTTTGCAGCGCCGGTATTCGGTCGTGGGTATACGGTCGGGCTTTTCATCCATTTGGACGGTGTATTACTGGCTTCTGCTCCTGGCGATGGCCGGCACGCTGACGGCGGCTGGCCTTGGTATAATGGCGGGGAGAGGCAAAGCCGACGTAAAGTCCGCTGCCGCGGCGCTCCGGTGGTTTTCTTTGGCGGTTGTAATGTTAGTAGGCGGAATATTGGTATACATGCCATTTTTCGGAAGTACGCGTTAGCGTCTAGTTCCGCCGTAGATACGGACGCGCGCTTCAATTGGTTTCCGGTAGGGGCAGGCGTAAATGCCACCAGCCGCGCCGCTGCCCGCAGATTACTGCCGAACAGCCTACGAGGTGGAAACGAAAGTGAGATCGAAACGCACCGTGAACAGCAAAACAATGACAGAGATGGTCGATCAGGGCTATTCAAATGTCGCCCGATCTGGAAGGTTCTCGGGCTGGCTCTCCGCCGTGTTGATGGCCGCAGGCATATTGTCATTGCCTATCTACACGGTCATTGCCGACGCATTGGCACCACGTCACATCTTCCCATTGCCGGCCAGCGGCTGGCCATTGCCCGGTATTCGCTGGTTCGTGGCGGCCGTTTCGTTGATCGAAATCCTCGCGTTGGCGGCGGGGATATATTCAAGGGGCACCCGTTCCGGCAGGGTTGGCCTGTACGGCGCCGCCTCCGCCTTGTTGTTTGGCGCGCTGTGGGTGTTGTCGGCTGCATTCAGCGTTCCGTTTTAGGGCGTGCGCATATGGTGAGAGTGCGATGCGCAAAGGCAAAGGGCAAATCGAGAATGGAATGCCGACCCATCAGGATTAAGAAGGGAAACGCGTGATTATATGGTATCGGCGAACGAAAAATGTGGAGGCTCATGGTGCTCATTCAAGAGCAGGCGTTGTTCCCCGTTTTCACGCTCACCAATATTGGCTGATACAAATCGGTATGTCACCAACACCGCATTTACTTCAATCCCGGCAACGCAATTTGAATATCCCAATAATCGGCTGGTCAACAGCAATTATGACGTTCTGTACCGCAGAAAACAGATTATAGAACAAGCCACAAGCAGCGTGATTGCAACTTGGCAGTTCTACGGGCCGGGGAGAATTGCGGAAGTGGTATTGGCCAACGGCATCACGCAGAGCTTCCTGAATAATGCGCGAACCAACAGCAGCGTGCAAAGCAACGTGGCCAATCCGCCATGGGGCGATAATTCCAGTGATCGTCTAGGTTACGACGGTGCAGGCCGGAACATCACCAAGCGGTATGTCAGCAGCACGCTCAATGCCCAGAACGGTTATGCGAATACCACGGCGATTGTGGGCAACACGACGGCCTACGACCGCGCGGGCAACAAGTTCTATGAGCGGGCCTTGCAGGCGGATGAAAGGGATAATCTGTATCAACCGGTGGATAGCAGCGGCGACATCGCATCTCCGGTGCCGGGTTATGACAGCATCAATCGCCTGCTGCAATATCAGCGCGGCACGCTAAATTCTACCGGCGGCTACCAAAGCAGCGGCGGCGGCAGTGTGACCACTGCCATTACGCTACCAAGCACAGATCAAAGCAGAAATTATACGCTCGACGGCTTGGGCAACTGGAAAACCAGCGTGTATACGCCCGTGGGCGGCAGTGCCACCACGGATCAGCGCAACCATAATTATGTCAATGAAATCACCCAACGGACATTGACTGGCGGGAGCCCGGTTATGTTCCAATATGACGGCGCGACTGGCGCATCCAACGGCAATCTAACCAACGACGGCAGGTTAATTTACGCCTACGACGCCTACAACAGATTGATCCAGGTCAACCGTGTATCGGACGGCCTTATTATTGCAACGTATGTTTATGACGCCATGAATCGGCGTGTCAGGAAAACAATCTTCAACGGCGGCTTAACTGGTACTATACCCAATGGCACGACGGACTATATATGGGCTGGCTGGCTGTGCATGGAAGAAAGAAACTCCAGCGACGCACCGATTCGGCTATATATCTGGGGCACGTACATTGACGAGTGCATCCAGTTTACCACATTGACTGCGCTAGGCCCGCAATCACTGCCCGCAGGTATATATTACCTTTTACAGGATTTGCTCTATCGCGCCGTGGCACTGACCAATTCCTCCGGTGCCATTGTGGAAGCGTACGATACGGATGCGTATGGAAATACGCTCATCTTCACAGGGCCTGGCACGGATGGCGTTTGGTTCACGGATGATGATGTGCAGTCCAGCTATGGGGCAAATGAAATTATTTATTGCGGCTATCGATTCGACCCTGAAACGCAACTCTATTATGTGCGGAACCGCAGCTACAATGCCGCGCTTGGCCGGTGGATTCAGAAAGACCCGATTGGATACCAAGGCGGAATTAATTTGTATGAGTATGTGGGAGGCCGGGGTCCGACGACTGCGGACGGGACCGGTCTCGCTGCGATTCCCACCACGGTACCGGGGCTTCTGCGCAGCATGCTTGGGCACCGCGGACACTTTTACGGAACGCTCAGTCGACAAACGAACACAAGTTCTTATCTTTCCCTCAGCTTTACGCCTTCCGCCGAGGGCAAGAAATGCTGTGATGAGATCGAGTTTATGCAATTCTACCAAGAGGCTTGGTGCAGAATGAATCCGATTCATTTGTTCGGATGGCCACCCTTCTTCCAGTGCCATAGCACCAACGGCTGGGTTCTTGATGATGTGCCTGCCCCCAACTCGCCTGCACGCGTGCCGCCCCCATTTTACCCCTACCAATTTCCGTGGACGAAGCCAATTGGTTCCGCATCAATGACGGACAACCCCGGATTCTCACATGTCCTGTTTCTGACAAATTACACGTTCTTTTCGCAGCAATTCGCGACCTTTGCTGTCTGCACCCGCGGCAAAGAGGCGGGGCACGCCTACGGCGAGGAACTCTGGGGGCATGTATTTCACTTGGTCCAGTGGATAAACCACCCCTTGGGGCATTCGACCGTGATGCGGAACCTCGAAGGAGCGGCCCCCCCGACGGCTACCGGCGAGCTTGGCCAATCGATGTCCCTTACCATCCGCTGAGAGGAGGAATGGGCAATGGAAAAACGTTTTCGTATCGCCGCCTGCGTTAGCTGGACTGAATTCCTGGTTACGGTGCTGTGGTTCGTGTTTTCCTTTTTGCTACCCATTCCGACGGTCATTTTCCACCTTGCTGTGAGCGCGAGGAATGTGGTTCCGATCTGGCTGTGGGAACCCGGAATTGGTTGGACCGAATTGCTCTCGCTCGGTGCGCTAGCACTGTGGTTGGGCGGCGGTCGCGCGCAACGATCTGGGGCGTTCCTGCGTGTGGGCTTTTGTCTCGGGACGGCCAACCTATTTTGGCCCTTTTTTGTAATAGTCGCTCAAATATTATTCCCTTGGGCACCTGGGTCCGGGCGATTTTGAACGTTAGGATGCGGTAATAAATAAAGGTATCAAGTATGGCTTAACGATTGGGGGCGATGACGTAGTTCCAATCACCATGAAAATCGTTGCGTTTTAAGTTCACGCGTCGCATCTCCTGATCGGATACTTTTCTGCCTGTCGGATATTTGTGGCGATCTAACCGGCAGGTCACCTTCAGTCCTTTCGCCGTAGTCGTCTTGGCAATCAAGTTTACAATGGTTTGATAATCGCGCAATGGCTCCCCCCGCCAGTTCGACGAGATAAAGGAAAAGAGCCGATGCTCAATCTTGTTCCATTTGCTGGTGCCGGGCGGAAAGTGGCAAACGCAAAGGTCCAGTCCGCTCTCATCGGCGAATGCCTGCAATTCCAATTTCCACAGACGCAGCCGCGAACCATTGCTGCCCCCACCATCGGCGGTGATTAAAAGCCGGTGGGTTTCGGGATAGAGTTTTCGACCTTCAAATCGCCACCAACCACGGATTGACGCCACCGCAAACGCTCCCGTGTCATGGTCCGTACCGACGTTCACAAATCCGGCGTTACGGCCCAGATCGTAAATGCCATAAGGAAAGGCCCGAGGCACTTCAGGACTTGGGAAGTCATGCCCTTTGACCTTCCGAGGTTGCTTGGAAACCAACCATTGTTGCCCGGCATTCGCGTAGTTCCCCACCAGTTCTTTCTTCTTGGTGTCCACCGATATAACCGGTGCGCCCGCCGCCATCGCCCGCTTGACGCAATGGTTGATAAAGCGAAACTGGGCATCCCGGTCCGGATGATCCTGGCCCTCTTCCAGTTTGCGATTGCTTTGCAGGCTATAGTTCTGCGCATGCAGGAGTTGGCCGACTTTGACATGGCTTATCGGATGCCGCCGGGTACTGAGTTCGGCAGCGAGAGTCCGTGTGCTTTTGCATATCCATCGCAAAGGAGACTCCGGATCACCACGGGTTCCACCGTCAATCAAACGCTCCAATGCCTTCAGCAACGAGGGGTCGGCTTGCGTCAGGTTCTTGCGTCCCGCGCCGGGACGGCGGATACGCCCCGGAGGCAGGGCCTCTCCAAGGGCAATCTCACGAATCCCTTTGCCGATTGCCTTCCGGGATAAGCCACAAGCACGGTGTATCTTGGAAATTCCACCATAACCCAATCCCACCGCCTCGTTGGCCGCCATGATGCGCCGGGTCCGCTCGTCAAGGAGCGACCAAATACGTCCGAACTTCCGTGTTAGAACCGCAGCAGGTCTCATGGGCATCTATCATACCACAAGTCCCCACAAGTTGATACCTTTATTTATTACCGCCGCCTTACAGTGACATTGTCAAGTGTTGGCGGCGAGTTAGCGGGTTTTTGATAGTACTTTGGATGGGTATGAAAATGCATTGGTGAGTGAACCACAAAATGCGGACTTGCGTGATGTCGCTGTGCCAGACGTGGTTGGACCGCTTGGGCTTCAGCAGATCGGGCGGTTCAACCCCGGCGGGTTCCTCCATCGCGGGTTTGGGCTTTATGGGCGGCTTGGTGGGTTTGGCTTCGCGCAACACACGTTGCACGCTGGAACGACTGATCTGAATGTCCGCTCTCAGCAGGTGCCGGGCCATGGAGCGCGTTCCGAATTCCGGTTCCGGGCGGAGCCGTCGCAATTCTTGCGCCGCCCAGCGTACGGCGTCATCCATGCGATTCCAGACGATGGCCCCGGCCAGCAGGTTCGGCTTGCCGTTGTCCTCGACGGATTTGATCCACGCGCGGAGCGTATTTTCGTGAATCACGAACCGTATTCCACCCGCGCAATCGCATGATTTGCAGGATGGCCAACCGTTGGGCGGGGCGGTAATCGGGCCGCTTCTGTGGCGGCATATTCTCCCGCCCGGCACGGAGAATTTCCAATTCCCGCCGCAACAGTTCCGACTCAGTAACTTCGTGGTCCCGCTGGATCATCAATCGCAGAATCGGCGACGCGGCGGAAGCCAATCGCATCCGCGCCAACTGCATAGCCTGCCCCAGCGTATTGGCCATGGCATCAGCAATGCCCACAATGGTGACTGAAGAAAACAGAGGCATGCAGTCCTCAATGCAGTAAAGAAACCAGGTGAAAGCCGTATTACCATCGGCGGTCACGCTGGCCCCAACCGCCAGTATAGCGTTGAATAGAGTCTCTACACGCAATTCATGTGGTTGTATGAATACTGCACGACCTTGCAAACAGTTGCATAAAACGACCCCCCAAGCCATTCACCGCAACTGTAAAAAGTTCTATTGGTGTCCTGTCGCCCCGATTTTTTCGCCCGCAGGCGAAAAAATAGAGCAGGTGAGTTTAGAGCAGGAGATCAGGAGAGCAAATAAGGCTGGGACAAAAAAGTCACA
>JAKAEB010000116.1 GCA_021818445.1 Planctomycetota bacterium
CCTGACCTGCTCCAAAATTTACAAACATTACGGACTATTTAACTGAGCAACGCGGCCGGAATGCAGCCGAGCAACCCCGAACGCATGTTTGCGATCCAAAATAAATGAGGTCGGCGTGTGCCACAGCACGGTACTATTTCTTCTGATTTTTAGTCAAATCCTCCAACGCTTGCAAGTTGTTGGCTCCGCGCAGAGTTTCGGTTTCTTTGACGCGCGGACAGTACGTTGAGTTCCGCCGGGAACCACGCACAATAATAGAAGCGATAACACGCGTGCCAAATATGGATGCCGCAATGATTAGGGTGGCAGCGATCGGATGACTTTCCAACACATGCAGCGCGGTCGGATTAAGCTTGATCTGGTACATGGTTTCACCTCCGATAACTACATTTTCATGACTGGGTCGCTAATGTCAACTTAAAGAGCCTGGTAACACTGCATAGGACAGGCTGCCCCCGGTGGGGTGGCTGGCGTTCTCAAACGATCAAGCGCTGCGAAGTGGCATTATGGGACGCGTCGGACGATTATGCGGAAGAAAGTCTACAAGAAGAATCTTGACAGTGCGTGTGAATCGACCCAGATTCCGAGGTGGGATAATGAATTGATTTGCGACCAACCCGCCGCAACTCAGTGCTGTTACCAGTTCTGCTGAGAAATGGGTTTGGGTAGGATGCGGGTAGCTGATGGAGGTTCCCATGGGCACGATCTCACGTTTGGTAAGCTGGCTGGCGCTCCCGGCGCTGGCGCTCGCGGTTGCGGGCCCCGCAAGCGCTGATATGGTTTATGTAAGCGGCATGAGCGGGTCCGGTGTTTTTTCAGTCGCCAGTGATGGGACAACCAGCCAATTCGCGACACAAATAATCGATTCTACCGGAGGGGCGATTGCCCTCAACGGAAAACCAATTCGTCCGCCGGGACCTCGAAGGTGGCGGCCAGTTCATCCCCGTTACCAACGGGCCGGACGCGTACGAGTCGTCGGCCCAGAGAACCCACGGGCCCTCGATCTTCAACAATGACGACCGGGAGCTTGCTGCGGCCGAAGCAAACTTTAGCCCGGCGGCCAACGGACGGCACCAAGCGGCGTGAACGCCTCGGTTTATTGATGTGGGTTTTCGCCATAAAGCATCCCTTCATGCCAGAGCCTCGGATATTACAGCATTCGCTACCAGGGTGAAATTCCACTTTCTGGTAGCGATCTCCCGGTTCGCGCCCGAAAGCACTCGCGCGCAGCCGCTCAAATAATTGTGCCAACACATGACGATAAATGGATTGCTACATGTTGTTGTCCCTACGTCGCGGTAATTGTTTTGCCGTCGGCGAACTATCAATTAGAAGCAATACACCACCAACGCGATAGTCTACACGCGCAGATCAGAAAAATTGGCGGCACGGCCCGTTCGGCCAACGGAGAGCCAGACCGCAAGGGCCGGCTGCCACCTCCTCCGACCCCGCAGCTCTGGTCCCGGTTGTGCTGAATGGTGCCTGTTTGTTCCTGGTGGCCCACCGGAAAATACAGCGATTAAACTGCGGTTACAGCGCCGTGCGATGCCCCCTGTTTCGGCGCGGTGATCCAGGCCGTTCGTCGGTTCCAGTCGCAGGGAACCGTGCATCACGGCAACAACTCTGTCAGGGGATAGCAAGTCAAGCACTTCGCCCCCCTGGGGTGGCGGCCAGCCCCGTTGTAGATTCCACGATGGACGGGATCAGATTCTTTGTCGCAGGAGTTTCAGTGCGGCAAGGCCGACTAATCCAGCTGCGACCAACGCTCCGTCGGCCGGGACTGGGAGCGGGCCGGCCGGGATTGCGACCGGGCCAACCGGTGGAGCAAAGGAAGGCCCTCCATCCTGCTCTCCTCCGCCCATCAGGCTACCGACCACAAGCTCGCCGTAAAAGCTGCCACTGATGTAATCAACCGCGGCAGTCGGTGCCAACAGATCGTAGCCGGAACCGAATGAATTTCCACCATTAATGGTCAGATTTGTGGCATCTGTGTTGACCAAAACATTGGATTGCGTAATGCCGTGATAGGAAAATGCCAAGCTGCCCAGATTTACCGTCGCCCCTGTGACATTAATTATCAGTGTCTGGCCGGCAACGCCAGTCACTGTCACGCCGTAGTCGCCCGCCAGAACGCTGCCGGGAATTGTGACGTAGTGCGTTCCCAACCCCAGCTTGCTGATATCAATTGTCGCCGCACCATATTGGTCGGTGTAGCCAGCGTCGGCCGCTTGATTGTATGCGGCGGAGGCGCCGTTAAAAAAACTCGTTAGCGAACTGACTTGGAAGGCCGGGTTATACATTTGGCCCGTTGACGTTTTTCCGGTTACGGTAACGCCCGAGTTCAGCGAGCTTTGGTTGGTTCCCCCGAGAATCGCATTTCCGCTAACTTGGCCCCCTGATCCAAACAGGCTTCCGCCCGCATCCAGATTCCCATTGATGCCGCCCGACGTCAGCGTGATGTTGCCGGTGGTTTGCACTCCGCCTCGGTAAACCGTGCCCCCGTCAAGCGAAAAGTTGCCGCCACCGTAATAAGAATATCCGCCGGAGGGGGAGTTGGTGCCGGAATCCAAACTGAAGGAGCTAAAATAGGCATCTCCAACTGCGGCGGCGCTCCCTTGGAAATCTGCGGTATATGGCTTGGTTGACGAGCCGATGTTTCCCAAGCTCACCACACCGATACTCCACGGATTTACGGAAGCGGCCGATACCGGTAACGCCCCGGCGGCTGAAGTTCCAAGTGCGATTATTGCGGATACGGCCAGCCGGCGGCTGGCGAGCTGTTTGCAATTGACCATCTTGACCATACCAAATTCCTTTTCAAAAAAAGCGAGCTTCGTTAAAAGGCGGTTTTCGCCCCAAGGTGAGGATTGCGCCCCGACTATACCGGGATTGCCGCTCCGAAACGACGCTTTCGGAGCAGGGAGGACCGTCCTCCCGAAACTGCTGATGCAGCAGCATCTGACAGCCGAAAACAACGATTCAAACCGAGCGATGAAAGACCTAATACAAGTGTATTGCGGCAGCTCTCCTTCCTAGGGGGTTACGACCACTTACCAGAACGGATAGTAATAAACTTTGTCGAGCAATGCAAGCGTCGCGGAACATATTACTCCGGGACGGGTCTGTGGCAAATTCTGCAAGCTCTTCACGGCTGTCAAGTCCTGATCTAAAGTTGTCACATCATTGTTCCCCGGCGAGCCGGGGTTCGTTGCCCATTGGTTCCCGGCACGCCGGGATCTGCGGTTCCCTTTCGCCTCCAAATCAACAGAAACGGCAAGAAACCGCCCGGCGCGCACGGGGTAAAGCTCCTGGCGCGGATAGCGCGGTTGAAGTGCATTGAGCACCGAGCATTTGGCATTGAGCATCTGGATTTTGGAACATGAATCTTGACTTGCCGAACCCACCTGCCGCTCCGGCGCGCAGAAGACCACATGACATCCGTCACTCATTATTGGTTGTTGATCGTTGCTCGTTGTTTCCCGGCGCGCCGGGGCGGTCCACCCCATCGCGCCACAAAACCGATCCAACCCGCCATCGCATATACCCGCCCGAGCCGGGATTCATTGTGGCACCCTCGGCTTCCTCCTTGTGAACAAAAAAACGCTTTTCACCACAACGACACAAAGACACGAAGAGTATTTAATTACCTAACCACTTCTTTGCGTTCTTTTGCTTCTTTTGCGG
>JAKAEB010000117.1 GCA_021818445.1 Planctomycetota bacterium
CACTTTTCTTCCGATGGCTCAGACGAAACAACGTGTCTTGAATCTTTACCATCCTGGTGCGGACTGGTGTCGCCGTGATCACCACGACATCACGAAAAATCTGCTCGGTAAGGTGCCAGTGTTCGGCGGCACTCCAGCCTGCGATATAGCACGGTGCGAAGCTTGTCGCCGCGACAATCCACGGATCCTCTCGCCACTGTGTGGGCGCAGTGGCGCCAAGCGGGATTGGGGTATAAAGGCCATTGCGGATTCTGGATAGCCAACCGCGAGAGGCTAGGTAAGCAAGCAATTTTCTGGCGCGCACCACATCAACGGAGAGCAGTTTTGCTGCCTGTGCTGGTGTAAAGGGACCGGAAATCGAACGGACCATCTGGTCGAGCAAGGCACGATTCGAAGCATCGATCCCCTTAGGTCTTTCGGTATATTGTGTCTCCATAAAGTCTCACCTGGTTCGTCTTGCTGCAGTTACAATATACCGATCCCGACAGAAAAGCAACTATTTTAGGCGGCGCTGCATACTGTTGGAGGTGGTCATTGCGAGAAGGGCCGATCACTGGGTTCCGGGAAGTGCGAATTTTATGATTCCGTCTTCCGATCTAGTGTACCGTCCCTAACGCTTCTTTACACTTAGCAACCTTCGCCAAAATCGTGTCGGCATCCTTGGTCCAAGTGAATATTTTAGGATCGGCATTGTGGGCGTCAAGGTATTGGTGAATGGTGACGATGAGCGTCTCAACGCTCTTGAAGACTCCGCGGCGGATGGCCTTGTCGGTGATTTCCCGAAACCAGCGTTCGATCATGTTCAGCCATGACGAACTGGTAGGAATGAAGTGCAGGTGAAAGCGGGGGTGCCGCTGGAGCCAGCGCTTCACCGGCGGGCTCTTGTGTGTCGAATAGTTGTCCACGATCAAATGCAAGTCGAGTTCCGGCGGCGTGTTGTGGTCGATGGTGTTGAGGAATTGGATGAATTCCTTCGAGCGATGTCGCGGCAGGCATTGGCCGATGACTTTTCCGTCGAGCATGTTGAGGGCGGCAAACAGGCTGGTGGTGCCATGGCGCTTGTAGTCATGGGTCATGGTGCCGCAACGCCCCTTTTTCAAAGGCAGTCCCGGCTGCGTGCGGTCCAACGCCTGAATCTGGCTCTTTTCATCCACCGAAAGCACCAGGGCTTTGTCCGGGGGATTCAGGTACAAACCCACGACGTCCCGCAACTTCTCGACAAAATGCTTGTCCCGCGAGAGTTTGAAGGTCTCCACGCGATGCGGCTGGAGGTGGTGTTGCTTCCAAATGCGCTGCACCGCCATGCGTGAAAGTCCCTGGGCCCTGGCCATCTCCCGCGTGCTCCAGTGCGTCTGGCCCGGCGGCCGCGTGTGCAGCGTCGCCTCGATCACCGCCTGAACTTTCTCCGGTGAAAGGGCCTTCTGGCGTCCGGGACGCGGGGCATCACGCATGATCCCCAGCACGCCTTCGGCCGCGAAACGCCCGCGCCACAACAATACCGTCGGTCGGCTGATTCCCAGCTCGCGCGCAATGGCCAAGTTGGCCTGCCCATCGGTCGCCCGCAGGACGATCCGTGCCCGCAACGCGATCTTCTGCGGTGTGGTCCCGCTGGATTCCAGATGCTCCAGCCGCATCCGCTGGTTCCGATCACACGAGAGTGCCGTTGCCGCATGATTTGCCATGAACCAAGTATACTATGCCCGCACCTATATGTCAAGTTGTTTTCGGGACGCTACACTAGGAGCCTGTCCGACTAATGACTTTCAGCCACCGGGTGATTTTTCTGTTTTCTCATTTATGGCGGCTTAAAATCTGGTCGGTGCACCAAGTTTTTTCTTCCAGATGAAAAAATACGGTCGAATTTACCGCCGGTGTCCATTTTACTGCGGCCACCGGTGGTTTGCCCGCCCTTCTTTTCATGCCAGACCTGTCCGCCAAGCCTGGAACAGCTTCCGCAGGTTGAAGCTCATGTATATCAACGTCCATTCAGCCCGCATTTTTCGCATTCCGCGCAGCAGGAACTGGCGGCATCCCATCGCCTGCTTGATTTGCCCAAACACCGGTTCAATTATCGCCTTGCGGCGCGCGTAGATGGCCTGGCCGTCGTCCGTGCGAATCTTCAAGAACATGCGCTCTTTTATGCTCATCGTTGCTGGAACACGCTCCTTGGGGGCGGATGATAATGGCTCCCCATGCTTAAGGCGTCCGGTTGCCACGTAGGCGTCAATCCCCTGGTCCTCCATCCATTGAACATTGGTCTCGCTGAAGTAGCCGGCGTCCATCGACGCTTTTTCAATGCGATTGGCTTCTCCCACATTTTTCTGGGCATGCGCCATCATCGGCAGTACCTGACACACATCATTGGCCTGATGTGTTACATCGGCGGCTACAATGATCTGGTGAGCCGAATCCACCACCACCTGAGCATTGCCGCATTGATCCCAGCCTTTGTTACTGGCTCGCATAATGCGACTTTCCGGATCCGTAAAGTTGATCTGCGCCTTGTCCGGCACCGTCGCTTCGCTTCCGGCTCCCCGGGATACTTCGCTTTGATCCTCGGCCGCCGACTTTGCCGCATCGACACCTGACCCGGTTGATGAATCGTTGTTTTCATCCTTCTGAAGAGCCGATGCTCGATGGTGGATCTTCTACGACCGGCTTACTTTCCGCCATGCTCTTATAACGGGCCTCCAACAGGGCTTTGGCTTGTTGAATCCGTTTCAGCCGTGTCTCCCGCCGTGCCAACTCCGGGGTAGCTTGTGGGCCTGATCCGCTGCGCCAAGCAGGGCGTCTTCGCTGGCATCCTGGGACTCGGCTTCCTGAAGGAGTGTGGCGATCTCTCCTTTTAACCGCAATTCTTCAGCCACCATTCGGCCATAACTCATGGCCTTGTGCCGACTGGCATTAGCCTTCACCTTGGAGCCATCAAGCACCAGATGCCCCAGTTTCACCAGCCCGGCGGCCTGGCATATTCCCAATACCTCCAAAAACAAGGTGGAAAATGCCGACACATGCATCTTCCGGAACCCGCTGATGGTACGAAAGTCCGGAATATCCTCTCCCACAATGACCCGCCACCCCACATCCCGTTGACAGTGCCGGGCAATCTGCCGGGAGGAACGCACGCCCATGGCATAACTGTAGATCAACAGACACAGCATCATCCGGGGGTGAAACGGTGGAAAACCCTGATCGTTCTTTTCATAAACCGCGGTAATCGAAGAAATATCCAAACTTTCCACGACGTCCATGAGGAAATAGACCAAATCCCCCTGCGACAACCAATCCTGCGGGGAAGGCGGAAGAAGCCAAGACTGGCGGGGGTTCCATGCTCGATAGGTTTTGCTCATCGCTGATGCTTCCTGGTACGCTATAATATATCATTTATATTATCATATATATGACTACACGTCATGCCGTTGGTAAATTATGTCCGTGAGGAAAGTGGGTTACCTGGACAGGCTCCTAGCGATTCTCTGATGATTGGCCAGCACTGGCGGATCGACTGTTTGTCAGTCGGTTCAGAGTTCATGGTCGGCAAGTTTTTTTGCTATAAAACTTCACATAGTGACTGGATCGGACCGATGCTATTCCCATGATTACGGCCCCGACAGTACCACGTCGCGGCGCTGGTTCGTAAACGCATTGAGCGTGGTGGCGAGCGGCTGTGGCGATTTGAG
>JAKAEB010000008.1 GCA_021818445.1 Planctomycetota bacterium
CCCGGCCCAAATACATGACACAGAGCTTGTCCCGGCGGTTTGTTCCCGCAAAACCCGTCATCGCATATGGCGGCCCATCCGCCATTGGCCAAATTACCAACCACCGGCAAGCCGGCGGTTATATGGCTCCCGCAGCCGGGTTCCTCCGCATGGATATGGGCGTGCGCGGCCCGTAGGATTCGCCGGTGATTGTTCGCGGCCGGTGCGCGGGGTATGCTTGTGGTTTTGGTTATTGATCGGGGTGATTTCATGGTATCCACCGTCGAAAAAAAAATCACGATCCGGTACGCTGGCCAAATGCGTAGCCGCGCACGCCACGTCGGTCCCCTCTGGCTGATACTGCTGGTGGGGCTGGGCGGTAATATGTGTCAATTACAACCGCTGCAGGCAAAATCAAAGTTGCCATCTCTGGCCATTCTGCCCTTTGTTGCCAAAGAGCAGTCGGAACGCGGACTGGCCCGGCGAATGCGGTTTGCCGTTGGCCAGAAGATGTCTCGGGATGGCCATTTTCATCGCCTGCAGGATCATAATGTCAATATGATGATTGACGCCCTGCAAATTCCGTGGACAAAGAACGTATCCACCGGTGATATTAAAAAAGTGATATCGTCGCTCGCGGTCGATCAGGCGGTGATGGGTTTCGTGGACCATCGCCGACTGACTTTGGAACTATTTACCCACGGCCATCTGCGGCGTACCGTCTCCGGGCAAATTCCGCCCGACAACACCAGCCCCCGGCTGGCCGTGGAAAATCTGCTTACGCGGCTTGACCACATCACCTTTCATCATGTGTCAGAACAGCAGGTGGACCTCACCAATCCGGTCTATCAGCGGCTATTTAAAATTCGACCTAACTTGGTGCCCGACGCGCAATTCCGTGCTGCCGCTCATAGTGGGGGGGTGGCGAAGGATTGGAGCGTATTTTTGCTCAAACAGGATTATCACCCCCGGCTCTTAAGCGGTGCGCAAGCCCGTGCGCTTAAGGCCAATCGCGTGGCCATCGTGCCGATGAGTTTTGCCGACGGCGGCAAATCGCACCACGGCGGTTACTGCCTGATGATGCAAATGGGGCTGGGGGTAGCGCAAAGCAACGGTCTGGCGGCGGAAAGTATGTGGATACCCGTCAAACAGGGGGATCGATATCGGGTAAGTGTTACCTATCGCGGAGATGGGCCTCGGGTAAGAATTTTTGTGAAGGGGTTTGCGTATTGGCCGGATCAATTCAGTCGACCGGGCGATTTGGCCAGTCAGAGGCGTGAAATATATCGGGCCCAGTTGCTGCCCGTAATGACACACCCGGCATGGAAGACGACCGAAATGGACTTTGAGCCAGCATCAATCAAAGCCCTGGCCAAAAAATACCCGATTAAATGGGTGCGAATCGACCTGTTTGTGTATTTAAACAAGGGGGATGCGTTTTTTCGGGATATTACCCTTAAGGACATCACGCCGAAGCAATAGCGCCGGCGATGCACAGCGGGGGCGGTTATCCGCACCATCCCATGCCATTGCCTACGGATGTTTGGGAGTGTATCATCTGTTAATCCGGATAAACGGATGGATAGATCAGTGAGGTCGGTATGCATATAACTGATATTTTCGCCCGGGATGGCACAACCTTTTCGTTTGAGTTTTTCCCCCCTAAATCCGATGCCGCCGCGGAGCAGCTTTTTACGCACATCGCCCGCTTGGAAAATCTAAAACCATCCTTTGTATCGGTAACCTATGGGGCAGGGGGGTCGGGCCGACAGCGCACACACGATCTGGTCGTGCGGCTCAAGGACCGTACATCCCTGATGCCCGTGCCACATTTAACCTGCGTTTGCCATACCGAGGGGGAAATTGCCGCCATTTTAGATCAATATGCGGCACATGGAATTGACAATATCTTAGCCTTGGGTGGTGACCCGCCCAAAGACATGCCGCATCACGATCGAAGCAAGGATGTCTTTGCACATGCCGCGGATCTGGTGGCCTTTATCCGCCGGCGCAGCACGTCCGACCCGCGCGGCTTCGGCATTGGTGTGGCGGGCTTTCCTGAAGGACATCCGGCCACACCGAATCGGCTTCTGGAGATGGATTTTCTCAAAGCCAAGGTGGATGCCGGTGCCGACTACATCTGCACGCAACTGTTTTTTGATAACCACGATTTTTTTGATTTTCGCGATCGTTGCGAATTGGCCGGTATAAAAGTCCCCATCATCGCCGGCATCATGCCGATCACTTCCGCCAACAGTCTGCGCCGCATGGCGGAAACCGCATTGGGGGCCCGTTACCCGGCCAAACTGCTTCGGTCTATCAGCCGCGCCGGTGCCAATGCCCAAGCCATAGCACGCGTCGGCATACATTGGGCTACTGAACAGTGCCGCGATTTGCTGGATCATCAGGTAAAAGGCATCCATTTTTACACCTTAAACCATTCCGACGCCACGATACAGATTTACCAGAATCTGGGGGTAGTCGATAGTTACCAATTGCGGCGCTAACCAGCATGGTGCTTTGCCAACAAAGCGTGTCAGGATAAAAGACCAGCCCGCATGGTAGCGGGTGATTTTTTAGGCCATGGAGCAAGCACGCTCAGATGCAAAAGCAATATATCTTGCGATTGTCGGATACGGAACGTCGCGAGTTGTTGGAAGTTGTTCGCAAGTTCAAAGGGACAAATGAAAAGGTGCGTCGTGCGCAGATACTTCTCGACGTGAATTCGGGATAAGGGATGTTGTAATTTGCGTTTGTTTTTGCGTTATTACATTTTCGCCGAAACAAATGGCGCGATGCCCGACATACCAATGGCGTTGCGGGCACGCTGCCAGCGGTTTCCCATCCGCCACCCCATTTAGCCGCGGGTCTTGTGCCCGCGTGACGATGCATGACTCATCCGGCCGCCCCGATTTTCAACACGGCAAACGCCAAGACCAGAACGCCGACCGGTTATTTGTTCATTAACTACGACCATCAATCGGCCTCAAAACTGCAATCAATAATCTGCAACATAACGCGCGGGGGTGCGGGGTGCAAGGAGGGCGCGGCGATATTTCGCACACGAATGCGTTATTTTTTTACCCGCCGGGACAAGCCCGGCGGCTCGCTGGGCCGTTCCCATACCGAATATTTTAACTGTTAACTTTGCGAATCTCGCGGTGAGGAAAAGGAGTTTGCACCGCCGAGAGCGCCAAGAACGCGATGTCTGGGCGTGGGATCTTGTCGTATTTTTTAATTCTCCCTGCGCAACTGTGCGAGATATAAAAACCTCTCTGTGTGAAATAATGTATCATGCCAATGGCATGATGATGTTTGTTTTTTTTTTGGCGCGCAGAGAAAAGAGCCACAGAGGTTGTCTCATAGGATCATTCACGCAATATTGGCCGCATCACGACAATTGGGCAGGCCCATATCCACTATGCTTGGCGTTTCTTGGCGTCCTCTGCGACCTTTGCGGCGAATCAGGGTAATTATTTGCACCGCCAAGAGCGCCAAGAGCGCGAAGACCGGGCGCGGCGTGATGTCGTATTTTTTTAATTCTCTCCGCGGCTCTGTGCGAGATATAAAGACCTCTCTGTGTGACATAATGTTTCATGCCGTTGGCATGATGATGTTAGTTGTTTTTTTTTGGCGCGCAGAGAAAAAGAGCCACAGAGGTTTTGGCACTGGATCAATCTCGCGATATTGGCCGCGTCATGGCGATCTGACAGGCTCATATCCAATATGCTTGGCGTTTCTTGGCGTCCTCTGCGACCTTTGCGGCGAATCAGGGTAATTCTTTGCACCGCCAAGAGCGCCAAGAGCGCGAAGACTTGGCGGAGCATTATGTCGTATCCTTTTTAATCATCACTGCGGTTCTGCGGCTCTGTGCGAGATATAAAAACCTCTCTGTGTGAAATAATGTATCATGCCAATGGCGTGATGATGTTTGTTTTTTTGGCGCGCAGAGAAAAGAGACACAGATATTGCGTCACCGGTTCAAACGCGGCGCCTTGCATCCAAGCATTTCCGGCACATCACAGCTCTGCTATTACCGGGACAGGATCTTATACAGGGTTGCCAGCATGCCACACGCCCATTACGCTTTCCGGGCTGTTGATTTTTGGTGGACTGGTAAATCATGCTTATTGCAATTAATCTTATTCAGCCTTACATCGATAAACCTCTTACCGCCCCATGGGTGCAGCATGCCCTCACCCACAGCGGGTTTGTGGTGGAGCACATTCACAACACCGGCTCTACCCAGGTGCTGGATGTGGAAGTCACCAGTAATCGGCCGGACTGCCAAAGCCATATCGGCATCGCACGCGAATTGGCGGTACTCTCCGGCGGAACGCTTCAGATTCCCCCGGCTGGCATCGCGCCGGCAGCGACCCGGCCGCAGGTGACCGATGCACTTACCATTGATCTTGCGGCTGACGACCGGTGTCCGTACTACAGCGCCACGGTTATAAAAAATGTGAAGGTGGCACCGTCACCGGACTGGCTGGCCGGCGCGGTTGAATCGCTTGGCCTGCGCAGCGTCAATAATGTGGTGGATGTTACCAATTATGTGCTGATGCTTACGGGCCAGCCATTGCATGCCTTTGATCGCGATCGACTGCATCCCGGCCCGGTAGTCATACGCACCGCCGCGGACGGCGAAACCATGCGTCTGATTAATGGCCAGGTGGTGCGGTTGTCGGCCCAGGATTTGCTGATAGCCGACGCCTCGCAGCCGCTGGCGCTTGCGGGCATCATGGGCGGGCTGGAAAGCGAGATAACCCCGGCCACCACACACGTTTTGCTGGAATCTGCTCAGTTTGAACCCACCGGCATTGCCCGCACCTCGCGTCGGTTGAACATCGCATCGGATTCATCCCGCCGCTTTGAACGCGGCATAGATCCCGCCATGGTAATTTATGCCCGTCAGCTTGCGGCCCAGATGATTGCGGACCTTGGTGGGGGCATTATCGAAACGGAAATTGACCGGGGCACGCTTAACAAAGTCAGACATGAAATTCAATTGCGATTGGAACGCTTTAACAGACTGGTAGGCGTGTCGATCGATCTGGATGCGGCAATGAACATTCTTCGTGGATTGGAATTTGCGCCCCGCCATCACGGATCGCATATCACATGCACCACGCCGAGTTTTCGCTTTGATATCTCCCGTGAAGTGGATTTGATAGAAGAGCTGGTGCGCATCTGGGGATATGAAAATGTGCCAGCGCATCAAACCGTCGCGCATGTCATGCCTCCGCCAGATGATGTCCTCGATGCCCGCCGGGCAGCAAGGCGTTTATTGGCAGGGGCCGGTTGGTTTGAGACGGTCAGCTTTACCTTTGTCGACCCGCCCGAAGCAGAACTGTTTTTGCCATCTGATGCAAAAATATTAAAAGTGCAGGATGCGGTGCGCAAGGCCAACAACGTCCTGCGGCCAAGCCTGTTGCCGGGCCTGCTTGCCACCGTCCGGCATAATCAGAATATGGGCGAAAAGCATGCCCGCCTTTTTGAAATCGCTGCCGTTTTTTCACAGTCAAATGCCACGACCAAACCGGTGGAGGCGCAGCGGCTTGCCATGACCGGTACGGATGTATCGGATGTAACGGGAGCGGTTGATTTATTAATCGCAGGTATTGCCGCCGGGTGCAAACTGGAAATTGTGCCCATGACCGCGCCCGGTTTTGCGCCGGGGGCCAGCGGGAAGGTGCTGGTGCACCATCCGGTCGGTCACAGTGCACCGGTTGAAATCGGCACCGTCGGCCAGTTGGGAAGCCGGGTGATTGAGCATTACGACCTGCGCCACAAGCTGGCGGCGGCGGAATTGGATTGGCCAGCCCTGGCGAGTTTATTTACGCCGATCAAGCGGGCTGAGGCGTTACCGCGGTTTCCGGCCGTGCGGCGCGACTTATCCATCATCGTCGCCGAGGCTGTAAGATGGAGCGATATTCAAAAATTGCTTCAGCAAACGGCCGGGGGATCATGGCTGGAGGAGGTACAATTTGTGGGCGTATACCGGGGCAAGCCTATCGAGGCGGACAAAAAAAGCGTCACTATGGAATTGGTTTTCCGTGATGTGAAGGGCAGTTTGGAATCGGCCCAGGTGGATGCCGATATGCAGCGTATCATTACCGCGCTGGAAACGGGTGTTGGTGGCGAATTGCGTCGATAGGAGCCTTTTATTCGATCTTATTGATGCGGAATAATGGCCCGCGGGTACAGCGGCTCCGATGCGATGGTCGAATCGCGGTTTGTTGAAGAAATCTTCGTCCGATATCCGATGATGCACAGTGGGAGGTGGCGCATATGCGGCATGCGGCCAACAATTGGAGGGATACCGACTGGCGCAGGGCGGGTCGGCTCCTGGTGGCGAGATGGTTGGGCACTAACCGGAGGCCTGCTTTGAGGCCAAGGAATTGGGGCGAGCTTTTTGCCGTTGATTTGATTATTACCTACCATAATCCGTACAATCCACTGTAGATTGCATCCGGTGGCATAGCACCGGAAGATGGAGAATGACATGTACGAACGCTTTACCGACCGCGCCCGCAAAGTGATGGCCTTGGCCAACCAGGAGGCGCAGCGTTTCAACCACGAATATATTGGTACCGAGCACATCCTGCTGGGGCTTGTAAAGGAAGGCTCCGGTGTGGGTGCAACGGTGCTGCGAAACTTGGATATCGACTTACGAAAGGTGCGCCTCGAGGTTGAAAAACTCGTGAAGAGTGGCCCCGATATGGTCACCATGGGCAAATTGCCGCAGACGCCCCGCGCCAAAAAGGTGATCGAATACGCCATCGAAGAGGCGCGTAATCTGGGACACAATTACGTCGGCACCGAGCACCTTCTGCTCGGTTTGCTGCGTGAGCGCGACGGCGTGGCTGCCCAGGTTTTGATGAACCTCAATCTGAAGCTGGAAGAAGTTCGGGAAGAGGTTTTGAACCTGCTTGGTGCCGGTGTGGAGAGTGAAAGCACCAACGAAAAAAGTGAAAGCAAGGGCAGATCTCGTACGCCGGCGCTGGATTCCTTCGGGCGCGATCTCACTGAACTGGCGCGCGAGGGGCAACTCGACCCGGTCATCGGGCGTAGCAATGAAATCGAGCGTGTGGTGCAGATTCTTTGCCGCCGCACCAAAAACAATCCTGTGTTGCTCGGCGAGGCTGGGGTGGGGAAGACGGCCATCGTGGAAGGTCTTGCCCAGAAAATTATCTCCAGCGATGTTCCTGAAATACTGCTTGATAAGCGGATCGTGGTGCTCGACCTTGCCATGATGGTGGCGGGCACCAAATATCGTGGCCAGTTTGAGGAACGCATCAAAGCCGTCATGACGGAGGTGCGGCGGGCCAAAAACGTTATTTTGTTCATCGACGAACTCCACACTCTGGTGGGTGCCGGTGGGGCCGAGGGCGCCATTGACGCCAGTAATGTACTCAAACCATCTCTGGCGCGTGGCGAAATACAGTGCATCGGAGCCACCACACTCGATGAGTATCGCAAATATGTGGAAAAGGATGGTGCCCTGGAGCGGCGTTTCCAGACCATCATAGTTGAGCCGCCCAGCAAGGAAGAGGCGTTGGAAATTTTGCGGGGTCTGCGTGATCGATATGAATCGCACCACCGCGTGCAGATTACGGATGAGGCGATTAAGGCCGCCATTGAAATGTCCACCCGTTATATCACCAGTCGGTGTCTCCCCGACAAGGCGATTGACGTGATTGACGAAGCCGGGGCGCGCATCCGTCTTAAATCCATGAGCAAGCCGCCGAATTTGACCGAAATTGAGGAGCAGATCGAACGGCTGACGGTGGAAAAAGATGAGGCCGTCAAACATGCCGATTATGAGCGGGCCGCGCAATTGCGCGACCAGGCTGAAGAGCTGCGCCGCAAGAAAGAGGAAGAACAGCAAAAATGGCGCGAGCAGGCCAAAGCAGTCGATGGCGTGGTGGATGAGGAAACGGTCGCTGAAGTGGTCAGCAAGATGACCGGCGTGCCGCTGACCCGACTGGAAAAAGCTGAAGCCTCGCGTCTGCTTGAACTGGAAGGTGAATTGCATCGCCGGGTGGTGAGTCAGGATGACGCCATCAAAGCGGTGTCACGTTCTATTCGCCGCGCACGTTCGGGTCTGAAGGACCCGAATCGGCCGATGGGAACATTTCTGTTCCTTGGCCCCTCGGGTGTGGGTAAAACGCTGCTGTCGAAGGCCATTGCCGAATTTCTGTTCGGAAACGAGGCATCGCTTATTCAGATAGACATGTCTGAATACATGGAAAAGTACAACGTCAGCCGCCTCATTGGTGCCCCGCCTGGATACGTGGGTTATGAGGAAGGTGGTCAATTGACCGAACGCATCCGCCGGCGGCCCTATGCCGTGGTGCTGCTTGATGAAATTGAAAAAGCCCACCCGGATGTATTCAATATGCTGCTGCAGATCATGGAAGAAGGCCGCCTGACCGACAATGTCGGCCGCGTGGTGGATTTTAAAAATACCATTCTGATCATGACCAGCAACATCGGCGCGGACCTGATCAAGAGCGGTGGTATCCAAGGCTTCGGTTACGCCAAGCGCGACACCGACCAGAACTTTGAATCGATGAAGAAGGGGCTTTTGCGGGAGGTTGAAAAATTCTTCCGTCCGGAATTCATTAACCGCCTCGATGACACCATCATCTTCCGTCCGCTGTCGCGCGAAGATCTGTACAATATCATCGATATTGAGGTGCAGAAGGTTGCCAAACGTCTCAATGAACAGGGCATCGCCTTGGAAACCACCCCGGCCGCCCACGATTTGCTCATTGAAAAGGGTTACAACCCCGACTTTGGTGCCCGGCCGCTACGCCGCGCCATCGAGCAGTTTTTGGAAGACCCGCTCTCCGAGTCGATTCTCCGGGGTGATTATGCGGGGATGTCGAAGGTGCAGATTGATCGCGATGGTGAGAAGCTGCGTTTCACCGGCATACCAAAAGAACCGGAACCAACCGCCTTGGCGACCGCCGGCGCAGCGCCTACGTAATCAGGTGAGTGACTGGTTGCATGGCAGCCCGTTACGCGTGACATCTGAAGTCAAAATAATAAGTCCCCGGCCGTTAAAAGCTGGGGACTTTTTATTGCGTCTTTTCGCGATGCGCGGGCATCACCCGCCCAGTGGATGCTCACCGCGGATTATCACGGTACACATGTGCGGGCATAGCGATGGCCCGGGCACTCCGTCACCTTGCGAATGATGGCCGTGCCTTGCGGGCTTTGGGCATATACCCAGTGCGCACCGGTCTTAGGCAGACGGATTAGTGTTCCGTTTGCCACCTGCAATTTGAGAGTTGGAACTTCGGACGCAAATTGCCCGATCTCATTTTGCGGGGCACCTTTACCGGGTGGGTTGTCAAGATATTTTTTGGCACTGCGGGCCGCGGCTGTGTACTTAAGCAGATACCCCAATTGGCGGTTCCCACAGGATGTGCAGGTGATAAACACAGCACGCACCACGGTGCGCTTGCCGGCGGCGTTTTTGAGTGGTGGCAGTTCCGTAGCGGGTCGGACCGATACCTGTCGGGTTGAAGTATCATAAAAATAGTAACTGCTGGCCGCCGATACCGGTGCCGGGGTCTGGATGGAATGCCAAACCCACCATAAGATTCCCGCCAGCACAATGACGACCATGATCGCCAGCCATTTCTGGTTGCGGTTAAGCCATGTGCGAATTCCAGCCATACTCATGGGTGTTCTCCTTAATAGTGTATTATTACCCCATCCTGATGTTGCCACACGCCACTCACCGGTGGTGCCGTGCCAATACTTTCAACGCCGATCGCCTATTTCGGCGGTAAGGTAATACCGCCCTGTCGTCGGTATTCTGATGGAGTGCATCCTGCCGTGTTTCGGAACATCACATTAAATGTTTTTTCAGTCTTGAAGCCGGACTCCATCGCCACACGCCACATCGGCTCAGCCGTGTTAATAAGCAGATGCCGGGCCCGATCCACATGCGCCCGCCAGATGGCATCCTGCAAAGTGCTCCCGGTCTGAGCACGAAAGCGCATCTCGATGCTGCGGCGTGACACCATGAGTTTTGTGATGATGTCCTGCACACGGATTGGCTGATGGGCATGTTCATGGATGAAACGATGCGCCGCCGCCACGTCCGGGTCTTCAAACGCGTTGAGGTCGGTTGAGGCACGTGACACCACCGGCAGCGGGGGTATGAACAGGGGCTTTTGCGGTGCCGGTTGACCATGCATCATTTCATTGAGCACCCGGCAGGCTTCCCGTCCAATCTGGCGCGGATTAAGCGGTATGCTGGTCAATGGCGGCTGCGCCAGCATGCATATCCATTCAATATTATCCACGCCGCAAATAGCCAGTTCCTCGGGCGCAAGCACCTGGGTATCACGCGCCAGTCGCACCGCCTCATAGGCGAACCGATCCATACAGGCAAAAAGAGCGGTGGGTTTGGGCAACTTTTTAATCCAATTGCGCAGGGCCGTCTGCTGGCGGTCATTTTGAAAGCTCCACCAGTCCGCAACTGTATTATCAAAGATATGGGGTTGCCGTCCATGCTTGTTGAGGGCGGCGAGGTACCCCTGGCGGCGCAGCTTTTCCCACGGCCAGAGCAGATTGGTACCATCCATGCCGTAGTACGCGAAATTGCGAAATCCCTTATTGATAAAATATTGCGCTGCCATGACGCCCACCTCGTAGTCGTCGGGGATAACCTGTGCAAAGGGAGAATCCTGCTGAAAGTGAGGCGTGCTGACAACCGGTATCCGAGCTTTGGCGAGTTCCGTCAGCATTTGCGGATCGTCCCAGTGGCCCAGAATGACACCGTCTGCATCGCCCCGGGCAATTTCCTCAAGGCCGATCTCGCCTAGATAAGCGATGTATACGCGCCAGTCCTCGACCCTGTTGGCGAAATGGGCGATCTCCATAGCCACCCGCTCGGAATAGCCCGCAACATCGCGCGAGAGATACGCCACTCGAAACATTTTTGGCCGCTTCTTGCTGGCGCGGCGACCGGCCGGGCTATTTCCATTCTTCTTTTCTCGCTTCACGGGGGAAAGCTTAACACGCCGCTGATGAAATTGCATTAAATTGCGCTGTCGGTATGCATTTTTGCGCTCGCGTTCCTTGTTACCTGTGGATGGTTGGTTAGACTTAAGGGCGTAGTTGAAATACTCCGTGGGTGAAGTGAGCAAGTCAAATAATCCCTGGCGGTGCTCAATCCGCTGCTGTCGTTGTCAGTTAAATCGTATGGCGAAGTGCCATACGGGAGTTTGGTCGGCTTCTTGAAAGGGCACAAACATGCTGCGCTGGCGTTTATCTGCAAATCGTGGTTTTACGCTGATCGAATTGCTGGTGGTCATATCCATCATTGCTCTGTTAATAGCGCTTCTCCTGCCGGCACTGGCGGTGGCACGATCCGACGGGCTGTCGGTATCGTGCCTTTCCAATTTGCGCTCATTGGGTTTGGCGGCCATCGAATACACCAATGAAAACGCCGGTATGCTTCCGATAGGCCAGTCGTTACAGCCCACTGTACCGTTTCCCGCCGGGGCGACCACTAATACCATATTCCCTGCGGGTTTTACCAACTTGCCATCCGGCTGGAGCAACCCCAATAAAGCCCAAGCCACATGGGCCACCATTTTAAATGCGTATGTGAAACAGGGTGTGCCCGAGGGCGAAGAGTATGATGCATGGGCCTACCCCGGCGATGCACCCGCAGGCAGTCTGGCCAGCAACGCGGTGGATGTCGGCTTATCGCCCATATTCCGCGACCCTGCCGCCGGAACCTCGGGTTCATGGCCGGTTGCCGGGCAATCGGACTATCAGGCCAACGAATTACTCTTCCCGTACCAGCAAAATATGCGGGCAGCCAGCAGCCGCGGTGGCCAGTGGCCCTATGAGCAGTTCTACCGCTTGGATAATCTTGGTGGTCGCGGGTCGAGTGTGATTATGTTCATGGACGGCGAGCGTGATGCAACTTTGGGTACCTCGTGGCCCACCGATTTCTGGGGAACGCTGTACGCCAACGGGCTTGTACCCTATAACGGCCAAGCTCCTTACTGGGGTACCATACCAACGCTGAATCCGCACCAGGGCATCATCCCCGGACCGGATGGCTTCGGAACCAATGTTAATTATGGACCCGACACGCAGGGATCATGGCAGAACGATTACTGGTGCCGCTGGCGGCATGGGCATGGTGACCAGCATGAAATGAATGCCGTATTTGGTGATGGCCACGCGGATACCTTCCAATACACCTCCAATGGGCCGGGTGACCTAACCAATCCCCCGCGTTCCAACTGCCCAGTCGGTGACTTCCAGCCCAACGCACCCGGTGGCAGCAATTAGGAAAGTCGCTTTGACCCCGTGGCGCATCCCGCGCCCGGGGCGGGCGCAGGAGAAGTGAAAAACAAAAGTAAGCAAAGTGAAAGGAGTAGTAGCGAGCAGGGGGTGTTCAGGCCGGCCCGTAACAGGCGTGGTTATTTGTGAGGAGACTTTCCAATGAAAGCTCAATGGTTAAGTACGGGACGGATGGCAACGGTTGGGCTCGTAGCGGCTTCGGTGTCTTGTATGGCTTTAAGCGCTGCGCAGGTGCAGGCCAGCGTCGGCTACGATGGGCCCAATGCCATCAACCTGACCTTCGCTTATCAAGGTGAGGCCAGTTATTCGGCAGCTTCGAATTTTTCCCAAGGTATCAAGGATGCCTCCTCCGGCTATACGGCCGGCCCTGCCGCGTACGGCGTTGATCCATCCAATACCGGCCAAACTTGGAACATGATGATTCCCGGTTCGGCCAACTATGGTGGTTTGGGCGATCTTTCCGGCGGTGGCTACTTCACTGCCAGTGCCGGTTATACGGATAAGGGATTGCTTGACTCTCAAGGTAATTCCACCGGCGTGTCATTCACCACGCCCACAGGGGTCAATTTCCAAAGCGCCACATGGCCGTCGCCGGAAGTTGTCATGAATAACGAATATGTTTATTCTGCCACCCCACGTGGTGGTACGGCACCCGTGGCAACACCCATTGAAGACATCATTGGTGGACTTAAACCGGGGGCAGATTACGTACTCTATCTCTACGGTTCCGGAACGAATGCCGACAATATGGGGTCAACTTTTTCATTGGCGACGGCCAACTACGTTGCCGGGATGCCCACATCGGCCGCCACCACGGGATCGCCCACACGGGCCGGGCCCATTGTGCTACCTTGGGAGGCTAACTCCAAGGACTACAACTACGCGGCGGCCAGCGCGTCGGCTACGCAGGGCGTCATCTGGACCAGCCTGACCGCACAGGCCGATTCCAGTGGTAACATCGGCTTCTTTATGACAAACTTGGCCGGAGAAAACCAAAGTGCGCTCAATGGTTTCCAGTTGCAGCCGATTGCCTCAACGCCCACACCGGAACCCGCCAGTGCGATTATCCTTCTGGCGGCGGTTGGCGGATTGGCTATCCTGAAGCGCAGAACGCTGCGTCGCACCTGAGGTAACTGATTAAATTGTCGTCCTTAGCGGGCTTGCCAGCAGCCAGGCGGCAGCCCGCTTTTTTTACCCTTTGTATGCCGGGACTGTTGTGCACCTTTTAATACCGTCGAACAATCGTGCTGCAAACCGCCGACGATTACATGTTCCGCGCCAGCCGCGCCGTTACACCCCGTCGGTGTACTCAGGGGGAACTCGCTTGTGTTGGGGCTGGCCAATCGAAGGGATATATCGGCCATGTACAGCCGGGGCGGGCCGCCATAACATCCGTATATGACATCTGCAGGAAAGGCATTCGCACATGAAGCTAAACAAGCTATTCATCCTGGTTCTCGGAACTTTGGGATTAATAATTGGGCTAACCAGTTCCGGGCGATGTATGGCAGCCCCACCCCATCCCCCGATGCGCACCTTGCCATGTCCCTATTCCATCGCATCGATGCAACTCCACACCAGCGGCAATCATATTTATGACGCGTCGGGAACAATTGTTGTGGTGCACGGGGTCGATCTACCAAGTATGGAGTGGACCAATCGCGGCACGCACATCCACCGCTCGATCGCTGCCGCCATCAAAAGCTGGCACTGCCAGATTATCCGCATCCCTACCTCCGACGCCCGCTGGTTTGGGCAGATGCCCGGGCAAACCCACGGAGGCCGGGTATATCGGCATATTCTCGATCAGTTGATTAGGTACGCCGCCCGGCATCACGTATATGTGGTGTTCGATCTGCACTGGACGGATATGGATGGCCATCTCTCCGCACTCGGACAACATCGAATGCCTGGGCCTCAATCCATTATCTTCTGGCGATCGGCGGCCCGTCGATATAAAAATTTTCCGAATGTTTTGTTTGACATTTATAACGAACCGCACGGTATCCCCTGGAATCTCTGGCTTAATGGTGGCCCCTGTGCGGGTGAAACGCCGCACTCTGTAGTGTTTTACCGGGCGACCGGTATGCAGCGGCTTTACACTGTTGTGCGGCACGCTGGTGCATCCAACATCGTTATCGCCGGTGGTTTGAGTTGGGCGTTTAACGATTTTGGCATGGCGCATGGCGTACTTCTCAAAGGACACAATGTGGTCTATGATTGCCATATCTATCCATGGAAGCATCATTGGCGGCGCAGCTTCGAGGGTGCGGTGAAAAAAGTTCCGGTCATCTTCGATGAATTTGGCGGCAACGGTCAGCAGTTGGCTTTTGGTCGCAAGGTTATTAATTTTGCAGCCCGGCACCGGATCAGTTGGTGTGCATGGTCGTTTCACACTCAAGCCGGACCGGTATTGATAAAAAATTGGAACTATCGGCCATCCACCTTCGGAAAGCTGATCAAAAAAGCAATCTTGCAGCATCGATGATGCGGTGCGGCGGCAAACTCGCAACGTGTCCGTGAAGGTCTAACCATTGAAAGGATTCTCTCCATGTCAGATATCATACGCCATGTAACGGAAATCCCTCCGATCAATCGCCGTCGGCTTCTGCAGGCGGCCGTCGGCGCGGGTGTTGGTGTTGCGCTTTCGGGCTGCACCGAGAAGTCTGACAGCAGCGTGTCGTCGACGATCATCCCGGCAAAATCATTCAAATCTCTCTCGCTTGCCGGTACCGGCTGGACACTTCAGCAGGAAGGTGAATCCACGCATGTGCCTGCCATCGTGCCGGGCAGTACCTATACCGACCTGTTGCGTCATGCCAAAATTCCCCATCCCTTTTACCGCGAAAACAGTGGTAAAGTGCAGTGGGTTGCGGATAAGAACTGGATATATGAACGCAGCTTTCATCTGTCCGATGACATGCTTTCCCGGCAGCAGATTTGCCTGCAATGCGACGGCCTTGACACCTTGGCAACGCTTTGGCTCAACGGCCAGATGCTGGGTCGCGCTGATAACATGTTTCGCCAATGGAGCTTTAATATTAAACCGCACGTGCGGCGTGGTACCAACACCCTGCGGATTAAGTTTGACACCTTGGAACCCACCGTAAAAAGGCTTTCGGCGGAATATAAATCGAAATACGCCATCGATTTACCCGACCCC
Organism: Planctomycetota bacterium; assembly: GCA_021818445.1. GTDB lineage: Bacteria > Planctomycetota > Phycisphaerae > WQYP01 > WQYP01 > JAJZGD01. Next base: position 15,488 of record JAKAEB010000008.1, read on the forward strand.
CGCAGTTGGATTCGCAAGGCTCCATACATGTGGGGTTGGGACTGGTGCCGCCCGCTGCTTACCCAGGGGATATGGCGCGATATCCGCATTGAATCTTTCGACGCCCGAATTACCGATGTCGGCGTTCATCAGCACCATCAGTCGGACGGTTCTGTCCGGTTGGCCATTGATACGTCCCTTGTCCACGCACCGGTCGATGCGCTGGTGGTCGTATCGGTATCGCTCGGTGGAAAAACTGTGGCTGCCGGTCAAGGCTCAATTAAACATGGCCGGTCGCGCATTCATCTCACCATTACCAAGCCAGAACTGTGGTGGCCGAATGGAATGGGGGCGCATCCGCTTTACAGTGTGTCGGTGGAATTGAATCAGGCCAACATCGTGCTGCATTCCCATTTTTGCCGTGTGGGTTTGCGTCAGGTGGAGGTGCTGCCGCCCAGTGATGGCGTTGCCATGCACGTCAAGGTCAATGGGGTGCCTGTTTTTGTCAAGGGTGCCGATTGGATCCCCGCAGATAACCTTCCGACACGCGTGACGCCGGAACTGCTGCGCTATTACATGAAGACCGCCGCCGACTGTCATTTCAACTTCATCCGTCTCTGGGGCGGTGGCTATTATGAACAGGACGAACTCTTTGACCTGTGCGATGAACTGGGTCTGATGCTGCAGTTCGAATTTAAATTCGCCAATGACACCTATCCCGTGCATGACTCACGTTGGATGAACAATCTGCAGATTGAAATCGACCAGCAGGTGCGACGCTGCCGCAATCATCCGGCCATCGTTATCTGGAGCGGCAACAATGAGATACAGGACTTCAAGGGCTATTATCATTTATTTAATGATGTTATCGGCGGCATTGTCCGCCGCCTGGTTCCCGGTGCCTTTTATGAAGTCGGCAGCGGTGCCTCCGGCAGCGGCGATATCCACACCTGGGCCGTCTGGCACGGCAATGCACCCTTTGAACAGTACCGCACTGTGGAAGGCTTTGTAACCGAGTTCGGCATGCAGTCGTTTCCCGCGCCGCAAACCGTTGATACCTACACCGATGCGTCCGACCGGGATTCCATACATTCACCCGTCATGCGCTATCATGAACGTGATGGAAGCGGCCACGGCATCGGCATCATCATGCACTACACCCAGATGTATTTTGGAAAGGCCCCCGCTGATTTCGACTCCACTCTGCTCCTGACGCAGATCAATCAGGCGTACGGCATTCGCTACGGCGTGGAGCATTGGCGCCGCGATATGCCCCGCTCCATGGCGGCGACCATCTGGCAATATAACGACTGCTGGCCCGGCCCCACGTGGGCAATGATCGACTACGACCGCCGATGGAAGGCCATTCAATACCAGTCACGCCACTTTTTTGCGCCGGTGATTGTCAGTGGTATTCCGGACACCAAAACCGGTACCGCCGGACTCCATGTCACCAGTGATCATCAGCATGATCTTTCCGGCGTGCTGGAATGGCTGGTCACCGATCTGCATGGCAATGAGCTGGTCACCGGAGAAAGAAATGTTCATATCCCCGCCCGAACCAGCCGGTTGGCCCATGCGTTGAATCTTGCCGAGCTTATTAAATCGCACGGGGAAAATAATATACTTATCTGGGTGCGCGTGATGATCGACGGCCGGACTGTTGCGGAAAACACCTTGTTCTTCCCCCGTCCGATCGAACTCAAGCTGCCAATGCCGCAACTTTCACGCAGCATTCGCGGCAGCGGACGCAGTTATCATCTGACGCTGACCGCCGATAAGCCGGCGCTCTGGTGCTTTGCGCGGCTCAAAAATGAGTACGCCGTATTTTCAGATAATTTCTTTCATCTGCCGCCCGGCCGCGATAAAAAGATATACATCACGTTGGAAAAGCCGCTCTCGCCAGCGGAATTCATCAAGAATCTGTCCATCGGCAGTGTGTATGATCTGGCCCCGGACATGCGGCAGAGTTGAACGGTGTGGTATCGACTATCGCAGGGGGCCTCAAGCCGCAACTCGTCTGATGAAACGTGTTTATCCGTCGCGGAGCCCAACGCGGATGTCTGACTGCTTCCGCCGTGTCTTTCCTGCGGAGCCGATGCGCGCGACGCTGGGAACTCCTGCGTCCAGTCCATCTGGTTGAAACGCGTGGGCATTTTGGCCACCTCGCCAGAGCCATTGCGTAAAGATGACGACCCGGCGGTAAAAGCTGTACAATCGGGTGGGCCGTTTGCGGCGCGTTGAAGAAAGTGTTCAAAGTGCGCTCACGGTCTATTTCAGGGACAATGGCCCCAAGTATTTCGGAGCGAAAAACACAAGTGAGTTAAAGCGACCCCGATCGCAGCCGGAGGATTAAAGAACTCACCATTCTGGCATTATTCTCCGACGACAGCCTGATGCAACGTCTGGTACTCAAAGGCGGTAATGCCATCGACATCGCGCTCAATGCCGGAACCCGTGCATTGGCGGACATCGACTTGTCCATGTCCGATCAATTTTAGTCGGCGGAAATGGATGACATTAAATCGCGAATCCGAAGGTGTCTGGAAACGGCATTCTGCCAATACAATTTCCTTGTCTTTGACTTCGACATGCGTGAAGTACCGCCGGTAATTTCGTCCGACATGCGCGATTTCTGGGGTGGATACGAGATCGAATTTCGAATCATCGACACAGCAAATTACGAGCGCCTTAAAGACCGACCGGAAGCTTTGCGCCGCCAGGCCATTTAAATGGGAAAGCGCGGCAAGCTGATGATCGACATAAGCCGGTTTGACTATTGCGAGGGAAAGGAGAGCAGGATAATCGACGGCCTGACGATTTATATCTACTCGCCCACCATGATTGTATGCGAGAAATTGCGGGCGTTGTGCCAGCAGATGCCCGAGTATGCGGAGATTGTAAAACGCGGACGCTCGGGCAGCGCGCGGGCGCGGGATTTTGTCGATATCCATCAGTTGATGAATCAATTTGCCATCGATCTTTCGTCGGATGCGAGCTGGAGTACCCTCGGAAATATATTCCATGCCAAACGCGTGCCATTGCGTCTGCTGGGCGAACTTGAAAATTACAGAGAATTTCATCGCCAAAACTTTCAGGCGGTGCAAGACACGGTCAAGCCGGGAATCAAACTAAAAGATTTTGATTTTTGCTTTGATTATGTCGGGGGGTTGATTAAAAAACTAAAGCCCTTTGGGGACAAATAACCGCCAGTCGCGAATGTACTCCATTTCCTGCATGCCGTGCGTCAGGTAGAAGTCGAATGGCATGGGAAAGCGGCGCAGCATGTCCAGTTGATAACCTTTGTAGCCCGCACGCTCCATGTAAAAACCAATAGCTTGGTGGTAGGGGTATGTAAACGCAAGCCTTTCCAGTGTTGCTGAGAGCACATTGGCCGATGCGCGATCCCCAGCCGATCGGTAAGCGTTAAGCACCTCCGCCACGCCGCCGGCATATACCGGCCGCACTGCAATATCGATCAAAGTCCGTTCGAGCTTCGTAAATCGCAGAATTCCGAGCGGTCGGCCTGCGCCCATGACCGGTTCTTCAACCACGCCGTAGTTCTGCGTATTCTTTCCGCTGATCAGGCAAACCCGAAACTCCGCTGTCTCGGCCACGTTGTGAGAAACGCGCACTGGCCTGCGCATTGCCACATCAATGCTGTTTTGGGTCAAGTTGGTGTTGGCAGCACCCGTGCTCGGCTGTTCCACATTCAGGTAAGTGGTTTTGGGAATTTGCTCGGTAAGTCCATGAAATGCCACGGCAGTGTAGTGAGAGAAATAACAATCAGGTTTAAGCGTCAGCATGATCTCGTACACGGTGGCATCACCCCATACATACCGCACCTCTCGCTTATAAGGCTTTGGGAATGGGAAAACGGTCTGCGTCAGCCGCTTGGAGTCGAGCAGAAAACGAACAAACGCCTGGACCGTCGTGCTCTGTGCCAACCGCCAGAAATTGCGTTGGCCGGCCAAATGCATGGCGATATCCTTCTGCCGAAAGATTTTTTCTGGCAGCGCGTCAAAATAGCGAAATATATCTGGCCGGGCAATGTTCAGTCGGGTCTGTTTCATGGCCATTAATCTCGTTAACAGAATTATATATAATTCTGTTAACAGATGTCAATTAGATAGCCAGGTAATATTCGATTTTTATTGCATAAAATGCGTTTTTATGCGTAAATCGAACCGAGGCACAGTAAATGTCGGTGTAAAGTATTATATATAATACTTTACACTCTTATACATCATGTATGCCCCCAGATTGGCGTTTGCTGCCGATGCCGTGCGGTAGTTCCGATCGGACCGGGGTCTGCGTCGTTTGCCCACATATCGCACCGCCCGATAGAATTGGGCAGGAGCAATCGAAACAATTTACAACCGCCCGCCACAATAATCCGGCACCGCTACAAATGGAATTGCTACTTGACAGCATGCCGGCCGGAATTCGTATTGACCGGCTTTTTCATGGCCACCTGTCCGGTTTGCTTCCGGGCAAGCTCCGCGATGGAGGCATAGGTCAGGCGGCCGCTTTCCCGCAGCAGGTTAAGCATATCCACGCATGTGGTGTATTTGGCCTGCTGGTAGGTCAGGTTGGCGGATAAATAGCGATCCTGGGCGGTTATCACGTCCAGATTTGTCGCCAAGCCCACTTTGAATGAGTGGCTGGCCTGCAGAAACGCGGCTCGGGCGGCCTGCATTTCCGTACGGGTATTGTCAATAAGTTCGCGCGATGTCACCCAGTTGGATAATGCAATCCGGACCTGTTCATGAATCCTGCGTTGCAGCATCTCTTGTTCAAGCATGGCCTGTCGCAATTTGGAATAGGCAGTCCGCACATCATTATAAATCATGCCCCCCTCAAATATGGGCATATTGACAGTAAAGAGGCCATTCCACCAACTGTCGCTTGGGAAGCTTTCCTTATACAGAAAGGTATCAAAATTAATCGATACACTCGGAAAGTATTCAGCCATGGCCGCGGTAACCCGCTTTTCGGCCACCACCACGCCATCTCTATCCGCCTGTAAGTCCTGCCGATCGGCCAACGCCACCCTGTCAAGCGTATCAAGGGATGGCACATGCTGTGGGGGACGGAAAAGATTCCGCAGTCGGGCGTGATCAAGGCTGTTGACGCCGATTAAAAATGCCAGCGTTGCGCGCCCTTTTTGTACCGAATTTTCAGCATTGGTCAGTTGCACACGCGTCCGCGCCGCATCGGCCTGGTCCTGCAGCACGGTAAGCCGCAATGTAATTCCAGCCCGTTCTTTTCGTAACGCACTGGCGACCGTAGCCCGCTGCACCTGCAGCGTTCTCCGAAGCACCTTGACCGCTCGCTGAGCCGAAAGTACTGCGTAGTAGGTCTGCGCTGTTTCCAAAAGCAAATCCGACTGCATATTCAACAGCAGCGATTTCTGCACGCCAGAGTAGGATCCCGCTGCCGATATGGCCACAGAATCTCGCAGTATGTTCACATTCAGCGTCGTCGCCAGCGAGGTGTCAAAATAGTGGGTCTGGAATAAATTACCAAATCCCGGCGGAAATTGGCTTTCATTAAACCCTTTCCGCTGATAATCGGTGGGGGCCAGTCCGATGGTGGGCAGAAAATTGGCAAACGCCCGATCCTTCGCAATCAACGCCTGAAGGTAGTTTTCACCGGCAATCGCCAATGATTCGTTATTATCATTGGCCATCCTCAATGCGGCCGATAGCGTGAGCAAATGCGGCACCTTTCGCGGAGCGGGCTGCGGATAGGCATGAATCACTTTGCGGTAATGATTAACCTCCGCCGTCTGATTAATGCACCCGCCCAATTCGATGCATATACCCAGCATCACGCCAACCCGGATAACCTGTCTCATCACCTTCATATTTATTTACTCCACCACAGCCGGTACGCTTTTGAACGAAGGGGTTTTGAGCACCGCAGCGATCGGCAATACTAAAAGAAAGATAATCGCCCCAACCCGGAATGCGTCCACATATGCCAGCATGTGCGCCTCTCGACTGACCATGTTGTATATCTGTGCCTGCGCCGCCCTGGTGGCGGCCGTCAAAGCCATGCCGCCGTGCATAAATGCGCCCGTCAGCGCGTGCAGATTCGACCGGTAGGCTGCATTGAGGTTAGTCACCGTGCCGACCAGATAATTCTGATGCGCCTGCGACACCTGCTTCACAAAACTCACTGAAAGCGATATCCCCACGCTGCCGCCGATGTTCCGCGCCAAATTAATAATGCCTGATGCATCGGCCAGTTTTTGCTTGGGTACGAAGGCAAACGCGGCCGTGTTGAAGGGCACAAAAAGGAAAGCCAATCCCAATCCCTGTACCACCCGGCACAGGGCCAGACTGTTGAAGTCCGCATGCAGGCTTAAGCGCGACATCATGTATAACGCAATGACATTCCACATAACGCCGAAACTGATCAGCCACCGCGTGGCCACACGTGGAATTAAGAAGCCCACCAGCGGCATCAGGCAGAATACCACGATACCGCCCGGTGCCAGCACCATACCCGCCTGCCGCGCATCGTAGCCGAACATCCGCTGCGCCAGCAGCGGCAGCAGAGTGGTGCTGCCATAAAGAATGCTGCCGAACATAAACATTCCGACGGTGGCAAAGCCAAAATTTTTAACATCTTTCAGCATGCGAAAATTAACGATCGGATGCTTGTGTCGCCACTCCCACCACAGCGCGGCCGAAAGGCCAACCACGGCCAGAACTGCCAGTGTTCGGATCAATGGCGAAGCAAACCAATCGGCGTCCTCGCCCCGGTCCAGCATGATCTGCAAACTTGCCAGACCCACTGCCAGCAGTCCCAGCCCCAGGTAATCAATCTTGGTCTCACTTAGCTTAATCCGTCGGTGTCCCGGGTTGTCCTGAAGCAGCAGTGAGAGAAAAAAAAGCGTCACAATGCCGATCGGCACATTAATAAGAAAGCACCATCGCCACGTGAAGTTATCGGTTATAAAGCCACCCAGCAGTGGCCCCAATACCGGTGCCACCACCACCACAATGCCGTATGTGGCCATAGCGGCCCCGATTTTTTCAGGCGGAAAAATATCGCGCAATATCGCCTGCGCTCCGGGCTGCAAACCGCCACCACCCAACCCCTGGAGAATGCGGCAAACAATCAGCACCCCAAAGTTGGGGGCCAGCCCGCACAATAACGAGCTGATGGTGAACAGCGCCATACACGCCATAAAGTAGCGCTTGCGGCCAAACGCCGCACTGAAAAAACCATTCAGCGGCAGCACAATCGCGTTGGCCACCAGATAGCTCGTCAGCACCCACGTGCTCTGGTCGATCGTGGAGGCCAGTGATCCGGCAATGTGCGGCAGCGCAACATTGGCGATGGTGGTATCCAGCACCTCCATGAAGGCAGCCATCGCCACCACGGGCGCAATAACCCACGGGTTCATCGCTGGCCGCGATGCCTCAAGTTGATTTGCGACACTTGCCGTGCTCATCGCACCTTTACCTCCGGTTCGCACGACATCCCGGTCGCCAGATACGGTGCATTCTTAGGCAAATGCCGAAATAATATTTTAACCGGAATGCGCTGCACCACTTTTACAAAATTGCCGGTCGCATTTTCCGGCGGCAGCAAACTGAACGCCGCTCCGCTGCCCGCCTGTATGCTCTGCACGTAGCCATGAAACGTAAATTGCGGATAGGCATCCACGGTTACCGTCACCGGGTCTCCCGGTTTCATATGGGTTAAATCTGTTTCCTTGAAGTTTGCCACCACCCACGTCTTGCGGCTTACGATATTCAGCAGACTCTGGCCCACCGACACATAGTCGCCCGGCTCAATGGCCTTTTTTGTCACGTACCCGCTTACGGGGGCGTAAATGCGGCAATAAGACAGATTCAATTCAGCCAACGCCAATTGTGCCTTAAGCTTTTTGATGGTGGCATCCGTAGCACTCACATGGCTGGTCTGCTGACCAACCTGCTGCGGCACCACATCGAACGCCTCTTCCTTCGCTTGCGCCTCAACCAATTGAGCGTGCGCCTGCTTGACCGCAGCCTTGGCAGCCTGAATTTGCGCTTCCGCCGCCAATATTCCGGCGTGCGTCTGATTCAAAAATGCCATTTTCGCCAGCAGCGTTTTGCGGGCCGCCATTACGTTCGCCGCCGCCGTAATGGCGTCGGCCCGATACGTATCCACTTGAAAGGGCGTTACGTCACCGGTTTTTACCAAACCCCGGTAACGCCGATAGTCGCTGTTGGCTCGTTGCGATGTGGCAATCGCGGATGCCAAATCAGCGCGGGCCCGCGCCACGTTCGCCGCCGCCGATGCCACTGACGCCTTCGCCTGCGCCAAGCCACTGTTGGCCTGTGACACGCCAGCCACGGCCGACGCCACCGCTGCCTTGGCGATCTGTACACCCGCTTTGGCCTGGTCCAGTGCGGCGGTTGACTGCTGGCGCGTTAGCGCCAGCCGATATCGCGAACCGGCCGCCGTCGCCGCAGCTTCTGCTAATTCCGCCTTCAGCATGGCAACTTTCGCCCTGTAAGGACGGCTGTCCAGCGTCAGCAGGAGCGTGCCCTTTTTCACATATTGATTATCCAGTACATCCACTGTGAGTATTTGCTGGGCCACTCGTGGTGCCACCGCCGTGATGTGCGCCCGGATGTAGGCGTCATTGGTCGACGCGTAATTCAGCGAATGGATGTAGTACGGAATGCCGAATATCAGTCCCAGCACCAGCACCACGCAACCGCCAATCAGGAAAACCTTTTTGCGCTTGCCGTTTTTTGTCGGCGGGGCCGGTGCCTGTGGTGGCCGATTTGTGCTTCGGAATGATTCACCTGAACCCGGCGGCGGTGCCGGCTGTAAGTCGGTCTGCGTCATAGTGTATCTGCTCCAAATTTCATGCCGGGACTGTTACGCAATCCCCGGCCGCTTTACCCTTTATTTGAACCTGCAACGGTACCAACCTGTTGCCTTACTCAAATCGCACCGCTATTTCGGCAGTGAGCGCGATAGTCAAGCCCGCGCGGCCGGCGACTTAATCAGCGCAGCAATACCACCTAAAGAAAACTTGGTGACGTTAGCGGCGATTTCATCGATCAGCGCTTCTGTGTACTCCTGGTGGCCGCGAAGCCGCAAAATGACGTGGCGGCAACGATAATAAAACAGACATTGCCCCACAATGCACTCCATAATCTGTTGTTCCATGTCCCCCGAAACCTCGCCATGCAGATGCCGTACGATGATGGATAGATGCTCCCGCATGGGCTCGATTTTAATCCGAATCAATTCGCCCAATGCACTGGTCGGCTCGGCAATCTCCCGGGCGATGAGCCTGTTGTACCACTCGGGCTGCTTGGGGCTTAAAAGCCGTCTTAAGTACTGCCGTATGAATTTCTCCAGTGCCAGTACAGGGGCGTCGCCGACGGCCGATGCCCCCAGGCTCTGGACCGTATCACCACTGAGTTCGCGGCCATACGTGAGAACTTCATGATAGAGATTCTCTTTGCTGCCAAAATAATAATTCACCGACGCAATATTGGCACCCGCCCGCTGCGAGATCATCTGTATGGTTGTCGCGGCAAAGCCGTGATCGGCAAAAATTTCTCCCGCCGCGTCCAGCAGCCGCGATCGCGTCGAATCTGATTCCGTTTCAACTTTTCGCACCACGGGCGAAATCTCCGTAAGTCAACGCCAGAATCTAAACCTTGGCGCTGGTATTTCAAATACATAATTGAAATGTTCATTTGAAAAGTCAAGTGCGGCATGGCTACAATTGCTTGCACTGGCCGGTGTGGCCTCGCTGCTGGATGGGCGCAAGATCCGCCGTGATCGGGTTAGACAGGAGTTACACTGAAAATGTCCAAGTTGTTTCAAAACATGCAGTTAGGTCCGATGGAACTGAAAAATCGGCTGGTCGTCGCCCCCATGTGTCAGTACAGCGCTACCGACGGCTGCGCCACCGATTGGCATTTGCAGCATTTATCCAATTTGGCGTGCAGCGGTGCTGGAACCGTCATGATTGAGGCCACCGCGATTGAACGCATCGGCAGAATTTCGCATGGCTGCCTCGGTATCTACACCCCAACTGCCGAGCTGGCTTTGAAAAAAATCATCTCGTTTATCAAAAGTATCCGGCCGGAAGTCAAAATCGGTATTCAACTCGCCCACGCTGGCCGCAAGGCGTCAACCCAAATTCCCTGGCTGGGCGGCGGGCCACTCACCAATGAGGAAGATGCATGGCAGACGGTCATCGCATCGGCCATTGCATTTGACAACGGCTGGCACCTGCCGATGGCACTGACGGAAACGCAAATTCACCGTATCGCTGATCGCTTCGCGGAGGCCGCCCGACGTGCTGTCAATGCGGGTGTGGACATAATTGAGATTCATGGCACTCACGGCTATCTGCTGCATCAATTCATGTCGCCGCTGGTCAACAAAAGAAAGGACGATTATGGCGGCAGTTTTGATCATCGTATCCGCTTCGCCATGGAAGTGGTCGAGGGTATTAAAAAAGTCACGCCTCCCACCGTTGCGCTTGGCATGCGCATCACGGGCAGCGACTGGCATCCGGAAGGCTGGCAGGTGGAGGACGCATGCGAACTCGCCCGTCGCATCAAGGACAAGGGCGTGCATTACGCCTGTGTATCATCCGGTGGAATCATTCCCCACGTCCGCATTCCAGCTAAGCCAGGGTATCAGGTTGAATTTGCCTCCAAAGTTCGGCATGCTTCGGGCATCGCCACCCGGGCTGTCGGTATGATCCGCGATCCGCAGCAGGCTGAAGACATCCTGCAGCGCGGCGATGCCGATTTAATCGCTTTAGCCCGGGCCTTCCTCTACGACCCCCGTTGGGGTTGGCACGCAGCCGTCGCACTCGGCGATCAACCCGAAGGACCGCCGCAGTACGAGCGCGGACTGCCACCCATGTGGAAACCGTAACGCGTTCGGGCACCAAGCGGCTTGTCTATCAAAAAATGCGTCTGCTGACCAAAATCGTGCTCTGCCGATGGGTAGGCAAGCCGCCAGAGTCAACGTTTGGGGGCATTTCTTTGCACATTTCCGACGGATAAAATCGGGGAAATGGGCAGTATATTTGCCATTTTTTACCTTTTCCTACCCTTTTTGCTCTATATATTCGCAAGTACGTATAAAAATGAACGACTGCGGTTTAATCCATCCGATAAAACATGTATTATCTGGTTCTGTGGTTGGCTTGGAGGCAGAGGAAGTAGATGGTCGGTTGGTGGTTGCTGCTATGGGGTGCCCACCAACTGCTGCTGATAGCTTATGTGGAAGAAGAAAAATACTCGCCGACAGGCGGTCGCAGACGACGCGGGAGAATCTCGAACCTGGCTGGAGCCGGGGCGGTTGCGGTTTTCCCTTGGCGTAATTGCCTTTGTGCTGCTGCTGGTGGCGATCACCCGTCTGCCGATGGCCGCACCATCATGGCTCTACGGGCGGGCACCCGTGACGCTGGTATCGCCCGTAACCTTTGGCGTCGCCAATCCGGCGGCCTACGCCACCAAACGTCGCGAGGCCATGAGTGCGGCAAGCCCGGTATTAATGCCGGTTCATCGCGGCCGGATATTAACTCTCATCAAAACGCAGTTGATGAATTTGCCCTACGACGTATCGGGCGTAAAGACTCCTGCTGCGCTGCCAGCGCCCATACGCAAACGCTTCAGTAAGATAACCCCGGGTGCCATAGCATGGCTGCATGAAATTGTGAAGCAGAACCAGTTTCCTGCCTACCTCACACGCGTTCGCCTGCTTGATCGCCTGCTGCGGTCACATCCTGTGGTGGATGCCAAAACGTGGAAATCAATCGCCCGCACCGCAGCCGACCATGTCATGGTGCCCAAAGGTCTCAAACCGCCCGATGGCTACCAACGGATGCCCATGAGCCGTCTACGTGCCTTGGGGGCTCACGGCCAAGGCTATCGCTCGCTGGTGGAGCGGTCTTTTCCGCAGCCGATGTGGTCAACATTAATCGGATATTTAAGTTCGCTCGGTTCACCACCGTACACAATCGACGCCAAAGCGACGCAAGCATCGCGCCTCGCCCATGCTGCCGCAGTAAAAAAAATCATCACCACCATTCATCGTGGCCAGATATTGGCCGCCGCCGGTACGCCTGTCACTGCCACCCAAAGAGCGGCGATACTTGCCGCGTACCAAGCCTATCGGCAAAAACTGCAAATGGCCCATCCATGGGCACCCATTGAAGGCGTACTCGGTGTGGTAGCCGTGGCGGCCATCCTCGGCATGCTCTGGGGTATGTTCATCGTCAGCCGCCAACAGGAATCACGGCGAAGTGTGGCGTGGTTTCCCAGCCTGATGATTGTCGGTTGTCTGCTCATCGTGCGCATATTGATGGCGGTTGGTTTGGGGGGGTGGATTTATCTTCTCGGGCTGGGCCCGATTTTGCTTGGAGCCACCATACTGGTCACCGTCTATGGGAAGCGGTTTGCCATGGGGGCCACCACGTTCTGCATCCTGATTGTTACCACCATGGGCGACCTGCAGTTGGATTTTTTCCTTACGGCGCTGACGGCGGCAATGGTTCTTATTTTTTCATTGGAGCAAATCCGCACCCGGACGCAGGTTATCCGCGTTGGCCTGCTTGATGCGGCGGCGGCCGGCACCATGCTGATGGCGTATGGGGTGGCGCGTAATGGCAGCGATCGGCTTTTGCCGCTGCAATGGTTCTGGCTGCACGCAGAACCCAGTTGGCTCTCACCCCTGCATACCATTGCCATGGCGGGTGGTGCGGCGCTGCTTAGCATCTTTTTGCTTTTGCTGCTGCTGCCCATGATCGAACGTCTCTTCGGCATCACCACTGCCATGACTTTGCTGGAACTCTCCGACACCAATCGCCCCTTGCTGCGGCGTCTGGCGATTGAAGCGCCCGGCACCTTCAGCCATTCGCTTATCCTTGGCACATTGGCGGAATCCGCCGCACGCAGTATCGGTGCCGATCCCCTCCTGTGCCGTGTGGGCGCGTACTATCACGACATCGGTAAAATGCTCAAGCCGGGCTACTTTATCGAAAATACCGGGGGTGGCGGCGCTAACCGACATGAAAAACTCTCGCCCGCCATGAGCCTGCTGATTGTGGTGGGGCATGTGAAAGACGGCCTGGAGTTGGCCCGCGAATACCACCTGCCGAAAACCATCCGCGAATTTATCGCCGAACACCATGGCACCACTGTGGTCGAATATTTTTATCAGGCGGCGCGGCAGCGGCAGGCCCGCGATGCCCTTGTTGGTGCCGACAGTGCCCCCATTGACGATTCGCAATACCGGTATCCGGGGCCAAAGCCCCAAAGTCGTGAAACCGCCATCCTTATGATTTGTGATGGATGCGAGTCTATGGTGCGCTCATTGGCAGACCCTACGCCGGCGCGGATCGAGGGGGCTGTGCATGAGTTAATTCGGCGGCGCCTGCTCGATGAGCAGTTCAGTCAATCGGGGCTGACGCTTTCCGATTTGAGCATCATTGAACAATCGCTGCTGCGTTCGTTGGCCGGTGTGCACCATCCGCGCATTGCCTATGCCGCCGATAAGCCGACGTTAAAAAGGGCATAAATGCGGTTGACGATTACCATTGATACAGCACCATCGCTCCGCCGGACCGGCCGCCCCCGCAGGACGGCCAGCGCTGGTAAGCAACTTAGCCGAGGCGATGCGGCCTGGCTTAAAACGCGGCTGGAGGAACTGTGCAGAAAGTTAGGATTTTCGCAAGGCACATGGGCATTGCAGATTATTTCCGACACCGAAATGAAATCGCTCCATTGCCGCTTTCTCGGTATCCCTGCCACCACCGACGTCATGACGTTTGACATGCGCCCCTCACCCCCGACAGCTGACCGTGATTGCTTGCAGCTTGATACCGCCATTTGTATCGACGAAGCACAGCGGCAATGTGCGCGGAGGAATATTCCGCTCCGGTCAGAATTGCTCCTTTACGCCGTGCACAGCCTGCTGCATGTAAGCGGGTACGACGACCGTACACCCGCGGCCGCACGCCGCATGCATCGACGTGAGGATGAACTCCTTGAGGCACTGGGTGTTGGCCTGGTCTATCAGTCAGTCGGGGGCGCGAAATGATGACCCCGCTGCTGATTATCCTCTTACTGGCCACCATTCCGGGCACCATGACGGCGTCGGCGTTGGCGTATGCCATCCGCAGTATGTCCAAAGTGACGCTGGAGGAGGAATTTGCAAAGCGTGGCCGCGCTCTGCAGGCACCCCAGGTCATCGATCGGCAGGTTGATCTAGCTCTCACTGCATCAATTGTCCGCATTATTTGCAATGTCTCCATGACCGGGGTAATGGTGTCGGGGGCGTTGGCCCGGGCCACTTCGGGGCATCAACTTTTGGGTGTGGCAATTGCCGCACTGCTGGCCTTTTTAATCCAGATGATATTCTCGGTGGCGCTGGCGACCGCCTGGGCCAACTATGCCGGCGAGGCTCTGATTGCCGCCACATGGCCCGCCCTGCGAACCGCCGACAGGGTTTTTTATCCGCTGGTCCGGTTTCTGCGGCTGTTTGATGCCTTCCTCCGGCGGCTTTTCGGTGTCACGGCAGAATCACACGCTCAACACGAAACCCACGAGCAGCAGGAAGAAATTCTCGCCGTAGTTTCCGAAGGAGCCGTGGGCGGTGCCGTCGATGACGAGCAGCGCAAGATGATTGAGGGGATCATCAGCTTCCGCGATTTGCAGGTCAGCCAGATCATGACACCCCGCACCGATATGGTTACCATCAACGTGCACGATACCATCGATACAATACGTGAAAAAATTATTAAGGACGGACTCTCCCGCGTTCCGGTCTATGATGGCTCCACGGATAATATTGTCGGTATCCTCTACGCCAAGGACCTGCTGCCGTGGCTCGGCCATGCCCGGCCGGCCGATGAGCCCAACGTGGCCAGATTGATGCGTCCGCCACTGTTTGTGCCCCATTCCAAACCCCTGCGCGATCTGCTGCGCCAGTTCCGGTCCCAGCGTGTGCACATGGCCATCGTACTGGATGAATTTGGCGGCACCGCCGGCCTGGTCACCAGCGAAGATATCCTGGAAGAAATCGTCGGCGAAATAGCCGATGAATATGAAAAAACCGCCCCATTACCCTTTCACCGCATTGACGAACATACCGTTGAAGTTGATGGCCGAGCTAATGTGACGGATATCAATCGCGAATTGGATATGCAGTTGCCGGAAGATCAGGACTATCAGACCGTCGGCGGTCTGATCATCAATCAATTGGGTGTCATTCCTGGCAAGGGAGCGTCGATTACCATTGACGGCATCGGGTTAAGTGTGGTGGACAGCGATCAGCGGCGCATTCGTAAGGTGCGCATCGTCTCGCACGAATCCACGATGCAGGAATAAATTTCCGCGGTCTTTGTATTGCGGAAACGTTTCGATACGAACGGAGCAGGCGAAGCATGCGTATGATGTTAACAGGACAGGTAGGGCTCGATAAGGCACAGTATCTGCAGCAGGTGCAGGACATGGCCCGCGAAGCCGGTGAACCGGTCCGGGTCTTCAATGTCGGCGAGATGATGTACCGAGAGGCACCCGATGTGCGCCCGGGCCGGATATTGGATCTGCCCCTGTCGCGCCTCACCAGTCTGCGGCGTGCCGTCTTCCGCGACATCCTCAACGAAGCGCCCAGGCATCGACATGTGATTGTTAACTCACATGCAACGTTTCGCTGGCGGAATGGTCTTTTTTCCGCCTTTGATTTTGACCAGCTTGCGATGCTGAATGCGGATGTGTATGTGACGCTGCTGGACAATGTGGAATCCGTTCACGGCCGCCTGCTGCGGGACGGCACCGACAGCCATACGCTTAAAGATTTGTTGGTTTGGCGCGAGGAGGAAATACTCGCTACGGAAATTATCTCCAAAGTAAGTCCAGATCGACCCACGCCGTTTTTTGTTCTCGCACGCGGAAGAGAAAAATCCACCGCCCGCACGCTTTTTCGACTCCTGACCCGACCGGGTATGCGAAAAGTGTATCCCAGTTTTCCCATGAGTCACGTTGTTGATATGCCGCAGGTGCTTGATGAAATCCAGCGGTTTCGGCAAAAATTGGCCGGGTATTTCATCGCGTTTGACCCCGGCGACGTCGATGAAAAACAACTCTACGATCGGGCCGTGGCCGCCCTGGGCGAACATCAGCAAACGCT
This sequence comes from Planctomycetota bacterium, assembly GCA_021818445.1. Taxonomy (GTDB): domain Bacteria; phylum Planctomycetota; class Phycisphaerae; order WQYP01; family WQYP01; genus JAJZGD01. The sequence goes on from JAKAEB010000008.1 coordinate 31,652, forward strand.
CAACATTCAATTGGATGGTCGCACCGCAACCCTGCGGTCTGCGGAAATCGTCTCCGTCGGGGCAGACATCAACGGCCAAATCTACGCCCGTGACTTCATGATGGTTCGGCAAAGTGACATGATCGTGTCACTGATACCTGAACTCCCCGGCGGGCGGCCCGGTCTCTCCAGCGGCGTGGAACGCGAACTCCAGCATGCCTTTGATCATGGCCGCGAGGTCTATGTCATTTGGAAACCGCAAAGCGGCCCCAGCCCGTTTATCACGCAGACCGCCACCCATGTATTTACCTCGGTGGATGAGGCGATTAACCATTTCAAGATGAAAGGCATGATCATGCCGCAGTCTTTATTTGAAGCCGCAGGCACCCCATGACCGAAGCATTCCCGGCACAGACGATACCCCACCTCCGACCGGCCGATCCAGTCGCGCCGGTTGCCGACCCACCTCTTTTAATGGGAATATTAAATTTAACGCCGGAGAGCTTCAGTGATGGCGGGCAGTTTTTAGCCAACGGTGCCGTTGACGTGCCCCGGGTCGCAGCCGCGGCTCTGGCTATGGCCAAAGCCGGCGCGGATATTATTGATGTGGGTGCCGAAGCTACATCCTTTCATCGGCCAGGTGTTTTGCCGGTACCGCCGCAGGAACAGATTCGGCGGCTTTCAACCACGCTGATGCAAACTCGGCGTACGCTCGATGAGCACGGCCTGAAGGCGGTGGCGCTGAGCATTGACACACGCAGCGCCGATGTGGCGAAATACGCCTTGGATCAGGGCGTCGACATGATCAATGATGTCTCCGGTGGACGCGCCGATCCGGCTATGCTTACGACGGCGGCGGCGGCCGGCTGCCCCGTGATTCTTATGCATGCCTGGCAGGAAAGTCCTGATCAGACACCCGCACCGCATTCGGATGTGCTTGCCGATGTCGTAACTGAACTGCGGCAGATGAAGGCCGCGGCTCTGGTGGCGGGGGTTAAAGCCGACCGGATCATTCTCGATCCCGGTATCGGCTTTGGAAAAACCGCCGACGATAATTGGCGGATATTGCGCGGTATCAGTACCCTTGGCGGGATTGAATCTCCCATAGCGCTGGGTGTGTCACGCAAACGCATCACACGCGATATCCTCCCGCCGGATATGCAAAATTGGCCCCATCGTGATATCGCCACCGCCATCATAATCGCCGCCATCGCCTCCGCACCTGTCGCCATTTTTCGGGTGCACGACATCCGCCTGGCAAAAGTGGCATTGTCGGCAGTCAGCCGCCTGAAACCCTCACCTGCCACACGGACGCAAACCTATGAGTGAACGTGGTGAGGCACTTCTCTCGTTTTTGCCGTATTTACCGCAAAAACGGGTAAAATCATGACCGTCATGGAAATCGCTGAAATCATGGAAGGAGGTGCGTTTTGATCGATTCTGAATTGCTGGAAATATTGGTTTGCCCCTTGACGCGCAGTCGCCTGCATCAGGACGGAGATTATCTGGTCTCAGAGGTTGGCGGGCTGAAATATCCCATCCGTGACGGAATACCCGTCCTGCTGGTGTCGGATGCGATTGTGCCCCCGGAAATTGGATCCATGGAGGCATTCCGTGAAAAATACAAAGATCAAATACCAGATTGACTTGTCCACATATATTTGAATCAGCTCGAAAGTGAACCTAACATCATAGGTGGCGTTGGAGGCGGCTGAAATAGTCAGACTGGCGAATTGGGTGTGTAAATGAGCTGTGATCGTTGCAATAAACCTGCCACGGTTCATATTAAGGAAATCAGCGGTGGGGCGGTGCGCGAGTTGCACCTTTGCGAAAAATGCGCTGCCGAGCAGGGAATGGTGGCGCAAAAGCACGCCACATTCTTTGAATCGGTCAATGCCCTGATCGTCGGCAAAACCGCCGACGAAATCAAAAACCTGAAATGCCCGAATTGCGGCATGACATGGAAAGAATTCAAAGACACTGGTTTACTTGGCTGCACGAAAGATTACGAAATATTTGCAGTGCAGTTAACCGCGTGGATCGAATCCGCCCAGGCGGGGGGCAACCACCACACAGGCAAAATACCGGCCGCGCGGGCCATTCACGGGCCAGGGTATCTACGCCTGAAGGAAACCATCTTGCGCATGAAGGCAGAACTGTCGCAGGCGGTTTCTGAAGAGGATTACCACCATGCCGCCGAATTGCGCGATAAGATCAAGGCGATGGAATCGCAAACAGGTTGATTGTTTCAAGCGAGATATGCATGCTTACTCTTGAAAATATGCCCGGTCGTCTTTGCCAATGGCTAAGCGCCCCAGGCCCGCAACATGAAATCCTCATCAGTTCACGCGTACGCCTGGCCAGAAATTTGCTTGCGTTCCCCTTCATGAGCAAAGCCAGCGAGCCGCAGCGGCAGGAAATTCAAACCACCCTTCGGACCCGTCTGCAGCATTTAAAAGAGGCACCGGGTCATCTGTATGTAGATATGTCTGAAATTAATGATGTAGACCGGCAGATGCTTCTGGAACGCCACCTCATCAGCCGCCAGTTGGCCGCACCCGATGGCAGCAAAGGAGTATTTATCACCGAGGGGGAAGATATCAGCGTGATGGTCAACGAGGAAGATCATCTCCGTATTCAGGCTATCGCACCGGGTTTGCAAATTCAGGAATGCTGGCAAAAAGCCACCACCGTTGATGACGAACTCGAAGCGGGGCTTGATTTTGCCTTCAGTGATAAGCTGGGCTATCTCACGGCGTGTCCGACCAACCTGGGCACCGGGCTTCGCGTTTCGGTCATGGTGCATCTGCCGGCCCTGCAACTTACAGGAAAGATTGATCAAATCAAACAGGCAGCCAAGGATATGCGCCTGGCCATTCGAGGCCTTTACGGTGAAGGCACGGAAGCATTTGGCGACTTTTATCAGATCAGCAACCAGACCACACTGGGACGCAGCGAGCAGGAAATAATAAAAGAGTTTAACGATCTCGTGGTGCCGCGGATACTGCTGGCTGAAGAAGCCGCCCGCGATCAGTTGGCTGCCGAGAATCCGCTTCTGCTGGATGACCGAATCGGCCGGGCACTCGGTGTGTTGCAGCACGCGCGGCTCTTGACAGCGGAAGAGGCACTTTTCCACCTTTCATATTTACGCCTGGGCGTTACCATGAAACGCATCAGTGGCTTGGATTTATCCGCGATCAACGCCCTTTTCCTCCTTTCGCAGACCGCTCATCTGCAAAAACTGGAAGGCGGCACCCTGGATGAAAATACGCGTAAAGCGGCGCGGGCGGGGTTGCTTCGGCAAAAACTTTCACAGGGCGGCCTGTAGCGTTCACCGGTTTGCCCGAATCGTTTCTGATTTTGCTGGCGGTTGCACGAACGACTTACTTCTGCAGGGTTTTTATCATCGTGTTCGCGATGGGACAGGCAGTGTCGATGCGCAAAAAAATTATCGCAGTTTCAGGGTTTTCTCTGGGGTGCCTTTTCGTCGCCCAAAGCTTTGCTGCCGCGGCACCTGCCGCTTCGGCCATATCTGCCGCACTTAATTTGCTGGCAAAAGCAGACCAATACATCCAACGGATGAACATTCCACTTTCTCGGCGCTCCGTGGCCGCCGCCCGAACCGCCCTGCTGCCGGCCATTGCCAATCCACGCCAGACAGACATTCGGGCATTCATTGCGCTGGGGCGCGTGGGGCTTTACACGGGTGATCAATCGGATATGGCTTACGCGTTGGCGGGCATCATGCGCGTTGACCCGAACAACCAAACCAGCGCCGGCGAAAAAAAATGGGTGGCAGATTTAAAACGCCAAGTTGCGCCATCGCTCCTTAAATCAGTCATGGCCCAGCGCCATCAATTTGTAATCCATTGGTTGGCGGCGTCGAAAGGTTCTGTCGCCGATGAAATGCTGGTTGGCGAAGACTATTTCAAAGGAACGGGTACTCCGGTCAATCCTCCCGCAAGCCTGCAATACACCCACGCCGCCGCCGTCGCCGGTAATTCGATAGCGATGGCCAATATGGGTTTTTTTTACTTATATGGTAAAGGTGTAAAGGCCGACTACAACCGGGGGCGTTATTGGTATAAAAAGTCGGCCATGGATGGATACGCCGATGCCATGTTCCAGCTTGGCATGCTCGACTATGGGCGAATCACCGGCGGCACCACGCCATTTGGCATTCAGACCGGCCCAATCCAGAGGGATTATAGCGGTGCGATTAAATGGTGGAAGCTGGCTGCAGCCAAGGGTGACGGCCGTTCAATGGATTGTCTGGGCCAGCTATATTTATCCGGCACCGGTGTGAAGCGTGATTATTCAAAAGCCCTTGAATCTTTCAAAAAGGCCGCCCACCTGGGTGTCCTGTCTGGCTATGAGCATCTGGGGTTGATGTACCAGCAGGGGCTTGGTGTCAAGGTCGATATGACTGCGGCCGCCAAGCTCTATGCGATGGCCGCCGCGCGTGGCGACTCCAACAGTATGCTTCGCCTCGCTCTCTTGTACATGTACGGGAAAGGTGTTAAACAGAACAACAAAATGGCGCTGCATCTGGAGCATCAAGCCGCCGCGCTTGGCAATCCGCACGCCATGTACAATCTTGGGTATATGTATGCCCACGGTCTTTGCGTGCCTGTCAGCCGACGCCTCGCGTTTATCTGGTTCACGCAGGCCAAAAAGGCGGGCGATCCCGCTGCTCAGGCGGCGTTGTACAAGCTGCTGCACATCCATCCCGGCGGTTTTTAAGCTAATGGAAATATCTTTGCAATCTTGGCGCTCGGCGGTGCAAATCAATTTCCTTACCGCAGTGATGGCGGGGGTTCACGCCGCCCGTACATAGCTCCGGGCTTGCCCGGAGTTGCTTAATTTCCATGGTGCGGCCAATACGGTGTGAATGATCCTATGCCACAACCTCTGTGTCTCTTTTTCTCTGCGCGCCAAAAAAAACAAACATCATCATGCCAACGGCATGATACATTATGTCACACAGAGAGGTTTTTATATCTCGCACAGAGCCACGGAGAGAATTAAAAAAATACGACATCACGCTGCGCCCAGACTCCGCGTTCTTGGCGCTCCCGGCGGTGCGAATAGGTACTTTGATTCACCGCGAAGGGCGCGGAGGACGCCAAGAAACGCCAAGCCTATTGGAAATGGGCCTGTCAGATCGCCATGATGTGGCCAATATTGCGTGAATGATCCTGTGACAAAACCTCCGTGGCTCTTTTCTCTGCGCGCTAAAAACACTATTTTGATTATGCCACCGGCATGATACCTTAACTCGCACAGAGAAGAGCTACGATTTCGCGCAGAGCCGCGGAGCCACGGAGAGAATTAAAAAAATACGAAATAACACCGCGCCCGGTCTTCGCGCTCTTGGCGATCTCGGCGGTGCAAATAATTACCCTGATTCGCCGCAAAGGTCGCAGAGGACGCCAAGAAACGCCAAGCATATTGGATATGAGCCTGTCAGATCGCCATGACGCGGCCAATATTGCGTGAATGATCCTATGAGACAACCTCTGTGGCTCTTTTCTCTGTGCGCTAAAAAAAACAACAAACATCATCATGCCAGCGGCATGATACCTTAACTCGCACAGAGAAGGGTTACGATCTCGCGCAGAGCCACGGAGAGAACTAAAAAAATACGAAATAACACCGAGCCGCGGTGTTCGCAAAGTTAACGGTGAAAATATTCGATATGCGGATGGCCCAGCGAGCCGCCGGGCTTGTCCCGGCGGGTAAAAAAATAACGCATTCGTGTGCGAAATATCGCTGCGTCCTCCTTGCACGCCCCACCCCGGCGCGTTATGTTCCGGGTTGTTGATTGCAGTTTTGAGGCCGATTGATGGTCGCAATTGCTGAAAATAAAATTCTCAGGGGCGGTGGCAACTATTATGCCGATGCCGTAACGCAGAATTATTATGTGCGGAATCGGTATTACGCCGCGCATCTGGGCAGATGGCTTACCCGCGACCCGATCGGCTACCAAGGCGGAATCAATCTTTACGAGTACGTCCAAAGCAGCCCGGTAGGGAATGTGGATGGGGCGGGGTTGGCAGTTACCGTAACGGGCAACGCTTGGCACGGAACCATCAAAATCAGCAAAGAGGTGAATCTGACGATACCGTTCGTCAACTATGTACTGGCAGCGGCGGGGGTGGAAGCGAAGGGCAAGTACAGTATCACGGCCATCCCTCACGCACACAAGAATCCACATCTCGGGTGGCCGCCGCATCTGAGCGGCCATTTTATTGGCGGCTTTTTGAAGGCCCAATTTGGGGCGACGGCGGCCGCCTCGGACGGTCCGTTGCAGGTGGATGCGACCGTTCTGGCCACGGCCCTCGCTTGGGATTCGCTGCGTGTAAAGATGAAGGGAAGCCTCTCCTACGTGCATTTCTTCAGTGTTAAATGCCACCATTTCAAGCTGGATGTGAGCCTTGATTTTTCCACCACCGACCAGGCCAACAGCATTTTCGTGGCCGCTGCGGTGGCCGGGTTGGTAGCGGCACTGGAGGCGGAGGTTCCGGCGATTGCGGTGGTGGATACGGGGATTGTGGTGGTAGCCGACGAACCCGTCGTCGAAGTAGTGGTGCGGACCATATTGGTCGATTTCGCAGAGAAATTGGCCGCCTGAGTTGGCTGATGGCCGGCCGTCCTTCTGGTGTGCCGCCTCTGCCCGGCAGGCAAAGCCCAGGGTGGCCATCACCGTTGGAGAAACCTATTTGTTTTTCAGGCCCAGACAAAGGCAAGCGACGGAGGAGCAACTCGTCCTGCGTCTGATTGCAGATGCAAACAGAGCGTCGGCGGCCCGAGATCAACCCGGGGCGGAGAGATTCGCCCGCCGCGCCTTCGACCTCGCCAGCGGTGCCGAGCATCGGGTAAAGCCTGGGATCAGGGCGGCAGCCGCGATCAAATTGGCCGGAAGCCTCATAGATGGCTCGAACAATGCCGATGCGGCGAAAATACTTGAAGGCATCGGGAAATACGCTTCTGCAAGCGACCTTACGCCTGCGAATCGAATGACGATGCTGTATTATCGGTGTTGTCTTTATTTTGCCGACCATCGGAATGCGGACATCGTCCGCGAGTTAGAGCCGGTCGTCTATCCCGCCGCAGGCCGTCTGGAGGGCGCAAGCCCCCTGGGTACCAGGCCCGAGTCCCAATTGGAATCCTTGGTGGTGTGGCTGCTCCCATATTTGGGCTTCGCCTACCATGCCCTCGGGCGTTATGGCGACGCCGCAAAAACCATTCGGCGGTACCGCGCCCAAGAAGGGAGAACCACGGAGGTGTGGAAGGAGTGGATGGTATTGTCCTTGCTCGGTAAATCGGAGTTGATGGCAGGGAATGTCGAAGCCGCGAGGGCGGCGCTCTCCGAGTTGGAGAATCTGGCCAGCCGGCAAAACGCAGACCTCGTCTTTACGGCCGCGGCTGCGGAATTGGCCTTCAAATTGGGGGAAAAGGCGACCGGAAAAAAATGGGCCGAAATGGCGATTGCCGGGGCGCGGGATCAGGCCCGCGAGGCTCCAAAAAAAGTTGCCCCGAGCGTCGACGCAGTTATGGCCCCACTGGGGCATGCCTGCCTTTCGGCCGGGGAGCCGGCGCTGGCGGAGGCCGTCTTTCGGCAGGAATTGGAAGTACTTGAGCTTCCGGGGGCCGATCGCAGCATATCAAGGGCATACGCCATGAACAATATCGCGGTGGCCCAGCGTGACCAAGGGCATTATGAGAGTGCGCTTCAACTGTTGAACGAGGCATTAGCGGTGGGCCAAGCCGTTGCAAACGCGGATCAAGGGCTGATTGCTTCGATTTACAAGAACATCGGTATTGCCCAGCATAAACTCGGCAATACGCAAGCGGCTGCGGAGGCCTTCTCTCGGGCCGTGTCAATTGCAAAAACTGCCCTGCCGGAAGGCGACGTAGCACGGCAGAAGGTGTTGCAGGCGTGTCGCGAACTGGGTTATGAATGACGCTGGGGTGTACCGCACGGGGGGGACGGCTTGATGCGGCGGTAAAAGTCCGCGCTTCTTCGGTAAGATGTTTGGCAGCTTCAGCGCCGAAACTGGCTGACAGTCGCCGCATTTTCAGCGGCTGGAACACGTTGGAAACAATGGCCGGGATGGAATAGTGGAAATAAATTATAACGTCACCTCAATAGATCAATTATATTTTACGGAGGCAACGCTCCTGCGGCGGAAATGGGCTACTCTGCTGGCATTTACGGTAACGCGGGGGCTGTTGGTTGCGGCCATTGCCAGCCTCGCGGCCATGGTGACGTTTTCGAGCAAGTTCAGCGCGGGCGAAGGGCTTTCTAAAACGGCGCATTGGACTTACGGCTTGGACTGGGCGGAGAGCTTGGCAATCCCGGCGATCCTGTTGGGGGGCTGGTGGTGGCTCGTGGGGCTTTTTAACCGGCCGTGGCTCTCATTTGCCGCAGCGATCCTGCGGCGGCGTCCGCTTTCGGGCGTGGCCGCAGGTTTGGTTGGGGCCCGGCGTCTGCCAGTGGGTAAATGGCGGCTGGAAATTAAGGATACCCAGGTGCTGGCGGATGTCGATGGCCAAGTGGCCGCCATACCGCGCCAACTGGCGGGCGAGGTTCGCTCTCATCCTCACGGGATCGTGATAAGCCTCAGGGCACCGATGCGGCGCTTTCCGTTGTACGTCCCAATGCGGGCATTTGCGACGGAGGCCGAAATGGAGTCATTCGTCGCGGCGCTGTCCGCCTCGGCAGCGGGCGTGTGCGGCGTGGCCGACGCCGCATCCAGCGGACCCCAACAAACACCGCAGGGCGGCATCACGATCCGGTTTGCGCGGACGGTTTACGATTTGCAGACCGCCATGCGGGCCAAGTTGGTTAATGACAGGAGGCTGGTTGCCAATACATTGGCGCTTCCCTGCATGGTGCCGCTGTTGCTGTTAATTGCCGCAGTGCCGCTATCGCCGGCGGCCCTTGGGCTTCTCGCGGCGTGGGCCGTATTTTGGGGCGTGTTCTTCGTCATCCGTGGCGAGGCGGGTGCCGCGCTCTGGTGGTGGCGTTACCGTAAGGTAAGGTCTGCAAGGAGATCGCAGGATGCCTCGCGCACGCTATGCGCGGTGTTTGCGGTGCGGATTAACAGCCAAGGGCTTCACATCAGCATTCCGGAGAGTGGCTGCGGTTTGAGAATTCCATGGCATAAGATCAAGGGCCTGACCACAGATGCCGGCGGGATTGCGCTCAACCATAACGATGACCTGACCGGTGAACCGATATTCCTCCCGGTACGGGCGTTCGAGGGCCGGGGCGATATGGAAGCTGCCGCCGCTTTTATGTGGAGTTGCATCCTCACCGACGGACGCACATCGGGCGGGAAAAACCTGGGCCGCTGGTCAAATCTTGCGACGAGCGGGGAGTAAAGATGGCCTACCTCAGAGGCATCAACGCAGACATCTTGGAATATATCGAGCTTGCTGACGCAAGCCTCGATGCAGGAAATACGGAAAAGGCCGAAACGCGTCTGCGAGCCGCCCTGGTTCTTGCCGATGAGGCTGGAAGTCGTACCAAGCCCGCAATAAGGTGTATGGCAGAGGCTAATCTCGCCGGGGTGCTGGTGCAGACCGGTCGGCAGGGCGAAGCGGGCGTGGTGCTTGGGGCGATCGAAGTTGCCCCGGCCAACGATTTTTTACCCCTGTCCATCCTGCTTCTGGTAGCGGTCACCCGATCGCGGTGGCTGCTTGCCACGAAAGAGTACAAACAAGCCATAGACGAGCTTTCACCATTCTTCACCTCCGACGGAACGCCGACCAGGTTACTGAAATTCGAGATATGGCGCAACGTGGCAAACGGCAATCTCAAATCACTTGGGTTGGTGCGCAGGCTGTGTGCCGCCGGCCTTGAGTTGCTTGGCATTGCGTGCTTTAAAGCTGGCCATTACGACGCCGGCGAACGCAGTTTTCGCCGACTTCTGAAAAGGCGGAGGGGCACGGCGGGCCAAACCGTCAGGCTCAGGCTCGCCCTGGCGAAAGCGGCAAAGGGTGATTCGGCGGGAGCCAAGACGGACTATTCCGCCATCTGCCGGCGTGGCCTGCCGCCGAAGGTATCCTCTGCCGAGTTCAGCTTGATGGCGGAACTGGCCCAAGCCGTGGGCGAAATTCAGGCCGCCATCGGGTGGCTGGAAAAATCCCTCGCGGAAGCGGAGGTCACCGCCATGGGCGCTGCGGCGCAGCGGATTCGGTCGGAAAGTTTTGGCCGGCTGGGCCAGTGTTACCTTTCGCTCGGCCAGGCCGCCAAGGCCGAGGCCGCGTTTCGGACACAGGAGGAGATTCAGCGCCGGTTGGTGCCCGCCGACGAGAAAGAGATTGCCGCCACCTTGGTGAATCTCGCTGCATCACTCTGCAAGCAGGGTCGTTTTGATGCGGCCCTTACCGAGCTTTTGAAGGTGTTATCAATATTGTACCGTGCCGCGGGCTCCGGCCCCCGGTCGGCCATCACTGCGCCGAAGGAAATGGAGGCTTCGGAGCACGGATCGGGCGACGTGCAGGCGACAGCCGATGCATTCGCCCGTGTGGTGTCCACCATAAAAGCCGCCCTGCCAGATGGTGATGAAACGCGGCAGACGGTGCTGCAGACGTGTCGCGAACTCGGCTATGAGTAAATCGGTCGGCTTGGTATCGCGCCTGGGCAGTTTGGGAGATGACGGCAACTTGAAACGCTGCGGCGGCGTGTTGGCTCCTCGGCGCGACCCCAGTAGAATGAAGGAGGATTGCTAATTTATTGAGTCCACGCAATGGTTACATTTGCTGAAAATAGAGTTCTCACGGGCGGTGGCAGCTACAACGCTGATGCCGAAACGCAGAATTATTATGTGCGGAACCGGTATTATTTGCCGACATTAGGCCGCTGGCTTACCCGCGACCCGATCGGTTACCAAGGCGGAATCAACCTTTACGCCTACGTCCAAAGCAGCCCGGTAGGGAATGTGGATGCGGCGGGACTGGCCAAGCTGGGCCAGCGGCGGATTGTCGGCAACACCTTCGCGCTCCGGCCCACGACCCGCCATTCCTCCCCCGGCCTCATTCACACCGAGCAGCGGGCCGTGGCGGACATGGGCGCGATAACGGCCATCGCCGGCCTGCCCGAGGCCCTCAGCGATTTAGCAGAGGGGACCGACGATGTTGAGGCCTGCTTTGAGGCCATGGCATCCAAGGACGAGGGGGCGATGGCCGACGCAAACCGTGAATTTAGTTCCTTTCTCAGCAAATATGAGACGACAAAGATTCTTGATTCGATGAGTGAAAGTATCAATGATCTTATGAAATCCGACCTCAGGGGTGCGTGGAACCTGAACAAAGATGCCCGCAACACGGGCTGGGCGGTTTGGGTGCGGGTAAAATACCAGCAGTACCAAGATGTGAGCGTATGGAGTCCCTCGTTCCCCATTCTTTGGCGACACTGCGAAAAGCCTCAATGGGTTACACACCACCAATGGGTGCGGGTGCCCAATTGGTCCCACCAAACAACCGGTTATCTCGATAGCCCCGCCGGCAGCTATACGATAGCGTGGCAACTGCCCCACATGTACTACTACGCAGATCAGAAGGTCCTCCGGGGAGGCACGCAATGAAGGCAGCCGCCATGCTCTCAATAGTGCTTGTCGCAGGGGTCGCTTCGACGTCTGTCGCTTCGGCAGCCTTGAAAAAGCCTGGGGATTCAGCCGTGAGCGGGAACCGCAAGGCCGCTGGCGAAGCGAACAGAAAAATGCGTAAAGCCGCCGCGGATTTGGTGAAAATATTGAGGGTGAACCGTGGCGAATCCCGCCAGTTTTACGGTCTCTTCGGCGACGGCGAGGCGGCGCACAAGGCCTATGCAGCCGTGCTACTGCAGTTGAAAAATGCCTGTGATTTTGTCGAGCACGCGGCACCTGCGGATCTTTCCCGTCCGAGAATGGCGACTGCTTTCGCAGTTTTGAGCCCGACACGTGGAAAAAGCGGAGCTAGCCGGCTTTCCATTCTTCTCCTTTGGCTGCAACTCAGGCCTCGCGTGGATGGCATTGCTGTCTATTCGCATGGCAAGCCGCGCTGGCTATGCCGGTTCCCCAAAGTGCTGACGGAATATGCCGTCGATACCAGCCGCCACCAGTACCTTTGCTTTGGGTTTTTGCGGATGGCCACCTCGAGCAACGGCGCAAGGCCCGAAAGGGGGATTAAGCACTGGCGCAGCCTCCCCACACGCCACCCCAAATCTTGGAATTCCGACTTTACGAGGCGAATAAGGCGTTCTTGGCAGCCGATGCCCAGAGGAACCGGCCTTTGGGCGTTCCTACGTCGGAGCGCCAGCGGGTCCCACACCATCGAAATTGCGCTAACGCGGGGCAAGAAGGTGATAAGCGACCCAGTCCGAATCCCCATAATTATCCGGGCAGCATCCGCAGCGCCGAAGCCCGAGGCCCCTCAGAGCCACCAGCCCGCATCGCATCCGAGGGTGCGCCCCACTCTGCCTATGATGCCCGCGCCGAAGGCCCCGCCTTGGCTACGGCTACAAGCAGAGGTCTACAACCATAAACATTTCCACACGCCGCTTGACGCTCCGCATTGGCAGCGCGCGGAGGCGATCAACTTCATTGAACTGGTAGCCATTCCTATGCTGCTGCCGAGGGCCGAGGACAATAGATACAACCTTGTTGGTCTGTACGGGCGGGACACAAAGTTTCCGGCCGCGCTAGTCGCCCGCCTGAACGAGACGCTGGGGGGCGCGAGGGCAGCCCACCAGAAGATCGGACCGGCATTAAGCCTTGGCAAGCATGCGAGGGCAATCGGCTACCTCTGGCGGGGTGTGCATTTGCTCCAAACCGCCCCGCATGGGTCGCTCAGGCTTCCGACGCTTGTCGACGCCTACGCTCAATTCCCCGCACGGGGGGTAGCGTACATTAGTGTCAGCTATCTTTGCAGCCGGAGGCTTTCGATAAAGGATTTTTCAGTGGTGCTGTTCCGGCACGGCAAGCCCTTCGCGACCGCAGCCGCAGAGGCTGGCCGGGTCGTGCGCCGGCAGCTGCCGGCCTTTGGTTTCCTCACGCCGGGGCCCGTGCCCGGCCCGTATTTCCAAGGTTTCAACGTTATGCGGGCAATGGTCGCACCAACCCCGGCGTTGGAGCGCAGCTTGTCCCCTGGATTGGCGGCAGCGCTGAAAAAGGTGCCGGTGGATCGCCGGTTCGTTGGCTTCATCCGGTCCCGGCTCGGCAATTCGATTCGAATCGGATTGATCCTCAAGGGAAAACTGCTGAAGGCGACCGTGCGAGTCCCGGTCACCCGCTTCTACAATCCGTCAAATTGATCGCCGCCGGTACATCGCCCCTTGCGGACCGGCGCGAGCGTCCGGCCCACTGTGCATGGCCGGGGCAGCCGTGTTTGGACGGCGCCGCGGGCCGGGTTCATCGCCTTGGCCTTGCGGCACGCCCGCCGCCGAGACCATGGAAATCAAGCTCGCAGCGGCGGGGGCCAAAACGGGGAGGGCAATTAATATCTGGCCACAATGAAGGAAATAGTTGGGCCAGGTAGACGGCCGAAGAGCCGCGTCGTACGCCGGGTGCGCGCGGTGTCACCGGGCGTGTGGGAGCTGGCCACCTTGGGAAGAAAGGGGATTTGCCGGGCGCAGCAGGATATATTCCGTGGTGCGGTGGCCGAAACGAATACCCAATGGGCAGCCAGAGCTGCGACCAGACCAGCATGGATTCCGGTGGCGGATCGCCGGATGGTGCCAGGCGTTGCCAAGTTCGCGTCCCGCTTTGCCGACGGCGGACGCAGCCAAGCTACAGCAGTGTCCGTATGCTTTCAAAGCGATTCTCAACCTGTGCCCACGTAGGAAATAATCCATAGCACAACCTGTGGCACTGCTGCTGGTAATCTTCGGTGATGGCTGCGGCAAGAGGCTTTGACGGAAATAATGCATCGCTATTTGCAAAACTCAGGCCGTCGGGGCAAAAATAGCTCTTGGGAAAATATTTCCGGCTGATCCTGTCGTAATCAGTTTTGATGCAGGCATATTCGTCGGATTCGAGCATGGCCAAAACTTCTTGCTGGGCCGAAAGTTGATACAGGTCGTAATAATGGCGCGCGTAACTGCCAAGCGGGCGGTTTTCTCGCTTGAATAACTCCACCTTGGCGTGGATCGCGAACATCTTCTCGACGAACGTTCGCCGGAAATGCAGCAACCGCATTGAAAACGGCAACTCATCTTCGGCTCCGAGAGATTGGCCGGTTTCCTCAAGAAATTGCCCAATGCAGGATCGCAATTCCAAGGTGGAGGTGGGTTCGCGTCCACTGGCGGTTCCCGCCTCTAACAGGACGCGGTTTACGACCTCGCCGGGACCACCAAATCGCTGGACATAGGAGAAGTGATCATTGCGTCCAAAGCCACCGATGGTCTGGCTTTCACCAAGCATCACAGTCAGTGCCGGATGCGCGCCGATGGTGTCACGTAGGCGCTTAAGTTCCCGGTCGATACCATGGCTGCCAAGCTTTGGTGAAAATGCCTCTGGATCGAGGAAAATATCGATATCTTCCGAAAACCTCTGGATGATATTCCAGCCTTTTGCCAGACTGGTACCGCCCTTGAAAATGATTTTATCACCCGCCGTTGCGGCTATGACACGCAAGGCCTCTGTGACGAAGTAATCCTTCTCGACAATTGTCGGGCGCAGCCCCCGGCTCTGAAAGTGCTGCGCAGTGCGAATTACTGCTTGTTCAAAATCTGGATGTTCACACAGTTTCACTTTGGGCGTCGCTCCTTGGCCTGCCAAGCCCTCGAGCAACTCAGGCCTGTCAGTTGGCCAAAATCATATCGTGAAAGTGGGTTCAGGGATGCACGCATTCGTTTGAGCCATCGCTGGTCAACTCCAAGTTGCTCACCCAACGCTCCAAGCATGGCTCGAACGCGTGGCGGCTCCGTATCGGCCACTTCGAGCAGGCGTTCAAGACGACCCGGCTCTGACACCAGTTTTAAAAGTCGGCGGACCGTTGCCTCTGGCGATAGTTCGCTTTCACGGCCACTACGGCGGAGGAAATCCAGCAATGCAGCTTCAGCCTGATTTAATCGTGACCACGCCTCGGGGCGGCGTGTGTGAATAATGGTATCCGCGCCAACCAATTTGCGCGGCAAACTTGATTTGCTTGTCGCCAATTCCCCTCGCGGCGGATTCTGAGTCGTGAAACCCAGCAAATTGGCCGCTACTGTTCCAGATGGAAAAAAGCTTTCCTGATCTGCCGCAAGTTGCCGAACTGCAGCCGGAGAGGGCTGGCTTTTACCAAAGGCGGTCTGCCGGGCGCGGTAAAAAACGCCTTTACTGAGGCGGTCCAGTTGGCCACAACGGGCCAGTCGCGACAATGCCTGCGCGACGGCAGTGCAAGGCAAATCAGCAAAGTCTTCATATCGCCATAAACGCTCGCCGCCACGCTCAATGCGTCGGCGAACCGTGCTGGCGATGTGGCGACGCCTATTTGCTGGGGATGCAATCGTCATGAAGGCATTATCGACCGACCGTCGCATATATGTCAAGT
Organism: Planctomycetota bacterium; assembly: GCA_021818445.1. GTDB lineage: Bacteria > Planctomycetota > Phycisphaerae > WQYP01 > WQYP01 > JAJZGD01. The sequence goes on from JAKAEB010000008.1 coordinate 47,156, forward strand.
TTTATTGCAAAAAAACTTGACATATAAGGCCACAATGGCACTTCAATGGTGGATTCGTCCAGACTTCCGGGCGTCCCCATTGGTCCGGCGTAGCGGCCAGCGGCGAATTCAAACGTTTGAGCCATAAAAGGCAGAAATCGCCGTGGTCGCGGTCGGTGAACGAGCAAGTGTCGAATGGTGCGGCTGGCGAGATCGGGCGACACGGTTTTTAGCCCCGGCAATGCCACCATGGATAGAGAGCTCACTCACAAGTTTATAAATCGCAGAGACAGCCCGAAAGCGTGCGCTACCACCATCGACAGGAGGTATCAAGCCGCGTTTTCGCCGTTGCACCCGCCGAAACTCCATTGGTTATGCAACGGCGGAGTAGTTATATTCCACTAAAGCAAATGTTTATCGGCGCCGAGTGGTGGTTGCAGTCGGTGAAAAAATAATCCAGCCTAACGCCGATACGGCCGGCACCACCATCGCCAATCAGGTGGAAAACATTTACAACGGCCTGGAGCAGCTTGCCTTCCAATATGAAGGCGTGGCCAATTTTCCGGGCATCCCTCGGGGGCGCAGGTGTCCCCACCCCCTGAGGTCTTTCCGGAACGGTCCCCGGGAAACGCCTCAAAGCAACATTTTTCGGCAGTTTCACCGCCGCTCGGAAAGATCGCGGCGGCCATTGTGCTCCGCGCACAGGCAAGATCATTGCTCGCGCCGTCAGAGGGCGTGCTGGCAACGAGAATATGCACGGCAGATTATTTTATAACGTCCTCGCCTACTCGAGCCCGATGCACGATGGCGAGCAGATTGGGCAGAACCACCAGCGTCAAAGGTAATTGCACCACCAGACCGGAAATGATGGCAATCGCCAGCGGTTGCTGCATCTGCGATCCCTGTCCGATGCCCAGCGCCAGGGGAAGCAGAGCGAGAATGGCGGCCAGTGTCGTCATGGCAATCGGGCGCATGCGGTTCTGTCCGGCGCGTATGAAGCGGGTTATGAGCGACGCATCGGCGGGCATATCATGAAATTCTGAATAATAAAAAATCGCCACCTCCGTCACGATGCCCACCACCATGGTCATTCCCATCATGGATGAAACATTCAATTCGGTGTGGGTGACAAACAGGCCGATGCATACGCACGCCAGCGCCAGCAGTGGAATGGAAAGCATCGCTGCCGCCACGCGGAAGTGCTCATACATGAAAAGCAAAAGAAGGAATACGAGTATGACGGCCGCAACCATGACGATCAGAAGGCCCTTGAATGCAATTTGCTGCTGTCGATATAACCCGCCCAGATGATAATACACGCCGTGGGGAATAATTCCCGGTTCATGGAGCAGGCGTTTAACGGCCGCGACGGTCGAGCCTAAGTCGCGACCGTTGATGCGCGCCTTGACGGCTACCATACGCTTGAGATTATCACGCATGATTTCCTGCTGGCCGGTCTGAATTTTGAGTTTGGCGATCAATTTCAACGCTACCAGATGACCATCGGGTGCCCGCAACTGGATATTGCGGATTTCTTTGATGGTGTTGCGGAAAGATTTGGGCACCCACACACGCACCCCCACCAGACGGGGGCCGTGCTGAATGTACGTGCTGACCTTACCGGTGAGGTATTCACGTACCAGACGGGTAACATCACCGGCAGTGAGACCCTGCAAAGCCGCTTTAACCGGATTGACATGAATTTCAATCGCATCCCCGGCCAGCACGATGCCGGATCGCACCTCCACCACGCCACGCACCGTTTTGATGACCGCAGCAACCTTTCGGGCGGTGGCGTCGAGCACGGACGGATGATTGGAATAAATCTTTATTTCGATCGGCTGTGGAACGGCGGTCAGATCGCCGATGAGGTCCTGCATCATTTGGTCGGTGTCAATTTTCAGGCCGGGAACTTTCTCGTGTACCAATCGGCGAATGTGAGTCATGATCTGCTCAATCGGTGGCCGGGGAAAGGGCTTTAATCGAATAAAAAAATCACCGGTGTATGGCTCGGTGAGTCCGCCACCCAATTGCAGCCCGGTGCGGCGGGAATAGGTATCAACGTAGGGATTGGCGAGGAGTATTTTTTCCACCTCGTCCAGCATGTGATTGGTTTGTGCCAGCGAGGTGCCGGGCGGGGCGACGTAATTGAGAATAAAGCCACCCTCATCCATGCGAGGCATAAATCCGGTACCGACGTGCGTATATGCCGCATAGCCGCCAAGCAGGATCGGCGCAATCACCACCAGCACCAGCAGGGGAGATCGTAGCATGGGGCGCATGGCCGCCTCATAAAAACGGTGCGCCGAATGGGTAAACCATCCGCCTTTGCCATGCTGGACGTCTTTATCTGCAAGCATGCGGGCGGCCAATACAGGCACGCCCAGCCACGCGGTAAAAAATGAAATAAAAAGTGCCGCCGCCATCGTGAGCGACAGGGCTTTGAAAAATGCCCCTGTCACGCCGGAAAGAAACGCCAGCGGCGTAAAAATAATAATGGTGGAGGCCGATGATCCAGCCAGGGGACGTGTAAATTCCCGCGTGGCGTTGATGATGCTTTGGCGATGGTCGCCCTGGTCAGATTCAATTCGGCGCACAATGTGCTCTACCATCACGATGGCGTCATCAATGATAAGACCGACAGCCGCAGCCATACCGCCGAGGGTCATGACATTGAAACTCATATGAAGCAGGTGCAGCAGGAGTATGGTGGACGCCAAAACGGCGGGCACCATCACCGCCGCAATAATGGTCATCTTCCAGTTGCGCAGGAAGAGCAGCAGTACCACCACCGCGAGCAGAATTCCAACACACACCGCGTCGCGTACAGAATCTGCGGCCTGCAATATGAGTTGGCTCTGGTTGTACCACGTGGCGATAAGCACGCCCAGGGGGAGGCTTTTCTTATATATTTTCAGTGCCCGCTTAATTTGGCGGGATATTCTTACCGTGTTGCCGCCGGGTTGCTGAAACACCTGAAGCAGCACGGCGCGATGTCCATCGGCGGTGGTGCGGATCCATTGCGGGCGAATATTGGGTTCTACTCTCGCCACATCGCTAAGGCGGATAACGCCGTTGTCACCGGTGCGCAGCACCACGTGCGAAATCCGTTTGAGGTTGGTAAAGCGCGAATCAGAAATAATCAGGTACAACCGATCATGGTCCTGAAGTTTGCCGACGGACGAAAGAATATTCGATGCCGACAGGGCCTTGGCTACATCGGACAGGGTTAAGCCCAATGCCTGCATACGTTCGGGGTTAACCACTACACGGTATTCACGCAGCGCCCCACCCTGCACCTGAACCCGGGAAACGCCGCGGATGGTGGAAAGCAGGGGGCGAATTTTATACTGGGCAATATCGCGCAATTTCACCTGTGATACGGTCGTGGACGTAAGGCTGTAGCCGAGTACAGGAAAATTGGTCAGATCCATCCGTTTGGCGCGGAAGGTAGTATCGGATGGCAGGTGAGGCATGATGCCGTTGATCTGTCCCTGCACTTGTAAAAGGGCACGGGCCATTTTGGTGCCCCAGCCAAAGTTGACATAAATTTCAGCGCTGCCACGGCTCGTCACGGACCGCACCGATTGCACGCCCGGAATTTCCCGCAGCGTGCGCTCCACCGGATAGGTGACGGCAATGGCCATGCGGTTAGCCGGGCGCTCGCCCGCATTGATGTTGACTTCAATCCGGGGAAAGCTGACCCTCGGAAACAATGACACCGGTAACGCCAAAGCTGAAAAAATGCCTCCCAATGCCAGCACAACGATCACAAACAGGATCGATCGCGTATGCCGATGAGTCCATTGGGTAAAGCTCATTAAACTGGTGTTCCCTTCATTCAATCAGCCGACCGCCGACCTTGGGTTCTCTGCGTAGAGCGCAGGCCGCCGCCAAGTTTCCTACGGCCGGAATTTTTCCGTTACCGCCATCAGATTTTTCAACTGTGGATTTCCCTCCACCACAATGCGATCGCCTTGAGCCAAACCAGGAGCGGCTATCAGGTACTCATGAGCTTTTTTAAGCAAAATTCGCACATGATGCTCGTACGCAATTCCGTGCCGGACGGTAAATAAAATCTGCTGCGCTCCAACGGGCATGACCGCCGCCCGGGGCGTTACCAGTCCATCGAGCCGGGCAACCGTAATGGACGCCCGCACGTACTGACCCAGCAGGAGATCGGAAGAACTTTGCGGCGTAACAAATACATCCACCAGACGCGTGGCGGGATTGACGCGTAATGTAAGAAGTGAAATTTGCCCCGGTATAGGTGTTTTTGCATCTTCGCCCACGGGGTAGATATTCACCGGCATATGTTCGTGCAGCATCGAGATATCGGTGGGTTCTACGCCGATGCGGATTTCAATCCGATGCGACGAAACAATTTGCAGCAGCGGTGAACCGGCAATGATGATTTGCCCCGGCCTGGCGTAGATATGGTTGATCACACCGGACCGACTCGCCCTGATAAACCGCGGGCCGCCCACCCCTTGCGCCAACAGATTGGAGAGCTTGAGTTGTGCCAACTCTTCAGCCTGCCGGGCTGTGAGCAATTGGGCCTTGGTAACCAGATGCAACTGCTGGCTCGCCAGGGTCTGCTGGTATTGCGCGGCGGCGGAGGTTGCCTGACTGCGGGCCTCGGCCAGCGCCAGCATGGCGGTCGAACTGGCCTGCAGTTGCAATAATTTCTGCCCCCGATGCACCCGCTGACCCGCTGACACAAGCATTCGCAGACATTGTGATTCAAAAGGAACAGCCACGTTACGCACGCTGCTGGCTCTTGCCACAACGGTACCGTAGGTTTGCAGGTTGCGATTAACTACCCGTTTGGCGAGGCGAACCGTCTTGACGGTCGCTACCACATGGAGTGGTGCACGCGGACCGGCCGACGCCCGCTGTGGCCTGAATAAAAAATGCATGGCAGTCAGTGCGACAAGCAGCGTCACAAGCGATATGAAGCCGAAGGTTAGGACGAAACGATATCTCTTCATCATGGGTGCAACTCCGATGCCGATGCCGATGGCGGACGATAGTGGCGGGGAATAATAACCCCGGCCGCCAATTCCAGGGCGATGCGGTTTTCCTCCAGTTGTTGCCGTAATTGAATCAGGCGGATACGTTGAGATATTAAATGGTTCACCAGCCGGTAATAGGTAACCACATCAGCGCTTCCCTGCTTGAGCGCTTCGTTGTAGATGGATTCAAGGCGGCTCAGCGATTCAATGGATCGATTGGCAGCAGTAATTCGGATTTGCAGGGCGTGGATATTTTGGGCGGCTGAATCCAGTTGCGATCGGGCGTCAAATACCCGCGCCACGTAATGATCAAACAGCATTTTTCGTGTCGCACGGGCGATGGCAATCTGCCCCTGGTTGCGGTCGAAAATTGGCAGATCCACCGAGACGCCAAAGCCGGTCGTATGCACGTTGGTAGTGTCGCTGGCCTGCCTGAAACCAATGTTGATTTTGGGAAATTGCTCCAGCACCGCCTTACGCAGGGTTTGATCCTGACTTCGATACGCCTTGCGCAAAGCCGCCAGATCGAGCCGATGGGTCAGCATCAATTTATGCAGCAATGGCAATGGCGGCAAAATGAGCTGATGAGGCAGATGCGCGAACCGACTGATATGGATGACCGTGTAGGCGGGAAGCCCGAGCGACTGAAGCAGCGCCAGCTTGGCTACATGAGAATCCTGCTCCAACTTCAGCAGCAATGATTGTGCCTGCTGGGTGGACGTGGTGGCGGCTGACAAGTCCAGCAGCGTGCTTAGCCCTTTGGAATAGGCAATACGCTGGATGTGTTCATTTTTGGCTAATTCACGGTAGGCAAGGTGGGCTTCATGCAATTGGGCTTCACTGGAGTAATAACGCCAAAAATCGATCCGCGCCGCCATGGCGTATTGCCACTGCTGCCAGCCGATGTCTAAGTCGATTGATCCCTTCTGATAACGGGCGGCGGCAACGCGGTTCTTGTAAGCAATCAGTTGCGTCAGATTCCAGTTAAGCCCCAGACCGTAACCGGTGAAGGTGCCAGTCCGGAAACCACCCGTCACAAAGTCGGTGCTGTCGGATAGAACCGGATTGCTCAAAATCCCCGCTTGAAGCAGATTGGCGCTGGCGATGCCGCGCTGATCGGCAATCGCTTTAAGATTGGGATTTAGAATCAGAGTAAGCACGGCAGCCTCTCCCGCCGTCAAACCACGGTTGGGGTGCAGACGGGTATGCAGCCGCCAAGGGAGTCGCAAATGGGCAAGGCGCATCTGCAAATGCTTCCAGACGGGTGCTGATAACGTCCGTTTCACCACACCATTGGTCAACGGGCGGCGCGTGTAGCTTTCACACCCGGTAAACAACGGCAGGCATACGGCCGCGATACCGAGCAAATACCAATAGCGGCGGTTTAATGGCTTTAAGGCGATCACGACAAAAACAATTCATCCAGCCAAAGCGGCGCGTCCCGGCGGCATAAGCGAAGCAGGTAATGCGGCACCACGCGTCCATGCATCTTCACTAAGCGGCATTCGTCCTGAATGCTGCGGCACCCGACCTCCCTCAATCGTTATCGGCTTAACGCCCGATCGGCATGAGGTCTGACGCACCTGCCCGACAACGACTGCATAAGAAAAACGCCATCCGGTAAATTTATTGCGTCTGCTCTGAAAACTCTGTCACGATCAACAGATTTTTGCCATCGCGCGGCCATAGCGGCGGACCATCCGCCGTTACATCTCGCCTTCAAACATCGACGCCGAATTGTCGCGCTCATCTGCAAGCACAACGCCGCGTGCCTCAATGGGGACCGGGCGCACATCCACCTTGGATATGGTGAGGTAGGCCACAAGAAGCAGTATGGTCACAAGAAATACCGCACTGGTGCCGACCGTACCCATGCCCAGGCCACCCAGACTGTGGGGCTGCGACATCAAGTCGCCCAGTGAGGCCCCAAGTGGGCGCGTGAGGACATACGCGGCCCAAAATGCAAATACGGGGTTGAGTTTGAACCGGTAATATCCCAGGGCGATGACCGCGATGCCCGCACCAAAAATAAAGGCAGAATTAAGATACCCCCACCTCAACTGCTCGGCTAAAAAGTCTCCGCCCGACGTGCCCAGAGCAAATGTGAACAGGATGGTAAGCCAGTAAAATCCCTCACGTTTCCGCGTGAAGATGGTATGGATGGAGAGAGTTTTTTCTGATGCGTACCAACTGATAAACGATATCGCCAGCGCCACCGAAAAGGCCACCGTCGTCACAATCAATGGCACGCCGAGGTTATCAGCCAAGTTGTCGCTGATCAAGGTGCCGACCACACTGATGAGCACGACAGCCAGCCAGTAAAGTTTGGGCACATAGCGCCGGGCACGAAACTGAAAGTACAGCGCCACGATCAGCAGTAACGCCATCACAATGCTGGTCCAGGTTAAACCGAAGCCAAGACGGATATTGAGCAAATCTGCCGCAGTCTCACCTACCGTGGTGGCCATGATTTTAATAACCCAGAAATACGCCGTTATCTCCGGTACCTTGTTCAACATGGATGGTGAAGAAATGTGTCCTGTGCCATGCGGCCCATCAGTGCGTGTGGTTCCATTATTCAATCGACTGGCCTCCGAAATACGTCTGCCAATTATCAATCGCCCGCGTCGGACGCCCGACGCTGTCGCAATCATTGCGGGCCAAGCATAGCAGTCATGGATGAAATAAAGATGAAAAAAACTTCAAGCTACAGGGCACTCCCCGCCGTGTGCGTTTTTCCGCAGGCGGCCATGGCGGCCGGGGGATGGCGCAACTTGCAATTGACAACCCGTTGGCGTTGCAGCTATATTTCAACTCAGTGGGCTCGCCGCTGGCGTGCTGCTGTACCCAAATTGCGTAAGGAGAATCTTGATGCGAATGGCCCGGCTTGCAGTGATGGCTTCGATACTGGGATGCAGCGTGCTGGCAACCACCACTGCCGGGGCGGCGACGCCGGTGGGGCAGAGGCATTTTTACCTGAAGGCGGGCGACCGCGTATGTTTTTACGGCGACAGCATCACCGAGCAGCGGTTTTACGGTGTCGATGTTGAAACCTACGCCACCACTCGCTTCCCCGATCTGAAAATTAAATATGTCAATTCGGGCGTAGGTGGCGATAAAGTCGGCGGCGGCTGGGCAGGCCCGATCAATGTGCGGCTCAAACGCGATGTATTCCCCTTCAAGCCGAATGTGGTCACCATTATGCTGGGTATGAATGATGCAGAATACCGGCCGTTCAATCAATCAATTTTTAATGTTTATCGCAAGGGCTACGTCTATCTTGTCCGGCAGCTCAAAAAACATCTGCCTGGTGTAAAGATCGTTCTTATCGAGCCGTCGCCATTTGACGATGTATCGCAGAAGCCCGGGTTTCCCGGCGGTTACAATGCCGTGCTGTTAAAATATGCGGCATTTGTCAAACGGCTGGCCGCACGCAACCACCTTATGTGTGTCAATTTTAATAAACCGCTGGTAGACGTCACCAAAGGTCTGATGAAAATCAGCAAGCCGCTGGCCCAGCAATTCATTCCAGGGCGGGTACATCCGAGCGCCACGGGCGAATTGATCATGGCGGCAACCCTGCTCAGGGCATGGCATGCAACGCCCGTTGTTTCGTCCGTCACCATCAACCAGGGCAAGGTGGCATCCGCAGTCAATACCAAGGTTCGAAAATTGACGGCAGGCAGCAGTTTAAGCTGGACGCAGAAGGACAGATCCCTCCCCATGCCGATGATGACACTCCATGAAAACTGGCCGCAATTTCCCCCCATGCAAATTTGGCCGGCACCGAAGCCCAACTTCAGTTACACCAGCCCGCTGGCGGCAGCCGTTTTGAAAATAACACACCTTTACGCCCGCCTGGACAGCGAAATGCTGCGCGTTCGTGGATTGAAGGCCGCTCATTATCAGTTAAAAATTAATGGCCAGCCCGTGGCCAAATTGTCGGCCGCCCAGTTGGCCCAGGGCATTAACCTGGCGAAATATAAAACACCCATGCTGCTGCAGGCCTACCACGTGCAGGATATGCTCTGGCATCTGACGGAAGAGCGTTACTACGCATGGCGGTATATTCAGTTGCCAATCGAAGGTTACTTTGCGTGGTGGGCGGAAAGTCGCGGACTGATTGTCTCGCCTGCTGAGCACAAAAAGCTTAATCGCATGGCGGATAAAATGGTGAATGCCATTTATTCCACGTTCCCCGCCTATCGCAAAATGATTTACAACGCAGCCACACCAACTGCGGATCATTATTCGCTTACGCCCCTGCCGTAAGCATCGCCGTAGCGCCATCCGCGTATGGAGCCAATGTTGCGCTATCCCCCATTGGGTGCCGTACGGATATGACTATCCCGCTCGGCAGCCAATCCGTGCTGACCGGCAACTTCGGCATAAGGCAATCCGCCCGGCCTGTCATGCGCAGCCACCAGGAATAAAGTCAGGAAAGCCCGTCCCGTTGCACCACTCATGCGCGGTTCATTGGCTGTCATAATCCGGTAATTTCGGCTACAATTCAGGGACTGCGGGGATCGCAAAAAAGCCCGAATCACCGCGTCAGTTAAGGCTTTTCAAGGATGCCTGCGCATCCGCATGTATTGATAGCATGGAGTGTTAATGGCGAAGGATAAGCCGAACGATACCAACGTTTATGATGAATCTGCAATTCAGGCGTTAAAAGGCCTCGACCCGGTGCGTAAGCGCCCCGGTATGTACATTGGTGACACCACCACGCGGGGACTGCACCATCTCGTGTGGGAAATCGTCAACAACAGCGTTGATGAAGCCATGGCGGGGCACTGTGACAGCATCTGGGTCACCATTTATCCCGATGGTTCCATCAGCGTTGAAGATGACGGTCGCGGTATCCCCGTCGGCATGCACCCCACCGAGAAAAAATCCACCTTGGAAGTCGTCATGTGCGACTTGCACGCGGGCGGCAAGTTCGGCGGTGGAGGCTACAAGGTTTCCGGTGGGCTCCATGGCGTGGGCGCATCGGTGGTCAATGCCTTGTCGGAATGGACCACTGTCGAGGTTTGCCGCGATGGCAAACACCACAGCATGTCGTTTGAGCGAGGGGTGAAGAAGGGAAATCTTAAAACCGGAGCACCCACACAGCGGACGGGCACCAAAGTCACCTTCAAGCCGGATCCCGAAATTTTTGCCGATACCCATTTTGACTATGACCGTATCGTTACCCGTTGCCGTGAATTGGCCTACCTCAATGAGGGCCTGGCTTTTTTCATTTCTGATGAGCGCTCGGGCAAAAAGGAAGAATTCAAATACACCCGCGGCATTGTGCAGTTTGTCAAACAACTCAATGAAGGCAAGGAAGTGGTGCACAATCAGATCGTATATCTGGAAAAGACCGAAGCCGACAAGGACAACCCCCTCTCCATTCAGGTGGCGTTGCAATACAACGATGGATACGCCGAAAGCCTGCACAGTTTTGCCAACAACATCAATACGCCGGGCGGCGGAACGCATTTGTCGGGCTTCAAGACGGCGCTGACTCGAACACTGAATTTTTATGCCAAATCCAATAACGTTATCAAAGATGAAAAAGAACTTCCCAATGGCGACGATCTGCGCGAGGGGCTCTGTGCCGTCATTTCCGTCAAGGTGCCCAATCCCCAGTTTGAAGGGCAGACCAAGGATAAGCTCGGCAATGGCGAAGTAGAAGGTTTTGTCGCCAGCGCCGTTAATGAAGCCTTCGGTAATTGGCTGGAAGAACACCCCGGCGACGCCAAACGCATCATCCAAAAGGGAATTCTGGCCCGTCAGGCACGGGAGGCGGCACGCAAGGCTCGTGAATTGACACGCAAAGGGGCGCTAAGCAGCGGTGGCCTGCCCGGCAAACTTTCCGATTGCTCCAGCCGCGATATGGAATCCACCGAATTGTTCATTGTTGAGGGACAGTCGGCAGGTGGCACCGCCAAAAGCGGCCGCGACCGTGTGTTTCAGGCGATTCTTCCCATCAAAGGCAAAATTCTCAACGTGGAAAAGGCCCGCGTGGACAAAATGCTGGGCAATGAAGAAATTCGCACCATCGTGCAGGCCCTGGCCTGTGGCATCGGTGCCAGCGATCTGGATTTAACCAAACTCCGGTACGGCAAATTGGTCATCATGACTGACGCCGACGTGGACGGATCACACATTCGCACGCTGCTGCTGACCTTTTTCTACCGCCAGATGAATGCCTTGGTGCGCGATGGTCGCGTCTACATCGCCCAGCCGCCGCTCTATCAGGTGGCAAGAAAAAAGCATGTGGAATATGTACGCAATGAGGCGGCCATCCGCAAAACGTATCTCGATTTGGGGGTGGATGGCACCACGCTTTTTATCCGCGACAAAAAAGGCAAGGATATTGCCTCCCTCAAAGGTGCCGATCTTAAACGCGTAGTGCAAATGCTTGAGCAGGTTGACGACTTGGCCAAAATTACCGAACGCCGGGGCATTCCATTTGTTAAGCTGCTCGATTTGCGCCGCAACCACGGCAAGCTGCCTCAGTACCATGTGATCCTCGATTCCAGCGAGCATTTTTTCTTCTCCACAGATGAATATGAGGCCTTCGTCCAGCAGCACGGCATGGATGAACTGGAGGATAAAATCCGCGGCGTACACCCTGCCGAGATCGGCAAAAACGGTGATGACGCCGATAAAGTCACCAAAGCCCAGATGGAAAAGGCAGCCGAGGAGCGTCGGGCGGCGATGCGTCGCCTGGTTAAAAATGAGGAATTGCACGAAGGACGCGATCTTGAAAAATTATTTGAAAAACTGGCGGAAGTGGATCTGCCCATTGATGATTATCTGTTAAAAATCGAAGAACTTGACAGCGGTGAAACCAAACTCACCCGTTACCGCATCGAGAATGGCGATGATTTTAAACGGGAAATCGCCGGCCTTGCCGCCATCGTGCCCACCATCCATGAAATCGCCAAGCAGGGTGTGGAGGTTAAGCGTTTTAAAGGTCTGGGAGAAATGAACGCCGACCAGCTTTGGGAAACGACAATGGACCCGTCCCGTCGCAGTCTTTTGCGTGTGACATTGGAAGGTGCGGGCAACGCCGAGGCGATGTTCAGCATTCTCATGGGTGAGGATGCCGAACCACGTCGCCGCTACATTGAAGACCATGCCCTTGAGGTGCGCAATCTGGACGTGTAAAAGCCGCCCGCTTGCGCCAGTACACTTGCATCGCCCATGACAATATCTCTGCGCTCTATTGGTCTGCTGGCGATGCAAGACTAATAATAGCATAAGTATTATTAACCGCGGAGATGGCGGCTTGTGCGCCAAAACGCTGGCACCAAAAGGTATGGTACCGGGCGTGCCCGGTGTTGCTCAATTGTCAAGATTCGGCCAATGAATTGCGTGTGATTCTGTGACGCGGCCTCTGCGGCTCTTATTCTCTGCGAGCTAAAAAAAGCAACTGTCATCATGCCAACGGCATGATACCTTAACTCGCATAGAGAAGAGTTACGATCTCGCGCAGAGCCGCGGAGAAAACTAAAAAAATACGAAATCATCAGATACGCAAGTCTTCGCGCTCTTGGCGCTCTCCGCGGTGCAAATAGTTACCTCGGCGGTGCGAATAGGTATTTTGATTCACCGCAAAGGCCGCGGAGGACGCCAAGAAACGCCAAGCAACGCAAACATTAACTAATAGTAATAGTACATAGCACCGGGCTTGCCCGGTGTTGCTTAAAGTTCAAGATTCGGCCAATGAATCGCGTGTGATTCTATGGCTTAACCTCTGCGGCTCTTATTCTCTGCGCGCCAAAAAGAAGACAACTTTCATCATGCCAGCGGCATGATACCTTAACTCGCACAGAGAAGAGTTACGATCTCGCGAAGAGCCACAGAGCCGCGGAGAGAACTAAAAAAATACGAAAGAATCACATTCGCAAGTCTTCGCGCTCTTGGCGCTCTCGGCGGTGCAAACAGTTACCTCGGCGGTGCGAATAGGTATTTTGATTCACCGCAAAGGCCGCGGAGGACGCCAAGAAACGCCAAGCAACGCAAACATTAACTAATAGTAATAGTACATAGCACCGGGCTTGCCCGGTGTCCGCTGCCCGCAAAATCCGCCACCGTATATCGCAGCCCGTCCGGCATCGGCCAAATTGCCAACCACCGGCAAGCCGCTGGCCATATGCCGCCTGCGGCGTTGCAAATGAATAATGTGCTTCCCTGTTTCAATTTATCTTGCACATGAATGGCCGCACTAATCGAGAACGATCGCAAATAAATTTCCGCGCCAAATGGAAATTGTGTTTTGCCTCTTTCCCGGCGCGCGAATATGTTATCGATATCTCCGGGCATCTATCGCAAGGGGTCGTCAGGAGTTGGCAACGTGGAAAGGTATGGTGGCATGCGACATATCCTGGTACCGGATTCGCAACGCTACGCGCATATGAACACCGGCGAATTGCGCGATAGTTTTCTGATCGCATCTCTTTTCACTGCCGATACAATCAACCTCAATTGGTGCGATTTGGACCGTGCCATTATCGCCGGTGCGGTTCCTACCTCGCGCCCGCTTCCTTTGTTGGCCAGCGAAGCCATGCGCTGCGAATATTTCCTCCAGCGTAGGGAACTGGGCGCACTCAATATCGGTGGGGCGGGAACCATTGTCGTCGATGGCGTTCGGTATGATCTGGCCAACGGTGATGGCCTCTATATCGGATTGGGTAGTAAGGACATAACCTTTGGCAGTGTGGCAGCCAGAGAACCCGCAAAGTTTTATCTCCTCAGTTTTCCCGCCCACCGCCAGTACCCCACAACCCTGATTCGTCGCGACTCGATCACACCGCTTGATTTGGGATCGCCGGCCGGCAGCAATCAGCGGCGACTGTACAAATACATTCACCCCGACGGAGTAAAAAGCTGTCAGTTGGTGATGGGCTTTACCCGCCTGGCCCCGGGTAGTGTGTGGAACACCATGCCGCCGCACACGCACCTCCGCCGGTCGGAAATTTATCTCTACTTTGACCTGCCTGCCGACGCCCGGGTGCTTCATTTAATGGGCCGTCCCGACGAAACGCGGCATCTGATGGTGGCGGATGGTGAAGTGGTATTATCGCCACCGTGGTCCATCCACGCCGGGGCAGGCACGGCGGCATACAGTTTTTGCTGGGGGATGGGGGGTGAAAATCAGCAGTTCACTGATATGGACGGCGTGGCAGTTGCCGAATTGCGTTGATGTAAAGGGCGATTGATGGATCATATGTTTTCACTTGAAGGCCGGACTGCTCTGGTCACCGGATGCCGAAGGGGCATCGGACGCGCGATTGCCATCGCATTGGCCCGGGCCGGGGCCGATATTCTGGGCGTAAGCCGCCAATTGGAGCCCGACAGTGACGTGGAACAGGCGGTCATTGCCGCAGGGCGGCGGTTTGCGCGTTATCAGGTGGATTTATCCAACAGAGCCGCGGTTAAGCACCTGCTGGATGAGACACATAAAATATCCATTGATATTTTAGTTAATAACGCTGGTATCATCCGCCGCCAGCCTGCGGTGGATCACAGTGATCAGAATTGGGATGAGGTGTTAACGGTTAATCTCACGGTTCCATTTCTGCTCGCGCGTGGTATCGGCAGTGGAATGCTGGCCCGGGGCGAAGGCAAGATCATCTTCATCGCTTCACTGCTCAGTTTTCAGGGTGGTCTTACCGTGCCCGGTTATGCCGCAAGCAAAGGTGGAGTTGCGCAATTGACCAAGGCTTTGGCCAATGAATGGGCGGGTCGAGGTGTCAATGTCAATGCCATTGCACCAGGCTATATCGCCACCGACAACACCGCGCCATTGCAGGCCGACGCCAAACGCAACAGCGCGATTCTGGATCGCATCCCGGCGGGTCGATGGGGCACTCCGGAGGATATTGCCGGGGCGGCCGTTTTCCTTGCCAGTCGTGCCAGCGGCTACATTCATGGGACGGTTTTGACGGTCGATGGTGGCTGGATGGGCCGATGAGGATCATCGACCGGTCTTAATCATTGGAAAAATAGCAGGTAGGAGTCCGTCATGAATAATCAGGCGTTGTTGTGTCGCCGGGTGCTGGCAGGAACCATCTTGGCTGTATCTTTGGCGGCGGGCATCTCCGCCCCGGCGTCGGCTGCAACTTTGCCGACACCGCAATTACAGACTAAAAAAGTCATCATCGCCGAACTGCATCGCGCCGCCTACGCCCAGATGTACGCCTACGGCGAGCATATGGATACCACATGGCTTGGTGGCGTTTTCTGGGGTGGTTATGCCGCTGTCCAGCGGCTCACCCACAGTCCGCTGTATGCCGCCGTCATGCGTGAACGCGCCCGTGCGGCACACTATGCGCTTGGTCGCCGATTTGGCGGTCTGAAAAATGCCAACAATCTCTGCATCGGCCGCCTGTATGAAGCGGTCTATGCCTTGCGCCATCGTCCCATCATGCTTACCGAATTACGACATGCGGCGCAGGCGCTCGCGCGGATGAAATTTAATCCCGGGGCGTCAGTAGCAGGTCGATGGAATCGATCGGCCCCTTGGTACTGGTGCGATGCATTATTTATGGCCGCACCGGTGCTGGCGCGGCTTTCGGCCCAGACGCATAATCCTCATTATCTCCACATCATGAATGTCAATTTCGCCCGAACCCAAAAAATGCTCTACGATCCGAAAGAACATCTGTTTTACCGCGATCCACACTTTATCCATGCGATGGATCCCAACGGCCATCATATTTTCTGGTCGCGCGGCAATGGATGGGTACTGGCGGCCGTAGCGCAGATATTAAAATATATGCCGTCTGATTCGCCTCATCGGGTCCGCTATGTCAAGCTGATGCAGCAGATGGCAGGGCGTCTGGCGCAATTGCAGCCCGCCGATGGGCTGTGGACACCCAGCCTGACGGACCCCGCCTGGTATCCGTTACCGGAATCCAGCGGCACGGCATTGGACTGCTATGCCATGGCATGGGGTGTGCGGCACGGCATATTAAATAAAAAGCGTTTTGACCCTGTCATAATCCGGGCATGGGCAGGCCTGCTGAAGTGCCAGATGAGCAACGGGCTTATTGGCCGAACCCAGCGCACCGGCTCTGCACCGGCCTGGGTGTCGGCCCGGTGCAGCCGTCCATACGGCGTGGGGGCATTTTTAATGGCGGGCAGCCAGATGGCCCGCCTGGCACCCTTTAACCTGCCGCAAATCCCGCCGCTGCCCAAACCGCCTGTCCGGCATCCTGCCCAGCACTATGTCAATCATCACATCCCCAAACCCACCGGTGAGGCATTTGGGCGCTACGTGCCCGAGCGTTACGACGATATCGCCTGGGAGGACAACCGCATCGCTTACCGCATCTACGGCCCGCAGTTGGGCTTGGTAGAGCCCGCCGGCAGCGGCATCGATGTGTGGGTTAAATCTGTCCGCTACCCCATCATCAACATCCGCTACAAACTGGGCGTTTATCACGTCAATCTGGGTAACGGTTTGGATTGCTATGAAACCGGCTTCAGCCGCGGGTGCGGCGGATCGGGCATCTGGTCCAAGGGCCGATTATGGAATTCCACCTATTGGCAGTATTATCGGTTTATTAAGCACGGACCCCGCAGCGTCAAGTTTCAGGTGTGGTACAAACCCTGGAAAGTCGGCAATGGACGCATGGTGTGGGAGCTGCGCACCATTACCTTGCGCAACGGCAGCAATCTCAATCGCATCTCTACCGTGCTGGAATCCAACAAGCCCGGGCCGATTACCGTTGGTGTCGGCGTCGCCAATCATGGTAAGGGAACGCTGGTGGTGGACGCCAAAAACGGCATGCTCAGCTATTGGGAACCACCTCAACCCCATAATGGCTCAACCGGAATTGGCGTTCGGGTGAAACCCGCCCAACTCGTCGGTGTCACCCACGATCGGCTCAACATCCGAATCCTGCTGCTGAAAGTCAATCCCGGCCAAAAACTTACCTACTGGGCCGGTGCCTGCTGGAGCAAAGGGCTCGATTTTCATACCGCCACCCAGTGGAAGCATTACATCAAACACTTTAAGCCGTATTAAGTATGGGTCTGAATCGCCATGCTCGTCTCCAAACAGGCTCTTACCATGGGCTGCGCTTGCAGATATTCCCGTGGCCGCCTAAGTTGTCGCCATGACTTATTCTGATTCCATGGAAGTTCTGGTACTGGGTTCAGGAACCTCCGCCGGCGTGCCGATGATTGGCTGTCACTGCCGCGTTTGCACCAGCGCCGACCCGCGCAACAAACGCAATCGGTGCAGCGTGCTTGTAAGCTACGGCGGCCATCGGGTGCTGATTGATACACCGCCGGAACTGCGGCTGGCTGTGATTGCCAACAGTGTCGATATGGTCGATGCGGTGGTACTGACGCACGCCCATGCCGACCACATATTCGGCCTTGACGATGTACGCCGCTACAACACCCTTTCAGGCCGCGACATGCCCATCTGGGCGAGTGCCAAAACGCTGTCGATAATCCGGCAGGTGTTTCCCTACGCGATTGATCAGGCCGCCGCAGACCCGCTGGTCTACCGGCCGCAAATTAATTTAAATGAAGTAAAGGGAGTCTTTGAACTTTTCGGTCGGTCGTGGACGCCCATCTATTTGCCGCATGGAAACGTGCAGGTATTGGGTCTCCGGGTCGGGAATTTTGCTTACTGCACCGATTGTTCAGATATCCCTCCGGGCGAACGCGCAAAGCTCGTCGGTCTCGATGTGCTGATTATCGACGCCCTTCGCCCCAATCCGCACCCGACGCACCTGAGTTTTGAGCAGGCGTTGGCTATCATTGACGATCTTAAGCCCAAGCGGGCTTACTTTACGCATCTCACCCACGATGTGCCGCACGATGAAATTGAAAAAACACTGCCACCGCAAGTCCGCGTGCTACATGACGGCTTGCGAATCAACTTACCGGCCTGAATCAAAATTTTTTGGTGCTTGGCGACTGACCGCAGCGTTTATGGCTCTTCCGAAACGCTGGTCACCTGCTTTATGTGACGCGGATTGGGTTGCGATGCCCCCGCCCCGACAGATGGTGACGATTTGGCGGGCGGAAGTTCCTGAGTATCATCCGGGGCGTCGATCTGGGTCGATTTTTTTATCTCTTCGGTCGTCTGGCTAAGCCCCTTCTTAAATTCCACAATGGACTTTCCAAGGCTTTTAGCCAAGTCAGGTAAACGCTTGCCGAAAAGAAGCAAAGCGATAATGGCAATGACGGCGATGTCAACCGGGCTGTCAAAGAAATTGTTGAACAATGCCAGAGTGTAAGTGGGTAAGTGAATCACGTTTCGCACCTCTTTTTGACACGGCATGAGATATTCTTCTAACCGAATCTACACGCCCATCACGCACATTAGTATACGTCGATACGCCATGATTTGGAAGAGAATTTCCATGCATTAACTCGGCCAAGAGGCGCTTTGGCCACAAATTCAGTTCAAAATTCGGTAATTTGGCGGTAAACTGGCACCCGTTAGACTTAAATCGACGGCCGGCGTTTGACGCTCGATTGGGGTGCCTGAAAATATCATGACTGTTCCATGGACGAAATGGTTAAGCCGGATAACGGTGGCGGCGATCGTCATTCCCTCAGTTTACCTGCTGATATTTGGCCCGTGTCCGGGTAGTCTCCGCCGAGCGGATGGAACCAAAATCAAGGGGCGGATTATCGTCAGCTTTTGGGAAAGCTGGACAGGCTTTGAAGCGCGTGCCATGGGCGATGTCGTCCGGCGGTTCAATCACTCGCAATCCAAAATCTATGTCCGCGCGGTGGAAATGAGCAATCCCATCACCAAATCGCTTATCTCGATTGCCGGCGGCGACCCGCCCGATATTATCGCCCTTTGGTCGCAGCCGATGGGTCAATTTATGGCTAATGATGCGCTGGTACCCCTCACGCCACTGGTGCGCCGGCATGTGGTCGGAAGGCACAGTTTTCCCCGATGGATATGGCGGCTCTGTGCACCGCATGGGGTGTTGTATACGCTGCCTGCAACGCCCGAAACCAATGCCCTGTTTTGGAACAAAATACTCTTTGCGCGTGCCGGGCTTAATCCCAACAAACCGCCACGTACCATCAAGCAATTGGACCGGATGGCTGCCCGCCTTACCGTTTTTGGCCGAGATGGCCGGATCAAACAGGCGGGATTTTTGCCCAATGAACCAAATTGGTGGACTGGCGAATGGGGTGTGTGGTTTGGCAACGAGCTTTATGATCGCCACACCCATCATTTTAATATCGATTCACCGCAGGCAATTGCTGCTTATCGATGGTACGCCAGTTGGCCGAAAAAGCTGGGACGCAATCGACTGAAACTTTTTGAAAGCGGGCTTGGGCAGTTTGCGTCCTCCAACAATCCATTCATGGACGGCAAGGTGGCCATGGAAATGCAGGGAACCTACTTTGTGCAGTTCATCCAGCGTTACAACAAAAATCTTATCGGTCATTACGGGGTGGCCCCGTTTCCCACCGCCACCGGTTCGCCTCGCAGCGCCAATTGGGGCGATTGCGACATGTGGGGTATTCCGCGAGGGGCCAAACACGTGAAAGCCGCCATGAAGGTGCTGGCGTTTTTCATCCAGCAAAAAAATATTGAATACCTCAACGAAAAACAGTTCAAGGCCAGCCCCTTGCTTAAAATAAGCCCTGAATTTTTCAAAAAAAACCGCAATCCCTTTATCCGTGAATTTCAAAAGGAAATGACCTCTCCCGGCATTCAGACCAATCCGGCCAGCCCCATTGTGGCCCGCGTCAAATCCGAAGTTTCATTGGCGGCATCCAGAGTCTGGAACGGCGAAAGTGTCACCACTACCTTTCGGCACGCCCAGCATCTGGTGGACCGCTGGCAACGCGAGGAACGCCAGCTTGAAGCACGTCGGCGACTGATTGAAAAACGGCGGCGTTAAACGCTGCCGCCGACGGCTCGCAACGTCGCGGCTGGTCGCATATGATGCCATAACCAACGGCATGGGTTGCAGGGTATCACACACCGGGGAGCGCGAATTGTCAGCGTATAGTCGCATCACTTGGCGCGATCAACTTATTGGTATGGCTTTCGCCGCACCATTTATTGTCGGGGTGGCGGTATTGCTGGTCATCCCCCTCGGACTGAGCTTTTACTACAGCTTTTGTCATTACACCATGCTCACTCCTCCCATTTGGATAGGGCTTAAAAACTACACCCATCTTATTTCAGATGACGCATTCGTCCGGTCGCTGCTGAACACCTGCCTGTTTTCGGCCGTGTCCGTCCCCTTAGCCCTGGCCTGGAGTCTTTTTCTTGCATTGCTGCTTAATGTGCCCAATCGGTTTCGTAATATTTACCGAACCATTGTCTTTATCCCCAGTCTTTTGCCTCTGGTCGCCACCGCCGTCATCTGGCGGTGGATGCTCAGTCCCGTGCACGGACCGATAAACTTTGTACTTAAATTTCCCTGCCGCTGGGTCGGCGGCCTGCTGGCCGACATCGCCGTTGCCTTCCACGCTGCACCCGCCTTCGTCCACGCCCTCCGCCATCTTAAGCCCCCCCTGTGGCTTGCCGATGGAAACTGGGCCATGACCACCATCATCCTGCTGAGTCTTTGGGGTGTTGGCCAGACCGTTATTATTTTTCTCGCCGGCCTCGATGAAATACCATTGGAACTTTATGAGTCGGCCGCACTGGATGGTGCAACCGGCTGGCGGCGTCTGCGCCATGTTACCCTCCCGATGCTTACGCCCGTTATTTTTTTTAATCTGGTTGTCGGCATTATCGCCAGTTGGCAGGTGTTTGATTTGCCGTACGTCATGACGCACGGTGGACCCGGCCGCTCCACCCTTTTTTACAGTATGTATCTCTTTGAAGCTGGCTTTCAGCAACTGCGCATGGGTGCCGCCTGCGCCATGGCCTGGGTGCAACTCGTCATCATTCTGCTGCTGACGGTCATCGCTTTCTGGTCCGCACGAAAGTGGGTGCACTACCGATGAGCATGCCCGGTCAAAATCGGTCTGCCCTCTTCGCCCAAAGGCTGCTGGTGCAGGTGGCACTATTGGCGGTAGCACTGATCTATCTCGCCCCGCTGTTTTGGATGCTCGACACCAGCGTCAAAACGGAACGGCAGGCCATGTCGCACATCCCATCCGGTGCCGGTAAGGCGTTCAGTGCGCTCCTGGTTCCGCATCCACTTCACCTCGATAACTACCGTAAGGTAATTGAAAGCCCCTTCTTTAAGATGCCGCTTTATGCCCGCAACACGCTTGTCATTGCGCTTCTGGTCGCGATCGGAAGCATGCTCTCGGCCTCTCTCGTGGCGTATGGACTTACCAAACTGCGTTGGCATGGCCGACAAATTTTATTTTGGATCGTCCTGGGTTCCATGATGCTTCCCTTTTCAGTCATGATGGTTCCCCTCTACCAGATTTACCGCGATTTCGGATGGATCGGTACCAATCTGCCCCTTTGGTTGCCAACCTTTATGGCCCCGCCTTTTTATATTTTTTTATTGCGGCAGTTCTACCTGACGATCCCGGACGAACTGACCGAAGCCGCCGTCATCGACGGTGCCGGCCCATTCCGCATCTGGTGGCGGATCATGGTTCCCCTCACCCGCCCCGCACTGCTGGTGGTGGGGTTGTTTTCATTTGTGGCATCGTGGAACAATTTTATCGGCCCGCTGGTTTATCTCACCCACCAACGCACCTTCACGCTGGCCTTGGCCCTGCAATTTTTTCAGACGCGGCATGGTGGAGTGGCCCATACCCTGCTCATGGCGGCTACGGTACTGGTGGTGCTTCCCATTATCGTCATATTTTTTCTGGCCCAAAAGACGTTTATTCGCGGTATTGCCACCACCGGCATCAAGGGATAATCCGTCGGCAGGCCGGCACCCAAAAAGTAGCAAAAACGGTCATTTATTGTGCCAAAATCTTCATTTTTGCGTATTAATCCGATGTGCAAATCACTGCCGCTCTCGCACGCGCCGGCCACCCCTGTCTTGCCGACACGCCCCGAGCGCTTGCCGGAGTGTTTTTTTTCAGCCTAGAATACTCCAGTCGTGATCAGGGTGGCTGCGTGACATTTTTTAAGCGTGAAGATGTTTGAGATCGATTCCAACCAAAATAACCTCAACCCCTCGCCGGAGGTGGAGTTTCTGAAGTTGCTTTCTCCCCTGATGCGGCGCAGTTGTGCCCACGCCGCCGCCGAATTCATCACTCAGCATTGGCCCACTGCGGAACTCTGCACATTCGCATCTTCCCGGGATATCGAAATATCGGCACTGGCGATTGACGCCTTGGCTTTGTGCGGCGACAAGTCGGCGATAGTCAAGCTGCAATGCCTGCTGCGAAAGCCGCGCCCCGACATTCACAGGCGGGCTGAAAACGCACTTTGGAGCATCTGGTTCCGCAGTGGATCGCCCCAGGCGGTGTGCCATCTTAAATGCGGTTCAAAACATCTGGAGCATGAGAATTACCTTACGGCAGTCAATCAATTTTCATTAGCGTTCGACGCCGACCCCACCTTTGCAGAGGCCCTCAATCAGCGTGCCATCGCCTATTACCTATCGGGCCGATACCGCGAGGCAATCGATGATTGCCTCCGCGTTGTGGCTCTTATGCCGCCGCACTTTGGAGCACTCGCCGGCATGGGCCATTGTCACGCCCAGCAGGGACAATTTCAGGCCGCACGCTCGGCTTATTGCCGGGCACTGGCCATCTACCCCTACATGGACGGCGTGCGGCAATCACTCTCGGATGTTGAGGCTCTGATCCATCGCCAAAAGCCCGCAGCCTGAGGTGGCATGCAATGGTCTGCCACCATTCTCTTGTAACTCAGTCCGCCTGCCCAAAATAACCCCACGCCCCATCCACTTGTAGTCAGGTTTTCTGGCCATATCGCCGCGTGGTATCGGCACCATGACTGCCATCGCCTGCCACAGCGCTGCGCACCAGTCACCATAGCGATCCGCACCGGCGGTCTCGTCACTCACGCTTCATGGCAAAGCACAGCCTACCTTGACTTGCCTGCATGGCAGTGCACCAACCCGGTCATCTGGCCGAAGGCATGGCCGGTGACCGCGCTGCGCTATTCGCGGCTTGTGCCCCTTCTTCCAGGCCAAACAGGCGCCGCAGCACCAGCAGCAGCGTATCGCCCTGAAAGTAGGCCGGCGGCAGCCGCAAGTTAATATTTTTCTCATCAATCGGCCGCACCGCCCCCGGCGCTTTGGCCAGCAGTGGCCCGGCCTCACGCAAATCGCCAAAGTGAAATACCACATCCGGTGCCTTGGATATCAGGCTGACGATCGACTTGCCCGCCGCCGCTATACGCAATTCTGCCAGTTCAAAAAGCATCCGCGCCGGCGGTGGCAATGGCCCAAATGCATCCTGCACATCCGCCCGCAGTGTCTGAAGTACCTCGCGTGTGTGGCACCGCGAAAGGCGGCGGTAAATATCCATACGCTGCCGATCGGCCGCTATGTAGCTGCGCGGCAGGGTGCCGGTCATGCCAATATCCATATTTATTTCCTGCGTCCGCGGGATCGGCTCATTGCGCACCTTCTTAACCGCCTCCTCCAGCAGTTCGCAGTACATTTCATAGCCGACCGCGGCAATGTGTCCCGATTGCTCCTTCCCCAGCAGATTGCCGGCGCCACGAATTTCCAGATCACGCAGGGCTATCTTGAAGCCCGCACCCAGCGACGCATATTCCTCCATCGCCTTAAGCCGTTTGGCCGCCGTGTCCGTCAGCGTCCGACCGTCGGCAAGCAGCAGATAACAATACGCCCTCTGTTTACTCCGGCCAACGCGGCCCCGCAGTTGGTGCAGATCACTTAGCCCGAACTGATGCGCGTTATTAATAATCATCGTGTTGGCTGTGGGTATATCCAAACCGCTTTCAATAATGGTGGTGGAAACCAGAATATCCGCCTGCCGGGATGTAAATTCATGCATGACCGATTCAAGCTCACCATCCGACATCTGCCCGTGGCCCACCACAATGCGTGCCTGCGGCACAAGGGTCTGCAAAGATGCGGATATCTTTCTGATATCCATCACCCGGTTATGCACAAAATAAACCTGTCCGGATCGCAGCAGCTCGCGATCAATAATCTGTTTGATCCGCTGGCTGTCCCAACTGATAACTTCCGTGACCACACTACGCCGATCGCGTGGCGGCGTCGCCAGATTGGATATGTCCCGAATGCCCAGCAAACTCATGTGCAGCGTACGCGGGATCGGTGTGGCACTCATGGTTAATACATCCACGGTGGTGCGCAGCGCCTTGAGACGCTCCTTGTGCTCAACACCAAATCGCTGTTCCTCATCGATAACGACCAGTCCCAAATCGGCAAATTGCACATCACGGCTCAGCAGTCGATGGGTGCCGATGAGCACATCCACCTGCCCTTTACGGCATCTTTCAATAACCGCCCGAATTTGCCCGCTGGTCTTAAACCGCGAAATGCTTTCCACAATAAATGGATATCCCGCCATACGCGATTTAAATGTCTCCTCATGCTGCTCAACCAGTACCGTGGTGGGGGCCAGCACCGCTACCTGCTTGCCCGCTTCGCATACCTTAAAAGCCGCCCGGATTGACATCTCCGTCTTCCCGTAGCCCACATCTCCGCATAGCAGACGATCCATGGGGCGAGGCTTTTGCAAATCGACCTTTATCTCGCCGATGCATCGCACCTGATCTTCCGTCGGCTGAAACGCAAACGCATTTTCAAACTCCTTCATCCATACCGTATCTTCCGGAAACGCGTAACCGGGAGACTGTTCCCGCGCCGCCTGCGTCTCCAGCATTTCCACGGCCATCTGCTCTACTGCCTCGGCCACCTTTTCCTTTTGCTTCGCCCAGGTCGTCCCGCCCAGCACCGATAGCGGCGGATGTCCCTGCGCACCACCCACATATTTCTGCACCAGATTGATCTGCACGACCGGCACATGCAAGGTGGATTCGCGCGCAAAGACCAGCGTCAGGTATTCCGCCTGTTTGCCGTCGCGTGTCAGCGTGGTTATGCCCTGAAACTTTGCAATTCCATGGTGGGCGTGAACCACATAATCGCCGGGTTGCAAATCTAAAAAGTGGTCAATCGGCCGGGCACCCTGAATCATGTGCAGTCGCCGTCGCTGATGGTGACGATGAAATAATTCATGGTGGGCCATTAGCGTCAGGTCCCCATCCCCACCGGTCCGCCACACAAACCCGCTATTCAATTCCCCTATGGGCATCTGCACCGGGGCGGTTAGATCGGGATGACGCACCAAAAGTAAATCCGCCAGCCGCGTCTTCTCCGACGGGTTTTGGCATACCACCACCACCCGTCCTGCGCTCGCCCGCTCGGCCAGTTCTTTTAACGCCTCATTCTGATCGGCAGCGATCGGTGGCAATGCAGCACACGGCAGATTGGTCGCATCGTCGTCGGCGATGGGCCGCGGATAAACGGTAACCAAATCATGCCGCTGGGCCAATTTCATCACGGCGTCCGGCGGGTAAAGCCCTCTGGAATCGCTGATGCGGTCGTAATAACTGCGCGCCTGATCATGCACCTCCGGTAAATCCAGCAGCCACACAATGGTCTCCGGCGGCAACCACGCAAAAATACTGCCGGTGGCGGAATCAGTCATCGCAGGATTATTAATCGCAGGAATCTGCACCTCATCCCGCGGCTTGGTAGGCCCCAGCGTTACAGGGTCAAAACCATGCATGTTCTCGATCACATCGTCCAGCAGATCGATGCGCACTGGCTCCGCCGCAGCCGCCGGCCATACATCAATAATTTCCCCACGCACGGCGTAGTCGCCCGGGTTCTCGACAGATTCCAACCGAAAATAGCCCCGGTCCGCCAGCCAGCCAAGGAACCGCTCAAAATCCAGCTTCCCTCCCGGCCGCAGTACGCGCAACTGGTCTTCCAGCGCTTCCCTGGTGGGTACCGACTGCATTAACGCCTGCACCGGCGCGGCGTAAAAATCAGCCGTCCGCTGCGCCTGCATGTCCGCCAGCACGCCCAATCGCTGGGCCAAAAGTTCCGGCGATACGTTGGACTCTCCGGGCAGTACCTCCAGCGCCGGAAACAGCGACACCTTCCGATCGGGCGCAAAAAGCTCCAGTTGGTCTATCGCGTCATCGGCCTCATCCAGATGCGCGGTGACCATCAGCATGGGCCTCTGCAACAGGGCCTGCATGGCCGCCGCCGTCGCCAACGCCGATGAACCGGCCGCCGACCCTACCGTCACCCCATGCGTGGTGCCCAGTGCTGTAATGATCTGCTGAACCGCTGCCGACGCGGCAATGGGGGAAATAAAATCTGGAATCTTCAAACGCCCATCCACCTGCTGTTATTTATTATTCAATGACGCAGCCCACCTTCATCCCACGCCGCAAGTCACCGCCGCTGTGGCACCATCCTCATGTGCCGCTGCCTCCGCGCAGCGCTTCAACGCAACACCCGCCGCGGCGATGGTGTCGTCAATATCATCCATGGTGTGGGCCGCACTGATAAACCACGCCTCAAATTGGGATGGCGGCAGCATCACACCCTGCTCCAGCATCGATTGAAAGAAACAGGCATATGCCGAGGTATCGCAGGTTAATGCATCGGCATAATTGGCAATAACGGTATCGGCTTTGGCCGTGCGCGGTAAAAAGAATAACGTCAGCATGCTGCCGCTGCGCGCTACCTGAACGCCCACGCGGTGCTCCGCCGCCGCCGCTTTAAGCCCATCTTCCAAACGCCTTCCCATCAGCGCCAGTGGCGCATACGGATTTTCCGGGTCTAAACTCTGCAATGTCGCCAGTCCCGCCGCCATCGCCAGCGGATTTCCCGATAGCGTACCGGCCTGATACACCGGCCCGGCCGGCGAAATCTGATTCATCAATGTCCGCGAACCCCCATAGGCACCCACTGCCAGCCCGCCACCGATTATTTTGCCCAGGCATGTAATGTCCGGCATCACGCCGTACAGCCCCTGTGCACCGCTGAAACTAACCCGAAAGCCGGTCATCACCTCATCAAATATCAGCAGTGCCCCCGCCGAGCGGCACAAATCCCGCACCTTCCGCAGGTAATCCTGCTGCGGCAACACCACGCCGATGTTGCCCATGATCGGCTCCATCATGACCGCCGCTATCGCATCGCGGTGGGCATCAAATGCGGCCTGCAACGCCGGGATATCATTAAACGGCACCACCACCGTGCTTTGGGCGCTGCTCCGCAATATCCCCGGGCTGCTTGGCACACCGTGCGTGGTGGCTCCGCTTCCGGCACTTACCAGCATGGCGTCCACATGGCCATGATATCCACCCGCCATCTTGATGATGATTTCCCGGCCCGTCGCCCCGCGTGCCAGACGGATGGCGCTCATTGCCGCCTCCGTCCCGCTGTTCACAAATCGCACCATCTCGATCGAGGCAAACGCATGTGTGATCATTTCCGCCAGTTCAATTTCCAGCGGACTGCAACAACCGAAACTGGTCCCCTTGCCAAGCTGTTTGGCCAGGGCCGCCCGCAGTGCCGGATGGGCATGGCCCAAAATCAGAGGGCCGTAGCTCATTACGTAATCAATGTAGCGGTTGCCATCCACATCCTTCAGGTATGCGCCATGGCCGGATTGCACAAACACCGGTGCCAGCCCGACACTTTTGAACGACCGCACAGGCGATGACACACCCCCCGGCATCAGCTCAACCGCCCGGGAGTACAACTTGCTGGATTTTTCAAAAGAGATACCCGTTTTTACCTTTGCTTTAGCCATCAATGTATCATAGCTTGCAAATCATCTTTGGTCAGCAGCGGCCACTGTGCCCGGTTCCGCCAACCGGCACCGGAAATGCCATTGCCTGAACCAAACGACCCGGCACTCCGTATCTGGCTGGAGCGATACACGACCGGATGGCTCTGAATCTACTTAAACGGGAGAAAACCCTCAAACTGGGTATCAAATACAAACGGCTGGCAGCCGGCCGGCGCGAAGAATACCTCCTGAAATTGATCGCCCAATGAGTATGCTTTCGTCTGTGGGGGGGCCGCAAGCCCAATGAAAATATTTTGGACAAAATCTGCCACCATGGTTAACTTGAAGCTGAAATTCGGGATTCTGGAGAGCGATACATGGAAATAGCCCGGCGAAGTGCGCTGATCTTAGCATTGGCATTCACGGGCCGGGTTGTAATGGAGAATATTGATGAAAATTCTTGAATTAACGGTGCGGGGTTTCCGCTCGCTTAAAGATATAACTTGGAAGCCGGGCGACTTAAATGTTGTCATCGGCCCCAATGGGTCCGGCAAATCGAGTCTCCTTCGCGTTTTGGAGCTGATTTCGGTGTCGGCCCGGGGGGGGCTGGGCAAATATGTACAGGCTCACGGGGGCATCGATCCATTGCTTTGGGATGGCAAGGCAAAAGAAATATCCTGGAGGCTGACATGTTCGCCGGTCGAGTCATGGCGCAATACCGAACGGAACAGCCTTACCTACGCAACTGTACTCGCCCAGGTCGGCGCATCGAGCACATACCGGGTGGAACGCGAATTGCTGGGAAATTATTATCGCGTGAAAACCCGCGAGCGGGATGATCCATTCAAGCTCCTTGACCGCGATGGGAAATGGGCCAATATTTTTGATGAAAATGAGCATGGCTTCGTCGCGCCGGAAGAGTCGCTCCCCGAAGATGAGACACTGCTGTCATTGGCGGCGGGACCGTTCAGTCACAATGGGCACATTCCACCCTACAGGCGCGAGCTTGCTGCATGGTCAGTCTATCAGGACCTGCACGTGAATCAGGATTCACCAATTCGGCAGGCGGTGGTAACGCGCCACGAAAAACGAGTCGATCCGGATGGGCAGAATCTCATCAGCGTGCTGCACACGCTTTATACCGGGGACCGGGAGTTCAAGCAGGAAATCAACGCGGCGATGACAGCGGCTTTCGGCGACGACTTCGAGGAAATTGTGTTTCCGCCCGCGGCTGACCAGCGCATTCAACTGCGGGTACGTTGGAAGAGCTTAAAAAGGGAGCAATCGGCCGCGGATCTTTCGGATGGAACCCTGCGATTCCTGTTTCTGCTGACGGTATTGGCAAGCCCGGACCCGGCACCGCTGATTGCGATTGATGAGCCGGAAACCGGCTTGCATCCATCTATGCTGCCTGTTGTGGCGGAATACGCGGTGGATGCCGCGCAGCGGTCGCAGGTTGTCCTTACGACCCATTCGCCGCAACTTCTCGATGCATTCAAAGATCATACCCCAACAACGACTGTGGCGCTCTGGCAGGATGGACAAACCGTTCTGAAGATGCTTGAGAAGGAGGCGCTTGGCGAGTGGCTTAAGGAATATTCTCTGGGGTCGCTTTTCAAAACCGGGGAATTGGAGGGCTTTGCTTGAAGTTTATTCTGCTTGTTGAAGGCCATACCGAACACAACGCTGTGCCGGCTTTTTTGAAGCGGTGGCTTGATGCCCGGTTGCAGCAACCTGTGGGAATCAAATCCGTTCTGTTCGAGGGCTGGAGGGAACTGGCGGCCGATATGCGGCAAAAAGCGCACATGCATCTAAATGGGTCAAATTGTCGTGACGTGATTGCGGTGATAGCGCTGCTGGATCTGTACGGGCCGACGTTCTATCCGCGCAATACTGAGTCCGCGGCCGATCGTTATGCATGGGGTAAGGAGCATTTTGAGAGATTGGTGGGACACGAGAAATTCCGACATTTTTTTGCGGTTCACGAAACCGAGGCGTGGCTGCTCAGTGATCCGAATGTGTTTCCCAAAGAAATTCGCGATCGGTTGCATGACAGGGTCAACAGACCGGAAACGGTCAATTTTAATGAGCCGCCGGCTGTTCTTCTCGACAGCCTCTACCGGCAGGCCACGAACAAATCCTACAAAAAAGTGGTCTACGGAAAGCAGCTTTTTCAAAAGCTCGACCCGAATATTGCCTACGAAAAATGCCCCAGGCTCAAGGCGATGCTGGATGAAATGCTGCGCCTTGCGCAGGCCGCGGTTTTAGCACAGGCACAGTGAACAAGAGCGTTGCATATGGAAGGTGGCCGGTAATGCCAAAATATATTAAAGACTTCCTCGAACTCCCGACGCAGGTGAAGGTCGGCGGCTTAGTCCCGCACTTGGCAGCGGGCGTGGCGGATGCCAACGCTTCAGCGCCGCCGCACAATGATGTGGTGACGCCGCAACTGGCGGCCTGCTTCGACCAGGCGTTGGGCCTCATCAAAGGCGCGGTACCCGATTCCGTCAGCAGGCACCGGAAATGATTACACCCACGCCACAAAGCCCGTTCCTCCAAGTCCGACTGAAGCACTACAATACATTTCCAGCCGGCGCAGAGAAAGCAACAAAATCGACCCGACTTGGGATAAAACCTCGCGCGCGGGGTTGCGCCGGATTATTGAGGAATTTCTTCGCGACAACGCACACGATATCTGCGACCGGCGTGACCACTATGTCAAAAGGGCGTGGCCGTTTTCCGCCCCAAGGCGCTCCCGGCGGAGTTTCCAAACAGGCTCTAACGCCCCCCGGGATCGTGGGTTTCCTCACCCGAATGCGCCTTTCGGATTGGCCGCGGGAAACGCCGCGGTTTGCTTTGTTTTTGGCGATTCCGCCTCCGCCCGGAAATATTGCAACGCCCATATCAACACGCACACGGGCAATAATGGACGTGCGGTGCCAAATAAAATACGATATCGGGGATGATCACGAGACTGTACATCAATAACTTCCGCTGTCTGGTGGCTTTTGAGGCTAAGTTTGACTCATTTGCAGTTTTATGCGGGCCCAACGGTGCGGGCAAAAGCTCTGTATTCGATGCACTTCGCCTGCTGCGGAATCTTGCGACCGGCGACGCGTCGCTTGGCGGTACCGGCGAGAGCGACATTCCCAGATTGGATTTCACGGAATGGCTCGACAGCCGCGTACAGGAGTTCGAACTTGGTTTAAGTGTCGACGGGCGAGTATTTGAGTACGTAGTCCATATCGAACAAACGAACGACAATGAAAAGCCGCGGGTAATTCATGAGAAGGGCCTGTGTGATGGTCAGCCGCTTTTCGAGCGTAATCTGGATGGCGTGCGTTTCTTAAGGGCGGACGGAAGTCAAGCCTTTTTCCCGCTCGACTGGCGACAGGCAGCGCTTTCAGCCATCCAACCACGTGGCAGTCTCGATAAGCTCTCGCTGCTCCAGGAGGAGATCGCCAAGCTATTAATACTTCGTCCCAATCCCCGAAGCATGGAGCCTGAGAGCAAGGGGGAGTTGCGGCATCCCGATTTATCGATGATCAATCTCACCTCGTGGTATCGATCACTTTACCAGGAGCAGGAATGGAGTGATACGCTGCGCGACGCGCTGCGGGATGTTTGGCCCGACTTTAAATCATTTAAATTGGTGGATGTGGGCATTAACGCAAAGGCGTTGCAACTTCGATTTGAAAATAAATCGGGTAAATCGACACTTCTTTTTTTTGAACAACTCTCCGATGGGGAGCGGGCGTTAATTGGACTTTATATGGTGCGGGCGGCGCTGGAGACGGGTGCCGTGAGGACTGTGACTATTGACGAGCCGGACAATTTCATTGGCCTGCCGGAACTTCAGCCTTGGGTTCTTTCAATGCGCGAACGGTTGGACCCAAATCACCAGCTTTTGGTCATTTCGCATCACCCCGAGATCCTCAGCAATAGCGGAGAATCGAATGGTTGCTATCTTTGGCGAGACAATCATACTTCCCCAACTCGGATCGGGCAGCTTAAGGTGCCGGAAGGGATGAACGCCGGTGAAGCAATCGCAAGGGGGTGGGCCCGTGGCGGGTAGAACGCAGATTGTTTGCCTCTGCGAAGGTGAAAAAAGCAGCATTGATACGGTTTTCATCAACAAATTGATGAAAAGTCTTAAGCCGGCTTGGCTTCGCAGGGAGGGAAGCAATGTCATCCGGCTGCAACCCTGTGGAAGCCGATCGGAACTTATCAAGCAGACGCCAAGAGAATGCCGTCATTGCATGGACGCCGGCGCTGATACGACGCTGATGGTGTGGTCGGACTGCGATCATAATTGTGCTGACGGCGAAGCGCTTAAGGCTGAATTCTGGAAGGAAGCAAAGCAGTCGGGAATCAAGCTCGACGATTTCAACCGGATCGTTTTCATATTTGCGCGGGATCGGCTGGAGAATTGGATTGAATTCCTGAAGACCGGCAGGACGAACGAAAATTCCGAAGGCCCAAGGCTTAAAGACAGCAGGGAGGCCGCTGAAGCGGCCAAAAAGCTGGCGGATATCTGCACGGCCGGAGAGCCAGTAAAAAATATGCCCCCCTCGCTCGACTGGTCATGCAAAAATTGGCGCGCTCTCGTCAAGCGCATGGGGTCCTCCAGATAGGATTCCGACGGTCTGGCGAAGGCTATGAGGCGTAAGTTGTGTAATCCTGCGGCCGCAGAATAAATCCTCCCTACGCGCTTGGTGCGACCAACCGTCTCATCTCATGCGGGTGCATTCAATCTCGCTGGCTGCAATAATCCCTTCTCATAGGCCGGAGGAACGGCTTCCGGCACCAACCCTGTTGTCAGAACGTCGTACCCAGATGGGTATACAGCCCACTGCCAACATTTAGCCCAACCTTCGCAGTTGGGTGGTAAAAATGGCGTTTTCGTTCAACCAGGGGCAAAAGTCTGTACCATAAATCAGGATTTTTTTGTGCTGTTTTCTTCCTTGTGAGGTGTTGATGCGGCGAGT
>JAKAEB010000009.1 GCA_021818445.1 Planctomycetota bacterium
CCTTGCCGTCGATGCCGCCGCCGAACTACAGTCCATAGACCAGCGCGATCTCGTTGTGGTAGGCTCTCATCGCGCCGTCACATGGCGTGGCCGCATCTATGAGGCTGTGGATCAGTCATTAACCTTACCTGCCAATCCGACAGACATGCTTTCCACCGCACCCTGGCTGGTGCAGTTTCAATCCAGGGTACAGGGGATACATAACGCTGCCACGGCATTACTTAAGCGGGTGGCAAAAATTGCTCCGAACGTCGAGCCATTTAATAAATCTGCGGTCGAGGCAGCCCTTGCGGGTTTGACCGTGGTGCAGGCCCACCGGTTGGCGGCGGTTATCCGTCTGGCCACCCGAGCCCACTATGCCGGGGCAATGGAACTGGAGCACCTGGTGGCCCAGGCCGCCGCCAAGCAGGATACCCCCTTACCCCGCCGTCCGGACATCGTACTGATGCCCGCATCCGGCAAGCCGTTTAATGCTGCGTTTGATCCGCGCGTCGGCGGTGGATTGCTGGCCGCCTGGACAGCGATGGGGCGGTACCTTCAGGGTGAGCCGGGCACCTCGGCCGGTGTGTCGGTCGTATTTGGGGCCGCGGAGCTTAGGTCGCGTTATCAAAGGTCCGATGCTGCTTTCAGTGCCTATCGACAAGCCTATCTGCAATATTGGTCGGGCGTGGTTTCCGACCAATTGCAGATTGGTTCGGTGACGTGGCCACAATTTTATAATGGTATTTCAACGCTTCAAATGGGGCGGCTTTATGCTAACTTGATTAAATTGGGCACACAGGTGCAGCGGGCACTGGCGGCAGTCTCCCAAGGGCATTTGACGCATGACGCAGGGATGCTGGCATCCATCTCAACAGGGTTAAAGCAATTAAACAGTCCCGTACAGCAGAGTGCCTGGCGAAAAATACTGCGCCGTTGGATGCAAGTGAGTTCCGATCCGCTCCAGGCGCGGGCGCAACTGCTGGCGGAAAAACCCATCAATCTTTACCGCCGCTATGTCATCCGTGCCGGGCAGGCACCATCATATGCACAGTTGTACCTGTCATCGCTGACACTGGCGGGATTCCGGGCCTTGGCCAGCAATGCGCTCTCACGGGCCGACGCCATTCTAACCCGCTTGCGCCGGGAGCCGGCCTTTCCATTGTTTATCCCCGCCAATGGGGGCCCGCCGAGCACTGAATTCTCGTCCGCTACGATTCGAAAATTCGCCGCCAATATTGATTCCCTGCCTGTGTCCGTCAAACCTGTTGCCGATCACACACCCGATTCCGCCGTCAATCATCTGCTGCGGCAGATGCAGGGCGAGGTGTCGTATTCCGTATTCGGTTTGACCACGCAACAGATTGTCACGATCCGGCAAATCCTTGCCGCGCTCCACGGCGTATCCGGAAAACCGCTTCTGTGCCGCATGCAGGTGTCGGCCAAGGATAAACTCAATGCACGCGATAATACCGCCCAGATCATCTGGCCCTATATGACCGTGACTGATTCGGGCCGGGTGCTGGGGGTGGTGAGTTTTCGTTCTCCGGCGGCGGATTCGCTTGGCCGGATTGTGATACCGGGCGGCGCAATGCAGAAACTTGAATTAAAATTTTATGAATCCGACCCCAGTGCCACCCCGGCCCCCAAGCCCAACCACGTTCTTACATTCAGTGGGCCTTGGGCACCCCTTCAGTGGCTTTATCGGTATCACGGCAAATCAGCCGATGGAAAGCATTGGCAGGTAATAATTCAAACGCACGATCAATTTAAAAAAGATAGAAAACTGGTCTTGTCATTGAGCTTTTCACGGCCTCTGCCGCGCATCTCCGCGTGGCCCAAGGCCCATGCTCCCTGACCTGCAGGTAATGGGATATTGATGGCTTTTTTCTCCAGACTTACCGCCCGAATCATGCAGCCTAAAATCGGCGCGGCAGAATTAAGTTTTTATGCCATCGGTAAGCACCCGGGCTGGGATGACCATATGCCGGATATCGGCGCGGACAATCCTGAGGTGCTGGATTTCAAACAACGGTTTTATGTTGACGCCATCGCCGGTAATATCAATTCCGGGGCGTGGAAGCACCTTCCCGAGCCCGAATTGCTGCCGGAATTTAATCATCGTTTTATCTATTGGCATGCTGACGTTGTGATGCATGGGGCGATCTGGGCCTCAAGCGACGGCAAAGGCCGCACACTGTATCCCCTTATCGGCATTGTGTTTTCCCGCGGTATAAATCCTCACGCTGTCGGATCGGCGTCTTTATCGATCCTAAATGCGTTTCGCGCTTCGAGCCAGCGGACTCCCACCGCCGACGGCGTTAAGGCGGCTGTGGAAGATGCCAACAAGTCGCTCGCTGCCCTCGCTCCGCAATGCCCGGTCATGGATGATTTAATCCCCACCTTAACGGGTGCCCGGACGGCAGCGCTATTTGACGCAGCACCTGATAGACAGCATGGTGCACGAATGCTTTATGCCCTTCAACGGTCGCTGCAGCATGTCAAAGCCAACATTGCCAACCGCGGCGATGCGTTTTATGAAATGGTGAGACTTCCGACACGTGCCGATCAATCGCCCAATGGTGAACCGGGTAACGCGCTGGTGGATTGGTCGGCATGGTGTCTTTCCAATATCGGTCGCAGCGTGCCGATACTGGCTGCCTCCTATCAAGGACGCGCCAATGACCCATTCACGGACGTCATCATGGGGAGTATTAAAACGGCCAGCGTATTTCCGCTGCGGGCCAGTCGTGAAAAGATTCCCCCCTGTATTGACATCCCTTTTGAACTGGATGCAGCCTATCTCGCAACCTGCGACGCGTATCTGAATGCCTGCCGACAGGCAGGGGATGCACCGGCTCCCTTATTACCGCTGAATTAAGCCGCCGCACCTCCGCCTGTCAGACCCGTCACCACCCGTGCCTTGGCACAAATCTCATCGTATTCCTTTTCGGCGTCGCTGTCAGCGACGATCCCCGCACCGGCAGAATATTCAAAGCGGCCAGCTTCCCAAACGGCCGTGCGGATGGCAATATTAAAGCACCCCACCCCGCGTCGCAGCCAGCCGATGTTGCCGCAATAAATGCCCCGCGCATGATGCTCCAGTTCATCTATGATTTGCATGGCTCTGATTTTTGGCACCCCGGTGATCGAACCTCCCGGAAGCATGCCGCACAAAATGTCACCCCAGTTCAGATTACTTTCCCCGGTGATGCTGGCATAAGTTTGCCAGACTGCAGGGAGGCATTCAATCTGCCGTTCCGCAAGAAGTTTCACCGACCCGATTTGACATACACGGCCCAGATCGTTGCGCAGCAGGTCCGAAATCATGGCCAGTTCTGCCCGCTCCTTAGGACTCTGCAGCAGGTGTTCCATCGCCATCTGGTCCTGCTGTGCGTTGATCTCGTTGCGCGGGTAGGTACCTTTAATTGGCTTGGTCATAAGCTGGTTGTTGCACCTGGATAAAAACAACTCCGGTGAGGTAGAACATATGACGCGCCTGCCCCCGCTGATAAACGCCGAATACCGGCCTGGGCTGGCGGCGTACATCGCGGCCCAAAGCGCAAGCGGATCAGCCGTTTTTGCCTCCCAGCGGCGACTGATATTGATCTGGTAAATATCCCCGTCGGCAATGTATTGCTTTGCCCGACGCACGGCAGATGTGTACTCAAGGCGATCGGGCGATATAAGACCGCTGATGGTAAGGGGCGTGGGGTGTTCGGTCGCGGCTTGCGTCAGAGCAAATCTCATTTCATCAGTGCCTGAATGGCTGGCAGCCCCTCCCACGCCGGCAGTTACCAGCAGCCAGCGGTCTGAATCAATTAAAATATAATAATGTTGATAGCATTGAAAAATGGCCAGTGAGTCAGCTAATCGGTTCCCGGCTATCTCGATGCCTCTGCCCGCGTCATAACTGATGTGGCCGATCCAACCGACGCCATCGGGTAGCGGGGCGGTGTCCTGTGCTTGGCCGGCTGCACATGCGGCTTCCATCCGGTTGCACATATATTGCAGTCCTTGGCTGATAGTTCCTGCACAGAATTCCTCAACGGTTGTCCACGTGGCGGAGAAAATATCTGGTTTGATCTTACGCGTCAGTGCGCATTGGCCTCCGGTCATATGGATGGAAACTTCCGCCAAGGGGCGGGCGGCAATAATGAAATGCCCCGTCCAGCCGCGGCCAAGTATGGCCATACCACTGCCCGTTGAGTTCAAAAATCGGGCGAGTTGTTCCGGCGTCGTCGGTACCCGAAACGCCGTCGGCAGGCTGAAATAAATATCACCGTTGGTGGTCGATCCTGCATTTTCAATACCTGCATGTGATGGAATGACCATTCGTCCCCACAATTCAGACAAACCCGGCGGATGACGTTACACTAACGGCCGGTCGTAGCAGCGAACGCTACCCGTGCAGTCTCTCGGAGTGATATCCGGGAACTCGGCGGGTCTCAAGTGCGTGGTGCGCAGCGGCGGGCGGCGGCCCATAAAAAGATGGTGTATGTGAGGGTGGGTATAAGACGGGTTTTGCGTTTGACATCCGGCCCGCAGCGTCATCTCGCCACTGCGAATGGGCGACGACGGGTAGCGGCCTGTGAACGCGAGGAAAAGGAATGGCCGAAAAACCTACGGATTCATTACCAAAATTAAGACGTGAAGCCGGGGTGATCGGGCTG
The DNA here is from genome assembly GCA_021818445.1 of Planctomycetota bacterium. Lineage (GTDB taxonomy): Bacteria > Planctomycetota > Phycisphaerae > WQYP01 > WQYP01 > JAJZGD01. The sequence continues at coordinate 4,653 of JAKAEB010000009.1, forward strand.
CTATATGCCAGCCTTGGTGCCATCATCGGCTCCGGCTGGCTTAAGGGACCGCTCAATGCGGCTGTGCACGCCGGTCCGCTGAGCCTGTTTTCGTGGCTTATCGGCGGCGTGGCCATTTTGCTTCTTGCCATGGTTTACGCTGAACTTGCCACGCTTTTCCCCAAAGCGGGGGCGGTGGTGCATTTTCCCCGGCTCAGCCACGGGTCGCTGCTGGCGAGAATCTGGAGCTGGATATTATTTTTAGCTTACGTGAGTGTAGCCCCGGCAGAGGTGGTCGCGTCGCTCAATTATCTTGATGTCATGATAAAACATTTTGCCATCCATTGGATTCCCCCATTCATTTATCAGGGCGCGGGCGGGGCCAATCTGCTTACCGGCACGGGCATGATTATCGCCATTATCCTTTTGGCGACTTTTACACTGCTCAACTTTCTGGGTATTAAATGGGCCATGCGTATCAGCAACACCGCCGGATGGTGGAAGCTGGCCATTCCACTGCTCACCGCAGTGATGCTGCTGACCGCCGGGCACCATTGGCAGAATTTCCACATCAACCCGGCGGATAGTCGAACGCAGATTGAGGGCATTTTCACTTCGCTTAGTACCGCGGGCGTATTGTTCAGTTTTCTCGGTTTCAGGCAGGCGGTCGAGTTGGCCGGTGAAAGCAACAACCCCAAACGCAACATTCCTATCGCGGTCATTGGATCGGTGGTGATCGGCCTGCTAATCTATCTTCTGCTGCAGGCGGGCTTCATAGCCTCGGTTGATCCCCACACCCTTTCCAAAACCGGCTGGGCAAAACTCACCACCGCGGGATATCTGGCCCAGTTCGGTGCTGCTCCGCTTGCCGCCGCCGCCCAGGCATTGGGTCTGATATGGCTTACATTCATTCTCTATGTCGATGCGGTTATTTCGCCGGGCGGCACCGGTTTTATTTACGTCACCACCTCCGCCCGCGTGATATCCGCCATGGGGTCAGACGGTCTGATTCACAAGGTTTTTTCCCGCCTCAGCCGCAGCGGTGTGCCATGGGTGGCCGGTATTCTGGCGTTTGCGGTAGGGGTGATTTTTCTCCTGCCGCTGCCGAGTTGGTCTCAACTGGTCGGATATATTTCTTCGGTCAGTGTCCTTTCCTATGGCATCGGGCCGGTGGTACTTATCTCGTTGCGTAAATTGATGCCCGAGGCCCAGTATCCGCGGCCATTTCGCCTTCCCGCCGCCCATATTCTCGCACCAATTACCTTTATTATTTCCAATCTGATGATTTACTGGTCCGGACTGCGAACGCTTGAAATATTGCTCATTGCGCTGGCCTGCATTTTCACGGCATTTATCATCTGGCGTCTCATTAATGGCGTTTCCCTGCGGCAGATGGCGTGGCGCAGTGCGTGGTGGGTGGTGCCATACCTGCTGGGACTGCTGGTGCTGGATTATATCGGCCCGCATCATCTGGTGGGGGGGCTGAATCTGATTCCATTTCCCTACGATACACTGGTGGTGGCCGCATTCAGCCTTGCGATTTTCTACCTTGCCGTGCAGGGCAGTGTATCAGTCGAAGAGTTGGAAACCTATATCGCCAATCAGGAACTGTAACCGGATATTCATTAACCAGCCTCGGCCACATATGTGATTGCATCTGGAAAATTGGTCATTCGCCGGTCAAAAAGCGGCAAAAGCCATACCCCACGATGGAACCCGCCGAAATGGGCATTTGGGACTTGACACCGACAAGTATTTTTGTATATTCTGTAATTACAGAAATGGAGAGCGTATGACAAAGCTTGGTCCGGTTCAGCAGAAGTTCATTCTTCATTGGGGCGAGATGGGTACGCGCTGGGGTATCAATCGTACCATGGCGCAGGTTCATGCGTTACTCCTGATTTCGCCAAAACCTCTCAATGCCGAGGATATAGTCGATGCCTTGAGTGTCGCCCGCTCCAACGTGAGCAACAGCCTGCGGGAACTTCAAGGGTGGGGTGTGGTTCGAATGGTGCATATTATTGGGGATAAAAGGGATCATTTCGAGTCTTTGCGTGACGTATGGGAACTCTTTCGTGTCGTCATGGATGAGCGCAAACGCCGTGAAATCGATCCGACATGTCAGATGCTTGAAGAGTGCATCGCTGAAGCCGCCAAAAACCCGCATACCGATGAATACACGATATCGCGGCTGGAAGAACTCAGAGACTTCATGCTTACGATGTCCAACTGGTATATGCAGGTACGTCAATGGCCAACCAGCACCCTGGTTCGCTTTCTCAAGCTTGGCGGTGGAGTGGCCAAGCTGCTGCGGCTCGGCAAGTGATATTTTTTTGGGGAGTATATTCTGTGAATACAGAAATTACTGATAAGGCGATAACTAATGGCTGGGTATTATACGATGCCGACTGCCGCTTCTGCCGCCGCTTCGCGCATTGGGCCGAGCGCTCCCTGACACGCCGACATTTCCGGTTGGAACCGCTTCAAACGCCGTGGGTCCAGCAGCGGCTGCAGATTCCAAAAGCGCAGCTTCTGGATGAAATGCGTCTGCTTACGGCCGATGGCCGATGCCTCGGTGGGTGTGATGCTTTGCTGCAGATAGCGGAATACTTCTGGTGGACGTGGCCGGTTCGTCAAATGGCACGAATAAAAATAGTTAAGGCGGGCTTGGAGGCTGCCTACCGCTGGGTGGCAAGCCATCGAGGCTGCGCCAGCGGGCGGTGTTCGACCCATTTATACCCCCAAGCAACCGCCATCCGTATCGGCGACTGGGGCCCGCTGATCCTGCTGGTTGTCGCGGCGCTCTTTGTGCGAAGATATATGGCTCCCTGGCAGCAGATGTGGGCTATGGCGCTGGCGCAATACGCGGGCTTTAAATGGATCAGTTTCCGCGCGGCACGCGACACCGCCACATCACCCTCCCCGCTGCCAACCCGATCACGCCTTTGGGGTTACTTTTTCTTATGGCCCGGGATGAATGCTGCCACTTTTTTGGACGCCCGTAGACGCCCCGCCCGGACAAATTGGAATCAATGGGCGTGGCCGATCGCAAAAACCATTATGGGGGTCATATTGTTCTGGTTTGTCGCACGCCTTGTCATACGGGATGAGCCGCTGATAGGCGGCTGGATCGCCATGATTGCAATGATTTTGATGCTGCATTTCGGCGTATTCGATTTACTCTCGTTTGCGTGGCGGCGGCGCGGTGTATGTGCCGAGCCTATTATGCTCAGACCTCTGGCGGCAACTTGCCTGACGGACTTTTGGGGCCGGCGCTGGAATCGGGCATTTAGTGATCTGGCAAATCATCTCGCCTTCAGGCCAATACGACGCCGCACCAACCCGGTTATCGCGACCTTGTTCACGTTTGGTTTTTCCGGACTGGTGCATGAACTCGTTATTACCGTGCCCTCCGGTGGTGGCTATGGACTGCCTACCGCTTATTTTCTGATTCAGGCTGTGGGCGTCCTCATTGAACGTAGCCGCGTGGGACGGAGGTGGGGACTTGGCGGGGGCGTGCGGGGAAAAGCATTTGTTATAGTTATGACATGCGGCCCGCTGATGCTGCTGTTTCCGCCGGTGTTTATCCACCATGTCATCCTGCCCATGCTTTCCAGTCTGTACAGAATTTAGGAGACGCCATGAATAGTGCCTATCTGATCATTGCTCTGCGAGCCGCCGGAATCATGTACATTGGTTTGTTCTGTGCGGGCATCGCCATGCCGCGGGCCGTGCAACTGCATCATCATGTTTCGACACTGCCAATCTTTGTGAGGCGGCTTTTCTGGGTGTATTACAGCTTTATTGGCCTGTGTCTTCTCGGCTTCGGAATATTGACGCTTGCATTTGCGCCTCAACTCGGGGCCGGTGGCGGGCTGGCGCGGGCATTATGCGGTTTTTTTGCCCTGTTCTGGCTGTTGCGGCTTGTGGTTGCGGCGTTTGTGCTTGATGTGCGGCCCTACCTCCGAAATTGGCGGTGGCGTCTTGGTTACCACGCCACGAATGTCGCCTTTTCGCTGTTGACGCTCGTTTACGCGTGGGCCGCCCTTCGACCGTAGCAGGTTAATAAATTGAGAAAGGTACAGTTATGAAGTCGATTGTAATCGCCGGCGGTTCGGGTTTTCTTGGCCGCCGTCTGATCTCTCACTGGTTGAATCTGGGCTACGAGGTAACACTGCTTACCCGCTCGCCCCACGGGATGCCGAATGTCCGCGAATTGATCTGGGATGGCAGGACCGTCGGTGCCTGGGCCACCGCACTCAATGGATCTGCCGTCGTAATTAACCTCGCAGGCCGGTCGGTCAACTGCCGTTACCACGCCCGCAATCGGTCGCTGATTCTGGACTCACGCGTGGAGTCAACGCGCGCCATCGGTAACGCGATAGCCCGGTGCCAGGTGCCGCCGCCCGTGTGGCTTAATGCGAGCACAGCAACCATCTACCGCCATACCTACGGTCCGCCTTGGAACGAAGAAGGCCTTATCGGCCCCGACGCCGCCGCCAAAGATGCCTTTTCAGTTCATGTAGCCACCGCTTGGGAAGCGGCCCTGAATGACAGCCTCACGCCGAGTACCCGCAAGGTTGCGCTGCGCACGTCGATGGTGCTGGGGTGTGCCAAAAACAGCGTGTTTCCCATGCTGCGGCGGCTCACACGCATGGGCCTCGGCGGTCGGATGGGCAGCGGACATCAATTCGTCTCATGGATACACGTAAGCGACTTCTGCCGCGCTGTTGATTGGATTATTGCGGATCGGGCCCTCTCCGGCCCGGTGAACGTGGCGGCACCCAATCCGGTCACCAACGCCGAACTCATGGCGACCATGCGGGCTGTATGTGGAATGCGATTCGGTCTACCGGCACCGGCGTGGCTGCTTGAAATAGGAGCCGTTTTCCTGCGTACCGAAACCGAACTTATCATTAAAAGCCGCCGCGTGATTCCCGCGAAGCTGCTGGCGGCCGGCTTTGCATTCAACTATACGGAACTGCGGCAAGCCTTGGAAAATCTCAATCAGCCGTCATCGGTCAAGACACCGTTAAAAGTTATAGACTCGGCAGAAAAGGCGGCACGACGGTAATTATTTTTACTCCGCCTCAGGTTGCAGTACTCTTCATCAACCGATTGGCGGCTTCCTCGGTGCGGGTCTGGTGTAACACGACGGAGCATTGGCAAAACGCCCCGTCCCCGTTCAATCTTCGCATCAAGTTGTGTTGCTTCAGTCGAAAACGGATGAACCGGCCGGTAGCTTATCGGCATTCAATGGTGGAATTGACTGCCGAGGTCTACACGCACCTTGGCATTACCGATGCCGCCGACGCCTTACAAGGGCTTTCATTGGCCACACTGCCAGCCGAGGGGCGGGCGCCCGGCACCGACAATCTATCACCAACCAGTCTGCCAAGCCATGCACTAAATCATGCACCAAATCATGCACCACTAATGCACCAAACCCCATGTTTTTTGGTGCACTTTGGTGCACAATCACACAATAATAACTTAACAGATTATCCAACAGCCGAAAACGATAAAACCCCTATGGATACGCATGAAAACACTATGGATATTGATAATTTTAATACAGCGGGCGATGGGACTCGAACCCACAACAGCCAGCTTGGAAGGCTGGCACTCTGCCATTGAGTTACGCCCGCGTCGGCCCGGCATTATAACCGCTTTGGTTCTTTTGGTGAAAGCCTCGGGTGCAGGCCCCCAACCGGTCCATCTCACAACTTCCGGGCGGAGAGTCTTTCGCCCGGAAGTTGCGGAGCGGCTTCCCCGGCGTATTATCATTTATCCGATACGCTCTGATCGCCGCCTCTCGATGCCCACCAGAATCCATGCCGTCTTAGTCCCTCTTATTGTTCAGACAGGCTCCCAGGGTTGCAAGGTGTTTGGCGATATTATTGGCGTTCGGAAAGTAGCGGATACGCGATGTGACCAAGAGTCGTCATATGGTTTGCCACATCTACCAGAGTGCGAACAAAAAGGGGCGTGCGACTGCCATTCTGCAACCGCACGCCCTTGGAATCCGTGCCCATTCGGGGCGGAGAATCCCGGCTGTCATTGCCGCATCCCGCCGGGGCTCATGTGCCCATGTCGTGGCTGTTGAGATACTTGTGCTGCTGCTCGGTCAGCTTATCGATGGTAATTCCCATCGTTTCCAGCTTAAGCTGTGCTACCCATGCATCCACTTCCGCCGGCACATCATGAACTTGATTTTTTAATGACGATTTATGCTTAATGGCCCACTCCGTGGCCAGGGCCTGCACGGCAAAGCTCATATCCATCACCGAAGCAGGATGCCCATGCGCCGCAGCCAGATTGATCAAGCGGCCTTCGCCAGCCACCTGAATATGACGGCCATTGGGTAAGATGTACTCATCAACAAATTCACGCACATTTTTGCGAATACCGGTGGCGTGTTTCGTGAGAGATTCCAAGTCCAGTTCCACATTAAAGTGGCCGGAATTACAGACCACGGCGTCGTTTTTCATAAGTTTGAAGTGTTCAAGACGGATCACGCTGGTGTTGCCGGTGACGGTAATGAAAATATCACCAATTTTGGCGGCCTCTTCCATGCTCATGACCCAGAAACCATCCATCGTGGCTTCAAGGGCACGAATGGGATCAACTTCCGTAACGATGGTGCTTGCGCCCATACCTCGGGCCCGTGCCGCCACTCCGCGTCCACACCAACCGTACCCGCATACGACCACCTTTTTCCCGGCAATCAGGTGATCGGTGGCGCGGATGATCCCGTCGAGTGTCGATTGCCCCGTGCCATAACGATTATCAAACAGATGCTTACACTGGGCATCGTTAACCGCCATAACCGGAAATTTCAGAATGCCCTGTTTTTCCATAGCCCGCAACCGTATGACACCTGTGGTGGTCTCTTCCATCGATGCCACAATGTTGGACGCGAGATTTTGGCGTTCACCATGCAGCAAACTTACCAAATCGGCACCGTCGTCCATGGTGACGTTCGGTTTGATATCCAATGCCTTATTCATGTGCCGATAGTAAGTATCGCGATCCTCACCCTTGATGGCGAAAACGGAAATGCCAAAGTCCTTTACCAGCGAGGCGGCGTTGTCATCCTGCGTTGAAAGCGGATTGCTGGCGCAAAGCGCCAACTGCGCACCGCCTGCCTGCAATGCGCGAGCCAGATTGGCGGTCTCGGTGGTAATATGCAGGCACGCCGACATCCGATATCCAGCCAGCGGTTTTTCCTTTTCAAAGCGTTCCCGCACAGCCCGGAGAACCGGCATATCCTTGTCCGCCCATTCAATCCGTTTACGCCCTTCGCCGGCGAGATGCAAATCTTTCACATCATGTTCAACTGACATTAACCCTGTTCCTTTCAAAAAAAACTAGCCGATTCGTCGGCCATCGGTTTCCACGAGTTACAAAGCCGCGGCTTGCGACCTGCTCCCTCGCATGACAAAAATATCCGGCACACGTATGCCGGTGTCTTTCAATACTCTGGTGCGGGCGGGTAAGGATCGCCAATGATTGAACCCAAAGCCCGCCGCCACCAACTGCTGCTGGAGTTCCTGCGGCTTGAAGCCCATCCAGCGATGCCCCATTTTTTCCCGGAAGTAGTCAATCTGATGCGGAAGCAGATCAATAATTAATACAAAACCGCCCGGCCGGATGATGCGTTGCAGTTCCCGCAGGGCATGCGGAATGTCCTCAACATGGTGCAGCACCAGGCAGGCGATGGCGACCTGCACGCTTTCGTCAGGTAAAGGAATCTGTTCCATTGATCCCGCCAGCAGTTCAACATTAGTGCATCCACTGCTGGTGATTCGTTCCCGCGCAGCGTTAAGCATGGCGGGTGATGGTTCAACGGCGAAGACACGCCTTACATGTGGGGCCAGATCGACACACAGCGATGCGGTACCAGCGCCAATATCGGCCATCACCCAATGCGGATCAAGAGCGGCAAGCATGGCCTGATACTGAAATGTATCGCCAAACCATCGACCGCGAATGGTATCCCACTCCGGTGCGGTAGCGGCGAAGATATCATCATCCTGCCGCTGGGCCAGAATTTTGTTCAGCCGCGTCAAATCCGCCTGCAACTGGTCGTCATGGTGCAGCACCTTGCGTGACACAGTGCGCAATTCCCCCAAGCCCGGCGTCCGGCGGGTGGAGTGGGGGCGATAAAGAATGGCCGTCCCTTGGCGGCGGGCCTCAATCAGGTCCGATTCCAGCAGTGTCTTGAGATGCCGCGATATGGTGGATTGTGGCATTTTAAGTGCATCGGATAGTTCACCCACGCGCAGGGGGGAACGTCCGGCTGATTCCATCAGTTGTAAAATGCGGATGCGCACCGGATCGGCCATAATGCGCAGCACGCGTACCCATTGGTCGATTGAACTGGCGCTATCCGATGCGGGCATTGGGTATATTCCGTTTGAACAATCCGTCTATCCGGATAGAATGATATTGAGTAAGTGGCGTGGTGGCAAGCGTGGTGGCAAGCGTGGTGGCCAATGGGATGCTCAACAGATGGGGTTGAAGCATAGACGTTACCTGTTGCCATCCAGATGGGCGATAAATGGTTAACTTGCGCATACACTTATAGGTTGACGAAAGGCGCTTTGATGCCGAGGTCGGTTGGGGCGCCTTCGCAAAGTGATGCTATTATAAAAAGGACGGGCTAGAACAAGATTATGGCGTATCCGCTTAAATTTGAACCAATCTTACAGCCAAGGATTTGGGGGGGCGACCGGCTGCGGCGCGTATTAGGCAAGCCGGTGCCAAGCAGAGGGGGCCAAACCAAATGGGGCGAATCCTGGGAACTTGCGGATTTGCCGCCCGGTTCCGTCAAGGCCGACTCTATCGGTGCTGACAGCAATGGTGCGTTAAGTAGCCTCGTCGCCAATGGTCAATGGGCGGGCAAGTCTTTACGCGATATTCTTACACAGCATGGAAGCGACTATTTACCGGGTCGCAGTGATATGCATTATCCCTTGCTGGTGAAATTTCTGGATGCACGCGAAAACCTCTCGGTGCAGGTGCATCCAACGGCTGAATATACCCGCGCCCATCCGGGCACCCACCTTAAGACGGAAGCGTGGTATGTTATCAATGCCGTCCCCGGTGCCAAAATCTACAAAGGCCTGTTGCCGGGCACGACACGCCCTCAATTTGAAAGCGCGATACGAACCGGAAAGGTGGCCGACCTGTTGCAAAGTTTCCCCGCACGGGAAGGTGACTGCCATTTTTTACCGTCGGGAACGATTCACGCTTTGGGTGCCGGTGTGCTGGTGGCGGAGGTGCAGACACCCAGCGATACCACCTTTCGCATATTTGATTGGAACAGGCTTGGGCCGGATGGCAAACCACGCGCCATGCACATCGAGGAAGCATTGGAGGTGGTTAAGTTTGAAACGCCGACCGACGCGCGGCAACCTGTCGCTTTACGCAGTCGCCAACATGAAGATTTACTCGTGCGCGAACTGGTGCAATGCGAATATTTCAATTTAACCAGAATCGAATTTGCCGAGGGATCGGTCCTGTTGCCCCCGGCCGTGCTGGACAATCAGTCGCAGGTTTGGATTGTTTTGGCCGGGCAGGCGGTACTGGACTGGGCCGGTCAGGGTGGCGTGGCGATTGCACCGGGTGATACCGTTTTACTGCCCGCCGCATTGCCCGATGCGCAACGAACCTACATGCGGGTGGTGAGTCCGTGTGCGGTGCTGGCCGCCCGGCTACCGGCCAATAAAACGTCAAGTGAGGCAAATTAATCGATGCAGGTGCGTCTACAAAAATTTATGGCGGACTGCGGCATCGCATCCCGTCGTCACAGCGAGGAACTTATACGCGACGGACAGGTGCGGGTGAATGGCATCGTCAAGATGGAATTGCCCATTTTGATAGATACTGATCACGACCAGGTGACTGTTGGCGATAAACTGCTTGAACCAATCCGGCCGGAAAAACCTGTGCATGTGCTGCTCTACAAGCCACGCGGTATTTTGGTAACACGCCAGGATCAAGCCGGTCGCAAGACGGTTTTTGACCTTGTAAAGCCCATCCCACAGAGGCTGTTTCCGGTGGGGCGGCTGGATATGGACTCGCGCGGTCTGCTGCTGATGACCAACGATGGAGAGTTGGCCAATCGCTTAACCCATCCAAGTTACGGGGTAGAGAAACTTTATATTGTCACCGTAGACGGAAAAATGAGCGCCGCGGCCATTGAAAAAATCCGCAAGGGTGCGTGGCTTGGCCCTGCCGGTCGCGGTAAGGCCGTTCGCACTGAAGGACTCAAAATTAAGCTCATCAGCAGCGACCGGCAATTTACCACGCTGGAAGTCCGTCTATCCGAGGCACGAAATAGGGAAATTCGTCGTGTGCTGGCGCGGGCTGGTTTTCGTGTGCGCGATTTATGTCGTGCGGCAATCGCGCAAAAATTAACGATAAAAGGCCTCTCACCCGGCGAATTTCGATTTCTCACCGATGCCGAGGTAGCGTGGCTGCGGCATGCCAGTTCACGTGAATACCGCGAGCAAAAACGCAATGCCTCGCAGCAGTGGTTTGAGCGTAAAGAAATGGAAAAGGAGCGGCGGCGGCTGTCGAATGCGGGTGCTAAAAGCGAACCGCAGCGTAAAACCCTGCCCGCCAAGGCAAAAACCCGGGCTGGCAAACAGCGACCGCGCAAACCCGCCCGCCGATGGTAAACGAGGGATATTCAACCCATGATCAGTGCATCACCACCAATTAAGACCTCTTTCTCCGGGACGGCCGACGCACCGGCCGCGGTGCCACGGAGCGGAGGGAGCAGTTCTCCGTTTCTGGAATTATTGCAGCGTCGCATCATGCTTTTTGATGGTGGCCTGGGCACGCAGATATTTGAAGCCAATCTGCAACTATCCGATTTTTGGAATCTGGAAAATTGCCCCGAAGTGCTTGTGCTCAGTCGTCCGGATGTCATTGAAGGCATCCACGCATCATATTACGCGGCGGGCAGTCATACGGTGGAGACCGACACCTTTGGTGCCAGTAAAATTGTATTGGCGGAATTTGATCTCCAGGACCGCTGCCGTGAAATTAACCGCTTGGCGGCTCAAATTGCCCGCCGCGCAGCCGATGCAGCCCGTACACCGCAGCAGCCGCGATTTGTCGCCGGTTCCATCGGCCCCGGTACCAAGGCTATAACGCTTGGCAACACCACATTTGATGTCATGCACGATTCGTACTATGAACAGGTCATCGGCTTGCTCGAGGGCGGCGTGGATGTCATATTAATTGAAACCTGCTTTGACCTGCTTCAGGCCAAAGTCGCGGTGATCGCCGCCATCGACGCCATGCGCGAAGCGCACATTCAGGTTCCCATCATGGTGCAGGTGACGATGGAGACGGTCGGCACCATGCTTCTCGGTACCGAGATGCCGGCGGTAATCACCACGCTTGAGGCTTTGCCGGTGGATGTAATCGGGATGAACTGCGCCACCGGGCCGGAATTAATGCGTCAGCACGTTGAGGTGCTCAGCCGCACATGCACGCGGTTTTTGTCCGTTCAGCCCAATGCCGGTTTGCCCGTCCAGCACGAGGGACGCACGCATTTTCCCCTCGGTCCGGCCGAGTTGGCACAGGCCCATGTGGATTTCATCCGCGAGTTTGGAGTCAATATCGTTGGCGGGTGCTGTGGCACCACCCCGGCCCACATAAAAGCGGTCGCGGAGGCCATTGCGAAGCTTGAACCCGCTCATCGTGATGCCTTTGCCCGCAAGCCCGATGCCCAGCACAGCGCGGTGTCGTCGCTCTATTCGTCGGTCGATGCGCGGCAGGATAATTCCATCCTGATTATTGGTGAGCGCACCAACACCAATGGCAGTAAAAAATTTAAAGAAGCATTGCTCGCCGAGGATTGGGACACACTCGTCGCCATGGGACGTGAGCAGGTGAGAGAGTCCTCGCACGTTATTGATGTGTGTGTTGATTATGTGGGACGTGATGGCGTACCGGATATGCGCGGCGTGGTGCAGCGGTTCGCCAAGGAAGTCACGGCCCCATTGATGATTGACTCAACTCAGTTGGATGTGGTTGAAGCCGGATTACAGGCGGCACCGGGCAAGTGCATTGTCAATTCCATCAATTTGGAGGAGGGCGAGGAAAAACTTGCCAAAATGGCGACGCTTCTTCGTCGATACGGCGCGGCGGTAGTGGCCGGAACGATTGATGAAGATAAAACCGAGGCGATGGCGAAGACCGCCGACCGCAAATTGCAGATTGCCGAACGGCTGTATGATTTATTGGTAAATAAGTACGGCATCCCGGAAACAGACATCTACTTTGACCCGCTGATTTTCCCCATCGTCACCGGTCAGGATGAGGTGCGGCGGCTGGCTGTTGAAACGATCGATGGAATTGCCGCCATCGCCAGACGGTTTCCCAACTGCCACACCACGCTTGGTCTCTCCAATGTCTCCTTTGGGCTTAAACCATATGCACGCCTGGTGATCAACAGCGCATTTTTCAGTGAATGTGTCAAAGCGGGGCTTACTTCCGCTATTGTGCATTCCAGTAAAATATTGCCGGAAAACCGCATTGATCCCGAGCATTACCGCTGGGCGCTCGATTTGATTTATGATCGCCGGACCGACGATTACAATCCGCTGGGTCTGCTCAGCACGCTTGGCGCACCGCAAAAAGACGTCGCCGCAGAAGAAAATCTTCCACTGGAGGAAAAACTCCAGCGCCACATCATCGACGGCAACAAGCAGTTGCTTTCGGACCATCTCAAAGAGGCGTTGGAAAAATATCCCGCTCTCACGATTATTAATGATTATCTGTTGGCCGGCATGAAAACAGTCGGCGAACTTTTCGGATCGGGAAAAATGCAGTTGCCCTTTGTGCTTCAAAGCGCCGAGGTGATGAAAGCCGCCGTCGCATTTCTGCAGCCTTTCATGCCCAAAGCTGAAGGATCAACCCGGGGTACATTGGTGCTGGCCACCGTTCGCGGGGACGTGCACGATATCGGTAAAAATCTGGTGGATATCATTCTTTCCAATAATGGCTTTAAGGTGCACAACCTCGGCATCAAGCAGCCTATTACCAACGTGATTGAAGCGGCAAAAAAATACAACGCCGACGCCATCGGACTTTCGGGCTTGCTGGTTAAATCCACCTTGGTGATGAAGGATGATCTCGTCGAGCTTAATCGTCTTGGGATCAAAACGCCCGTGATCTTAGGCGGTGCGGCGTTGACGCGATCGTATGTCGAGGCGGATCTCCGCAAAATTTACACCGGCCCGCTCTTTTACGGTAAAGATGCCTTTGAGGGCTTGCGGATCATGGATCATGTCGGCACCGGCAAACTGCTGGAGATATTGGTTGCCACCGGCGAAGACCCGGATACCGCCAGGCGGCGCGTCAGTGGGCAGGTCACCGCGCCGACAGTGGCGGTCCCAGCGCCTCCAATGGCAGCGCCACAGCGACGGGACCCAATCGGCATCAGAGCCGATGCTCCCATCCCGCCAGCCCCATTCTGGGGCGTGCGGGTGGTCAGCGACATCCCGGTTGAAAGTATCTTCCCCTATATCGACGAGGTGGCTCTTTTTCGCGGACAATGGCAATTCAAAAGTGGTACCATGCCCCGCGACGAATTCCGCCGCTGGACTCAGGAACACGTCCAGCCAATTTTCAGGCGCATTAAGGAAAAGTCCGTGGAGATGAGGCTGTTTGCGCCGCAGGTCGTCTACGGATATTTTCACGCTCAGGCGGAGAATGATGATCTGATTGTCTACCGTGATGATGCCAGAACCGAATGGCTCCGCTTTCAATTTCCGCGCCAGGCAAACCGCAAATTCTGGTGCCTGAGCGATTTCATCGCACCTAAGGCCAGCGGCAAAATGGATGTGCTTCCGGTGATGTGTGTGACGGCCGGTCACGCCATTACGCCGTTTGAAAAGCAGCTCTTTGAAAAAGGCGAATTTACCGAATATTTATATTTTCATGGTATCGGTGTCCAGATTGCCGAGGCTCTGGCGGAGATGTGGCATAAGCGGATTCGACAGGAACTCGGCATCGCCAGTCAGGACGGTGCGACGATGCGCGATCTATTTGCGTGTCATTATCGCGGCTGCCGTTACAGCTTTGGCTATCCCGCATGCCCGAACTTGCAGGACCAGGAAAAGCTCTTCGCATTGCTCGACCCGGCACGGATCGGCTGCACCCTGTCGGAAAACTGGATGATCCAGCCCGAACAATCAACATCCGCTTTGGTGATGCATCATCCTGATGCACGCTACTTCAATGTCGATTAGTCGAGAGCCGCGCCGGTTTGGCGACCCATGAGATTTGGATATAAACTGCCTTTCGGCAGTTCATAACGGCCGTTGCCTCTTGAGTGACTGCCGCCCAGGCAGGAGACAGCGATGCGTTCAGCATTACCTTTCGGTGCCATAGCGGTGATGATGTTTTTCAGTGCAGCCGTTGGCACGCTTGCGGCGGCACCGTTTTGGCGGCCAGCCGGGCCTGACCCATTGAGTCCGTGGGGGGCCAAGGTGACACCAAAAACGGTGTGGACCCGTTACCCCCGGCCGCAAATGCGCCGGCAGGAATGGCAAAGTCTCAATGGTCTGTGGCGCTACGCCATTCTGCCACGCCAATCAGGGCCGCCCAGCCACTGGCAGGGGTGGATTCTCGTCCCCTTTGTGCCGCAAAGTAAATTGTCGGGCGTTAATCGCAAGGTTCCCATCCATGCACGCCTCTGGGAACGCACCGTATTTGACGCTCCGGCATTGCATCATGGTCAGCAGTTGTTATTGCATTTTGGCGGCGCCATGTACCGCACTCATGTATACATCAATGGAAAAACAGTATTAACGCATAATGGCGACTACAACCCGTTTACCATCAATATCACGCCATTTCTAAAAGGCCAACGGCAGGTTCTCACAGTTTCATGCTGGAACCCGGCCAATCGCGGTAGCGAGCCGACCGGCAAACAGGAAACTGGTAAGCCCGGCTTCACCATGCATTTGGTATCCACCGGCATCTGGCAGACTGTTTGGCTGGAGACCGTCCCGGCGCAGTCCTTCCGGTCGCTCCGCATCACACCGCATGTGTCGGCCCGCAGTGTCGATATTCAGGCTTTTTACCGTGGACGGCCTGAGGGTGATACACTCGTGGTGGTTGCCCGCATGCATGGAAAGTCGGTCGCGTCCGCCCGTGGCCCCGCCAATCAGCTACTGGATATCCGTTTACCTCACCCAAAGTTGTGGTCGCCCAACCACCCCAACCTCTACACGCTTCACCTGCAGCTTGTGCATGGGGGCCAGATATTAGATCAGGTGCAGAGCTATGTTGGCATGCGAAAAATCAGCGTGCAGAAGGCCCCTGACGGATACATGCGGATTTTTCTCAATGGCCGACCCATATTTCTTTTCGGGCCGCTGGAGGAAGGATATTGGCCTGACGGGGCGTACACGCCACCATCCAACGCCGCGATGCGTTTTGACATTCTTGGGATCAAGCGGCTGGGATTTAATATGTGCCGCAAGCATCAAATTGTGGCCCCCGCTCGCTGGTATTACCTTTGCGATAAGTTGGGGCTGCTGGTCTGGCAGGATATGCCGGCCGCTTTCAATGACAAGACCCGGGCCTCGCACAGCGTCTTTCGCCACCAGCTTCACGAGATGATCAACCATCTCCACAATGACCCGGCGGTTGTAATCTGGTGTATTTTTAATGAGGGCTGGGGCCAGCATGACACCAATAATATCCTGCGATGGGTGCATAAGTTGGATCCGTCACGATTGGTTGACGGCCCGAGCGGCTGGACCGATCACGGCTACGGTGCCATGAAGGATGCGCATATCTATCCCGGGCCCGGCATGTGGCCGGCCATGAAGCATCGCGCCAGCGTACTGGGGGAATCGGGTCGCTTTCCCTGCCCCATCGCCGGCCATATATGGCCTTACCCCGGAATGCCCTATCAAACGGGAGTGCCGGGCCGACATACCGCCGCCGGTCGGGCGATTCGTCTGGCGTGGTTCCACCGTTACAAAACGTGGGCGGCTGCCCTGCGACCACTCATCGCCAAGGGGCTTTCGGCCGCGGTGTACACCCGCTGGGCGGATCAAGTTTCTGATCATTGCACCGGATTGATCACCTGCGACCGGCGGATATTCAAATACAATCCTGACATGATTGCAAAAATCAATCACGCCGTTGATCGCTATGCGGCACGTATGGCCAGCCGCTGACTGAGGCAATCGCACACTGAAACATCCGCCCGAATATGGAGTTATGAATCGGCAAAAGCCGTAATGTGTCGATGGTCGTGCGTCAAACCGCTATGGCACTGGGGGTGGAAGCCTGCGACGTCGCAAGGCGAATATCACCCGAAAGCATCTTGGCCAGATCAGCCGCATTCAGAGGTTTACTGAAAAAATAACCCTGCATGGAATGGCAACCCAGCAGTTTCAGTAAGGTGATCTGTTCTATCTTCTCCACGCCTTCGGCAATCGTTTTAAGCTGCAAATTCTCGGCCAGATTCACAATCGTGTCCACCACCGCCAGATCCTTCGGGTCGTCAATCATGTCGCGGATAAACGAACTGTCGATTTTAAGTGTGTCGATTGGGAATCGCGTCAAATAGCTGAGACTGGAATAACCCGTGCCGAAATCATCGAGCGAGAAATGAATCCCGCAATCTTTTATCTCGATCATTCTCGATCGTAGCGATTCGGTCTGCGCCATCAACGTGCTTTCTGTGATTTCCAATTCCAGCATATTCGGGTCCAACCCCGTATCGCGCAATGCCCGACGGACGATTTCGGGCAGAGCCGGTTCACGGCATTGCAAGGCAGAAAGATTGACCGCTACGGGCACAATCGGTATCCCGGCCAACTGCCACCGCCGATTCTGCGCACAGGCTTCATGCAGTATCCATTCGCCGATTTCCAAAATCAGACCCTTCTCCTCCGCCAGTGGAATAAATTTGGTGGGTGATACCAGCCCGCGCTCCGGGTGATGCCAACGGATCAATGCTTCACTGCCAATGATCTTGCCGGTCTGCAAATTGACTTGAGGTTGGAACTGCAAAACGAACTGATTTTTACGTAGCGCCTCCCGCAGATCGTTTTCAAGCCGAATATGTTCAATAGCCGCCGCGTGCATTTCCGGTGTGTGGAAGGCCGCGCGGTTCTTCCCTTCCTTTTTAACCTGGTATAAAGCCTCATCAGCCGTGCGCAGCAAAACGCCGCAATCCACACCATCACGGGGGTAAATGCTCATCCCGATGCTGCACGAGATATGAAACGTATGGCCCGATATGACAAATGGCACCGACATGGACTGGATAATTTTCTGCGCCACCAGATTGACATCCCCCGGTGAGCGCGGCTCTTTTATCAAAACAATAAATTCGTCGCCGCCCAGCCGGGCCACCGTATCTTCTGACCGCAGGGCGCTGCGGATTCGCATGGCCGCTCCCTGCAGCAGTTCGTCGCCAAAATCATGCCCCAGCGTATCGTTAACGCTTTTGAAATTGTCCAGGTCAATAAATACCACTCCCGCCATGGTGTTACGCCGATGTGCCTCGCGGATGGCCTGCTCCAGGCGATCAATCAACAAAGTTCGGTTGGGCAGGCCGGTTAATGAATCATGATACGCCAGATAGTGAATCCGCTCCTCCGCCGCCTTGCGCTCGCTGATGTCGCGGAAGATGCTTAGCACCATGTATTTGCCCTGCATCTCCACGCGGCTTTCCACCGCCTCAACAGGAAACGACCGCATGTCCTTGCGCGTGATGGTGGTCGTGGAGTCGATGGTCTCACCATGGGTGATGATGCGGCTGTAACGATTGGTGGCATCCCCCTGCACATCCGGCGGGAAAAGCTGCTGGCCACGCAGCATCAGCATCTCCTCGCGTGTGTAGCCCAGCAGTTCCAGCGCCCGTCGGTTTACCTCTAAAATACGTCCGTCACTTTGCATCAGGATGATGGCGTCCCCGGCCGCCTCCATCACCAAATGGTATCGGGCTTCGGAATCACGGAGCGCCTGTTCAGCGGCGCGACGCAGTGTTTCCCGATCCGAATCTTCTATCGCAAATGATAGACTGTTGGCGATTTCCGAGAGCACCTCGACCGCTCGGGGTGTAAATCCTTCCGGCCGACTTGAATAAACCGCCAGCACACCAAAATTGTGCCCCTTGCGTATAAGGGGAAATGCCGCCGCTGAGCGCAAGCCAAACTTTTCTAAAGCAAATGCCCATGGCGTATCAAACCCCAGAATTTTAAAATCATGGATGACTGATGAGCTTTGGCCCGTGAGTGCCGCATCGATCGGCTGAAGTCCGGATGGAAGCGTCTTTTGCTGGGCGTGGGATATAGCCTGGAGATAATCCGCCGCCGATCCGGCCCAATGCCCCAGCCGACATTGTTTGCCCCGGGCCGCCGTAATGGCAATGTAGGCCAGCTCGAAGTGGGCGGTCTTGGTAATGATGCTGCATACTTCGTCAAATAGCTGGTGTTGCGGACATCGGTGGGCAACGAGCCGATTCACCTGGCTCAACGTGGCGTACAGATTGTTCAGTTGATGCAGATCACGTTCCGCCAGTGATTTTTTCAGCAGGGCACCGGTCAACGATCGGTACATGGTGTAAAAAATAATACACACAATGGTTGTCAGTACAATAACTAAACCCACATTGGTCAGCAGCGTGATACGCAGGCGTGAGAGGCGATGCTCCAATCCAGACCGCAGGTTATCGAGTGTCAATGTAAAAATATGACCGATATCCCGGTTGATGTGATGGGCTGCCGTATTCAGCGGCACCATACGCCCCCGGTTCTGCGGTGTGAGTGCCTGGGCGGCGACCAGTAATTGGCTTCCATCAGATTTTAAATTGGTCAATGCCCGATGCAGCGCCGCCCCCTGCGGTGTAGACGGATTCACCTCGCCCCCCAAGTCATGTACCAGTGCGTTTACGCTGCGCCAATCGATCATTTGTGCTGTTTCGATCGCGGCAACACGCCATTGGCCGCTTATATGCGTCTGCGTGCGGGCCATTATGATCGCCCGCTGAATCCGGTTGGTCTGAACCGCCAGTTCAATCAAATTGTCCTCCAAGGCGTGCATCGCCCGCTGATTGGTAGGATTGCGGTCCGCCGATAGATTCACGGCCGTCGCCGCGGAACTGTAAAGCGTCCATAGGGCCGTTACGGCATTATCCTCTGATTCCTCCACACGGCTCTGTTGCCGATAGCTTGGATTTTCCGGCAAATGCCGGACGACGTCTACCAATTCCTTCACGGTAAGTTGCATATCCGATCGGCCGGCGAGCCGCAAATTCCTACCGTCAATTTGGGCCAGCTTAGTCGCCCACGCCTGCATGGCAACCCATGCGCGGTGTTCGGTCGCCGGATTATGTTCATTGCCGGATAGCCTTCCCTGCCACGTCCTCTGGTGCCGGTCAATAGCCTGTATTAACGGCAGGATTGGACCGACATAATTCGTCCATGCAATTTCTTTTTCCGTCATTCGCATCTTGGCCGATTCAGTGCGGTACACCTGAACCAGCGGCACGGCAATTGCCAGGACCAATGCCACCGCCACAACCGTGAAACGCGTCGGCAAATTAATCCATTTGATCAGATTTGCGATCGGATCAGCCATCAATCTACATCCACACAACTCATCACATAAGTTATCGGCGAACAAGGCCTGAATAGTCAATCCCGATTTAAGACTCTTAATGGTTGGCGATCTTGACCGCAGAATCACGGACACTATGACCAATTACCCCAATTTCGTCGTACGTGCGGCCGTTCTCTGAAAAGCGCCGCAACTTCTATTTTTCGGCCATTTCACCTCCACCCGGTAAAATGGCCTTGCCCCGTTTCTTCCTCGGACAGACTGCCGGTTGCCAAAGAAAAAGTTTACTCCTATACTAACGGCAGAATTAGTTGCAGGATTGAAATTATTCCTGAATCGTGTATTTTCGTGGGATGAAGTAGGGCTGTAGTGATAAAAAGCGACAGGTATATCTCAAAACGGATCGCAAAGAGGCTGCTGATAGGTGTCTCGGTTGGCGGCCTGTGCGTGGCATTTGCCGGTTGTTCCTTTGAACCCAAGCTAAATGTGCCGAAAGCCCCAAGTACCATCCGCTACAACCCCGGGAAAAAACTAACCACTACGGGTAAAGCCGTGGCTCGTACCGGGGACGCGGGTGTCGAGCAGCGATTTATTTACGGTGCCAGGGTGAAACGCCTTTGGTGGCAGCTATTTCATTCTCACGCGCTTAACCATCTGGTAACGCGGGCGATTCATCACAATCCAAGCATTAAACTTTCGGAAGCCAATCTTTCGCAAGCCTATGAAAACCTGAAATCGGTCGAGGGTATTTTCTGGCCGCAGGTTTCACTCAATACCAGCGGCGAGCGTCAGCGGCAATCAGGGCAGGCGTTCGGTGGTCGCTCCCGTACTTTCAACCTTTACACCGGTCAGTTGGAAGTTTCGTATACACCTGATATTTTCGGCCTCAACCGTCTGGTCTCCAGATCGTTCAAAGCGCAGCAGGATGCCCAGCGCTATGCCCTGCAGGAAGCCTACCTCACCGTCGAAGGTGACACGGTAGTTGCTTCGGTGGCCGTAGCCGAACTTCACGCGGAAATAAGCACCACTCAAAGCCTCATTCGCGATCAAAAGCGCATCCTGAAGCTGATCACGCAGCAGTACAAACTTGGTGCCGTGCCGTATCTGGATGTTGTCAATCAGCTAAGCCAGCTTGCCAGCACCCAGGCCACGCTTCCACCCCTTCTGCAAAGCTACTCAGCCGAGCGCAACGCCTTGGCCATACTGCTGGGTCGTATACCGTCGCTTGCCGATTTGCCTAAACTGGATATTCGCTCTTTTTCGCTGCCGGTGCGGCTGCCCGTCTCGCTGCCATCTTCACTGGTGCATCAGCGGCCCGATATACTTTCGGCTGAAGCGCAGTTGCGCGTTGCCAACGCCGCCGTGGGCGAGGCGATTGCCAAGATGTATCCAGCCATCCAGCTTACCGGTGCGATCGGGTACGAAAGCGGCGATATTTCGCACTACTTCGACGCATCCAGCCTGATCTGGTCGGTGGCCGGGTCGCTGGCTGTGACAATTTTTGACGGCGGTACGCTGCGAGCCAATAAAAAGGCTGCCCAATACGCATTAAAATCCGCAGTTTATTCGTACAAAACGACGGTGCTTAGCGCGTTTAATCAGGTCGCCACAGCGCTGCGCGCCGTGCAGCATGATGCCCAATCACTTCAATTTAGCGAAGCGGCCTACCGCGCCGCAAAAAAATCATACCAACTTGCCCAGTATGAATATCGCGACGGCTCAATTGATTATGTCACATTACTCACCAGTGAGGTTCAGTATCAACAGTCGCGCCTTGCAGTGGTCAGAGCTGCATCGCAACGCTACGCCGATACCGCCGGCCTGTTTGTCGCCCTTGGCGGTGGCTGGTGGCCGAAGGCGGATGCCTCTCTTGAGCAGAAAAAATGGATGAAGATTTCCACGCTGGCGCGTCATCATGCAGCCATGATCGTGCCGCCGACAAAGTCCAAAATTGAACATACACAGAGTGGCTTTACCGCCCCTGCCAGGCATAACAATGGGAGTCTCATGAAATGAAACGATTTATTGCCGGTTTGGCATTGGTCATATTTTTCTTTCTTATACTGGCCGGACTCTTCGCCTTCAAAGCGTTCGTTAATGCCAAAATTGCCTACGCCATCGGCCATCTGCCACCGCCTGTAGTTGCGGTTTCAAGTGCCAAAGTAACCTCCGCGAAGTGGGAGCATGTCATCGGTTCCGTCGCCAGCCTCAATGCCGTGCAAGGGGTCAATGTGACAGCCCAGATTGCAGGCAACGTCACTGGAATTTATTTCCACTCGGGGCAGAAGGTAAAAGCGGGCCAGCGCCTCATTCAAGTTGATGACAGCACTCAACTGGCTCAGCTTCGCGCCGATGAGGCCAATGAGGCCTTGGCGAAAATCAATGTGGAACGCACGAAAAAATTGATCGCGCATCAGGCCGCATCGCAATCGCAACTCGATACCTATGTTGCCACCCTTGCGAATGTTAAGGCCATTGTCGGACAGGATAAAGCGACCCTTGCCAAGCTGGCGATTACCGCGCCATTCTCCGGTTATCTCGGTATTCGGCAGGTGAGCCTGGGGCAATATCTCTCACCGGGAACCGCCGTCGTCGTGATTAATAAGTGGAATCCGATTTATGCCGACTTTAATATCCCTCAAAATCAGTTTCCGGAACTGGCGGTCGGGCGTACCGTCGATTTAACCGTCGACGCCTACCCCAAACACATCTTTGCAGGGCATATTCAGGCAATTTCATCAAGTGTTGATGCCAATTCCCGAACGATACAGGTGCAGGCGATATTTAAAAATCGCCACCTGCGGCTTCGTCCCGGTATGTTCGGTGAAGTGACGGTTCACACCGGTGTCACGCATACCTACGCGGTCGTACCCAATACCGCCATCACCTACAACACATATGGTGATTATGTCTATGTCATTGTTACCAAACCGAAATCAAAATCCGGTAAGGCGTCGCCGAAACACGCCACCTATCAGAAAATCGTGCGCGAAGTGCCGGTTACTACCGGGCCGCAACGCGGAAACTTTACAGCCGTGCTTTCCGGTTTGAAGGTTGGCCAGTTGGTTGTATCGGCGGGGCAGATCAAGCTCCACCCAGGTGCCGCCGTCAAGATTAATAACAGCGTTAAGCCCTGAATTCGGATGTTTGTTAAATGAAATTTACCGATATATTTGTTAAACGTTGGGTTCTGGCCAGCGCGATCAATCTGATTATTCTTATTCTCGGACTGCGCGCCTGGCTTACCATGACCGTCCGCGAATACCCCAACGTCATCAGCACCACGGTCACGGTGTCCACCGCTTATCCCGGTGCCAGTCCGTCCACCGTGCAGGGCTTCATTACGTCCCGCCTTGAGCAGGCGATTGCCCAGGCACCCAATATCGACTACATGACCGGCACCAGCACGGAAGGCACATCCACCATCGCGTGCAACATGGTGTTAAATTCCAATCCCAACTCCGATATTGCCCAGATATTGGCCAAAGTAAAACAGGTGGCCAGCCAGTTGCCGCCGCAAAGCCAGTCACCCACGGTTAATGAATCGGTTGGTGATACTCGCGCCTTGATGTATCTGGCTTTTTACAGCTCCAAACTTTCCGGTCAGCAGATCAATGACTATCTCCTGCGCGTCATCCAGCCGGAAATTCAGTCTTTGCCCGGAGTTAGCCAGGCCCAGATTCTTCCACCGGGCACCGGCTCAAGCGGAAACAGCTTTGCTGTCCGCGCCTGGCTGGAACCCAATAAGATGGCGGCTCTCGGCATTACGCCCAGCGACGTATATAACGCCATTGCCAATAACAACAGCATCTCCGCCGTGGGGCGGCTGCGCGGAAAAAACATCGCAGAAGTAATAACCGCCACCACGCAGTTAAAAAATATCAATCAATTTAAAGATCTGATCGTTAAAAAGTCGGGTTCGGCCATCATTTATCTCAAAGATGTGGCCCATGTGGTGCTTGGTGCCCAAAACTATAACGCCAGTGTGCTCCTCAATGGCAAGCGCGCGGTGTTTATGGGCATTCAGACAACGCCCGATGCCAATGACCTTGCGGTGGCGCACGCCGCCCACATCATGTTCGCCAAAATCAAGAAAAATTTACCTCCTGGCCTTCACGCCACCATCGGCTTTGATGGCAGTACCTACATTAAGGTGGCGATAGCCGATGTTGAAAATACGGTTCTGATTACTTTGGGTATTGTCGTCTTGGTGGTATTCCTGTTCCTCGGGTCATTGCGCGCACTGATCATCCCCGCCGTCGCCATTCCGCTTTCCATTGTCGGAGCCGGTACTTTTGCATTGGCCAGCGGCTTTTCCATTAATCTTCTCACGCTGCTGGCCATTATTCTGGCGATTGGTTTGGTGGTGGACGACGCCATTATCGTCGTGGAAAATATTCAGCGCCACGTGGATGAGGGGATGAAACCGGCGGCCGCTGCAGTGCGCGGTGCCCGTGAACTTGCCGGTCCCATTGTTGTTATGTCGTCAACGCTGGCGGCGGTCTTTGCGCCCATCGGGCTTATGGGCGGACTCACCGGATCACTGTTCAGTGAATTTGCCTTTACTCTTGTTTTCGCTGTCTTCGTTTCCATGGTGGTGGCTTTGACCCTGTCGCCCATGCTCAGCAGCCATTTGCTCAAACCACCGCGGCCGCACGGTTTGGTCAGCTTGCTTGACCAAATATTTGATACCGTTCGACGCATTTACATTTACACACTCGAGGCGGTGCTTAAAATCCGCATCGCTGTTCTCATTGCTGCCGCCGGCATCTTTATCAGCATCCCCTTTCTCGTCATGGGGGCAAAGTCTGAACTGGCACCCACCGAAGACCAAGGCATCCTTTTCTTCACCGGCACAGGCCCGGCCACGGCTACCTTACACTACATGTCGAAATATGCGGCCCAGATTAAAAAAATCTGCGATTCCTTTCCGCAGACTGACCGCGTATTTCAGGTAAACGGGTTCTCTTTTGTCTCCCCGGGCCAAAATACCCTCGTCGGTGGCATGCTCCTCAAACCGTGGAATCAGCGCACCGTCACCCAGCAGGAAATTTTGCCCGTTCTGGATAAGAAACTTAAATCGGTCACCGGCGTGCAGGTGGCGGCCTTTCCACTCCCATCATTGCCCGGCTCGGCCGGAGGCTTCCCGGTTCAGTTTGTCATCAAAACCACCCATGGTTTTGCCAAACTTGATCAGGTCGCCAATCGCTTGCTCAAGGCCGCCATGGCCAGCCATAAGTTTGTCTTCCTGACCAAAGACATCCGTTACGACGACCCGCAGGTGCAGATCAGAATTCATCGTAAAATTGCGGCCGACCTCGGCTTTACGGCAGGGCAAATCACTGCCGATCTGCAACCCCTCCTCGGTGGTAATTTTGTCAATCGCTTCGACCTCAAAGGCCGCAGTTATAAGGTTATCCCGCAGGTACCCGATGCCAGGCGTGCCACCGCTTCAGACTTGAAAAATTATTACATTCGTACGGCCTCCGGGGCCATGGTACCGCTTTCCACCATCGTATCTATCCGGCATGTGGTGCAGCCGGAATTTATCGCGCAGTTTCAGCAGTTAAACGCCGCTACCATAGAGGGTGTACCGGCACCCGGCGTGTCGTTGGGCCAGGCCCTCACCTATCTCAAAAACGAATCAAAAAAACTTATGCCTCCCGGTTATGCCGTCGACTACGCCAGCCAGTCGCGCCAGTACCTGGAGCAAGGCAACGCCATTGTCGTTACCTTCGCCCTGTCCATCATCCTCGTGTTCCTCATGATGGCTGCTCAATTTGAAAGCTTCATCGACCCGCTGATTGTCATGTTTACCGTGCCAATGTCCATTTTCGGAGCCTTGATATTCCTGTTCCTCGGCGTCGCCACGCTGAACATCTATACAGAGGTGGGCCTTATTACCCTCATCGGGCTTATTACCAAGCAGGGCATCCTCATTGTGGAATTTGCCAATCGGCTTCAGGAAGAAGAAGGACTCAATCGGCATGCGGCCATCGTCAAGGCCTCATCCGTGCGCTTGCGTCCCATCTTGATGACCACCGGTGCCATGGTCTTTGGCGTAGTGCCGCTTTTAATTGCCACCGGTGCCGGTGCGGTAAGCCGCTTTGATATGGGTCTGATGCTGGCTTCCGGCCTGGCCATAGGCTGCCTCTTTTCGTTGTATGTGGTCCCGGTGATTTATTCCTTTATCGCATCGGTTAAAAAGCCGCAGTCGCAAACACAGCCGGTGCTGGAAGCCACCGCCCCTGCAGGCCACTAAGCTGAAGCCACCATGCACGGCGGTGTGCCGAGGGAAATGAGCCTTTCATGTACGGGGGCGCGGTCGATTCGGAGCCTGTCCGCCTTGGTGTCTCTCCGCCCTGACCATTTACATGTAATACCGCATATAATCTGCCGCTTGGGCCATATGGAGTTGTCATTTTGAAACGCTTCAAAGACCTTACAGAGCAGGAAATCCTGGCATTGGCCATCTCAATGGAAGAGGACGATGGCAAAACCTACGGCGAGTTCGCCGAGCATCTTGCCGCCGGCTTTCCCGCCTCGGCAAAAATGTTCACCGCCATGCAGCAGGAAGAATCCGATCATCGTCGCCGACTCCTCGATGTCTATATTGAACGCTTCGGGGAACACATGCCCCCGATCACCCGCGAAGATATCAGCGGCTTTGTAAAACGACGCCCGAAATGGCTGGTGCTTCAATCCGGCATTAACGCCATTCGCCAGCAGGCGGAAATTATGGAATTGGAAACCCGCAACTTTTACCAAAAGGCCGCCGCCCGCTGCACTCACGCCTCCACCCGCAAACTGCTCGGTGACCTGGCCCAGGAGGAACAAAAGCACTCGGCTTCGGCCGCCAACCTTGAAAAAGAGCTTGTCACCGATGACCAAAAAAAGATTGAATCCGAGGCCCAGGCCCGCATGTTTGTGCTGCAAATTGTCCAGCCCGGTCTGGTTGGGCTTATGGATGGATCTGTTTCAACGCTCGCACCGCTTTTTGCCGCCGCTTTTGCCACGCACGACAGCTTTCAGGCTTTTGTCGTCGGCATCGCTGCCGCAGTCGGGGCAGGCATTTCCATGGGCTTTGCCGAGGCACTCTCAGATGATGGTTCACTTACCGGCCGCGGGCACCCGCTGGTTCGCGGAGTGGTGTGCGGACTGATGACCACCGCCGGCGGCCTGGGGCATACGCTCCCTTATCTGATACCCGACTTCCGGGTAGCCACCGGCATAGCAGTGGTGGTGGTATGTATCGAGTTGGTTGCTATCAGCTTTATTCGCTACCGGTACATGGATACGCCGTTCCTGCGGGCGGCATTCCAAATAGTGGTGGGGGGCATTCTCGTTTTTCTGGCGGGAATTCTATTTGGCTCGCTTTGAACCCTTTCCCAAACACGCCGAACGTACCCCCAGTCCCCGGATGCACGGCGTGCCGGGCGAAGTTTACGCGGCAGTTTTCAAGCGGAGGGTTTTGCCCTAAAGTGCTCTCCTGCTGCAGGCAAGCCCGGGTGGCGGAATGGCAGACGCTCAGGACTTAAAATCCTGTGACCGTTTTCGGTCGTGCGGGTTCGACTCCCGCCCCGGGCATGTACCGGTGGGTTTACGGTTTACGGTTTGCGGTGGCGGCATCGACTCGGCATCGCGCGTGCCGTGGGGCCACGCGGCTTACACGGGTATCCGGACACCGGATGGGCGGCGGGCGCGTAATGGCGACCGGAAAATGCAACGCGGGGGGAAAATGCCCCGTGCGGGCGCGAAGCTCGCCGTCGCCTTGCGATGGGCGCTTGGACGGATGCGGGTGCGACCCCGGCGCTGCCAGTTCAATCGCCCCGGACATTCCTGTCGCCAGCGATTAAACTATTTGCCTGATGCCCAGACGCAAGCGTAATCCTCATTCATCTCATGGCATCCGCCTGGTGCAATCGCCGGCGGATATCCGCGGCGATCATTGCGTGCTGCTGGTTCAATCGGCGGCGCAGCTTGATGCCGTTCTCGCCCTGCCGCCGCCTCAAAATTTCAGACGCATTTGGGGAATGTGTGCACCATTCATCATCCGCAGTGAAATTTTGCCCGCCGTTATCGGGCGGATTGAACGGGTGGCGTATTTCGATTCACCCGACCATCTGTCACCCATCAAGCGAAAGGCTATTGAACAATTCGACTCATCCGTGGTGCTCGGATCGCTTTTTGATTCCTCCACTGGCCTGCTCACCTTGATGCGGGCTGACCTGGTCAGTGTCCCCATTTCGACCGATGTGTTAAAAAAATATTTAGGTGCCATTAAGTTACGCCCTGAACTTTCAGCCGACGGCACAATGCTCAGCAGTGCGGGAAAAAGCGTTCCGGTGGTTAATCTGCTGATGGAAACCGATGCGGTGTTTCGGCGTGAATTCCGCCGCCGCACCTGGGCACAGCAGCGCGATCTGGCTTCCCGCATCCGCCACTTGCGCAAACTGCGGCGTGCCCGACGGGAGGATTTTCCGGGTCTGACATCCAAAACTATTGCCCGTATCGAACGCGGAGAGATCAAAATGCCGCAACGGGAAACGCTTCGGCTTATTGCCATCCATCTCGGGGTGGAGATCGATCAGTTGCTGACCGGCTTGTAGGTGGTAGGGCCGCGTGCTGCAATAATCACGGGTTACTGTGGCAGCCAGCCGTATTCTTCCACCGAGCTGTAACTGGAAAGAATGCGATTAAAGATATCCTGATCGGCAAGTGTTAATTCCACATTGCGCCGGGCCATCGCCTGCCGGGCGGTCGCCGTCATTTTATTAAAATCCAGACGGCTGATACCCTCATCGGTCACCCACGAAAAGCTCGGCACAAACTTGGGGGGTCGCGATGTAACCACATGGCTCGCAAAGCCCACCACCGAGCCGGTACTCAGCATGGTGCCAATGCCCAGCTTGGCGTGGTCCCCGATAATGGAACCCATAAATTTCAGGCCGGTGGGGCGGGGCCGCCCATTGATCGGAACGCGCACTTCGCCGAGTGTATTTTTCAGATTACTCGTGATCGTTCCGGCACCAATGTTCACCCACTCACCGATTACACTATTGCCCAGAAAGCCATCATGCTGTTTGTTGGCAAATCCTTGAAACAGGCAGGCAGAAACTTCCCCACCAACACGGCAGTGGGGGCCCAGCACCGTCTCTTCTCGAATGTCCGCCCCGGTGCGGATGACGCAGTGTTCGCCAATGTAAACCGGCCCGGTGATTACCGCGTTGGGGCGAATAATTACATGATTGTCAATCCAAACCGGCCCATTGGTGGCGTCTACAATTACGCCGGGGAATATTTGAACCTCGCTGCCGACATAAATATTCTCCTCCGCCAGCACATACACACCTTTCATCGGTTTGCTTTTTTTGGCGTTACCTCGGCGCTTAAAATCTTCCTCCAGCAAAGGTCGAATGTGACGCAGAAGATCCCACGGATAGCGAATCATGGTGGCATCGATAACACCATTGGCCATTTCGCGACTCAAGTCGTCGAGGAATTTAGATCGCACAATACGTTTGAGATCAATGGTCTTAAGACGCGATCCGGAGATATGCATCCATGCAAAATCGTCGCCCGCAATTCCGGCCGAATCCGGCGGCGGTTCTTGAAATGCTTCGGTCATCAGCCAGCGGCCGTTGATAAATATGGCACCGCGGGCCGGTATCACCGGCGGGTTGATGGGTATGCCCAGTTTGTCGCGGTATTTCACCGCCAACGTGTCACGGACCAAAAGCCCGTCGGGGGGACGCGGTAAGTTACGGAGCATTCTGTCTATGAGCAAGTCGCTTCCGCAACGCAAAAGCGAAGCAGGGCGGTTGTATGTAAGTGGAAACAGGTCGTCCACCCGGTGGTCTTCAAGGATGTAAATCGGAACCGTCATAGGTGAGTCCAATCCGTTGGCACGGCGATCATGATCGCCTGACTACATCTATTATCGGCGAATTCCGCATTTCCCTTCGGAAATGCTAAAAAAACCTCCACCGCAATGTCGTGAGGCGGTAAAGCTCGAACCCTTATATAAAGGGCGGACCAGCGCAAGTAGCGGTTCAGGACTTCCACAA
Source organism: Planctomycetota bacterium (assembly GCA_021818445.1). Lineage (GTDB taxonomy): Bacteria > Planctomycetota > Phycisphaerae > WQYP01 > WQYP01 > JAJZGD01. Next base: position 34,313 of record JAKAEB010000009.1, read on the forward strand.
CTGTTCCGATAAATCGGAACCAGGCTTGTCCGTTCTCGCCATCTCGGGGTCCTGGCTAGTGCTCATCGGTCCGAGGCAATACACCGCTCTAGCTCGAACATGGCAGAGGTGAAAGAACTGTAGCCGCGCCATCGTAGAATTGCAACTGATTCGGGTTCCTTCCCAACCTTATATCAGCCCTATAACCCTGCATGAACCATTACCAACGAAATCATGAAAATGTGCCCTGCCGCATGACGCCGCTTAGAGCCTGTTTGGCAACTCCGCCGGGAACGCCCGGGAGGCGGAAATCGGCCGTCTGCGGCGTCCTCAATCCTCAACATATTACGGAATATGCTTCGGATCAGCGGCCTGGCATCCATCCATTTTCCACCCCCATCAACCCGCATCGGACTTTTCAAACAGGCTCTCAAGGATTTTTGCGGTTCCTCACCATGCTCGTAATGCCGATACCATTAAAAAAATACAAGCCCCGCCCGCAGGGTATGTCAACGCGTGATTCACATCTTGGCGGCATGCAGGCGATTGGGTACCGCCCATTTTACTTATTGACCTCAGCATTGCGATCTCCCCCAGCCAGCGGATATAACACGGTTAGGGAAAAACAACTTAGGTCTTACTGATAGCGAGACGCCATGCAATCCAAACGACCGCTGCTGCATCGATCGTGGGGCTTATCGAGTTCAAAACGATGGCAGTTCAGCACACAACGGATAATGCACGTAGCCCGGCGATGGGCGCAATTGGCCATCTTCGCTGGGGCGGCGCTGCTCAATTGTGGCGGTGTAGTTCAGGCGGCTAAGGCGGCACCGGCAGTCAAACGCGTCGTCCAGCCAACGAAATTATTGCATTTCGCACCCTACGCTCATGCCTTGATGACAACGAGCTTGGTGGTTGGAAAAGGGGGAAACATCTGGATCGGCACGGAAAGTGCTGGGCTGTGGCATTGCGTGCTAACAGGCAACACTGTCCGCGATGGAGATGTATTTTCTAAAAACGTCCCGAAGAATCAATATGCCCTGCCAGTCAATATTTACACCGCTGCGCTTGATGCGCAAGGCCGCCTCTGGCTTGGCTCGTTGCGTCACGGCGTCGGGGTTATCAGTGGGGATAAATTTCAGTCTTATCAAACCATCCCGGGGCTGGGGCGGGATGCGGCCTCGGTCAATGGGCCTCTGGGGCAAAGGGTATTTGCCATTGCTGTGTCGCCTGTTGATTCCAGCATCTGGATCGGCACCGACAGTGGGCTTTCACGGTATGAACCCAAATTCCATCGCTGGCAATATTACACCATGGCAGATGGGCTCCCGTCCGACGCCATCTCGGCATTGGCGTTTGCACCGGATGGCACTCTATATGTCGGACTGCAGGCCGATGGCTTGGCCGTGGGCAAGGCGAATGATCATTATCGTCACTGGGTGCACATCGGCGGTCCGCTGCATGTGCCGCTGACGGCCTTCGGCAAGGGGCTGCCATGCCCCTATGTTAATGCCATCGCAATTCAGACTGCGATAACCGGCAACCGTAAACCTGCGTCAAATTACCGCATATATGTGGGCACAGTTGACGGGTTGGCCATTGGCCTTGACGGCGGTCGTCGTTGGCAATTTATTCGCGGTCGCAATTATTTCGCTAAGGACAGGTTCATGTATCCGCCACCGCGCAACCTTGGTAACTTCAAGCGGGTGGCCCCCAGATTTCTCATGTCCTCGGATTACATCACTGCAATTGCCGTCGAACCGAACGGGTCAATCTGGATAGGGCATCGCGACACAGGTGCCGATATGTTGACCCTTAGCCGCGGGAAATTAGCACGCGCCATATTTACGCCCATTAACGCGCTCAACGGAGATTACATATCTGCCTTTGCGGTCATGCCGAAAGGACGGACACTGGTCGGCGTCTATGGTGGCGGGGTATATGTATTTCAATCGGCTGCCCGGCCCCACGGCGCACTTGCCAGCGTACACCGGCACGCGGCGGCAAACGAAATAATTGCCCCGCTTCCTCGCCCGGCACCCGCGCCAGCGGCCAAATCGCTCAAGAACCTGATACAGCAGATAAAGGCAGGGCTGGCGGCACCGGCCGATGTGGCGGTTCTTCGTGAGGACTGGTCCACGCAAGGCGACTGGCTTGGTCACTACGGCGTCAACTACGCACGGTTATGCTGTGGATACACCAACTACGCCAATGCGGAAGAGCAGTTTTTCGGCGGCCAGGGCGCATGCAGAATTCTGCGCGAGCAATCCCCTTATCCGCAGTTTTTCAATCAGGGTGATTGGGCCGCATATCTGGCATGGACGAATTCACCATTGCGGTCCACGCTCTATTTTCCCAATGCGCGCATGCGGGTGGAGGGAGAATGGAATGATGCCGGTGGCCGCTATCCCCGTTACACCGACGGCCCGGACATGTGGCTGAAGGTAAAAATTCCACACGGTCTGTATGTATTGAGTTTTTATTTACACAATAAAGACGGGCAAACTGGGATGAACAAAATTCGCGACTATCTCGCCATGGTATACCCCAGGGGCGAAAACCCAACCCTCGCCCTGAAGCACGAAAAACCATTGGCCGTCAGCCGTATCTATCAGTTTTTCGGCGGAGAATACTGCCGGTTCCTTCTCAAAGGCCCGGGAGATTATCAGGTGCGTCTGAAAAGAAACTACGGCTTCTGGATGCCGGTGCAGGGCATGTTCCTGGATCGGTTCTCCGGCCGCAAATCACACGCCGGCTACAACCATCTCGACGGGTTGCCATTGAACACGTATCGTCCGCCGCCCTGTTCGCCGTCCCAGCTTGTCGCCGCGTCGGCGGCGTGGCAACTGTGGAAACTGACGGGCCAAACCAACGCGTGCAGCCGGCGCGACCTACCCCTGCGCCGCATGGCGCAAGTGGCGGCGTATCGTTACGCTTATGCCCATCATTTTCCCAAATTATTGCTGCGCCGTTGGCGCTGGAGATTGCGTGTGTGGAATCATAACGACTCCCTTCGATTCAACTCCGTCATGCGGAAGTTGAATCATCGCTGACATAAACCGCTGCGCCGCTTGGCACACTGCGTCATCCAGCGATCTTGGCTGATTGTGGGGGGTTCGAGTCCCATCGCCCGCCGTATTAAAATTATCAATATCCATAGGGGTTTTACGCGTATCCATAGGGGGTTTCTCACTTTCGCCTGTTGGGTCATCTAATAAGTTACTATTGTGTGATTGCGCACCAAAGCGCACCGAAACGCGTGGTGTTTGGTGCATTAGTGGTGCATGATTTGGTGCGTCGGTTGGCAGGCTGGGTGGTGATAGGTTGTCGGTGCCGGTCATCACTTGGGCGGTTGGCAGTGTGGGTAGTGTCAGTCCGTGTAAGGCACTGGCAGTATCGGTGATGCCAAGGTGCGTGTAGACCTTGGCGGTCAGTTCCACGGTTGAATGACGCATCAGTTGCTGGGCGGCCTTAAGGGTGGTGCCGCTACGCACCAGCCGGGTGCAGAATGTGTGACGCAGACTATGAAAGCACAAACCCGTATCGTGGGGGATGCCAGCCTTACGCAAGTCGTTGCGAAAGCATTTCATGGTGGGGATGGCAGCGAATACCTTGGCTTTGGGATGCCCGGCCATCATGCCGCGAAACAAGGTAACCAGTTCCGGGTGCATCGGCAGTACGTCATCGCGGCCATTCTTGGTGGTGGTTGCCCGCAGTTGAATGAATGCCGGTAGGGCATCAAGCCGTAGGTCGCCCCATTGCAGTTGACGGAGTTCGCCACGGCGTAGGCCGGTCAATAGGGCGGTCAGATACACGTCGCGGCGTGGTGATGGCGTGTGGGCCAGCAGTGCTGCCATCTGGTCATCCGTAAGGGCGCTACGGCGGTTAGGCAGTTCCCGCAGCGGTGCGATGGGTGCAACAGGGTTGGCAACCAGCCGTTCGTGCTTAAGGCACCAGTTGCAGAATGCCTTTAGGCATGCCAGATGCCGGTTATGTGTGCCGGGCGACATGCCGCCATCGATCAGCCGGTTGAATAGCTTGCGTGCAGAGTCGGTGGTGATATCGCGTAACCGCACCCATGCGGCATCGCGAAACACACGCTTAAGCATCATGCGAATCATGTATAGGTGCTTGGTCGCAAACCCGTGCCGGGTACAGTCAGCAAGGTAATCGTCAAGGTGTTGGGCCAGCAGGGTGTCGGCGGCGTCGGTTTGCGGTGTAAGCAGTCCCGCCGCACGGCGGTCGGCGATGGATTGCAGTCGGGTCAGTTCGGCAAGGGATGCAGCCTTGTCCGTGAACAAGGTAACGTTCCGCCATTTGCCATCGGCACGGACCTTGCCAATCCATGTGGATGATGGTTGACCATTTGGCAGTGTCCGCTTGAATAAGCTAGGCATGATCGTGGCTCCAATAAGGGTGATTTTACCGTTGGCATGTGGCACATACCAGATGCCGGGAATTGCCTATTTTTTAGGCAGTGAAAGTAGTGCCAAAAAACAGCCCGGAAAACAGCCCGGAAACAGCCCGCAAAAACAGCCCCGTGGCATTTGTGTGTCGGGTGCGTGTGTCGCCAGTCTGATTTTTCGCAAAAGTGAATTAAAAAACAGCCCGGATTTGGGCTAAAACAGCCCGCAAACAGCCCGCCAAAAGTGCACTTTTGTGGGCGTTTTTGCATATTTGGGCTATTTGGGCTATTTTTTTGTAGTAAATCAGAAAATATCAAAAAAAATCCTATAATTACTTGATTTTGCATATACCCTATAAATTTGCTAATTTACGCGTGAAAAACAGCCCAAACAGCCCGCTGCCTAAAAATTAGGCAGTCGGCAGCAGCCGCAATTGCATCCACACACGTGCCCGACTTTGGGGATGGCGGCCACGGACAAACCCCGCCCGCCGCATGGCGTCGATAAACGCGGCGGTGCCAAGTTCACGTTCACCATGCTTAAAGCAATAGTCTTTGTACGCTCGGCGAACCTCGGCAAACGGTGCACACGCCAACTCACCACCACGTGCACAGCGGGCGTCGATAAACCCCGCAATCGGGTCGGAGTCGGCATGGTACAGTTCAGTGGTTAGCCGCACCGCGTCTGGCTCCGGCAATCCGTCGGCCATCCATTGATGTAACCCCGCCAGCAGCCGGTTCAATATGCCAGCCGATTCAGCCCGCAGCTTGGCATCGAGTTCGGCGTCGCGCTGGGCTTCGGGTATGGTCACGTTGAACGGCACCAGCCGCAGTCGGCGTCGCACCGCTTCCGAATTCTCACGCACCACTGGTTTATTGTTGGTCTGCAGGATGATTTTACACGTTCGCCTAAACTCGAAAAAATCCTGATGCATGCGGCGTGCTTTGATCGTCGCCTCACCAGTCAGTTCCTTGACACGTTGCATATTGAGTCGCCTGCCTTGCTCGGTTTCCCGCGCCACAAACAGCCGTCGGCCCTGCAAGTCGGCCATATCCGTCGGATGCTGCTGCTGGCGGCTTGCCATCAACAAGTCGGTCGCCGCCGCACCCGCGTAATCGCCCATCATCGCGGATACCGCAGTAAGCAGTGTGCCTTTACCGTTGGCTCCGTCACCAAAAAATATCGGCAATATCTGCATCCGCGTATCGCCGGTCAAACAATATCCGAGCAGCCGCAGTACATACTCGATCATCGCCTGATTGCCCGCAAAGATAGTGTCGAGGAATGCATCAAATACTGGGCATGTGGCAGCCGGGTCATACTCGACATCGGCCAGCCGGGTCACACGCTGGGTGTGATCATGTGGTATTAGCTCGCGTGTCCGCAAATTTAGTAGTCCGTTACAAACATTCAGCATCCACGGGTCAGCATCCATCTCGTCCGGCGGTACCGACATACCGTCTACGGTCGCAGCAAGGTCAACCATCGCCCGCAGGCGTGCAATCTGTTGGCTACGCTGACCATGTGCGGCGTAGTGTTTGTCGCCGGAAAGCATCATCATCCGGGTGGTGGTTGTCGCGTATCGCAGCATTCGGTGGCCATCGATATCGCGCTCCCATCGCGTGCCGGTGTAGGTGTGCCAGCCGCTGCCTACAACATATAGTATCTGCCCGCCAAACATAGTCGCCAGTTCGTGTGCGTTGCCCACGTCAGTGGGTAGCCGGTCGCCACATATGGGTGATGGTGCATGGGTGTAGGCAGACCGCACGCTGGCGATAGCTTCATATCGCTCATACCGGTCGGCACCTTGCGGTACGCGAGATTGATATGTGGTTATGTGTCGGATGGCATCATCCTCCGGGATATAGTGATCCCGCAGCCAGCACGCCAGCCGGAAGCCACGGTCGTTGCGGCCGCCATTCGTTGCTGCATCACGCACGGCGCAGCATATGGCATCATCTATCTCCGCTTGGGACGCACCCGGCACCGCTTGCTCGCGTTTGCCCCTGATGGTGCCAGTGTCATCCGCGTCGTACACCGTGATGGTGCGGGTCGGCGTCGCCGCACGTCCGTCGGTACCGCCATCCGCGATAGGTGGCAAACCATTCTTTGTTCGCACGGCGTTTGCCAACGCGGTAATGCAGCGTATGAGTTCGGCCCGTGTAACCTTGGCCGGTTCACCGCACCCGGCACCGCACCATTCAATAGGTTCACCCGATGGGTGTACGCTGTCGGGTATGACCGTTTGATTGCCGGTCGATCTATACTCGATCTGGCCCGCACCCGTCGATGCTTTCGCGTGGCGGCCACAATCATCAACCCGGTACAACCAGTGACTACGCGGTTTGCTCGCGCGGCCAAAAACGCATGGCGTGGGCGGCAGATGGTCGGCGGCCAGTGCCAGTGCGTCGGCGTCATCAATATCGATATCCACCAACCCGCCTGATGGCTCACCTAGCAGCACGCCAATGTTGCACGGCGTATTGCCAAAGTATCGCGGCACGTCGGCGGCCCTGATGCACAGCTTTTGCCAGCCCGCGATGCTTGGGGCTTTGCTCCGGATTGCGATGGGGATTACCGCCCATCCGCCATCAATCAGTGAACATATGTATTCGTGTGTGGGGTTATGGGCAACTGGGCTATTATGTGCTATCATATAGGTACCTCAATATATTTGCCGGGTGTCATGTTGGTGCAAGCACCCGGCATTGTTTTCTCATTGGTTGCGGGCAGACTGCATGCGGTCGATGGCGGCATCGAGTTCAGCACGCACCCATCGCGGCGCACGCGGCGTGACGTAGACCGGCGGTGGCAGTTGCTTGGCGGCGGCCATCTTCCAGACGGTTCGTGGGCATATGCCCAGCAGCGTGGCCGTCTGTCTGGCATCCAGCAGCACATTGTCGGTTGGCTTCGGGTGACGCATGGGTAAACCTCCTGACGCCGGACTACGCCGGTCAATACCCAAATACTACGCCTATGCTTTGTCGCTTTCGATTCTCAATGGGCCACATCCTAATAAGTATCAATTCTGTATCTTTTGCATGTGTGGTGGGTGCGAAAAATGCCGTCTGGTGGCCTGTTTCCTGATTGTCATATAAAAAAAAGCAAAGGTAACCGTGTATATTTCTCCATTAAAAAAATCTTTCGATTTTCTCGGTGTTAGACCAATTTGGTTGGCAGAAATATCGTGCTGGAATGTGGCAGTGTGGGGGTACTGCCACTTAAAATATCGCGAAAAATTGCCCATGGTGATTGACCGGTCGGGCATTTTTTGCCTTGAAGAAATTTGGGTTTTATAGGGTCGGTCAGATAGAGCCTATCAAAGCGAGTATCGCCCGCCGCATGGCATCAGGCAGTTCGGGCCATGCCACGATGATGGCGTCGAGTTCCGGGTCGGCGTGGTGCATTAGTGGTGCATGACCGTTGGAATGCGCGTTTTTACGGGCTTTTTTGCGTGGTGTCGCCAGCGATCTTGACTGGCAGCCCGAGTTTCCTGGGGATGGCGTGGGCCCATGTTGGCCACGCCTTCAATTCAGGGGCATGAAAAGCTGGATTTTGTGAAATGGCCCGCGCATCGGCATTGCTCCAAACCCGCCCATCCTCATGAAATACGCCAGAAATCGTTCCTTCATGCCGTTGTACCAGCAGCCACGCCGGCTTGAGCATCAGGCTCCAGAAAAAATTGCCGATCTCAGCATGATGCACCAATGGTGCCATCGACCGGTAATCCGGCTGCCACGCATTCCCCTGCAGATGCCCGCCGCCCCAGCCGCTGCCGTGCGGGCGCAGCCGCTGCCACTCCGTCATCCAGATGGGCATATCCAGTACCATCTGCGGAATCGTAATTTCACCATGGATTCGATTCCGCACCGCCGCCGCCGTCAGCGGAAAGTTACAGTGAGTCTGCAATATATCGATACCGTCATTCAAAAAATACATGCTCTGGGCCGTGCGGTTACCGCCCACCGTTAAGGGGACAACTCCGTTGGCGCGGCGGGCTACGCGCATGACTTCCCGGGCAAATATCATGCGCCACGGTGCCCACGGTTCGTTATCCACCTCTATCGCCAGCAGTCGCCGGTCATTGCCAAAGTGATGCATGAACCACTGCACATACTCCATGGGCTTTCCCCACAGGCGTTTGTCATTCACCACCTTGGTGGCTGGAGAGACCACGTCCGAGGCCGTCCACGGATTGGTGTCGTTCAAATTGGCTTTCGTCGGTTCGACTCCGTCGCTTTCAAAGAGGTCGGGCATGACACGGATGCCGGCCGCAGCACACGCCGTTAAAAAATCATTAAAATGGGACAGCAGGGCATCGGCGTCATGCAGCCAGAATTCATAACTCAGCCATACGCGGAAGGCATTGATACCCAACCGCCGCGCAAAACCGATGTCGCGCCTCGCCTCGTGCGGGTCGTAATTACGCCACGTTTGATAATCGTTCCAGGCACGGGCGGGAACATAAATACACCCGCGTGGCTTCCAGTGTTGCTTCCCGAGATACCGCCTGACCGCCTCGCGCCGGTGTTGCTGGTCGTCCGTCAACCCCGCTGCCCCCCGCGCCAATTGCAGTCCCGCGGCAGAGGCCGCCAAGGAAACACCAGCGGTCAAAATCTTTCGCCGGCTGCACATACGGTTCTGAATAAATCGATGCATATACGCTCACCTTTAACCTTCGACATTGTTTTTTGCATTATGTTCAAATGGAGTCGGCATGCAAGGTACCGGCGGGCGTCGCGATCATATCCGTCCATGGCCGTGATGCGATGATCTCCATTAAATCTGCCACGGCAGCGTGTGGGTTCAGCCATCTGGCATAGTCATCGGCGCGAAGAATCACGGGCATGCGATGGTGGATCGGCCGCATAAAATCATTCGGGGCGCACGTAAGCATGGTGACCTCACTGCCCTTGCACAAACCGGCAAAACAGAAAAGGCGGTCATCGTTGCAATGAATCAGTGTGGCTCGTTTATTGGGCCATTCATAAAAGCCGTCGGCTGGCATCAGGCAGCGGCGTTCCCGAAAGGCGGCCCGGAAGGTGGGTTTTTCGGCCGCGGTTTCCGCCATGGCATTAAAAATGCGTTTGGTGCTGTCCCAAGGCGCGCGAAAGCCCCATTCCGCCGCTGATATGGTCCGGCGGCCGGCGGCCTCCCTCACAATCGGTACCGCCTGTGAAATGGCGATATTAAAACGGGGGTTCGCTGTGGCCGCCGTTACGTCAGCTTCCAAAATGCCAAGATGTCGCGCAATTTGCGCCGGTGAATTGGTCAAGCGATAACGTGCACACATATGGCGAGCCTTTGTAATAGCCAACCGTCGTCAGAATAAAATTAGAACGCATCGATCGCATTGTTTCCACCGCATCGCCTGCCGCAACCGGGTAAGTGGGCCATCGCGATCGCAAACCGGCCCGGCCTCCGCGCGACCAAACGCCGCCGGCGCTTTATCGGAACGCGCCGCGGCGACTGCATAAAAGTTGGTCAAACGGAGAGCCTTGGTCGAGCTGTGTTGCTCCAATCCGAAATGGTGGCAGGGGCCTTTGGCATAGGGAATAAAATGGTGTTGTTTACAGGGGGCCGCAAATGCCCAGCAACCCACCACTAAATGACTATCCCGGATGTGGAACAATGGCCATAGCGAGGTGACAGCGGCCCGAGCAGGTAAATATTTCCGATGCGAGGCATAATCATGGCGTGAGTTTAAGACCAACGACATGCCGATACGGTGAAAATCGGTGAAGCGGTGGCCACAGGCTCGCCGCCGGCACCTTTCCACCCAACGGCAACGCCGCTGCATACGCAAAATCTTCCGCCAATGACCTCACCAGCCGCCCTGGCCTACGGCCTGTGCAGGACGCGGCCTCCACCACCGCGCCCGCCCAACTCATTATGACAAAATATTCCGGACACTATTGCTGGAAAACTGGGCGGAGGATGTGGTTTTTGTCGCCGAAAAAGACCTGGCGGACATTAAAGCCCAGATCAAAGCGGTTCGGCGAAAAGCCCGCCTAGCCACCGCGCTTGATGAGCAGAATAATCTCCAGCAAACTATTCAGGAACTGGAAAGGCGACAGCGGACGCAGCGGCATGAGGTATTTGGCGTAGAGGATCAGATTGCCAAAAAGCGAGATAAACTCATTGAGGCCATGCACCGCCGCATGAGCCAGAAAACCAGTAAGATGGCGCTGTTTACGATCCGCTGGCAGTTGGTATGAAATCAGCCGCTGCGGCCAGAGCCAAAGTTCAGTCTTGCGCAGACATCGTGCGAACTATCTCCCCTGCCCCGGCGTGGCAGTCAAAGACTATCGGGCCTGATTAATGTTGAGCAATTGCGCAGGGCCATTGCCCATTCTTCCATCTCTTTCTCCTTGGCCGAATCACGACGATCCAAGCTGTTAAGTTCCGGTATGACCGCATGGCTCAGATCATCCGGCAATGGTTCGGGGCCAACTGTCAAGCCAATATCAAGGACATTGGTTACGGCAAATCTGGCCATTGGAACACACTCGCCGGTGTCTGGGCGGCGGGACGCCGTGATTGCGTCCGTCAGCGACGCACGATTAACAGAAATGCCATCCGTATCACCGGGACGGTCCGGTGACTGCCAAGGGCGGGGCATAAAATAATTTTGTGGAATGATTGGATGATCGCTGTTACGATACCATGCCGCCGGCAACAATCGACGGTAAAGCTGTTCCGATTCGGAAACGGGCGGCACGCCATCCGTGTCCATTGGTGCGTGAAGGCTTTTCGGGGTCGGCATTCGGTCTTACCCTCGAAGCTCCAGTTGTCGGCTTGTCGGGTTGCGTTTCAAAACGTGCTTCTCCAATATTTTCCCATTGCGATCAAATCTGGTGTACGAGGCGGTTCCCAATTCCACGAATTCAAGGACGACTGTTCCATTTTCGTTATTCCACTCCATCGCAATCCGGCCAGCACCGGATGGGACCATGCTATCGGGAGCGCATGCATATACACCGCCGATTTGGTCATACGCAAAATCAATGGCGGAATCCGCAATTTCGCTAGTTGGAAGGTCCTCGCCATCATCTGCCCCCGCCGCTCTTCTCCATGCAAGCAATTGGTCAATTGCCTTTTTCCAATGGTTTAATTCCGCGTTTATTGGATCTGTCAATGCGGCGGCCCGTCCGCCGGTGGAATTAATTGCGGGGACAATCCGGTCGCGTGTTATGCCAACTCTCGGTACCTGTGCCATCATGATTTTTACACCTCGCGTTCCCATTTTTTCTGGGCCTCGGGGCCCGTTAAATCGCAAAATGCCTGAACGATGGCCACATGGCCAAGTTCCAAACCATTGTAGGCCTGTTCGTCCGTAAATTCGCACACGCCGCCACGTGCGGTAATTTGAAGCGACAGAAGCTCTTGTGGTGCCGCCCCCGGCGAATTGAATCCATGGAACAACTCCGCGTGAATTCTGCCGCGGTTATCGGGCATTACGATATGAATACCACAGGCTACTGATTCCAGAATGCCGGTGGAATATCGAATATCCTTGGCAACCAGCCCGGGGAGCAGGTCGGGCCAATCCGTGGGCGCATCCCAGTCCCGCCCTTTGAGCAGGTGATTGACATAGACGACTTCCCATTGGTTAAGTGAAACGGCTCCCAGATTTTCCGCAGCAAGCATGGCCTTGAATTTATCCAGCGATTCCTTGAAACGCGACAGTACGATGCCCCACCGGGGATACTCGCCCCCCGCGCCCCTCCGCCAATTTGAGATGATTCGGCCGTTTTGAATTTGCACCATGGCCTGGTCATCCTCAGACGCCATTTGCATCCGGGAGGCTCCTCCCGCACCGGCGATTCGGAATCCAGGAACGCCGCGCGTGCGCAAGGCGTCTTCGCCGAACAGCTCGATTTGTTCCGGTAACAATTGGGCGTCCGTTACCTTGGGGAACTCCTTTCGCATGCCCTCCCAAAATATGGCCAGGTGCGCATTTTTAAGACCGTCAACCAATTGAAATTGCAGACTGATCGCAGTTTCTACCAGCGGCGGTTTCCTGAATGACGGCAGTGGCGTTTCCATGTGACCTCGCTGGATGCCGCAGACGAAGAACGAGAGTACCCGGTACGGCTACTCTGTGCGATAGGTTGCCGCCCGTAGCATTTACGTTGGCAGCATTATTATTGAGGGGACGGAAAACGTCAACCCCACCGGGATTGCGTTCCTCTTTCTCAACGTGAATATCTCGAAATTGCCTTGCGGCAGGCCAATTTGCATCGTGTGGGCCGCCCACGGCGCGTAATCGATTTGATCCACCGTACCATTCCCTATCCTCTGCTGCTGGTGCTGGCGTGTGAATCAAGTGTGATGATCAGCGCTGCCGACAAACGTTTCAGCCAAGCGGACGTAGGCAAAATTGTTGCCGAGGAGGTTCTTAGCACGGAGTGGCTCGATCTTTATTCCGCATCGGACGCCGAGAAGGCTTTTCTCGAGAGTCTTAATTTTAAGGCATTGCCGCAAACCAACCTTGTCTTGCTTCAGCCGAAAATGGAGGAACGGGCTTTTGGCATAAGGGATAAGACGGTGCCGTTTACAGGAGTCCGCCAATGTCCAGTAACCCACCACGTCGCAATTACACCGGGGATGAAAAGATGGCTATTCTTCGGGAGGCACTGCCCGAGGAAGTCAGTATTTCCGATGTGTGCCAAAAACATGGCATCACACCGGGTATGTTCCACGAATGGCAGAAGAAACGCTTTGAACAGGGGGCGATGCGCGTGCATAATCCTCGGCCGCCGAGCATGGACCTCCCCGCAAAAAAGAAGCGGCCGAGACTGGCCGTCCCGTTGGTCAGAACACCATTAGGCCTCCTGCACGTTGAGTTGCTTACGTAAGGCTGCGAGCGCCAGTTGGCAGGCTCCAGTGTGGCCAGCCACTGCACTATTGCGGTTTATAAACAGTAATGCAGGGCGTGAATGGTTCAGGTAAGGTCGCGGTACAATCACCAACGCCGACAACCGACCGAATTTAGTACGGTCGTGTCCGGTTATCGCGTCTACGACAAGTCGGGCAAAATCAGGGTCGGGGAGGTGCTCGCACTGAATTACGACAATGCCGGGGATATTCGGCGGGATTTGTTCGATAGCCGGCGATAGCCCGTTGGTCAGAATGCGCCGCAATTGCCAAACGGGCGAGACGCTGAATCCCGACAGCGAGGTTTCGACCATGTCGTTTTTATCCCGAAGAACGGCCCTGCCAAGGCCGGCGATCGGAAACTCGCAGGGGAGATGCGGAGCGGTCGCGATCACCTCGCCGATTACGGACCGAATGCGAAGGATTATCGCCTCCGCGACGGTCTCATTGAATCCGGGGTATCTTTTATCGTCGAACCGAATCTCGGAAAGGCGTGGGTCAAGGTCGATCTGGACTACATACCGTTCCGCAGCGTTACCGAGCAAATCCGTCAACGCCCGCAACCCGATATCCGTCGCCCAATTTTCCCATTCCTCAAGCTGCAGCTTTTTGCACTCCACGGCGATACAGTCCCCCTCACAATCCGCGAAGATGTCGGGGGTTTTGTGGGTGTTACTTTCGCCAGGGAATTTGACAGCGAGGCCGCCGGCTTGGAGGTAGCCAGCAATGAGGAATTCAAAGGCGGTCGAGCCGGATTCATCGGTCTTCAGATGAGCCATCTTTGCCTTAAAGCCCTCTGATTTCTCCAGCGACGCCACCGCGCTTCCGAGCGCGAATATGAAATCTAATACCATCGCGCCTTCGCCCATCAGCCCCGCCGCCACGTAGTTGGGACTAGCCAACTTTACTACATGGGCCCACCACGCTTTGTCAAAGTAACGCTGCATCACGCCCAAGGCGACACTGAATTCTGCTGCGTTTTCGCAGACGAATGGGGCGTACTCCGATGCCTTCCACCATTGCTCGGCGGCCCACCAATGGGTGTCTATTTCACGGGGCGAAGCGATATCACACCTTTTAGAATACGAGGCTCATAACAACTTGGCTGGCTAGCAATCATGTCCGCACCCCAAATTGCCTCTAATGCAGCAAGCTCGCCCACGAGCCGCATCGAATTATGGTTGCACGTCCGACCCAGCCATCATCACCCGCCCATCTCCCCAATCTGCGCGCGTGTTGGACGTCACCGGCAACCCGCGAACCTCGCCTTATGAGGAGACGCCGCCGTCGCCTCGTTTACCTTGAGCGAGCCATTCTTTCTTTGAATTTCGGCTCTTTCGTTGAGCGACAGTACCGTTCTAACTATCTTGGGCTCAATCAAGCCTACGACAACAAAAAAACGGAGAGAGTGGGATTCGAACCCACGGTGGAGTTACCCCCACACACGACTTCCAATCGTGCTCCTTAAGCCACTCGGACATCTCTCCAAGGGCCAAGGCCCATGCGCCTTGGCGAATTCATTAGGCTACAACCACCTTACCTTGCCGTCAATTTAAGAAAAAATCCCGGCCCCCTGCGCCGAGAACGCATCACGAAACAGTTCAATGAGATGGTATCTCCGGCAGGCCGCTGGTTAGCCCGGCCTTAATGGCCGCCGCATTCCACCTGATGCCGGCGTTAACATCAACCGGCGTGCCCAATCCATGCAGGTACATATGTCCCAGCCCCCGCATCGCCTGCGCCGATCCAGCCTTTGCCCCGCGCAGGAACCATTGAAGGGCTTTCGTATAGTTTTTGCCCACCCCAAAGCCGTTGAGGTAATGATTGCCAATCGCGTACATCGCATTTCCCGATCCAGCCTTCGCCGCTTTGCGATAAAGCTTCATGGCGCGGTTGGGGCGGGCGATGCCCGTGGCCAATCCATTGTCATACAGCATCCCCAAGCCATAGTTTGCGGTTGCATCGCCGGCGCGAATGCTTCGTTCAAACCAGGTTTTGGCCGTAGTCCCACTGGGCTGTACTCCCATCCCCTGCGTGTACACCCATCCCATGATGTTCATAGCGTGTGCCGATCCCAATCGGGCCGCTTTGTGAAACCAGTAAATGGCCGTCTCATCGTTCGGCATTTCTCCGTGGCCGGTGGCAAAAGCCACACCCTTGCTGACCATCGCTGCAAGTTTTGCCTGCGATATGACAGGGCGGGGCGGGGCCAACTTAACAGGTTTGGTGGTGACGACCGCAACCGGTTGCACCGGCAAGGTATTGGCAACCGGAGTTACGGGCCGAACTGCCGTCTCATTGCCAACGAGCGTCTTGGTAACAGGAACTGGGGCGGTCGTCGGCGGTGGTGCCTTTGCCTTGGTTTGGGTGCCAGTGGCTGCGGCGGCGCTAACCGACGACGCATTGCCGGTGGTTTGGTGCGCGTGGTGCGCCAAAATAAATACAACAATCGCCACCGCCGCTCCGGCTGCGATGGCACCCACAAGTAGCGGCATGTGCAGCTTTTTTGCAGTGGTCGCGGTTGATGCAGGGCTGCCCATCGGGGTTAGACCTTCCCCAGGCATTTGCCCGGGTTCCGGTGACACGGCCCCGGCCACCGCATCCAACCCGCAAATGGGGCAGCGCGTCGAGACGGCCGCATCAAACACGTGCCCATCAATGCAGCGAAGTAAGCGTTTCGCCATGGTCTTCCATCCTTCACTTCAACGCTCTGCCAAACTCATGGCCAAAGCGATGACAAAAGCTAATTTCCGCGGCCAATATTGGCAAGTGCTGCGGCCGCCGGCTTGTTGCCAGCCGCCGCCGAATAGACCGACATTATACGTAGTTCGTGCGGCCGTGAGCAGCCCGGCAACTGGGGCATTGGCCCAACGCAGGGTGCGCCCGTGTGCCCCATTCCGTGCCTGATGGGTCAGGTGTATGCCTATTTCTACTGATTCGCTATTCCGCGCGGATGGTTCGGTGGGCGTCCCAATCAGACGCGCAGGGAGCCGCGGAATCCGCGACCAGCATAATACGACTGCGCACCATTTTGATATATGAATACACGCCCGTAGCGGTAATCACCGAAAAGAGCACCGCCAAGCTCCCTGATATCTGGCGGAGTGGCGAGCCAACTCGATGTTTTGGCATCAACCGGTCCCAGCTTCTGCAGATCGTGATATTGCTCCGGCGTAAGTAACTCAATGTCCATAGCGGTTGCCATATCCACTGCAGTGCCCGTTGGCTGATGTTCCTTGCGCGATTCCAAGCCCTGACGGTCGTAGCAGAGGCTGCGGCGGCCTTGGGGACTCTCGGAACCGCAATCGAAAAAGATGTATTCGCCCGTGCTGCAATCGAAACTGACAACATCCGGTTCGCCGCCCGTTTTTTCCATTTCATTAAGCGACCAAAGCCTCGCGGCGTTAGCTTCCAGCCGGGCCTGAACATCGTTCCACTCCATGCCCGTGTGGCGGTGCATGTGCTGTGCAAACCGAGACTTTAATATCTGAATGACTTTCAAAGGAAATGCAAATAAATCTTCATAGAAAACGTCGGTACAACATTTCATTATGCACACGGACCGCCCGATAGTCTGATAATCAAATACCGATCTGAAAGATTATGCAAAGCGGCCTGGGAGTCTGTCCAAGTATTAGTAGGGCTGCAATGTACCGGAAATGCCCCGAATGCAAGGCGTTGGGCCGACGGCGACTCTGGGATGAGTCTGAGAATGCCGCAGACGGGGCGTTTCTGGCACACCCTTCGGGCGGAGCGTCTATCGCTCGGCCTCTGCGGCGCGGCTTCCCCGGTGTATCACCCGATACGCCCTCGTCGCCGCGTCCTGATGCCCGCCAAAATCCATGCCGTCGCAGTCCCTTTTATTACCCGGACAGGCACCCGGATGGACGCATCGAACAAGCCTTTCAATTGGGCACATTAAATTGCTACGGCATATCGCCTATCCCAACGTGCAACTTGCCCAACGGGCTGCGACCATTCCACCGCCACAGTTGCAGGTTGCCTCACTAACCAAAACTCGTCGATCTTTTGGACCGAGCGGCTCAGCCGCCAAGGAACTCCCGCAAATTCTTCCCATCCGCGTGCCAGTGATCGCGTTAAATCGCCCCGCCACCGTCGCCTCCGGGAGAGTTGGTACCATCGGTGGGCAAGATGGCCATCCGTACCATTAACACGAGGCCGTTGCCTCCGCACAGAATAATCGGCTGGTCGAACTCAAATTCATCGCGATCATGACGGCGGCACAACCGGGTAGATGGGGTATTCCTGCGGGTTTATTGGCCGAATGCCGTTTCAACTCTATAATCGTGTGCTGGGTCGCTGGCAGCGGTCTTTTGAATAGAGGAGTTTTCTGCCTTATGGCTGGAATGACAATCACCGAGAAGATAATGGCCAAGCACTCCGGGCGGGCTTCGGTTTCGCCGGGGGAAAATGTGTGGGTTAATGTTGATGTGCTGATGACCCACGATATCTGTGGACCCGGGACCATTGGCATCTTCAAAGAAAAATTCGGTCCGCATGCCAAAGTCTGGGACAAGAACCGTGTGGTGATTATCCCCGATCATTACATATTCACTGCCGATGACAAATGTCACCGTAATGTTCAGATTCTACGGGATTTTGTCCGTGAGCAGGGCTTAATCTACTACTATGACCCGGAATTTGTGAAAAATGAGCCGGGCATGCCCAACCCCTACATCGATCCGGCGCGCACCAGCTACAAGGGTGTGTGCCATAAAGCGCTGCCGGAAGAGGGACATGTTCGGCCCGGTGAAATTCTCCTCGGTACCGACAGCCACACGTGCACGGCGGGGGCGTTTGGCCAGTTTGCCACGGGGGTGGGCAACACCGATGCCGCCTTTACACTCGGTACGGGCAAAACGTGGCTTAAAGTGCCGCCCACGATGAAGTTTGTATTCCACGGCCAGATACCACCCTATCTGACCGCCAAAGATTTAATATTGGCGGTGATTGGTGATATTTCCGTATCGGGTGCCACCTACAAAACCATGTATTTCGCCGGCGAGGGAATCAGTTCTCTCACGCTGGAAGACCGCATGACGCTGACCAATATGGCTATTGAGGCCGGCGGCAAAAACGGCGTCTGCGATGTGGACGACAAAACCCTTCGCTACGTAAGAGCGCGAAGCCGCACCCATGATTACGATGTATTTCGTGATGATCCCGATGCGCAATTCTGCTACGAGCAGGAATGGGATCTGGCCACCATGGAACCGCTGGTAGCCAAGCCGCACTCGCCGGATAACAAGGATACCGCCCACAATTGCCGCGATGTGAAGATTGATCAGGCGTATGTGGGCAGTTGCACGGGCGGCAAGATAACGGACATGATATTTGCTGCATCGATTCTCAACGGCCAGCAGGTGAAGGTGCCTACCTTCGTTGTCCCGGGGTCAACGGAAGTGCATCGCGACATGAAGCAGTTGAACATCCACGGCCGTCCCCGGGCCGCGAATGAAAAAAGTATTGAACAAATACTTATTGAGGCCGGATGCAAAGTCGGTCCCAGTGGTTGCAGCGCCTGCCTGGGTGGGCCGCCCGACACGTTCGGACGCCTGCAGAAAACGGAAGTTTGCATCAGTACCACCAACCGAAATTTTCCCGGGCGCATGGGGTCGGCCCAGGCGTCGGTGTTTCTGGCCAGCCCGCTTACCGTGGCGGCCAGCGCGCTGACGGGCCACATTACCGATCCGCGTGAATATGTCAGTTCGGCCATCGAAACGGGGTTGGCCGGCGTGGCCTGACATGCATAACTGAAGCGCAGTACCGGAATACAAGCCGGTGCGGGCCTTTTGCAAGGTGAGCGGATCGCAAATGGTAATTAAAACCTCACATACCTTACCGGTGCTGGATGAATTGCAAAAGCCGGACTACATGGCACCGGGACGCAAGCCACCTTGGCTTAAGGTAAAATTGCCGGCTGGCCCGGGCTACAGTCAACTGCGCACGTTAATTGATAAGCACAAGCTCCATACGGTGTGTGAATCGGCCAAGTGCCCCAACATGGGCGAATGCTGGGGACGCGGAACCGCCACCATTATGATTCTGGGCGACGTATGCACCCGCAGTTGCGGTTTTTGCCATATCAAGACCGGTAGACCGCCCGTGCTGGATCTGGACGAGCCGCGGCGCGTAGCGGAGGCGGCCGCCATTATGCGCCTGCGGCACATCGTGCTCACATCCGTCAATCGGGATGAGTTGCCCGACGGTGGGGCCGGCGTGTGGGCAAGAACCATCCGCGCGATACGACGTGCAACGCCTGAAACCACCATCGAGGTGCTGATACCCGATTTCTGCGGCCATTGGAATGATTTGCAAACGGTGCTCGACGCCCGACCGGATATCTTAAATCACAATGTGGAGACGGTGCCAAGCCAATATTATCGCGTTCGCCCTCAAGCCAAATTTCACCGATCCGTCGAGCTACTGGCACGGGCGAAGGCAGCGGGATTTGTCACCAAAACGGGCATGATGCTGGGCATCGGCGAAACGGATGCTGAATTAATTGATACGATGCGTGAATTGCGTAAAGCCAATGTGGATATCCTCACTCTGGGGCAATATCTTCAGCCTACGCGCGATCATCTGCCCATCGACCGGTGGGTTCCGCCGGAGCAATTTTCCCATTTAAAAAAACTGGGCTTGGAGATGGGTTTCGGGGTGGTGGAATCGGGGGCGCTGGTGCGTTCAAGTTACCACGCCGACGAGCAGGCCAGGCTCCAACTGGACCCCGCCTAACCGGCTGGCAATCTGCATGCGTTCTAACGCCCCAATGGGGCCGGGCGCTTGCCCGCAAGTGCCGCTGGTTGCCTTGCGGCATCGTTTGAAGTTACGTCTTAAAATGACACAGCCCCATCTGAATACATCACCACGCCTTCCGGCCGTGAATCGGATATGCTAAAAGACTATAGATGGCGGCCAATTGCGATGCCTTGATTGGCGTCGATTTACCGGGAGACGAATACGAATGCTGCGCTTGACCATTCGGCGCAAACTTGTTGGAACACTGGTCATCACAGGTTTTCTTCCCATGCTGATCCTGTTGGTGTCGGTGTTGTCGTACGGGACCCATTCACGATTGGAAACCGTATCGGCCGAATTTAACGAGCTTGCTTTGGCCAGTTCCCAAGGCGTATCGGATCGCATAGATTCAGAAGCCAGACGCCTCTCATTGCTGGCGCGCCTGCCCGGGACGGTGAAGATTTTTGAATCATCACTGAAACATAAATCCATAAAGATTGGCGGCAACCTCGCGGCCGCTCGATCACCGGGCAAACATGCAGCCCACAAAGGCGGCCCGCTGTTACTCAATGACGCCTTGTCTCATTGGATGCGGATTATCAGTGCCGACAATCCGCAGCGTTTTCATTTTCTGGCCGCCAATGCAGCGGGCGTTATCATTGCCGCCGACATTAAACCGGCCGAAAAATTGGTACAAAAACATAAGTGGTTCAAGGATGCAACAGCCGGGGCGGCCGGGCAGGTGCTTGTTAAGGCCATTTCAAATGATGTGCATACTCACCAGCCGGCGGTCATTTTGGTCGTGCCGGTGGAGCAGCCCAAAACAGGTGCCATGCTGGGTGTTATTAAAGAGACGATTGGCATTCACACCATCGAGCGGCAATTGGCGCGGGGTATGGGTGCCACTGAATCGTCGGTGGCAATTTTTGACACCCGGCTCGGCCGAACGATCTTCAGCATCGGGTCGGTCAAAAATACCGACAAAGCGGCGCAAATTTTCATTCGGGGCAATTCGGGTAAGCGCAATTGGCTTAGCCTGTTGGTTCATGGTTTGGTGGTGGGTGCCGCGCCGGTAGAGTTTCATACGCTGACCCAGATATCCGGCGTGCCGTTGCTGGTGCCGCATTGGTATGTGCTTGTTTCAGAACCCGCTATTACTGTGCTGTCACCTATTTTTAGTCAGGCACGCCTTGCAGCGCTGCTTGGCCTGCTGATGATTTTGCTGCTCTTCGGTATCGGTTTTTGGATCAGCCAACGCGAAATTGTCACACCCCTCAAACGTCTGCGGGTGGCGGCGGCGGCGGTGACACGCGGCGAGTTGAATGTTCGCCTGCTTGGAGATTCACCGGAAACGTCTGGGTTCAGGCATGACGAATTGGGCGAATTGGCTCATGATTTCGATGCGATGACCAAATCACTCCAGGCCACCCGGCACGCGCTTGAACGCCGTGAAGCGGCCAAATCTCGCTTCATTACCATTGCCGCCCATGAACTGCGAACGCCAATCGGTGCCCTTTTGGGGCATTTAGAGCTTATCAAATCACGGCTGGTGGAAACACCTTTGGATGCCGATGTCAAAACCCGCCTCGAGCACAGTTTGCTGGTGGCCATTTCCAACGCCACACGGCTGGAGAACATAGTCAATGAACTTCTTAAACTGGTAAAGGAAGACCGTATCGCCCAGACACTGCGTTGGCAAAAGGTGAATATGGTGGAACTGGTCAAAAGCGTTTGTGCGGAGCACACCGACTTTTTTCATGAGCGTCACCTCACACTCGATATGCGGTTGGCCGACAACATTGGTCCCATTGACGGCGATCCGGACAAACTGCGGGATGCCCTGGTGAATGTGTTGATCAATGCCATTCGCTTTTCGCCGGAAGGTGGCACCGTCAGGCTTGCCATGCGAAAAATCGTCGGCGGAATGTTGGAACTGGATGTGGAAGACTCGGGCCCCGGTGTATCGCAGGATGCCATGGGGGGCCTATTTGAGCCTTTCCAACCTGGCGATGATGTGGCCCATCACTCCACGGCTGCTAATGATCAATCGGGTTTTGGCCTGGGGTTGGGATTAGCCATTGTTCGACGCTTTATTGATATGCATGGGGGGCGGGTATACATACAAAAATTGCCGGTTGGCACACGTGTGCGATTTATTTTACCTATTGAACGCTTTGAACCGCTACCGAGCATCAGCGAACTTATGGCCTCGGATGGTATTTAATTAACTTCATTATTGGCGCAGTAAATGTTGATGGGGCTTGGCGAGGCATAGATGAGTTTGCTCAATCCATGGTGGCTGCTGGTACCCGCGTCGGCATTAATGCTGATGGCTATCATCCTGTTTTGGCAAATGCTTTACCAGCGGCCGGTTCCTTTCACTGCCATGCATTGGCTGCACCCCGCAACTCGTCGGAAATGGGCACCCATCCGCCGGCCACCCTTGTGGATGCTTCTGACGGCCGGTGCCGTGATGGTAAGCGCCTTGGGCACATTGCATATTAGCGTGGAACCGGCGAAAAAAACGCAAACTCCAATCAGCATTCAGGTCGCCATCCGCTATGTGGGTGGACACGAATACGGCTTTATCAGAACGATGAGTCAGTCCGCGCTACCTGAAATCAGCGTTATTGGCCCGGGTAAGTCCGTCAGACTCGCGCCGTCGCAATTGCTTCACGGCGTGGTGTTTCCGCTTTCACCAGCAAGGCACCCGTCACATATTGGTCTGGAGTCCAATGGAAAAATAATATGGCAAAAACCCATCCCACCCTGGGCTTTGCATCACACGCTTGGCGTGGTTTTAGGAAAGGACATCCCACCGGTGGTAACGCGGGCCTTGCGGGCGATTTCCTGGGTGAAAATTGAAGGCACAGCCAAACCCACATCACTTTTCATTGGTCATCGAATGCATCGGCGATTCCCGGGCAGTGAGCTGATATTGGCCAACCGCACATCAGAAGTACCCATCAAGCCTGCAAAACCCATTGTGATGGCGAGTCAGGTTGCGCTTCTGAAATTTGTTCAATTTCGGCACGTGTTGGTACATCGCTTGAAATTGCTGCGCCCAGCCCCGGGCTGGCAAACCCTCGTGCAGGTCAACCGGCGGCCCTGGCTTATCCAGCGGCATCGCCTGGGCGCATATGATTGGGTTGCAGGTTCGAGTTTTTTCGATGACAGCACCAACTGGCCAAAATTTGCTTCTTTTGTCATTTTCATGACCAACGCGCTCCATCTTGCCAACCGCGTACCACCCACCACCTCCCTATGGATGGCGAGCGGAGTCGTAATGGCCGAAAGCCCGGACGAAAAATCGCGTCTGGAGATATCGTGGACGCTGGCACTACTTGCCGCAGCTATGGCGGTTGGAGCACTTTGGAACTTGCAATCGCACCGAATTCAGCCCGCCCATCCGGCCGATTGATATCAATTTGCCGATGGCAGACTCTAAGACATTTCACGCGGTGTAAGTGCGACCGGTACGGTTTCGTCCACCCGCATGTTGTCAATCAGGCGGGTCGTACCGAGCTTGGCCGCAATCAGGATGACATCCTGAAGTCCGATGGCACCCTCCACAGCGATCAGCGTGTGCCGGTTACAAATCGCGGCATAGCGTGTCACTAATCCGGCAGCGTCAACGCGCTGGCGAATTTCTTGACCGAGCTGGGCGGCGTCGCGGTCCCCGCGACGGGCCTCATTGACTGCCCAGCACAAGGTGCGGTAGATGGCCGGGGCACGCTGCCGTTCTTCGGCTGACAGATAGCGGTTACGACTGCTCATGGCTAGTCCATCCGGTTCGCGTCGGGTGGGTGCGACTATTAATTCCACCGGAAAATTTAACTGCTCCATCATTTGCGCCAGAATGACGTACTGCTGAAAATCCTTCTGCCCCAGTATCATGTGCGTGGGCAGGATTATATTCAATAATTTTGCCACCACCGTGCAGACACCCTGAAAATGGCCCGGCCGATCGGCACCCTCCCACCATTCCCCTATTTTTCCCGGCATCACGAGCATGTCGGACTTTCCAGCGGGATACATGGTCGCCGCTGCGGGTGCAAATAATACATCGGCACCGTGGGCTGTGAGTAATTCCTCATCCGCCGGCAAGGTGCGCGGATAGCGCGAAAAGTCTTCGCCCGCCCCAAACTGCAGTGGATTGACAAAAATGGATGCAACAACCGACCCGCGATGGCCCGCTTGTTGCCGGGCCTGTGCCACCAAGCTGGCATGCCCCTCGTGCAGGGCACCCATCGTGGGTACAAACACAACCGGGCTACCAACGCTATCGCGCCACCGGCGGTATTGAGCTATGTCGTGGAAGGTTTGCATATGGGAGACTCCTCCTGCGGATATATCCATGGGTCGTCATTCTTCAACTTACGCAACAACTCCGCCACGGTTAACCCCGCCATTGGATGAATCCAATCCGGCGCAATGCTGTTCAACGGCTCAAGGACAAAAGCCCGTATCGCAAGCCGCGGATGCGGTACACGCATCGACGGAGTATTAATAACCAGATTGCCGTAAAACAGCAGGTCCAGGTCGATGATACGGGGGCCATAGCGCTCGTCACGCCTGCGTATACGGCCCTGCCTGGTTTCAATTTCCAGCAGCATGGATAAAAGTTCTTCAGGTGACAGCGTGGTAAGCACATGGGCTACCGAATTAAGGAAATCAGCCTGTTGCGCCGGGCCCCCAACCGGGGCGTACCAGTGCGGCATGGCATGGGCAACCAAGTTTGTCTGCGGAAGGTTTTTTAATGCTTCGATGGCAGCCGCCATCTGCCGGGGAGGATCGCAAAGGTTCGACCCCAATGCAATGAACGCGTCGCAGGGTGTCACGTCGCAGCCTCCGTCTTTTCGGCCGGGCGACATATCGCGCGACCCGGCGGAAAGCGGCTCGCGTTGAGAATGGTCAGCGCCATTAATACCGTCGCCCAAAGCGATACACCGATGGTCAGCATCCATCGGTGGCCATTATGACCGAATATCTTGCCGACATCCGTTGTCAGAAACATCAGCACCGCACCCGCGATAAGCACAATAAACGCCAGTTGACGGTTCTTAAGCGGTTGAAGATTGTCGCAGAGAATCATCCCCATGGCAAAAAGCGTCATCGCCAGTGATACATAGTGGGGCACCCATGTTCGCGGTGAGGCCCATAGCATGTACGCGGCCACGGCACCAATCTCAAGCAGATATCGCTTCTGCCCCAACGGTTTGAGCTTGGGCCGCGCCCACCACAGGCCGATGATGCCGATGATGACTAAAATCAGACGGATCAAATCGTCGCTGGCATTTCTATGCAGATTCAGAATGTTAACGTAATGCGCCTTTTTAAGGCCGTGGGGGTGCGAATAGAAGGCCGGCACATGGCGTAAAAGGCGTGAAAGAAAACTCGGCACCGATTGGCCCACATAGTATTCCACGCGGCCATGAGTCACATAAGGAACAATCATAATTTGAAACCATTCCCGGAACCATGCCCAATTTTGGCCCCATCCGAAAAAAAGCGTGGGAATGACAAAAAGCCCCAGCACCAGACCGACACCGATTCCACCGGCAACCTTCCATTGCCGCTTCCACAAAAAATAAATCAGAAAAATAATTGGCGTCACCTTCACACAGACCGCCAACCCCACCAACGTACCGCCCAGCCATCGAGCCCAGCTTTTATCGATCATCCCGAGCGCTAGCCCGACGGCCAGCGGCGTAAGCATCAGAAGATTAGTCTGGCCCTCCTGCATATCGCCCAGCACCGGTGGCAGCCAGACCAGCAATATCAGCGTGAGACCAACCATATCAAGGTCAACACCGGCCCGTTTTACAGCCTTGAAAAGTGCGAAAAATATGATGCAGCAGAATATCAGTTTGCAGCAAACCCACGCGAATTGGGCATTGGCCGGCGAGAGCCACGTAAATGGTGCAAAAACCACCAATGTCACCGGCGGGGTAGGAAATGAATCACTGGTATATGGGATGTGCCGGTGCAAAAATTGCGGCACCATGGTCATCCAGCGATCAAAATCGTTTACCTGCTGGGTGCTATGCGTCTGCTCTTTGTGGACGATGCGCATTCGCGCCTGCCACGCCGCCGACAGCGTAATGATGGTGCCGATCAGCAGCACGACAAAAAAATAAGTCTTTCCCGCGTGCCGACTCATGCAACCTCACCGTCCACCTGAAAAATCGAATGCCGGATATTAAAGGGCCAGTTTGCCAATCCGCGCCACGGCCTGAGCCAGTCGGCCCTCATCAACGGTCAGCGCCATTCGCAGAAATCCTTCGCCTGCCGGTCCAAAGCCTCCACCGGGCACTGTGACCACGTGCGCCTCTTCCAGCAATCGACTGCAAATGTCCATGGACGATCTGCCCCCGGGGGTTTGCGCCCAGCAAAAAAAGCCCGCTGTCGGTTTTTCCATCCGCCATCCAAGCTTCATGAGTCCGTCGCACAGGACATCCCGTCGACTGCGATATATCTCCATCTGACTTTTTACGTCCGGGTGATCATAATGATTAAGCGCCACCGTACCGGCAACTTGAATGGCATTGAATTGACCGCTGTCCACGTTGCCTTTTACCTGAGCCAGCGCGGCAATCACCTGGGGGTTACCCACCGCCCATCCGATACGCCAGCCCGTCATATTGAAACTTTTTGACAAGGAATGAAATTCGATAGCCACATCCATCGCACCCGGAACTTGCAGGATGCTGGGCGGCGGTTGTTCAAAGTACACCTCGCCATAGGCTAAGTCGCTGGCGATGATCCAGCCGTACCGATGCGCCAACTCTACCACATGCTGGTAAAAGCTCAGCGGTGCGGACGCTGCCGTCGGATTATTGGGGTAGTTCAGCCACACCAATTTAGTCTGCTGGCGAATGTTCTCTGGTATCGATTCAAAATCGGGCAGAAAATGATTTTTTGCCTCAAGCGGCATCACATACACGCGACCGCCCGCAAAAATCGCACCGCTGTTGTATACCGGGTAACCCGGCTGCGGGACCAGCACCACATCACCGGGGTTGATCACCGCCAATGGAATATGACTGATGCCATCTTTTGACCCGATCGTGGTGAGTATGTGGCTGTCGGCATCAACCGAAACCCCAAAACGGCGCTGCATAAAGTCAGCGGCGGCTTTGCGGTAGGCCGGCACGCCTTCATCAAATGGATAGCGATGATTTTTGGGATCATAAATGGCTTTGGCCATTTCATCTATGATAAATTTATGCGTGGGCAAATCGGGATCGCCCACACCGAGATTAATCACATCCTTGCCGGCCTGTAATAACGCCCGTTTTTTTTTGTCGATTTCGATAAACAGATAGGGGGGCAAGGCCTGAAGTCGCTGCGTTTTTACAAATTTATTCACTTGGTCGAAAACTCCATCACTACCTTCGCCGTAAGCATCAGTACCCGGCGAGCGATGCAGTGTAAGGAACTTTGTTTTTACGGTAAAGTGTCCCAGGGAAGAGACTGGCTTTGTTGAGTTAAAATCCCGAAGTCTCGGAGGTAATCGTTTTTGCTCTTAGCGTATTTTATTGAAACACTCAATCCGTACATCATCCAATTTGGTCATTCGGCCTGGGGCATTCGCTGGTACGGAACTGCCTATCTGACAGGCTTTGTCATTGCCTATTTCCTTATGTCACGCTTCATAAAAACTGGCCGAATGGCGATGCCGAGAAGTCGCTTACCCGACTACGTCATTTTCGTCGCAATTTTTGGTGTTTTGATCGGTGGCCGCCTCGGTGAAGCCATCTTGTATCGGCCCCACATGTTCACCAATTTCTCACCCCCGTTTCCCTACTGGGGTTTGTTAAAAGTGCAGTATGGAGGTATGGCGGCGCATGGCGGTATTGTCGGCGTGTTTGTGGCAACTTGGATTTTCGCCCGCCGCAACGGCTATGCCTTTCTCAATTTGATGGATTGCAGTGCCATGGTCGCACCCATTGGGCTATTTTTTGGACGCATTGCCAATTTTATCAATGGCGAACTCTATGGCCACGTATGGCATAATCCGTGGGCCGTGCAATTTCCCACCGAGCTTATTTACCCGCCACAAACCAAACTTGAACGCACCATAACCCCACGCAAGTGCACAATCTGATTGATAAAGTCGCCGCCCATTTCGCCAATCGCCCCCGCATTTTCCATGCATTGCAGGTCAATCCGCGCATGGAGATTGTCAACCTGTCGCGAGAAAATCATCCCTATGTTATCAATTTACTGCGGCAGATATTATTACCGCGCATACCTTCGCAATTAGTGGAAGCCACCACCGAGGGCCTCCTGCTGTTTATTATTTGCTATACCGTCGGACTTAAATGGAAAAAGCCCGGCGTGGCTGCGGCCGCCTTTGCGGTCGGCTATCCGATTATGCGGATTATTGGCGAGCAATTTCGCGATGGCGATCAGCCGCGCATGATCATGGGGCACCTCATAAGTTTGGGTGTCATATACTCTGTGCCCATGCTTATCCTCGGCTTGATATTTTTGGCGTGGGTCATTCTGCGCCGCGTTCCGGACGCAGAACTGGCCAAGATACGCGCCTACTCTGCGGTAGGCAGCAAAAATATCGAGAACGGCACTATCAAAAACCGGCCAGGCACCGACGCGTTGCCGCAGCATGAAAAGGCACCGATCGAGACCGCCGCAAATGGTGCTTCTCACAAGTCGGTCACCGACCCGGACACCAGCAAATAGCGCCCAGCTACTTGCACGGTGGGGCCGACTGCGCCATCCGCGAAGCGCTTATAAAGGGTGGTGTCACACTGGCGTTGGACGATGGCCATAGCGTGCTTTAGCTGCCTCTGTGGGCTTCGCCCAAAGCACGGCGTTGGTGATTACTCGTTGAACCGCAGGGTTGTGATAGGTGGGGTAGGTTTCATGTCCCGGTCGGAAATAAAATATTCGGCCCATGCCGCGCCGATATGTCACCCCGCTGCGAAATACCTCGCCGCCGCTGAACCAACTGATTAGTAAGGTTTCATCCGGTTCGGGTATATCGAAATGCTCACCATACATTTCTTCCCGATCAAGTACAAAATGGTCGTCAATTCCCTGCACAATGGGGTGTCCCGGTGCCGTAACCCAAAG
Organism: Planctomycetota bacterium; assembly: GCA_021818445.1. Classification (GTDB taxonomy): domain Bacteria; phylum Planctomycetota; class Phycisphaerae; order WQYP01; family WQYP01; genus JAJZGD01. Next base: position 63,439 of record JAKAEB010000009.1, read on the forward strand.
CACCTCTTTATCGTTGGCCTCGCGCCATTTCAGATCACAACTGGTCCCCATCAATCGTTTGAAAATCTTGGAAAAATGGGCGGAATGCAACACAATCAGCCCCATGCCGGCCAGTACCCGCCCATAAACCCGGTTCACAATCTCATCGCTTACCGCTTCATGTGCCTGGTGTCCCCACCAGATTAGCACGTCGGTTTGGTCCAGTCGTCGTTGTGGTAATCCGTGTTCCGGATCATCAAGTGTCGCAGCGCTGGCGGCAATGCTGCCGTTGCGATTGAGCGCATTGACGATGGCACCATGAATGCCATCAGGGTAAATGCTTTTGATGGCGGCGTCCGATTTTTCATGACGCCCTTCATTCCAGACCACAACGCGAAGTTTTTCCATGGATCGGTACCTCCATCATAAAGCGGCTCACCGTGCAATCCGACCCTTGGAGTATATCAACCGCTCAAATATTCGCATGGTTTGACCGCCGCCACCGTTACCCGAATAATTGCGGCAGTTGGCAATCTGATTTGAGGTATGAATGATACCAGTTGGAACCGATGCGCCGCAGCGTCGCACCCCATATATGAATTACTTTCTCATTGCTGCCTGCGTGGTGATTTACCTTATTTCGCATCGCACCACATCACCTGCGCATCCCTATGGTTTGGCCCATGGTTGGGCCAGATTTATGCTCAATCCTCGCCATCTGGAAATGGTGCAATTCGTCACCTACATTTTCCTGCATGCCAATATCATGCATATTCTCGGGAATATGATATTCCTCTGGGTTTTTGGCAATCAGGTCAACGACCGCCTCGGCCATCTGGCCTATCTTTTCTTTTTTCTGGCGGGTGGCATATTGGCAGGTTGCGGCCAGGTGCTTACCTCGGCGCATGGAAATCCCACCTTGGGCGCATCGGGCTCCATCGCGGCGGTGGCGGGTCTTTTTCTGGTACTTTGCCCGCTGGTAAATATTCGTGTGTGGTTTTTTGTCATTATTTTTGAAGTGGCCAGCTTCTGGTTTGTGTTGGCTCAAATATTGCTTTTTGATGTATACGGCGCATTTACCCGCAACGATGATGTCGCCCATTGGGCGCATCTCACCGGCTATCTAACGGGATTTATTACCGGGATAGTGATTCTTTTTCTTCGATTGGTACCACGCGATCATTACGATCTGCTTTCGCTCCTGAACAGATATCGTCGCCGCGCCGCCTACCGCCAAATGGTATCTCGTGGCTACAACCCATTTGAAAAGCCCACGCCGCCCGCCGCTGGCGTAACCAGAATCGCTGGGCCTGTCTCCGTCGCTAACCCGGAAATGACACGCCTGGCCAGCCTGGTTCAGCAACATCGGCGCGAGCATGACCTGCTCAGGGCGGCGGCCGTCTATCGTGACTTGATGGAAAAATTTCCCGATGCCCGCTTGCCACGCGATACACTGCTGGATGTAGCCAACGAGCTTATGCTGGAAAAGGATTTCAAACGGGCGGCTGGCGCTTACGAGATGGTGCTAAGTTTCGGCGGCACGGGGGCGGATAATGATGAAATCAAGCAGATTCTTGGGATTATTTATGCTCGCTACCTGTCTGATTCCGCCCGGGCGTTGCAATTATTTGAATCCATCATCGACCATATCCACGATGCACAGCGAAAAGCCTTTTTGCAGGCCGAAATTGCCGCGCTTAAGGCCGGCGTAGCGCACGATGATGAGCGGGGTTGATCAGGCAGGTATTCCGCGCGATTCTGCACCGGGCGTCCGCGAATAGATTATGAGTTAAGGTGGGGCATCGGGGGGTGACCATGAAACACAAATCTTGTTGGCGCAATTGGTTCACTCGGCTTTTGCCGCTGATTGTCATCGGTTGCCCGCTGGTTCAATCCGTTGCAGCCAAGGGCCAGAGAAGTGAGAAAAAAAAACCGCCCCTGCCAAAATGGCTCGCTGGCCATTCCGCTAAAAAAGGTATTGCGCTCGGTAGCGGCGTCGGCGGTCGTACATGGTTGCAAACCATTCAACTATTGCACGCCCGTTGGGTGTACACATGGGCTTGCCATCCGCCATCTCAGCTCCCCCCACATGTGCATTTTATCCCGATGGTGTGGGGGCATCCTTCGGGCGTCAGTGCCGACATTAAGTGGTTGACTCGCCAACATCGTAAAAACGCTTACTCATACCTCCTGACTTTCAATGAGCCGGATAATAGCACTCAATCCAATCTGTCTGTGCATACGGCCCTGAAGTTATGGCCGAAATTGGAATCCACCGGCATGGTTCTGGGTAGCCCTGCCTGCGTGCATCCTGACGGGCCATGGATGATGCAGTTCATGCGCGATGCCGCGCAACTTCATGATCGTGTCAACTTCGTTTGTGTGCACTGGTATGGGCCACCCGATCCAATCGCTTTCCTGCAGTTGATTTACAAGACGTACGCTCTCTACCATCGGCCGATCTGGATTACAGAATTTGCCCCGGCCGACTGGGGTGCCAGTCATCAACATCCCAACCAGTATTCAGAAATCACCGTGGCACGCTTCATGCGTATGGTTCTTCCGGCTCTCAATCGGTTAAGGTTTGTGCAGTGTTATGCGTGGTATCCGTACGGTGGCGTATCTCGGTTCACAGCGTTGGGCTGTTCAGGCCTATTTCATAAAAATGGCAAACTCACGCTTCTGGGACGCCTTTACGCCGAATATTGAATCGCCGGGCACATAATATTCGGCCCCTTGTCGTTATCTCTGACCCGCGTGAAAGGCGACACACCGCTGAAATTGCCGCAGCGCATTGACTTTGTTTGCAATCAGTTGCATAAAACCATAGCCGATATATGGTGATTTGGCCTGACGGTTTCACACCATTCGTGCAACTGCTATGCTCATACGCCACCGCTGCGGGTCGTTAAGGAGCAACACCTGTTGATGCGGGTTTGGAGTATAAATACCCTCCGTGAAGCGGACTGTAAGTCAATTTGATCTTTCGCGTGATTTCAAAAAACGCCATCTGGAGCGAATCATTTTTCGCCATCCGAACATCGGTGCGGCCATCAAATGCGCCGGACGGTGCGGTTTAAGCTGCTTGATATGGCCGCGGTTTATTGCACCATTTCGATGGCGGCTGCGCCAACTGGAGGTGCATCTGCCTCATCTGCCTGACGCATTTAATGGTTTTAGCATCCTCCACCTGACCGATCTGCACGCCGGCATGACGCACACGGTCTACCTGCAGGCCGCGCTGCGACGGGCGCTGGCGCAAAAGCCGGACATGGTAGTCATCACCGGCGATCTGATTGACTATCGACCGCAAGCTCTGCCCGCACTTGATGTATTGCTTCCCATGTTAAACGCACCGCACGGGGTATGGGTCGTCTTTGGTAATCACGATTACCATGAATATTCCTGGCGGCATGTGGGGGAGAGATCATCGCACCGGGTGATCCATCGGCGTTTGCGTAAAAAGCTCGCCGCCCATGGCATCAATCTTTTGTGCAACGCATCCACCACCGTGCGCCGCAATGGCACCAATCTCTACCTCGTCGGCCTCGACGAGCTTTGGACCGGCCGCAGCGACCCGAAGCGCGCCTTTGCGGATATCGATTCGTCATCCCCCGTGATTTGTTTGCAGCACAATCCCGATGCCATTGTTCAACTTGCCGATTATCGCTGGGACTGGATGTTGTGCGGTCATACGCATGGTGGACAAGTCGATTTACCGCTGCTGGGGCCCTTGTTTGTCCCCGTGGTTAACCGCCAATATCTGAGGGGAATTTTTGAATTCCCCTCCCCGCATGGCCGCGACGGAGGCCGACGTTTCGCGCTGGTCTCCACCGGCATCGGCTACAGTTTGCCGGTACGCTGGTTTGTTCAACCGGAAAGCATCATGCTTACGCTTCGCCAAGGTAAGGCCGGCTATCGCTGGCTTGGCAACTCCGTGTCAAATGGTAATTAGAAGCGATACCACCATGGATGGTTACAATCTCAATCCGCTTGGACGTGCCAATCACTTTCCAGGCTGACCACCCGGCGTATTCGCCGCGTCTGCCGGGGTGGCCGTGCGCCGGGGCGTCAGATTCCAAAGTACCTTTATTTTAATTTTGTTACCTGACCGAATAGCACCCAGCATGGCCGTCGGCGGACTGATGCCAAAGTCGGTCATCTTCAGCACGGTTCTGGTTTCGATTGAAACCGTACCGTTGCTCGCCACAAGAACTTTCAAATTCAAATGAACAAGTTTTGATCGGCCGGCAGCGGTTAATGTGCCCGTCGCATTCCAAGTGGACCATGGCAGGTGCATGCCGGAATGGTGAATCAAAACCGCTTTTTTAAGCACAAAGATAATTTTCGGGTTTTGGCCTGAAATCAGTTTGCGGTCGATCGTAGCGTCCATGCCGCTGCCGTCACTTCCCTTTAGCGAAATGACCGCAATCGTCAGATGGATATGCTTCAATATAAATGCGACATGTTTATCTTTTTTAACCGTTTGGAAGACGGCGACTCCACCAAGACCGCGCGATTTTATTGTCCAATTGTGCAGCGTGGAGGTGCCTTTGATGAGCACCAGTCCGGGATGCGGTGCCGTCCTGTACCGCACCGTTTTAGCCAGCAGCTCATTGGGATGGGCCAGTGTGAGGCCCGCGAGAAGGAGTAATGTCAATGGCAAGGCCGCAATGCGTTTAGTGATGGGGGGAACGGCACGACTTTTAATCAGTGCACCAACCGCTACCTCACTCAATATGCTTTTCGGGCATGGCAGGCGATAACGATGGCCCATGGACGGCTCCTTATCTGGCTAAAGCGGCGCGGCAGATTCCATGCGTCATTATAGCCAAACACTCCATGTGCCTGCCAAGAGGTGATAGATCGCATCGGGGGCAGGCTGGCGGATCGCCCCGCCACGATGTGTGGCTGCCGCAGAACGTCGGCACGCGGCATCATTTGCGCATTGGCGCATTTAACGTAGCGTATGGTAAAATACGGGCAGGTAAACGACATCCACCGGCGCAGCATGGGACGCGGCGCAGCTTGGTTCACGGACGGTTGGTGCACATGGCTAAAATTATTACATGTTTATTGGCATTTATGCTGATAGCCGCGGTGCTGTTTTCCATTCGCACCCGGCGTCTGGATGTAAGCAGCAACTGCGCCGAATTGACACATCGTATTGCGCAGGAAACCCACAAGCTGTGGGACCAGCAGGTGCTTATCGCTAAACACGCTAATCCCGAGGCACTGAATCGGGAACTTAAAGCCCTGACGGCGGCTACGACCACAGCAACAGCGCCGGCGACTTCGAGGCCCGGATCATCAGTGACCGGCGAAGGCGTGGTGGTGCCGCAGCCGATCACTGCAGCACAAGCGAAACAAGGGCAATGATTGGGAGTATCAGACATGGATGAAAGACGCTCCGGTGCATCCGATGCACAGCAATACCTGAAGCGGGCCAATTGGATTGGCTCAGCGGCGCTGGCCGTCACACTGTTAATCCTCATAGGATTGGTAGGGCGTGTGGCGTGGCTTCAGACGCATGTCACACGCGGCGACATTGTCGCGCTGAAAAACCAGCATCAGGTTGCGGTCAGTGTTATGTCACGACGGGCACCGATATACACGGCGGATTCCACGTTGGTGGCCGGCAGCGTGCGTATGTACAACCTGTTTGCTGATCCGGGCTATATTTTTGATCCCAAAGGGAAACTTAATGCGTTAAACGGCGCGGAACTGCAAAAATCGCAATTGATCATGGCCCGGACTATGGGAAAATTACTCAACGAAAGCCCACGAGCTTTTTTGGTCTGGCTGCATTCCCGCCTTTATTACCCCTCGGGTCGCCTGTGCCGTTTCGTCTGGCTTAAGCGGATGGCATCGCGGCGGTTTTACGATCGCTATCAAAAAGCGCAGCACCGCTTAATCCGGCTGTCCCGGTTGGCCATGCGGCACGGACAAAACAATAAAGAGTTGGAGTACTACCACGCACTCGGTGGCATCGGTTTTATTCGTACCACCAAGCGCGTTTACCCGCTTGGAGATTTTGCCGGCCAGGTGATCGGGTTTGCCAATTCCAACCATGGCCTCCAGGGATTGGAGTCGCAGCTCAATTCACTACTTGTCGGCCGCAACGGCCGCCTTGCATACGTGAAAGATGCCGCCCAGCGAGCCTTATGGATCAAACGTAACGGTTACCGACCTCCGAGCGACGGTATGCGGGTGTGGTTGACCATCAACAGCGTCATCCAGGATGCAGCCCAGAAAAATCTGGATAAAGCGTGTAGGCATTTCAAGGCCCACAGTGGCGTTGCCATTATCATGAACCCGTTCAATGGCGATATATTGGCCATGGCCAATTATCCAACGCTTAATCCCAACGATTATCTGAAAACGCCACCGCAATTCTGGCGTAATCGGGCAGTCACCGATCCGTATGAACCGGGATCAGTATTTAAGCCGTTCAACCTGGGCTGGGCCTTTCTCCATCATGTGGTAAATTTGCGCGATGTATTTTTCTGCTATCACGGCTATTACCGGGATCCGACCGGCCGGGTGATTAAGGATGTCGGTGGCTGGGGTTATTTGACGGTGGAAAAAATATTGGTTTATTCCAGCAACATCGGCATGACGCAAATCGGCTGGAAGATGGGCAAACAACTTCTGTATCAGGGAATCAACACATTCGGTTTCGGCCATGTCACTGGGTGCATCCTGCCCGGCGAGTCGCCCGGCATTGTCCGACCGCTGTCTGAATGGACCCAAAATACCCTCACGTCGGCCTCTTTTGGTTACGGTATCGCGGTGACACCGCTGCAAATAGCGCGGGCATTTTGCGTTTTCGCTAACGGCGGTTACCTGCCGACACCGCAGATAGTCAAGGCGATCGAAGTAAAGCCCGGCCACGTAAAAACCTGGGCACAGGTTGCCGGGCCGCAACCCATGAAAAAAATATTACCTTCCCACATCTGCCATGAATTGATTGGTGCCATGGAGCAGGTTATGGTGCAGGGGACCGGTCAGTATGCGATTTCACCTTACTATCAGCTTTACGGCAAAACGGGTACCGCCAATCTGGCGGTCGCCGGCGGGGATGGTTATCACCACCATGAGTACAATGCCACCTTCATTTGCGGTGGCCCGGCACCATCGCCCCGACTTATCTGCGTAGTGGCCGTCAACCGCCCCGATCCGACACTCGGGCACTACGGCGGAACCGTGGCCGGCCCGGCCTGTTCTAAAATGATCACGTCCGCGTTGCGTTATTTACAGGTTCCACCCGATCAGGGACCGAAAACCGATCCATGGTGGGGCAAGGAGAGCGAACTGGCGAAGATGAAGGGGTTGAGTCATTAGTTCGAGGCGCTTGCAGGAAAGGATGTCCAATGCCCATTGGCCTGAGTGATTTGCTTGCCGCTGATTCGCTGAGTCTGCCCGGCGAACCAGCGACCCCGGGCAATCGGCCTGATATTGCCGTCACCGGTATTACTGATGATTCGCGCCAGGTAAAGCCCGGATATCTGTTTGTCGCCCGCAGCGGCTTTAAGCTCAACGGCCATGACTTTATTCCCCAGGCGGTCGCCAATGGTGCCGCCGCCATTCTCACCGATCGCGCACCTGTCCCTTCCGTTAATGTGCCGGTCATTATTGCCGATCAACTCTCCTCGGCCGCCGGAAAATTGGCCCATCGTTTTTGGGCAGATCCCTCACTGAAAATGCGTGTGATGGCCGTCACCGGCACCAACGGGAAAACCACCATCGCCTATTTAACCCGCAGTTTATTCAAGGCCATGGGCGTCAACTGCGGACTCATTGGCACGGTGGAAATTGATGATGGCGTCAGGCGGCTACCAAGCCCCATGACTACACCAGGTGCCATTGAACTTGCCCGGCAATTGGCGCTCATGCAACGCAACGGCCTCGAAGCGGTTGCCATGGAGGCCAGCAGTCATGCGCTTGATCAGGATCGGCTGGCCGGTGTACGTGTAAGCGTCGGAATGTTCTCGAATTTAACCGGTGACCACCTCGACTATCACCTCACCATGGACCGCTATGCCGCCGCCAAGGCTCGCCTGTTTACGGCCCTCGACGGCGACGCAACGGCAGTGGTTAATGCAGATGACGACTACGCATCAATCATGGTACGCAATACCCCAGCTCGCGTGATGACCTACGGTATTAAACGCGCTGCCGATTTAGAGGGCCGGGTTATCAGTATGGATCAATCCGGCATGCAGATGAAGGTGTCTTTGCGTGGCTCCACCGCTTTGAACTTGCACAGCCCGATGGTCGGCGTTCATAACGCCCAAAATATCCTCTGCGCTTTGGCCGGCGCAATTTCCGCCGGTTTCGCCCTTGAGCAGCTTGTCGTGCCGATGTCCGTAGCGGGAGCTGCACCCGGTCGACTGCAACGCGTCGAGCCTGCCGGTTTGGCCAGTGAAAAATTACCGTTTGCCGTGTTTGTTGACTACGCCCACACGCACGACGCCCTGGAAAATGTCCTTACGGCCCTCCGGCCACTTACCGGAGGCCGCCTCATCTGCGTCTTCGGCTGCGGTGGGGACCGTGATAAGACCAAGCGGCCTCTGATGGGCGCTGTGGCCGAAAAGCTGGCTGATCGGGTCATCGTTACCAGTGATAATCCGCGAACGGAAAAGCCGGAGGCAATTATCGACGATATTCTCCGGGGTTTTTCCATGCGTTCTGGCGGATCACCGGAGGTGATATCCGACCGCCGGGCAGCCATCACCGCCGCAGTTGAAATGGCTGCGCCGAATGATACCATCTTAATTGCTGGTAAGGGACACGAAAATTATCAAATTATCGGTACCGAACGGCATCATTTTGATGATGTGCAGTGCGCATCGCAGGCACTGGAGGCTAGACTCTGTGCCCAACAGTATGAGGGAGGCAGACGGGTGGTTGAAAGCGGGCTTCGAGGCATAAAGTGAAACCATGTTCGTTTGATCATATTCGCCGGGTTACGCTTTCGCGTTGGGTGCTGCGCGGCGAGCGTGAATTTCGCGGCGGAGTCTCAACCGATAGCCGTCAGATTCACGAGGGCGATCTGTTTGTGGCCATCAGGGGTGATAAGTTTAATGGCAACCAATTTGTCATGCAGGCAGTTTCAGCCGGTGCATCCGGCGTGTTGATTGATCAAACCCTCGATGCCGATGTACTCGCTGAATTACAACGCACCTCCGCCACCATCATGCAGACCGATCAATCGGTGCGGGCGTTAGGGCGACTGGCGGCATCATATCGACGGGATATGCGTGCGAAAGTAATTGCTGTAGGCGGGTCCAACGGTAAAACCACCACCAAGCAGATTATTCATTCGCTGCTGGCACAAAAATTCTGTGGGATTGCCAGCCCTAAAAGTTTTAACAATAACATCGGGCTGCCGTTGACGCTCCTTTCCGTCGAGCCGCACCACGATTACGTGGTCCTGGAGGTGGGTACCAACGCCCCGGGCGAGGTAGCGGCTTTAGGGGCGCTGGCAAATCCCGATATGGCTGTCATCACGGGTGTGGGTTTGGAGCATCTCGAGCAACTGGTGGATTTAAATTCGGTCGCGGTTGAGGAAGCATCACTCGCACGCTTCACAGCCGATGATGGTATGCTGTTTTTTAATAAATCTTCGCCCGAACTGCTCAATGCTCTGCGACTGAATAAAACGCCGCGTGTGACGGTGGGTTTCCCGGGCCTTGGTGCGGATATCGAAGTAACCCGACTGCGGCAGGATATCACCGGCATCAGCTTTGAAATTAATGGACGGTCGGAATTTCATACGGCGTTGCTGGGGCGGCATAATGCCGTCAATGCGGCGTTGGCCATCGGTGTGGCGCGGCGCATGGGGCTTTCCGAGGACGACATACGCGCAGGCTTGGCGGCGGTGAAGGCCGTTCCCATGCGTCTTGAGCCACAGACTCTCGGGACGCATTGGGTGCTTAACGACGCCTACAACGCCAACCCTTCCAGTACCGAGGTTGCCCTGCGGACGTTTGCCGAATTGGTGCTGCCGATCGTCAATCGTCGGCACCCGCGAAAAGTGGTAGTGTTGGCCGACATGCTTGAACTCGGCACCAGTGCCGGCGAGCACCATCTGCGCATGGGGCAACTTGCCGCCGAATTAAAGCTCGATGCGCTGGTTGCCATCGGATCGCTGGCAAGTTGGGCGGCCATTGGTGCCGAAAAATGCGGCTTGACCACTTTTCATTATCCGGATGTTCAAAGGGCTGTCGATAATCAGGATCGATGGCTGCATACCGGTGATGCGCTCCTGCTCAAGGGATCGCGCGGCATGCACCTGGAGAATTTGGTCAAGGGATTGTCCGTCGGTCGGTTGCCGCAAACCGTCGATTACGCTTGACAGGGAGGTCAGCGTTTATGCTTTACTGGCTTTACCATTTTTTGGAACTGCACCATGTGATCAGCAGCGGTTCGTCGCTCGATGTGGTGATATTCCGTTCGGCCATGTCCGTCATATCAGGCTTTCTGATTGTATTATTTGCTGGCGGGCCGGTAATACGCTGGCTCAAAAAACAAAAGCTGGGCGACCAGCCGGAATTCAACAACGAAAAGCTCAACGCCATGACCGCCGCTAAGGCCGATACGCCCACCATGGGGGGGCTGCTCATCATCGGCAGTATCATCATTTCGACGCTGCTCTTCGCCCGGCTGGATAATTTTTATGTCCGTATGGGGCTGGTGTGTCTGATCTATCTTGGCGGTGTGGGGGCCGTGGATGATTGGTTAAAACTTACCGCCAAACGGCGCACGCCCGGATCGCGTGATGGTTTTTTCTGGTGGGAAAAACTGCTCTTTCAGATCGGGCTAGGCATGATCCTGGCGTTTTTCATATACCACCATGGAAATTACCACCAGGCCCATTATTTAAATTGGCCCCTGCTCCCCCGCGATATCGTTCTGCCCGCGTGGCTTTTCGCCATCCTCACCATCTGCGTAATCGCCGGCACCAGCAACGCTGTCAATTTCACCGACGGTATGGATGGTCTGGCCAGTGGCTGTATGGCGATTGTGGCGTTTGGCTTTATGATTCTCGCCTACGTCACCGGTGATGCACGCTGGGCTGCCACGCTGGATTTCAATCACATCCGTCATTCAGGCGAACTTGCCGTCATTTGTGGAGCCATGACTGGGTCGTGTCTTGGTTTTCTTTGGTACAACTGCAATCCCGCTTCCGTATTTATGGGGGATACCGGTTCGCTGCCACTTGGGGGGGTAATCGGTTATGTCGCGGTCGTCATTCGGCAGGAGCCGATGTTGTTTCTGGTTGGTGGCATCTTTGTTATCGAGCTTATGAGCGTGGTGCTGCAAGTATCCGTCTTCAAAGCCACCCGCGGAAAGCGAATTTTTCGCTGTGCGCCCATCCACCACCATTTCCACATGGCGGGTTGGAGCGAACCACAAGTGGTGGTGAGGTTTTGGCTGCTTTCTGCCCTGTTTGCCGCCGGGGCGTTGGCTTTGGTGAAGTTGCGGTAAATTTTATGCTTAAATTGGGCATAAATGGACGAAAAAAGAAAATGTGCGTATGCGTTATCGGCCGGATGCCAACGTTACTATACTGTTCTCCGGCGTTCGCATGAAAGCAATGTGGACGGTATTTTATGCAGCCATGGATGGCTCATATATCGATGCACATGGATGGTGCGGTGACCTGCCCGTGTGCCCGGTACGGCTGGCTGACTATTTGTTGAACGGGTGAAAAAAATGTCCGCAAGTAAACCTGCAATTCGTTGGCCCACCCTTACACGTTGGCCGGGACGGCAAGGGGGTAAATCCTCCGGAATCGTCGCCGGTAAAATCGTCAAAGGCCTGAGGTTTTCATTACGGCCGGTGTCTCTGGAATTGGATCGCGTCCTTTTAATCGTGGTTCTCGCGCTGCTGGGCATCGGACTGCTGATGGTCCAAAGTGCCCAGAGCCGGGTGGTTAACAGCCCGCACGATTTTCTCGTGCATTTTTTCTTCAACATCAGCGGGCTTCATGTACTGCTGGCGGTCGTGTTGATGTTGGTGCTGTGGCGGATGGACTATCGGCGTCTACTGGGGCGCAACCTGTGGGCATCGCCCGCCACTATTTTGATGGTGGTTTCGACTCTCTGCCTGGCCTTGGTGTTGACGCACTTCGGTGCCACCATTAACGGTGCCAGACGTTGGCTGATGATACGGGTTGGCTCCCACCACATCGGCTTTGAACCGTCTGAGTTGGCCAAATGGGTGCTGATTGTTTTTATTGCCGCCTATGCTGCGCATCAGTCCCATCAGATTAGAAGTTTTTGGCGCGGTTTTGTCCCGCTGATCGGCGTGGTCGGCCTTACGGCCGCGTTGATTCTGAAAGAGGACTTCGGCACCGCTGCATTGATGGTGGGCATCGCCGGCATGATGATGCTCATGGCCGGGTGCAGGTGGTGGCATTTGGCCATACTCATACCCCCGGCATTGGCTGTGGGCTATTTTGCCGTGTGGCATGTTCCCTACCGGCGCGAGCGCTTCCTGATTTTTCTCCATCCCCACATGGACCCGCAGGGGGCGGGTTATAACCCGATTCAGTCGCTGCTGTCGTTTTCCAGTGGGGGGTTCTGGGGTAAGGGGCTGGGCAACGGCGTGCAGAAAATGGGCTATCTCCCGGAAGATTCTACCGATTTTATTTTTTCGCTCATCGCCGAGGAACTCGGTTTTATGGGTTGCCTGCTGGTCATTAGCCTCTATGTGACGCTGGTGATGGTGGGGTGGCGCATTGTGCATCAGGCGGACAACATGTTCACCAAGTTGGTGGCATTTGGAACCACCGCCACCATCGGCCTTCAGGCCGCCATGAATGTGGCCGTGGTAACGGTGACGGTTCCCACCAAGGGCATTGCGCTGCCCATGATTTCGGCCGGCGGCACGGGTTGGATACTCACGGCAGGGGCGGTGGGACTGTTGATGAATGTGGACCGCGCAAACCGGGCGGTCCGGCAGGTATCCAGCGGAGGTCGTGCTGCATCGATACCCACGGAAAAGACGGACGGAAAAATTGGAATTCGGGGGGCAGCGTGACGCAAGCTGCCAATCTTTCGCGACGGCCATCCCGGCGGGGAGAGAGTCCTGAATCCGGCCCCGCAGGAAATATTGATATGGTGTCAGAACCGGCAACGGAAGAGGCGTTGTTTGTATTCGCTGGTGGTGGCACCGGCGGGCACCTGTACCCCGGTTTGGCCGTCGCCGAGCAACTGCAAAAATTGCTGCCATCTTCCGTCATTCATTGGGCCGCTACGCCGCGAATAATTGACCAGCGCCTGCTGGCTGAAAAAGGCATCGCCTACGTCCGGCAGCCAGTTCAGCCATTTTCCAGAGATATCCGGCGGTGGCCGTCCTTCTATCAAGCGTGGCGCGAATCGTGCAATTTCTGGGATGAATTTTTCAACCACCATCAGGTGGCCGTAGTCTTGGCCCTTGGCGGCTACGCCGCTGCACCGGCAAGCCGGATGGCGCATAAGAAAAACATTCCCGTGGCCCTGCTTAATCCGGACGCCAAAATGGGATTGGCCAACCGCTACCTGGCCCGGCGGGCCAAGGTGATTTTCACTCAGTGGCCAATGACCTTGCCGGGCATGGGCGCTGACTTGTTCAGCGTAACGGGTGTTCCTCTGAGGGCCTCACTTTTCCATCGGTCGCGCGAAAAATCGATGGCGGCGCTCGGTCTTGTATCCGACCGGCAAACGCTGGTTATCACCGGGGCTTCGCTGGGGGCCGGCACCATCAACGCTGCCTGGTGCGAACTGATGCGCGACGAGGAAGTATTAAATGCGCTCAACCATCCCCGGCAACCCTGGCAGATTCTGCATCTCACCGGTACCGCGGAATTCTCCAAAGTGCAGCAGGCCGCCATCGCCAGCGGCGCAGCACATTGGAAGGTCATGGATTACTGTGACGACATGGGAGGCGTATGGGCCGCGGCCGACTTGGCCATCACACGGGCGGGTGCCGGATTGTGCGCTGAATTGGAAGCCTGCGGCGTACCGGCCATCCTCATGCCATATCCCTTTCATCGCGATCGCCATCAGCATGCCAATGCGGAAAAATTGGTGCTCCACGGAGCGGCCGTGATGCTTGAAGACCGCCTTGAGGCGGCAGCCAACGGACCAGCACTCAAAAAACTGCTGCTGGAAATGTTGCACAACGACCATCGGCGGCAGTCGATGCGAACTGCCGCACTCGCCAACGGCAAACCCACGGCGGCATTGCAGGTCGCCCGGTGGCTTTGCCGCGCAGCGGGACGATCTATCGTTTAGACTTAAATCAACAAGCATGGAGGCTTGATATGTTGACGGGCATGAGCCAAACAGTAACCGATGCAGGTGGACGCGTAAAAATATCGATGTCTGACGATAACCGGCATGAACAATCTCTCAATGGCGTGCACATCCATATGATTGGCATTGGTGGCAGCGGCATGTGCGGGCTGGCCCAGATAGCCGTCCAATGCGGAGCGCTGGTCACCGGTTCAGACCGGGCACCAAGCCCCGCGACCGATCATCTCCATGCCATGGGGGTGGAAATACGCTACGACCAGCAGGCGGGGTGGATACCGCCCGGCACCCAATGGGTGATATGTTCAGCCGCCGTGGGGCACGATAATCCGGAACGTCGCACCGCCGGGGAACGGCATCTTAAGATATTAAAATATTCCGAAATGCTCGGACGCGTGATGCAATTTAAGCGGGGGGTCGCAATCGCCGGTACCCATGGTAAGTCCACCACCACAGCAATGACCGCCTGGATTCTGACCACCGCCGGCCTGGATCCGTCATTTGTCGGTGGGGCGGTGATCCCGCAACTCGGCGGGTCATCCCGCGGCGGTGAAGGCGAACATTTTGTGGTGGAAGCATGTGAATTTGACCGCAGCTTTCTTAACTTTTCGCCGTCCATGGCCGTGGTGCTCAATGTAGAGCCGGATCACCTGGATTATTACAAGGATATTAATGAAATCCTCTCCGCATTCTGCCAGTTCATCGCCAGAGTGCACCCCGACGGATTGGTTCTGATTCCAGCAGATTCGCCACACCGGCAAACTCTCTCTGCGGCCGCGGCCGCTCCTGTACAAACTTTCGGCTTCGATCCCGCCGCCGATATTTCCGCACAGAACTGTTTACTGGTGGGCGGCTGCCCGGCGTTTGATGTCGTTTTTCAGGGCCGTGAACTGGGACGTGTCCAGCAGATCG
>JAKAEB010000062.1 GCA_021818445.1 Planctomycetota bacterium
ATAATCGCCCGCCAGTGCGGTTTCTGCAGCACGGAACACATGCATCGGGTTATACGTCGCAAACTGGGCGCATCGGCTACAGAGATCAGGGCGCGGTGGCGCGGCACCCCGCCTTTATAAGCTATCCGCCAAGCGAATCGATTCCCGCTGGCTGCCGCGCCGGCCACGCGCATTGGCGATGCTTTATGTGATTGGTCTGGGTGACAAATGGCTGCGCGTTCATGCAGTACTTATGCGCGTCTGGCTATTGTAATGACAAACTTTGCGTCGTAGGCTTCATGGTGTAGATGCAATTTGTACCCGGCGGGGGCAGCCCCCCCCCGGTGTAGGGCGGTACCAGAGGTTTACGAGCGGGCTGTGTTGGCCTGAGCGGGAAACTTGCGGGCCGGTTTTTTGAGGAGGAATCTTATGGTTACCCGTTCGTCTCACTTGGTGGCGGCCTTTGCTGCAGTTTCCGCAGCCGCGGTTTTTGCCAGTTTTTGCCCCACCGCGCATGCGACCGTCACCGGCCTTACGGGGGCGGCATTCAGCTTTGATGCAGGGTCGACCACTACCCCTGCTGGTTTCAGCGGCACGGGCGCGCTGGGCGAAGCCATCGTGCCTCTGACCAACGGTAATGGTACCCCGCCCACGACCGCATACACATTGGGGGATGGAATCAGCCTGCTGATTTCCGATGCCAGTGGATTTAATGGCACCGGCACGAACGCCACCGCCGCCGCAGGAACCATTTATGAAAATTATGCGTTCTCACCCGGAACGGCCACGTTGACGTTTGAAGGCCTTACCCCCAACACCAATTACGAGGTGGCCGGATACGATTTCCAAAATGACACATTTTCCATCGGCAGCAGCTCGGCAAGCACCAACGGGCCGGGGGGCGGTTTCGGTACCACGGGTTATACGGCTTATACGCTTGGTACCAACTATGTGACCTTAATGGGAACTTCTGATGCCTCGGGCAATTTGGCGGTGAGCGTTGGCGTGGGTACGGGCCAAAGTGACCTGCGCGTCAGCGGCATCGGAATCGCCAGCGTTACCACGCCGGAACCGGCTGCGGCTGTTTTATTGGCAGTCGGGACGGTGGGTGCCCTGGCTCTGATGCGGCGAAGGCATGCGTAAGGGATAAGGGGGTGGCCCGGGGCCGCACCACGCATTCTCGTGGGATGATAAGTGAACGGCGCTTCGCTGAATTTCGAGGCGCGGCGGGCTGTTGCGTCGCCGGATGAGGCTAAGGAGTGCACCGCTATGAATCGCAAAGGCTTTACGTTGGTTGAGCTCCTCGTGGTGATTGCCATCATAGCGGTCCTCATCTCGCTGCTGCTACCGGCATTGGCAAAGGCCAAGGCGGAGGCCAATCAGGTGGGGTGCGCTTCCAACCTCAGCGAGATTGGTGTGGCCATGCAGGAGTACACCAACCAATGGCGCTTTTATCCCGGGGCCGAGGCGTACGTAAGCCCTTCCGTTGGGGTCGCCTGCGTCTGGATTCCCCGGCTGATGACCATGATGGGGATTCATTCGGCGGGCGTGTTCTACTGCCCCGCTGACCCCATTGAGATGAAATGGCGTGCGTTCGCGGAGCCCCCATTGCCCAACACTGTACTTTACGCATCTAATAATGCGTATTACGGATGGGGATATTCCACCGGCGAGCGATATCTGCCGATACCAAGCCCCGGCTTCGGCAACGGCGTCGGGAATTATAATGGAGTGCCTTTTCCAATGTCGTCATACGGATATAACGGCTTTGGGGCATCGGCCACGCCCGTCCCCACCGACGAACCGGGCTTCGGTCTGGGCGGCTGGGTACGGGATGCCAACAGTGGTTGGCCACCCGGCAGCCTGGCACCGGAGGTGCCCGCCTCGATGGTGCGGAATCCTGCGCAAATGATAGCGGTGGCGGACCGGTACAACCCGTCGATTGCGGCCGAGCCCAACACGGCTAATTTCTGGGCCACCTACGTTATCCAACCGGATTACCCCGCACCTGATCCCACAGAGTTGATCTACCCCGGCAATGTCCATGGAGGCGATGCGAATGTTTTATTCTGCGATGGCCACGTTCAACTCTATCCACAGTCCAGGCTTGTAAACGCCAACCCAGCCACACCCGGACAACGTACCATGAATATGATGTGGAATAATGATCATCAAGCGCACTGATACACCGGTATTAATGCCGATCCGCTGTGGATCGACTTTTATTAACCCGACGGCTTCACGGCCCGGTCGTCCTGCCTTTTGCAGGGACACTTTTGGCATGGTGGTCGTCTGTCCACGGAGGATAACATAAATGGAAATTTCGCGTCGTAACGTACTGTCGGTTGCCGCTGTTGCGGCTGCGTCCGCAGCGTTGGGGCTTGCGCCGGCATCAACGCCGGCAGCTTCCACCGCGTCTCCGGGCGCGGACGGTTGGCACAAAAAAAAGGGCCACCTGATGACGCGATGGGCGAGCGAAGTTGGCCCTGATAACGCCCTGCCTGAATATCCTCGGCCTCAGTTGGTTCGCAGGCAGTGGATGAACCTCAACGGACTTTGGCACTACCAGATTACGCACAAAGATCAGACCGAAATTCCAACGTTTCATGCCGGTCAGATACTGGTGCCCTTTGGGATTGAATCGCCGCTCTCCGGCGTGATGCAACCATTACTGCCGAGCCAGCGGCTGTGGTATCAGCGCGATGTGGTCATTCCGGATTCATGGGAAGGGCAAAGCGTGCTGCTGCATTTCGGCGCTGTGGACTGGGAGGCGACAGTCTACATTGATGGCCAGCACCTGGGCAGCCACCGGGGCGGATACGATGCGTTCAGTTTTGACATCACCAAGCATGTAAGAGCCGGGGTGCGACATCGCATCACCGTCGGAGTTTGGGACCCAACCGATACATGGTGGCAACCGCATGGCAAACAGACACTTCACCCCGGCGGCTGTTCCTACACCGCAACATCGGGAATTTGGCAGACGGTTTGGCTGGAACCCGTGCCACCGTCGCACATTGAAAGGCTCAGGATGGTGCCGGATCTGGCCAACGACGGATTAAAGTTGGAAATCACCGCCCGGATCGACTGCAAGCCGATGCGTGTTGAAGCTTTTGCCCGCAATGGGGCGCAGGAAGTATCACATGCCCACGGACCGATTGGCGAGCAACTCACCCCGGTGATTCGGCAGAATCTGGTTTCTTTTTTCAAATCGCGCTCGTGTCAGATGATGGCCGATTTGACTCTGCCGATCAATAATCCAGTGCTCTGGTCTCCTGACCATCCACACCTTTACGACTTGGAGGTTCGTCTGCTCGATGAAAATGGCAAAGTAGTTGACCATGTGGAGAGTTATTTTGGCATGCGATCGCTGCATGTAGGGCATGACTCCCTTGGCAATACGCGGGCCTTCCTCAACGGCAAGCCAATGCTGCTGCCAGGCTCGCTGGATCAAGGCTTTTGGCCGGACGGTGTGTACACGGCACCGACGGATGCGGCCTTGCGCGCCGATATTGAAAATGAGCGTCGGCTGGGCTTTAATGCTGTGCGCAAGCACGTTAAGGTCGAACCGCAGCGCTGGTATTACTGGGCGGACAAACTGGGGCTGCTGGTTTTCCAAGATATGCCGACCGGCGGCGATGGCGATCCGCAAACCGACAGGCCCAGTTCGCCCGAGGCGGCCGAGCAATGGCGCACCGAGGTGCGCAATCACATTGAGCAAATCTATAACCACCCCTGTGTTATTTGCTGGATCATGTTTAATGAAGCTTTTGGCGGATTTGATTACGCCCGCAATGCCGCATGGGCCAAAGAATTGGACCCGACCCGTTTTGTGGACGAATCCAGCGGCTTTCCATGGCATGGCGTCGGCGATGTGCGGGATAACCACGGTGGCGTGCCACCAAAATTTCCCCATCAATTCGGCATTACCAGCGAAGATGGTGGATGGGGCCTGGGTGCCCGGGGCCACACATGGCCCCACGCATGGACGTATCGCAGTTATAACGCAATCACTGGCCACACACTGGATTTTCTGGCGGCCCAAAATAAAAATAAGAGCCTGCCGATCCCGGCTTTGACGGACACCTCAAAGGAGTGGATGACACGCGAGGTGGCTGGGCTATTTCATAATTTTTTAACCAACACCAACCAAAGCGCGCAGAGTGGCGACTTTTACTGTCAGATTGTCGATGTTGAAACCGAGTGCGACGGCCTGCTGAGCTATGACCGGGCGGTGTGGAAGGTGGATCCCGAACTGGTTCGGGAGGCGATTCAAAAAGCCTGGCGGCATGCCCAGCGACGTTGTCCGGATTTGACAATTTGACCGGCGCATAGAGCTTGGTGGTACGGCCGTGGCTCTTGCTGTCCATTAACCGACTTGCCGGAGCGATTTCGTAACCGTAGTGGGTGATAATCGCCGCGCTTTGCGATTATCGCTGTGATAATCGGTTGCACAACGTTTTTTAGATTTCTTCGTCGCGCTAAAAACGGCTTTTGCCAACCGACACCCGGTTGGCTGCCGCATGTTACGGGGTGGCCCATGTCTGCACGCCGCCTGTAGAAACTTGAATTCGGGATGGGGAATCCGTGGCTTTGCTTATTTAAGTTGTTCAATTCATCGTGGCGCAGACATTCCTGTCTGTGGCGCTGTATTTCGAGCTAAATCACAGGCAAGAATGCCTGTGTCACCTTGGTTAACGTGAATTCGGGATAAGCCTTTTCCCCGGCCGCTCGCCGGCTGGCTGCTTGAAACATCGCCAGAAATATTCGTTAACCATGACTGCTTATCCCGAACTCGCTTTGCAGAAGGGGCAGTCTCGCCTGTGGGATCGACTTAAGCCCTGCGTCAACCGTGCCCGGTAAACCCCCATCATGCATGGAGCCAAGTGCCCAAGTAAAAACGGCGCTTACCCCAGACTAACTGCAGTACCGTCTTTTCCACCGTGCAAAAATCGAATATATTTGCATCATACAGCAATACATTTTGAACATCCCGGCCAGATTGTTCATATTTGGTCGGGTCGCGTATCAGCGGTGGAGCAGGCTCATCCATTTGATATAGGATATGTAGCAGCAATTTTACGGAATCAGGGGAAACTTTAGTGGTATAACTTTGCATCTGTGCTCGGTGAATTTAATGGCCTGCCCCGCCCGGGAGCTTCTCCCACGCCGATTTTACGGAACATATCACAACGGTTAGCCAATAGCAAACGTCCTATAACTCATATAATCAAAAATTTTACTTGCATTTATATGCAAACAGATTACCATTTAGGTCGGGTGTGCAATTAAAGCTAAGGCGGAGCGAGCGAGTCCACGATTGTTCTTGATTATGTGGCATCCGATTGGGTGTGTGGACCGGAACCCATTACGCAGGCCGATAGTCGCAAGTTAGTCGGCATCGAGATTTGAGGTGTTTCCTAGTTGGAATATTGTCGATGCCGACAAGCAACTCTGGAAACTAAAAGCGTATCCTTGAAAGGGAGACAATATGCCAAGAATAAAGTTTCGTTTCAATGCCAGAATCGCCACTAGTGCGGCTATAGCCGCGATGTCGCTGTTGGCAGCATCGGCGGCGGCCTCCGCCTCAACCCTCTACACTTTTAGTTCCGGCCAACCGACTGCGATTTATACAAATCTGACCTACAACATTGGAAATGAAATCACGGTAGGAGCCAGCCCGCTTTCTGTTACCGCCATCGGTGCCTTTGTAAACAACGCGCTAACCGGAAATCAGGCGTACGTGACAAGCGGTGTAACCAACGTTGCCTTTACCGGGTACATCTACTCAACCACCAGCGCAACACCACTGGATACGGTTACGATTCCCATTGGGACGACCGTTGATTCGCAAGGGTTTGCGTACGCACCGCTTACAGCCACTCTTAATGCAAACACAAGTTACATCATCTCTGAAGCGATGACGGGCACGGGTACTTACGGGACGCCCTTCGCCTACAACTCCAATGGTTCGGCGGCGGGCACTTTTAGCGGTGCCGCGTTTGTGGAAAACCGCTATGCAACGACCACTTCTGGGGATCCCACTCTGAATAATGGCGTCTTCAAAGAGTTTATGGGCGCTAACCTTCAATACGTTGCCGCCCCCGAACCCGCGTCACTGGCGCTATTTTCTGGCGGTGCCATTGGTTTGCTTTTACTGCGGAGGGGCAGGCACCGCGTGCTTTGATTGATGAGCGAAGGGCAAGCTGCGGCGCCATTTTCTTCGGCCAGTGCGGCCGAGGTGACACCGCTGCGAATATTACATTTTTTGGAGGTTCCTTATGAAATTCGGCAGAGTAAATTCCTTGGGCATGGCCATTGCGGTTGCCTGCGGAGCGGCTTTAACCGTTTCCGGGGCGGCCATGGCAACCAACACCCCCTTATCCGGGTCGGCAAGTTTTAATAATCCAGCGTTTATGACCCCGCCGGCCGGGACGCAAGCCGGCCTCACCACCACGGTGCAATATTACGTCCCAACGTTTGGCTCGGACACTGGCTCCAATGGCGGCTACGTCGGTGGAGGCGGGTACAGCACGTATCAAGGTGGCATGGCGACGGGAGGTCCCACTCTTCAAACACTGGCGAATATGGAAAGCTTTCTGACGAAGGGGTCATTTACTGTTCCCGCTGCAGATTCCAACAACAATAAGGCTACGACCTTCACTACCGCATCGGAAACTCAAAACATCACTACCCTGGGCAATGTGATCCAAGCCGCGAACCCAGATTATCCGGCATACACACTTAACAAACTTTCGGCCGGGCAACCAGTTGCATACAACGTGGATCAGCAGGGATATATCGACATAGCCACAGCGGGCACCTATACCTTTACCATGACCAGCGCCGATGACGCGGCGGAAGTGTACGTCGGTGGGAATGGAACTGTCGGTAGCGGCACGGCGCTCGTCGCCAATGGCTACACGGGTTTTCCAAGCGGTGAGACTACGAATAACGTTACTTTTTCAAGCCCCGGTCTCTATAACTTTGAGTTATTTTTTTATCAGGGCTACGGCGGACAGGGCCTCAACTTTTCTATCGCGCCCCCAGGCGGGGTCTCAGCCCCCACCTTCTATTCTGCGGTTCCCGAGCCGGCATCCATGGGACTTTGTGGCGTCGGCGCTTTGGGATTGCTGCTGCTGCGAAAGCGGCGGACCATTGCCTGAAATTGGTTTGTCAGGGAAGCCATCGTGATCGCCGATGGGCTTCCCAGGGGTGTTTACCGTGGGCTGGTCGCCAATGCAGGGCCAGCCCACGTTTTTGCCTGCGCTGCATCAGAAAACTGGCGCCCTGCGACCAAACCGGAATATATACTGGCTTGGCGGCCTGGGCATCGCATTGACGCTCACCTTCTTGACACCGCGATTGCCAAATAATCTGCCAGCCCGCAGGTGACCCGTCACCCATTTCAAGTGGCGGGCTTAAAGCCAAAGCCAGTGATGGCATCCGCCCGCATGCTACCAGTTTGCTGGCATTTTTCGTTGCAGAATGTTAAATAGTGTAGAATGTAACTTAAATGGCCGGGATACATGTCGCCATGGAATGGCGTTGCCATTGAACGAAGGGAATTTCATTTATGAAGATTATATCAGAAACACTGCATCGACGAATTCTGCACACAAGCTCGCTTAGTTCTACCGTCTTTGTGCTGCTGGTGGCTGGAGTCGTTCTGTCCACCGGCGCAGCAGCGGCAGCGGTACGTGATGTGTCACACATGCCCGCCCAGAAGCGCAACAGCTATTACCCCTGCAACCGTGCCCCCCTGCTGCCGGAGGCCGTCCTGCGTTTGCCATATGGCGCCGCCCATGTTCACGGATGGGTGCACCACATGCTGGTGATCGAATCGCACGGCATGGAAGGCCGCATGGACCAGATAAAAAACGGTCGCGATGTGGTTGATGGCCCCGCCGACTGGTGCAACTACAACAAAACAGCGTGGACCCATCGCGGCTCCATGAGCGCTAATGGCTGGGAGGAACTGCCCTACTGGCTGCGTGGGTATGTTCCCATGGCGTATCTGCTGCGGAACAAGCGGATGATGGCCGACGCGGCGCATTGGATACATGGCATCATGTCTACGCAATTGCCGGATGGCTATTTCGGGCCATTGCGTCTTAAAACGGCGCACCATGGTCTGCCGTCGCTATGGCCGAACCAAATCATGCTGGAGGTATTGCAGGAATACTATACCGATACGGGTGACAAGCGAGTATTGACGCTGGAAACGCGCTATTTTCATTACCTTGCCAAGCTTCCGCCCAAAGTATTCAACCTGGGCTGGGGGGCGGTGCGCTGGAGCGAAGGGATTCATGATATTTACTGGCTTTACAACCGAACCGGAGATAAGTCTCTGCTGAAACTTGTGAAAGTTATCAATGCGCACAGTGCCAACTGGACGGCGGGTATTGCCTCCTATCACGGGGTGAACTTTGGTGAGGGTTTCCGCGAACCGGCGGAATATTATGAACTTTCTCATAATCGGCGCGATTTGCAGGCTACGCGCAACGACTGGAAAGCCATGTTCGGCCTTTACGGTCAGGTCGCGGGTGGCGGCTATGGTGCCGATGAAAATGCCCGCTTTGGCTACTTTGGTGCGCGGCAGGGGATTGAAACCTGCGCCATCGTGGAAAATATGCTCAGTGATGAAATTCTGACCCGTATATCAGGTAACCCGTTTTGGGCCGATCGCTGCGACCGTCTGGCCATGAATATGCTGCCGGCGGCCGCCACAGCCAATATGCAGGCGCTGCACTATCTGACCGCACCGAATCAGATTCAGCTTGATCCCGGCAATAAGCATCCGGATATTGATGACAGCGGAACAATGTTTTCCTACAGTGCCGGTCCAGTTTATCGCTGCTGTGAACACAACTTCAGTCAAGGGTGGCCGTACTACAATGAAAGTGTATGGCTGGCCACCAGTGACGACGGCTTGCTGGCGAATTTCTACAGCAATTCCACCGTGACGGCCAAGGTGGGTAACGGCGGGAAGGTGCGTATTGTCGAGACCACCCGATATCCTTTCGGTCAAAGCGCCAGGTTTGTCCTTTCCAGCAGCCACCATATCAAGTTCCCGCTTTACCTCCGGGTGCCGGACTGGTGCCGAGGTGCAAGTGTTAGCATTAACGGCAAGCGGGTATCCGTTAACGCAACACCGTGTTCCTACATTCGCATCAACCGTGCATGGCATAACGGTGACAGAGTAGACCTGACCCTGCCGATGCACATAACCGTGCACCGTTGGACAACCAACCCGCAGGCCCGCAACGCGGTTTCCATCAGCTACGGCCCCTTGGCATTTTCGTTGAAGATAAAGGAACAGTGGAAGGTGTATCCGGGTGTTTCACTTTTACCGCACTGGGCGGTATACCCAGCTTCAGCATGGAATTACGGATTAATATTGAATTCGCAAAATCCGGCGCACTCGTTTACGGTGGTACGCAAGGCTGGCCCGGTGCCATTGCAGCCTTGGACACAGAAGACGGTCCCCATTGAGCTGCGCGTAAAGGCCCGGCAGATTCCGGCCTGGAAAATTAATAAATATGGCATGATTGGCAAACTGCATGAAAGTCCGGTGCTTTCCTCGCAGCCGGTAAAGACGGTCACGCTGATACCGATGGGGGCGGCACGTCTGCGCGTATCCATGTTCCCCGTCATCGGTGCCGGACCGGATGCCCATCATTGGCGGCCGCATCACAGGTCGGTTGCATCGGCTTCCTGGTGCAACCCCGGTGATTCGATACCGGCAATGATTGATGGTTTGACCCCGACCTCTTCCGCGGACGTCGAAAACCTGCCGCGGTTCACATGGTGGCCGCATGAGGGCACCCGCGAATGGGCGCAACTGACATTTGCCAAGGTCAAAAGCGTCTCGCAATGCCGCGTGTACTGGTTTGATGACAAGGCGGTGCATGGTGGATGCCGGACACCGCAGAATTGGAAGCTGTATTATCGCCGCAGTGGACGCTGGGTACCGGTTCATAATCGGGGCCGGTATGGCACAGCAATCAACACCTACAACGTGGTACGCTTTACCCCGGTGACCACCGGTGCCCTGCGGCTTGTGGTGCAGCTTAAGCCGCACTTTTCCGGTGGTATCATGCAATGGAAGGTGAATTGATTCGGCGAAGCTGTGACCATTATCCCATGAAACTGATTACCCTATCAGCATGCGCTCGCAATGCCCCTGCATGAGGCGAATGTCACCTTGGCAAACCCATAGGAATCATTTCAAGTCTCAGAGACTGTTTTGGAAGCTCAGCGGGGAGCGCCTTGGGACGGCAAACGGCCGTCTGCGACGTCCGCGATTCTCAACATATTACGGAATATGCTTCGAATATGCATCCTTGCATCCAACCATTTTCCACCTCAATCCACCCGCATCGGACGTTTCAAACAGGCTCTGAGGTGTTCCACCGGGAATAAAAATGCGGTATCCTCCGGGAGGGGAGGTGATTCTCGCCCCCGGCCAGTTCCTTGCTTCTGGCGTAATGCACATTTTACAGATATTGAGAGGCGCTCAATGAGAACCATGCCCCAAGGTGCAAAATGGATGATGCTGGCCGTTGTTGTCGCCCTGCTGTTCGCGGTTGTTGATAAGGCGATGGCCCAGCCGCTGAAGGTTTTTATCCTGGCCGGACAGTCTAACATGCAGGGTCATGTAAACGTGTCCACATTCCCATCCATGGCCCGTGATCCCAAAACAGCGCCGATCCTCCGGGAGATGCTCAACGCCGACGGCAAACCCAAAGTGTGCCAGAATGTATGGATATCGAGCATTGGGTGCGATGGCAATGATACAAGGGAACAAAAAGGCCAATTGACCACCGGCTTTGGTGCCTCGCGCAGCGACATAGGCCCGGAATTTACTTTTGGTATCTATATTGAAAAATTGCTTGGTGGACCTGTCCTGATTATTAAGACATCGTGGGGAGGCAAAAGTCTGAACACGGATTTTCGTCCGCCCAGCGCCGGGCCCTATGTGTGGAACAGCCATGTTCTCGCCATGTTGAAACGGCAAGGTAGAAACGTGCAGAAACTCAAGGCGGAGAAGATCAAAGCCACGGGTGTTTATTATCGCTTGATGATCCGGCATGTGCGGGAGGTGCTGGCCAACATCAAACGGGTCGATCCGCAATACAACCCCAAACAGGGATACGAACTTGACGGTTTCGTATGGTTTCAAGGTTGGAACGATGCCGTCGATGGCTGGACCTATTACAAGCACGGTCAACCCGACCAGTACGTCATGTACGGGAAGCTGCTGGAGGATTTCATTCGCGATGTGCGCAAAAATCTGGCGGCACCGCATTTGCCTTTCGTCATTGGTGCGATGGGTATCGGCGGTGTTAAGCATATTAAAAAGCCGACCATCTATTTCCGGCAGGCAGAGGCCGCACCGATGTTGCTCCCCGAGTTCAAAGGAAACGTGGTGACGGTTCAGACGGCACCATTCTGGGACTACAAATTAGCGGCGTTGCAGGCGCGGTATCAAAGTTACTGGCGGAAGGTAAACGCCGAGGCGGCGGCTGAACATAATACCTCCTGGAAAAACAAGCTAAGGCTGATGAAGGAGAATTTTACACCGAGAGAGTTAAGGCAACTGCAAGGCACTTCCGCATTTGGTTACCATTATCTCGGTGCGGCCAAAATCATGGCCCCCATCGGCAAGGCGTTTGCCGATGCGATGGCCAAGCTCGATGAACGTGCGTGGAAGCACAAAATGCTGCCAAGCGAAGGGCCGTTGCGACTGCATGGAGTGGTGCGTGGCAATCGCACGCCTTAGATGGCCTGCTGGTGCGACCTGCAGCACGGCGTATAATTGGCAACATTGTAGCGGGTATGCCGTCGTAGTTTCTATTGATCGCGGCGTAGAGTGATAACGCTTATTTAGTGACGATTGGTCGCTGGATTTTAAAAATGAAAGGTGCATCTGGTGCGGACAGGCAGGTATTTATTGACCGGACTGACGGCGGGTTTTTTTCTGGTAAGTGCGATGCCCGGTCTGGTGTCCGCACGGCGATCGCTATGGGACTTGCCTTCAAAATTGATTCCCACCAGGACGGTCGTGTATAAAAAGACGCCACAAAGGAATCTTAATTTGTACATTTTTGACCCTGCCGGTTGGAGGGCGAGCAACGCGCGGCCGGCGATGGTGTTCTTCCACGGCGGTGGGTGGATCGGCGGGCATGCGTCACAATTTTTTGCCCAATCGGCAAACCTCGCACGTCGGGGTATGGTGGCGATATCGGTAGGCTATCGCGTGAGTGCCAGAGACAAAACCACGCCATTTCAATCGGTCCGGGATGGGTTCAGTGCCATGCGTTGGATCCGCAGCCACGCGAAGGAACTTGGTATCAATCCGAAGCAGATCGCGGCCGGCGGCGGTTCAGCGGGCGGGCAGATGGCGGCAGCCCTGGCCACTTTGACAGCAAACTGGACTAAAAACGGAAAGCATCTTAATGTCAGCCCGCGCCCTGACGCATTGGTGCTCTTTAATCCCGTTATAGATAACGGTCCCCATGGGTATGGATACAAACGTGTCAAAGCCAGGTGGAAAACTTTTTCGCCATTGGAAAACATAAAAAAGGGAATGCCGCCGACGCTTGTAATGTTTGGTACCAAAGACCAACTCGTCCCGATGACGACGGCAGAGGCGTTCCGCCACAAGATACTTGATGTGAAAGGCCGATGTGACTTGATATTTTTCGCGGGACGAAAGCATGGCTTTTTCAACTATTGGCCAAACCATGACGAGACGATGGGGCTGATGGATCGCTTTTTGCGCACACTGCACTACATTTCATCAGACCATGTTGGACACTACATGCACTGACAACACTGTGGGGCGAAATAAAATCAAAATGGTCTTAGCAAATGTTAGAACATTGACACTTTGTGTGGCGGTGGCCTGTGTTGCGCTCGTGGTGTGTGTCCGGCCGGCGCTAGCGAGAAGCGCCTTGCGGTCGGCCACGCCGTTTTACACCGGTTCTGACGTTTCCTATTATGGTTATATCAACGCGCACGGCGGCGTATACCGTTATGACCATAAGCCGGTTGGCCTGCTGCAGGCCTTCAAACGGGCCGGCTGCAATACCCTCAGATTGAGGCTTTTCCATCGCGCCACTCCCGCTGAACGCGCCCGACATGGACTGCTGCCCACGCTTAATGACCTGGCCTACACCTTGCCGCTGGCGGAAAAGGTGGTTAGATCCGGTTTTTATTTTGTATTGGACATGCACCTCTCTTATACATGGGCAGGCCCGCATCATCAGTATACGCCGGCCGCTTGGCAACATCTGTCGGCATCACAACTCAAGGCGCGGCTGCGAGCCTATTGCTACCGCGTTATTTCCACCTTGCGCCGCAACCACGCCATGCCACAAATCGTTATGGTCGGCAATGAAATTAACGACGGTCTGCTGTGGCCCGCAGGTAAACTGATGGTTGGCGACCGCGCCCGGTGGAATCGTGTGGCATCGCTACTTCGCGCGGCTATTGCCGGAATAGACGACGCCGCGGGTGGGCAGCGGCCCCTTATTATGATCCAGGTATACGGCAGTCCATCCGCATCGACGTTTTACCGGGAGTTGATCGCGCACGGGGTACGCTTCGATCTTGCCGGCATGGATTATTATGCCGGTGGGGGACCACTGAAAACCTTGCGTGACAATTTAAATGATGTCGCGCGTGCCATCGATAAGCCGATTATCGTCGCAGAAACCGCGTACCCCTGGATCAATAATAAATACAACCACAGGTGGGCCAGACACAGGCGCAACATGCTGTTTCCATTTTCACCTGCCGGCCAGGCGGCCTACATGAGTACCGTCATTAAAATTGTAAAGTCGGTTCCGTCGCATCTGGGCCGCGGTGTCTGGGCTTGGGGCGGCGAATACAACCCCACATGCCCCAAGTTCCGTCATAAACCGTGGTCGTACCGATCACTTTTTGGCAACCGCGGAAATGCCCTGCCGGCGATTAACGTTCTCGGCGCGGCGGCCTGCGGCCATCCCGTGGGACATTGAGCCGGCATGATCGACAAATCGGCGGCCGATGGCCGGGCACAGCACCTCATGGCTATGGATGCTTAGCAGTGTCAGATGGATTTTCGCCTTGCTTTGCCGCATCTGCATGCTCCGCCTTAGCCGCCTCATCCGTCAGGCGGAACAATTCCTTTACGGCCGTAGCCAGTTGCAGGCGCCGGTCGATCACGGTGTGATTACCAAGTTGCGTGACGGGCGTGTGCAGGATTTTACCAACTAAGCGGTGTGCGAATTTTTTAATTGCATCCTGCTGCGGCACGGTCAATTCAGGATGCTCAGCAAACATCAGCATCAATTCGCGGTCGCTTATTTCACGACATTGCTGATATAACGCCTTTACGATCGGGCCTGAATTGCGTGCGCCCAGCCACGCAACAAATTCCTCCATGTGCCGCCTGATAATTTGATGGCTTTTTTCCAATTCGCCGCCCCGCTGCAATCGGGTATGCGAGGATATACGGTTCAAATCATCCACGTTGTAAAGGAAGGTGTTGGGCAGTTTGCCGACATCTTCTTCCACGTCACGGGGCACGGCTACATCGATGATAAACAGCGGACGATACTGGCGGGCGCGGGACAGACTTTTCAATCTGGCGGACGTTATGATCGGATCGCGCGCACTGGTGCCGGTAAGCACCACATCGGCTTGAGCGAGACCGTCGTCCAGCTTTGCAAAATCAATACGCTCAGCACCAAATTGTTCCGCCAGCGAAGCGCCGCGTTGCAGGTCTCGGTTGGATACCAGCAATCGCCGGGGCTTTTGCGCCATAATACGCCGAAGCATAATTCCAGCCATTTTGCCGGCACCAATGACAAGTACTGTCTTATCGGTAAGAGAATCAAACACTTCACCGATTAACTCAACGGCCACGCCGGCAACGGATGTTCTGCCTTCCGAAAGCCGGGTGTTTTCGTGCACATCCTTTCCAGCCGCCAGCGCGCGCTGGCACACGGCATGGAGCATGGTTCCGACAACATCCATCTGGCAAGCGATTTGATAGGCCTCGCGCACCTGCCCGAGAATCTGGGTCTCGCCGAGCACCATTGAATCCAATGAGCTGGCCACCAGGAATAATTGTTCCACCATTTCGGCGCTGCGACGGGTATAAACATGGGGCGAAAGGGCATCTTTGGCCACACCGCCGATCGCGGCCAACTGTGAAGTCAACGCGGCTTCTGAAAGGTCTTTTCCCACCGGGAATGCACTGTAAAGTTCCACCCGATTGCAGGTGGAAAGCAGCACAAACTCCGCATGCGGAAAATCCTGCCGCAGGCGGCCAAGAATCTGCCGCGTCTGTTCCGTACCGGCGGCGAATTTTTCGCGCAGATCAATGGGGGCGGTGCGGTAATTAATACCGACCATCAGCAGGTTATAAGAATGGGGAATCATCGATTCCATTTCATCTCATCCGTGCGGCATCCAATTGGCCGCTATAAGTACCGCCAGCAAAAGTACGAAACCGACAATACTCATCCAGGCGCAGCGCGACCCGCGCAGCGCGGGTGCCAGTCGCACATGCAACAATGATGCGTATACCAGCCACGCCACCGCCGTGAGTAACACTTTAGGCGAAAACCACCAATCGTGCCCCAAGGCGTGCGGATCTTCCATCGCCCTGAAAATGCCGCTTACCGCACCGAGGGTAAGCAGTGGAAAGCCCACAACGATGCAATGGCGAGTGAAGCGTTCCAGCCGATCCAACGGGGGTAAGCGGGGAAACGTCCACTGGGTACGATTTTTTTGCCGCAGTTGTGATTCCGATATTAAATACACCACACCGGCCACACAGCCGACCGCAAAACTGGCAAAGCCCAGCAGCACGCTGATCACATGCACAAGTGTCCAGGGATTATCGTCATGAAAATGCCGCTCGGAGGTAAAGCTCAGCGTTAAGCCCACTATTAAAAGTGCCGCCGCCATGGGCAGAAGAAAAGGGGCAAAGTCGCGCAATTGATGCGTGAGGCGGTAATATATCCATACCAGCAAAAGTAGAATGGCAAGGACGAGCGATGAATCAAAAAAATTGGTGACTGTTGACACCAGCGAATGCGCAGCCGCCGCGCGCAATGCAAGCAGCATCAGCAGAATGCCCATCGCCACTGCCACCAGCCACGTTGCCGTCACATTTTCGGGTGAACCTTCAGCCACGGGCTTTTCGGCATGAGCCAATTTTGATCGGGCGTAAAAATAAAACGACATCAGCAGTATCAGGGGGACAATCGCCGCCGCTGCCACTTCCGGTACGTTGATGGGTAAAAATTGTGTATGTGACATAGGCTATCCGGGCTTTTCGCCATGCCTTTCGCCGTGTAATTTCGCCTCGGCCACGAGCCGATCAAAATATTCCGCCGCCGCTCCCACGCCCCCGGATTTTATGGTCGCCAGCATCTCATCTCCACTCACTGCTCGCATCAACATTCGGCGGGTGGCCTCATGGTCAAAAGACCGGCGGATGCTTTGCCGCCACTGCGGAAGCAGGCCAGAGAGCATTTTTTGCGAATCTGAAATACCGGCCACCGCCTGATCGGCCAATCTGGCCGCCAAACCTGGTGACCCGCCACCGGTGGATACAGCAAGGGTGATTTCTCCCACCATCCGGGTGGCAGGGGATACCAGATCACCCTCTTCAGGATCGCTGCAGTTACAGGCCCAAATACCCTCCGACCGGGCATCATCACACACCTGTGCATTGACATCGGCTTTATTCGTTGCGGCAAAAACCAACCACCACCGACGGCCAGCGTTCCGCATCACCGTGGAATCATAAATTGTTGCCCGCTGTGCAACGCCCGGCAGTTGAGTAATCTCCCGACTTATGTCCGGACTGACAACCTGCACCCGCGCCCCACTGGCCAACAGGCCGGTAATTTTACGCAATGCGACCGCCCCACCCCCCACCACGAGAGCGTCTTTTCCATCCATACGCAAAAATGCTGGAAAAAAACCACAATCCATCCCACAATGGTAGCAATTATTCGCTCGACGGCATAGCCATCCGTCCGGATAGTCGGGAGA
>JAKAEB010000063.1 GCA_021818445.1 Planctomycetota bacterium
CAGAACAGGCCACTGTTTGAAACGATCAAGACACTGCTCATGAATGCCTGGGCCGGAAAGAATCCCGGCCTGCTGACCGATGCTCTGGTCGATTCGTCCTGAGCTCGCCCGCCGGAGCCGCGCAGCGGTAAACAGTTACTTTTATGCTTGACGGTAATTCCCTGGCGAGCCGGGCCGGGACAACTGATGGGGTTCCACGTTCTGGCTCGCCGTCAGAACGATCCATACATGTCAAGTTTACGGCGATCCTGTTTTGCTTTGGCGCTACCTGCACGCGCCGCCTTGGTGAGCCAGTAATCAGCTTTTTCGAGACTTTTGGCGACTCCCTCGCCACGCTCATACAGCTTTGCCAATGCTATTTCAGCTCTCAATTTGCATTGCTGATCCGGCCCGCGGGCGGTCGTGGCAAGTAAAAACCACGTGAACGCCCGCGCGTAGTGATGATTGTTTCTATCGGATACACCGCAATAAAATTCTCCCTCTCGGCTGCCGCCGTACGCTGCCCTGTGCCACCAATAGCTCGCCTTGGTATAGTTTGTTCGCGTCCCATCGGCGTTAGCATAACAGAGGCCCAGGTTCGCCTCCGCATCGACATCACCTTGCCGAGCGGCCTTCCGGTTCCAGAAAAAGGCCTTCGCCGGATTCGCTTTTGTGCCTGTTCCGGAATCATAGCAGTAGGCCAGACCGGTTTCCGCCCATGAGAATCCAGCGCGGGCGGACTGTCGGTACCAGTAATACGCGCGGGGCAAATTTTTATGAATAATTGAACCGACATAATAAAGAATTGCGAGATTATATTCCGCCTCGCAGTTACCCTGATGCGCGGCAAGCCGTTCATACTTGGCGTAGATGTACTTGTTTTTCTTTACTCCCCAGCCATTAAGATACATGGCGCCAAGCTGCCATTCGGAAGTTGGATCGTTCAGAGCCACCCCGCGGCGAACCCACTTAAGCGCCCTGGCCGGATCAAATCCGTACCCGGGATCAAATCCATCCAGGCCAAGATAGATATTGCCAAGCGTACCATCCGCTTTTCTGTATCCGCGCTGTGCTGCCATGCGTAACCATTTGATCGCTTTTGGAAAGTCTTTGCTGACGCCCTTTCCAAGAGCGTAAAGCCGCCCCAGATCATACTCGGCCGCCGGGACGCCGGCGTGAGCCGCAAGCCGATACCACTTGGCGGCCTTCGTCGCATTGGCCCGCACGCCGTAACCATCTTCATAAATCAATCCAACATCAAGTAAAGCCCACGGATCATGTTTAGCTGCGGCAAGCCGCAGCCAATGCATGGCCTTCCGAAAATCGGATGCTGTCCCCATACCTTTCAGATAAAACCAGCCAACCTTCACTTCGCCGAATGGGTTACCGCGGCCGGCGGCTTTCTTAAACCACTTCAGGGATTTGGTGTAATCTTGGCTGACACCGAGGCCATATTGGTAAATCAGGCCCATGTTGTTGCACGCACGCAAATCACCACCTGCCGCTGCCAGTCGGAACCAGTGCATGGCTTTTGTGGTATCAGCCGCGGTGCTCAAGCCCTTCAAATAGAACCAGCCGACGCTATTTTCGGCACGCGGATTCCCTTGTTCGGCAGATTTTTTGTACCATGACATGGCTACTGCAAGATCAGGCTTAAGTGTCGTAACCTTCTTGTCCAAACCGGGAACATACAAATCTCCCATGAACAATTCAGCGGTGGCATTCCCCGTTGCGGCAAGCTTGTCCAGCGACCTGAATGCGGATTTGTTCATTCTGGCGGCGGCGAACAGGGCCTTCACAGGCTCGCCAGCCTTGGCCGGCTCGGCTCGAACAATTTCCGCCATCACCAAAAATATCAGCGTGGCGGCAACAGTGGCAAACAACCTGAACATGGCCCATTCCAAAGCAGTTGCAGACAAAACATGACATAAATGGTACTAAACATGATCCGCTTTTGTAAATAGCACACTGCCCGGTGTACGAGCCTGTTTGAAGAGTCCGATGCGGGTTGCTTGGCTTGGCAAATGGATGGATGCAAGGACGCAGATCCGAAGCA
Organism: Planctomycetota bacterium; assembly: GCA_021818445.1. Taxonomy (GTDB): domain Bacteria; phylum Planctomycetota; class Phycisphaerae; order WQYP01; family WQYP01; genus JAJZGD01. The sequence goes on from JAKAEB010000063.1 coordinate 2,036, forward strand.
TATTCCGCAATATGTTGAAAATCCAGGACGCCGCAGACGACTGTTTGCCGCCCCAAGGCGCTGCCGACGGAGTTCCCCAACAGGCTCTAAAACCAACTAGCAGCAGGCATCTATTTCATGGCCGTCATAATAGTTTCGTGACCTGCGCTTCTCTGCGTAACAACCCTTAAATTGTCGTCGACGGTAACAGAGTCCATTTCACAATTAAGGATTGTAACTGTAGGTGTAGCTCTCGTAGGTCATCGCGGATGGATTGCTGGTGTTGTAGCCCGTTCCGAAACTGAAAAAGCACGGGGAGTGGACTTGGCTGGGCGTGGGCATCATGGCTGCCGGCGGCGTATTGAACGCAGTCGGGAGGTAAACCAATTGGCCGATTGGAGACATGGGGGCATAACTCCCCGTCGTTAGCGGGTACCCAGTCACAGGTGTCGCTGCGGGGTTTGCCGCGCTGGCTGTTGGCACATATTGGATCGGATGGCCCAGGCCATCCAATACCTCAATGACGCCAGTCATGGTCGCTCCGCCGGCCGCGGCACCCGGTGCCGGGAATGTTCCCGTTACAACGGCCGTTGCGGGCAAATTGGTTAAAAAGTTTTTGTGCTGGGTCCAAGTTGTGGTGCCGGTGATTTGATACGCGTGCAGCCGCTGATATCCTTCCAGGAATGCCAGCATATCCGTTGGCGTCTGCCCGGCGGTTTTATGCTGGTACCATTCCAGCGCTCCCTGTAGCCCTTTAAGTTCCGATTTGGTCAGTGCCAATTCAGAGCTGGCCTGCACCTGTTCGCCCACCGCCAGGCCGATACCAATGAGGATAATGATGATCAACACCACCACCAGCATTTCAATCAGGGTAAATCCGCGCGAATTCCGCATGACCAATTCCTCGTTAAGCATCTGCCTTCGGCTAATGTATTGTAGCAGGTTTTTATGTGAAACCAATAAAAAAACTGAAAATTTATGGCTCTGTGCCCCGCATCGCCTGCCGCACGCTCCGGCTAAACTTTGCCCGGCATACAATGACCATGCCTATAATCCCCCGAAGTTTGTTCAGGTATGGGTCATCGCGAACCGGTCAATTTCCTGAACCGACTGCTCATTGGATATTGAAACGTGCGTCGATATTACAAGCTTCAGGAGAAGTCCGTTTATGCGAAGGAGTTCACGGCTTATGTTGCTGACCACATTGCTTGCCGCCATTGCGGGTTGCTCATCCCAGAATCATCCAAACGCCGCACTTCAGGCTCCGGTGGTATATCAAACCGCCAGCACACCATCGCCTTCGTGGGTCTTTGGTCCATCCGCGCCGCTGCCGGCAGGATTCCCAAGGCCCGGACCGGTTGGAGAAATCATTATCAAGCAATATCCCGCTTCCCGCATCGCCCTTGTTGATCGTGATCAGCGGCATCAGGATTCGGGCGGATTGTTTATGCCGCTGTTCCGGCACATAGAAAAAAATCATATTGCCATGAGTTCGCCCGTTGTCATGACCTATCAGGATTCAGCGCAGGACCGGGCAGTAATGGCTTCCATGGCATTCGTGTATCCATCCGAAGCCACCGGACAATTACAGACCGATGGTTCGGTAAAAGTTGAAAATGTTCCACCGATGATGGTCGTGAGCATCGGCGTTCGCGGCGGCTACACCGCCAGCCGCTTTCTCAAGGCCTCCGGTAAATTATATTTGTGGCTCGCGGAACATAAAACCCAATTCATCGCCGCCGGCCAAGCCCGCTACTTGGCATACAACAGCCCATTTGTCCCGCCGCCGTTTCAATATGGTGAAGTGCAAATACCCATAGAACCGGTCAAACCGGCCCAGTAAGCTGATAACTGATCCGTCGTTCTGCCGTGATTATGTCGCTCCAGGGCACGCGAAGTGGCCGCCGCATGGCGCAGCAGGCCGGGAGCCTGGCCAGGTCCGCCCGGCGGTTCACGTCAGCTTTTCATGACACAGCGCGGCAATGAACTCAACAATCTTGTAGACCTCCGTCCAGGAAGGATCATTTTGTTCGCGTCTCTTGCAACGTTCCATGGCAGTTTCACGGAGCGGCATGAGTTTGGAATAATCTGCCTGAGCTTTTTTATTTCCGAAGTCTGTCCCAAATTGCTTTTTCCATTCGGCTTTAACGCGGGTTACTACCGCCCCGCAATTTTGGAATGCCTCACCGGTATCCACGAGATGAGCCAGCGTCCAAACTTCAAAACAGGGGTTTGATAACGCAACACAAACGCCGGCTTTTCCAGCTTTCGTCTTCGCATTTTGAGCCTGCGTTTGTGTTTTTGGTTCTATCTCAAGATCAATAAGCGCCCAGACGGCATCGCCGCTTCCGTCATCGCTTGAAGACTCGTCCGCGAGCTGCTTCGCCTTATTCATTGCCACGTCGACGACGCCATCAGGTGTGGCACCGTGACAGGGTGCCCTCACAACCTCCAAATAGAGCTTCGCCTTAACCTGGTGTTTTAGCAAGGAGAAATATGCAACCGCAGTCCGTTTGTCATCGCAAACCAATACCACAACCGGAAGCGGGTTGCGGGTATTGCTTGGCCGGGAAATGCCGTATCGGTTCGGTTTCAATGGTGTCCCTTCTCGTTGCTGTACCGGATATGGGGTGAAATTTTATCAGGAAAAACTTCCCAGTGCGGGTAATGCTCCATATCGTCCCTGTAAATACCGCCGGCGGATATTGAGATTATTACGCTCCCTAAATTCGGCAACGGAATATAATCTTGCCGCACCGGCAGTATCTTTCTCTGTGAGATAAATCTGATCACGGCGGAGCACGGCATTCTTCGCCTCGGCATCCATTAGAAACGTTTCATGAGTTGCAAATATCAGTTGCCCGCACACCTCGATCATCGGGATATCACAGTTAAAATGGCCCAGCAAGGCCTGCAATAACGTTGGGTGAAGTGATTCATGAATTTCATCAATAAAAACTGCCTTTGGGTTGTCGTCATGCGCGAGGTCATAGAGCACGGGTGCCAGATCAAGCAACCTTTGGGTGCCTCGTGATTCGCGATGAACGGGGATAGCAAAATCGCCACCCGTTCCCCGGTGGAGCAGCGATAGCCGGTAAAATGTCTCCGGCTTATCTATATCATTTCCCTCGTCACTAATTTCACCTATGAAGTTAGAGGATACGGTCATAGTCATTTCCTCCATGCGTACATCCACCACACCGAAATCGGCGGATTTAAGCTGCGATAGGAGCCAGCCACGAAATACTCTATCTTCCTTCATGCGTTTCGATGTAGCCTGCTCTGGGGCTACTGTCCATGGAACCGTAGAGACGTCTGTAACACGCAATAATTTGCGAAATCCAACCGCAATGTTTTTTGCCAAAGCGGGTGCCAGCTTATCAGCAAGGGATAGTAACATTGCGTTGGGGCGAAAATCCTTGGAAATTAGGCTAAATATCTCGTCCTTGGTCCAATCGCCGCTAACATTTTGGGCCTCACGGTGAAATAAGATCATTTCTGTGTCAGGGCGCAATTGGGCGAGGTGCTCCACCAAAAATGTAGTTTTATCAAACTGAACCTCGTAACGATAAACTTGGCCATCAATAATGGCCTTGATGCCGAGGTGAACAGGAGAACTCTTCTCACTTCCAGCAAATGGCTCATAGGGTCCAAGCGGTGCATCGGAACGAAGCCCTGATGTCCGGCTGATCAAATATCGCAAAGCACCCGCGGCTCGCAGCACCGTGGATTTCCCCGAGGCATTCGGGCCATAAATCGCTACCGCCCGCAACAAGCGCAGCGGTTCATCGTCGCCTTCGACCTTGACTTCAACAATGCCCCGGTCCGAATTGGGATCAATATCCGTAGCCAACATGGACAACCGAAACTCATCTCTGAAGCATCCAAAGTTCTGGCCGTAAAATTCAATTAGCATTTCGGACTCCAGTCCATTTCCAAACAGGCTTGCGCAGAAATCCTGCGCGATTGAAGTATCTTAGCCCTATATCGGACGAAAATCCAATATCGGATCATAGTTTTTACGCATAATGCGCAATTTTACTGCGCCAAGTCGTCCGTTCATCTATGCTGCTCCGGTGGTCCAACAGCCCGATGGCACTTTTGAACGCACCCGGCAATCGTATTGGATACCCAATAGCTCGATCGCGGAAGCGTCGAGTTGGATGCGAAATAACGTCCAACTATACGACCCAATCCGCCCGGTGCGGCGAACACCGAATATTGGCGATCCCGATTCGCATGTGTCCGTCACACGCCGTTCCACGGACAACTGTGATGGTTCCGCATCACGGCGATTGTTGACACACCCCGTTAACCCACCACGATGTCACGGAGGAAAATTTCAACAACCAAGCGGCGCCCCCGCGGCGCCGGGGAAACCACGCGCGTGACATTTCTCTTTCGGAATAACATTTGAAAGGCGCGCGTTACGATCACGGCATTGCCACGTTACCCGAGGCCCCCGTGTTTTGGAGGCGCGAAACGGCACCATCCTGGACTTCACGCCACAGTGCACACTTTCAGCACTTCGTCGCCGTAGTGGTTGATAACTTTGATGGCAATTTTCCCGGTGGCCGGCTTATCAAAGGGGCGGCTGCGTGTGGAATACAACGCAGCCCAGGCGGTTTCGTCAACTTCGGCACGCAGGGCGCGTTTTAATTTTTCATACGGTTCACCGGCACCGGTGAAATAGGCGTGGCGGACAAAGAAACTTTCGCCGTTGTAATTGGTGTCAATAAACCAGCAGGCAATGTCATCGGTGCTGCTGGGACGGATTTCGCCGGTGGTCGGGTCGTATACATCCAGGCCCTTGAGTTCAACGCAAATCTGCCCGGCGGGGGTTTTTTCAATGGCCATATCCGGTTCGCCGAAAACCATGAACAAATTGCCCGCTCCGGTTTTTTTCAGTAAATCCCCCATGGCCAGATCGGGGTTGATGCGGGTGGGCAGAACCATCAATTTGCCATAGCGTTTGGATTCCTCGCTGACGTGCGGATCAAAAGCAAAACCGCAGATAATCAGCAGGTCAAACCCGACTCCCTGTACCGCCTCCTTGGCGGCCTCTTTGATGAGTTCCGGGCCGACCGTGCCGTGCTCCGGCCCGATGCAGATTGCCGCCCGCTTTTCCTTGCCGTCGGCATCGGTGTATTTGCCCTCGCCGTGAATCCATTGCCCGGCGTAAGGGGCCAGAGAATCAAATTTAAGCCGCTCGGCCTTGCGGGTGTTCTGCACGCCGGCGGTGCGCAGATTATCAAGAATCATAAGTCCGAATTTATCAGTGCCCAATACGCGCAGGGTGTTGCCATATTCATTGGGCACGGTGGCCTGCTTCACTTTTTCCCGCACACTGATGGTGCGATGCGGAGAGAGGCTTTCCACCGTAAACGGGCCGCTGACGCGGACTTTTTTATTTTCTTCATAAGGCTGGTCATACAGCGTTTCCATATCCGCCTTGCGGGCAATGGAGGCGTCGATTTCGCGTTGGCGCTCGCGGCGCAGTTCCCACCATTGGGAATGGATTGTTTTGGCTTCGGCAGACCATTTGCCTTCGGCTTCCCGCGGTATTTCCCATTCTTCCCATTTCTGTTTCAGCACTCCATTGAGTTTGTCGCGCAACGGTTCCAACTGCTGCTGCCATTTCGCATGGATTGTATCAATTTCCTCATTGTTGGCGATGGCCTTAAGCGTTACATGCGGCACGCGCTTATACACAAAGCCCTTGCGTGGGTCGCCCTCGGTTTTGGGCAGCGGTGAAGGCGGAAACTTGCCGGCCACTTCCGCCTCTTTGGCGATGCCCTCCGGCGAATCGGCCAGAATGTAATACGGGTACCGCGCGGACATGATGCGTGTGCGGGCCAGCGCCAGGGCAACGCGGCTGGTATCGGTGGTGATCCACCGGCGGCCCCATTGCTCGGCAACATAGGCGGTGGTGCCGCTGCCGCAGGTCGGGTCAAGCACCAAGTCGCCGGGGTCGGTGGTCATCAGGATACAGCGGGCAATGACGTCGCTGTTCGTTTGCACCACGTAGGTGCTATCCTGTGCTGGTGCAGTGTCAACCCATGGATTCGTTATCTTCTTGAGGGGAAAATCGCCGTGAAACATAATATATCGTGGCAGACCCCCCTCGACCTGGAACCGGTGCGCGTGCTCTAATCTTCGCATGTTCGGCAAGGAGGTGATCCAGCACTGCCCACCGGGTGGCAAGAATTCTCTCCCAGAATAAGAAAAGGAAAATACATTCGCGGCGGAGTATGAGGGCGCGGCTTGAGAGACGGTCGAGTACACCTTGCTTCCAGCCGGAATCCTCGCTGGGTCTGCTCGCTCCTCGCCTGAAAGCGGTCGGCGATATCCGTTGGCCAACTCCAATCCGGTCCACCTTCCCCCCGGCTCGGCCTCCGAACCTCGGAATAGTTGCCTATATTTTAGGAATTCACCGGAACGGGCGTACCAGAGCAGGTGGTCACCCATTGTTTCAAGGGACTTTGCGCCGAGCGGCATAAGTTTCTTCCTGAAAAATATTTGGCTCACAAAATTCTCCGCCCCAAAGACCTCATCCAACAAGCATCGCACCAAGTGCACATTCTCATCACCAATCTGCACAAAGATGCTGCCGCTTTCAGTCAGCAACTCGCGGGCCACTACCAGCCGATCACGCAAATACGCCAGATAGGAATGGATGCCCAATTCGTAGGTGTCGCGAAAGGCCTTAATTTGCTCCGGCTGGCGCGTGATATCTTCCGCCCTGCCGTCCTTCACATCGCGCTTGCGGGTGGAGACCTGCCAATTTGAGCCGAATTTGATGCCGTAAGGCGGGTCCAGGTAAATCATCTGCACCTTGCCCTTCAGGCCCTCCTTTTCCGCCAGGGAACTCATCACCATCAGCGAATCGCCCAGTATCATGCGGTTGGACCAATGGCCGTCATGGTGGTAGAAATCAACTCTCTGGTCAAAGTCCGCGGGCAGGCCGTTGAAATCGGCAAACAGGCCGCCAAAATCATTGGATGATTTTTTGGCATCTTTTTCCACACTGCGGCGGAAATCTTCAATAATGGCCTGCGGGTGGATTTTCTCCTGTATATAAACAGGAACCACCGGCACTTCCAGCGGCTTGGCATCCTGCTGGTCCTTGCCCTTCCAGACCAGTTGCGGATCCAAATCCGCATTGCGCGGATAGAGCATCGCTTTGGGAGCCTGTTCATCCGCCGCGACAAAATCACGCAATTCCTCAGTGGGAATATTTTTGCGCGTATCTTTATGCTTGACGGAGGCGATAGGGGTAGGAGCGGAAGTGGATGATTTCTTTTTGGCCATAATGTTTTTCCCTGCGGGCACGCCATCGCGGCCCGGCGTTATTCGTCGGCGGAATCAAAGGTGATGTTCATCTGAACCTCCGTGATCCGCTCCGCCGGAAAGACAGTTTTACGATCTTCGAGCCATTCTAAAAAGTTCTTTTTGTTTTCGGCACCGCCCCACGCGAGGGTAAGGGTTTGGCCCTCCCTTTTAGCCAGATCGGGAACCTTTGATTCCCACTGTTGCACGATGAGGTCGAAAATGTTATCCCGGACAAAATTCCGCAGGCTCTCTTGCCGTTTCCGGCCAAGGTATTGGAACATCCCCCCGGTGGTATTGTGCAGCAGGCCGTCGGAAGATAATGGAATCCCCAACTCGCCATGCTCCTGATTCAGATCACAAAGCATGGCGGCCCGGAGCTTTTCGCACAGGATTCGCCGATAATAGTCACGGGATTCCCGATCCGGGCAATCTTCATCGGTATAAACCAGCAAGAGCGGTGATGGATTGGTCTCCGGTGTGATATTTTCCATCACGGGAATTTCATCGGGCTGCGATTCGGGCATGCCAAGGTGTTCGGCAAGCCTCTTATCCCAGGTGTAGAACAATGACCCCCCGTCTACCTTAAGGCCGTGGATTGAAAATTGCCCGGGTGAAAATCCGCCGGATGAAAGCTCGCCTTGAAGCGTGGTTAAGCATTCGCTCATTCCCCCGCGATCTGAATCAGGGACCAGATAGCCAAGCAGGCAATATTCCAGGGGACGGTAGACGTCGGCGAAAGCGTCACCGGATGCCAACAGATGTCCCCTGGCCTGCCTGGAATTGCTGCTACCGGGACCAAAGGATTGGGCCTTGCACTCAAAATATATCGCCTTTTTGTCTTGTGGTTTGCTGAGAATGACCTCCGGCTCGGGTTCCTTGCTGATGCTCAATGCGGGCGAGCCCTCTATTTGGCGGGACACAGCCACGGGAAACTTAAAGGGCTGCTCAATAAGGAATGGCGAGAAGCCGTGCTGTTGGAACAGCGGAAGAACCTGAAAGCACGCCTCCGGCTGCTCCTTGGCCATCCACAGGATCAGATTCAGTTGAAACACGGGATCACGGATTAGTTTTTCAATATTCACGGCTGCCCTCTGGTCCGGCACTGCTTACGCCTGCTGCGGCAAGGCCGCCCGGCCATTTCGCCACCACTTCGGCAAATGGTTTCTCCCCCAACCACGCATCAATTTTCGGGCTTACATAGTGTTGAATATTGGCGACCAACCGGTGAAAAGTATTGCCGCATGTTCCACGCGGCAAAAGCGCGGTCAATCCCTTGTCCGTAAGTTCCAGATTGATGGGTTGCCAAAGGTGTCGATCGGCACCGTACACGTGAACCTTGGTTGGTCCCATGGCAATTGGCTGGCCCCAGAGCTTGAAGCGATTTCGCTTCTGAAACGCCAGGTTAATCCAGCGTTCAAAGATTTCTTTCCCGAGCGGTTGGGCAAAACGCACCACCAGCGGGGCTCCGCCCGTCTGCATGGCCTTTAACGGTTGTTCACCGGGTGCCCCATATTGCTGCCAGGCAAGAAGTTCCGTGTAATTCAATACGGATTTATATATCTGGTAAAGATAGCGCACTGTGTTTCTGTGGTCTTCAAAGCTATCCGTGCGGTTGGTGATCTGGCCGGCTTGGTATAAATCATGACCGCCCGTTGTGGTCAGCGATGGAATGCGCAGTGCGGCAAGCGCATTCATCGGATCGTATGATTTTTGCAGATCATCCAGTGATCTCTTGATACGCTCAATTCGATCCCCCAATTCCACCCGGGCCTTCCTGCGCTCCGGCTCAGGGCCATCATCTTCGGCCTCAGTGGTCGCGGATGGCGTATTATCTTCGGTTTCGTCAACGGTTACCCGTTCCGCGAAATCCGCAGGCATTTCATAAATGCTTTCGTGTTTGAACACCAGCTTGGTGAACCGGGCATCACCCCTTGTTGAAATATCGTTCTGCCAGAGTGTTTGCAGGAGCGGGCCGCTGAACCAGGCCAGGTCCAGGTCCGGATGTTGTGCCCAACGGAAGACTCTTTTCTTTGCGTCCTCTGACTTTTCACAGGTGTAAAAAGCAAAAAATCGCTCATCAAAGGATTCTACGAAGCCGACAACTTTGCGGTCGGCCTTCCTGGTTGCAGGATCCTGGACTTCGCCGGTAATACTGAAAAAAGACTCATCGATTTGGCGGGCCTCTGACCCCATGCCGTTCCATAAGGCCTCTACTGCCTTGGGTTTCCGCTGGCCTGAACCAGACACGTGCTCCAGTAAAAAAGTTTTAACCAAGGGTATGCGCGTACGGCCCGCGTCTATCCCCTCCTTTCCCTCCGCCGACACCCCGTTGAAGAAGCGGTAAACATCGAACCGGCCCTTCGGGTTGTCGGGCGCGAGCTGTGTTGGCTCTATTTTGCCGCTACGTACCATCAGTCCACCACAATATCCTTACACCGCTTTACTGTGCTCATTTTATAACAATTAATCATAGCATATCTATGCGACATCATCACTTGTGCGCCCCGCTGCCCTTGATTTTTTCAGCTCCAGGATTTCCGCCTTGACCGCCCATGGGTCATCCACCTCCAGAAACGCCCAGCGGCCCCATTGGCCGGCATTGTTCACCGCGGGAACCCAGAGAGTTTTGGCGGTGGAAACTTTGGCCTCTTTTTTCCGATCGCGTTCGCCGGTGACTTCAATAATCAAATTCAGCGGATCGGCGGGGCCGTGGCCATCGTCAATCCGGGCGATGAAGTCCGGCTCGTAATGGCGGTGTTCGCCGTCGATGGTGTAGGGAATTTCAAAACCCAGCCGCTGGTTTTTGACATAACAAATTACTTCGTCCATGTCCTCAAGGGCCTGGGCCATTTTCTGTTCCCATGAGTCGGTATCCGCGACAACATGCGAGATATGGCACTTCTCCGGGCGGGTTCTGTAAACGGGCCGTCGGGTGTCAAACTGCACAAACCGCGTGGAGCCAACGGTATCATAAGGCTTGGCACTCGGCAGGAGTTGCTTTTCGCCTGAAGTGGACTGAACGATGGCTTTATAGATGCGGTCCGCCGCATCCCGCCGCTTGCTGGACCAGAGCAGCAACTGTGGGAACGTATTGTCTGTAAGCACCAGACACTGGCTGATCCAATCGCGGGCAATGGCAACCAGATCTGGAAATAGCCATTCCTTGCGGTTTTTATCCGTGTCGGTGAAGTATTGCTCCAGTACGGTACGGGCGATTTCAAACGCGACGGTTTGCAGGCGTACGGTTTTATAGTCGTCCAGTGTGTGATATTGACTCTGGCCGACGATGGGGGCGTTTTCGGTTCTGGTGGGAAAACTTTGCGTGCTAAGCGTGAGTTTCGATGCCTCGTCAAATATGGCGGTCAGCCGCTCGGCCGGTAGTTCATAGCGGTACCCATCAATGCGGGGAAAGGTAATTTCACAGGCGATGCGTTCGGCCAGGGCACGCACACGGGTCGGCGGCAGCCCGGGAATGGGGTCCTGCGGCAGGCCGCTGCACGGAATAAAGGAGAACGGCACGCCATAAATCTCGGCATATTCGACGGGAAAGGCCTGAATGGTTACCGTGTTGCCATTGACATTTATTTCGCTGGTTTCCACCTCGTAACTGCGACGGCGCAGCCCGCGGCCAATGACCTGCTCGCATAACAGTTGTGTGCCAAAGGCCCGCACTCCGAGAATATGCGTGACGGTATTGGCGTCCCATCCTTCGGTAAGCATGGAAACGGATACCACACAGCGTATTTCTTCGCCGAGCTTGCCCGGCTTTCCGACGGTGTTCAAAACCTCGCGCAGCAGGTCTTCATCGGTGAGTTTGTCCGTATCCCGATCCGGAAATCGGAGACGATATTCCGTTTTGAATTCTTCAATTTCCCGCGCGGCGATGGCTTTGAAATCATTGGCCATCGATTCCCCCGATTCAAGTTGCCGCGAATCAACAAGAATGGTGTTGGGCCGATGGATAAACCGGCCATCCTGCACATTGCTGAACAGCGGCAGCTTGCCGGGGACAGCCGCAGTGGTGCCATCGGGCAGCGGTTTTTCCCAACCGGCAATGTAGTCAAAGACCATTTTAGAAACGTTGGTGTTGTTGCAGACCACTATGAAAACCGGCGGAGAGATAGCGAAGCCGGTTTTATCCGGCAACTGCTGCCAATGCTCAAAGGCTTTTTTGTAATGGCCATAAAGGCTCATTAACGCGCCTTCCAGTTCGGCGGGCGGTTTTGGTTCTCCGCCGGCGGCGTTGGCACCCCGGCCTTTTTTGGGCAGGCCATCGCGGATGCGCAGCCACAGGTCCCGGTAGGTGGGCTGTTCGCCCGTGCCGGAATCATCGGAAACCGGAACCCGCGGCACTTTGACAATGCCGCTTTCAATGGCGTCAATGAGTGAAAAATCGGAAACCACCCATGGAAAAAGAGACCCTTCCGGATAGCCCGACCCGCGAAGGAAAAACGGAGTGGCGGATAGATCATAAATGGCGCGAATGCCGGATTTCCGGGACAGCGCTTCCAGGCCGCTGATCCAAATGCGGGCGGTTTCAGTGTTTTCCTGGGCTTCCCTGCGTTCCTCGCCGGAAAGCGGCTCATCGACGGAATCGGGCTTTAGGTGGTAGCAATGGTGGGCTTCATCGTTGAGCACCACAATATTCTTTTTGGTGCCCAGATCGCGTGTGACGCGGCGGATCATTTCTCCCTCGGATTCGGTAAACGCTGCCGCGCTGCCCTCACCAAGGATCGCTTTGGTCAGTTTGCTGGCGGAAGTTTTTTCCCGTCGCTTAAAGGCGTGGAAATTGGTGATAATGACCTTGGCCCGGTTCATGGGTTCCAACAGGTCTTCGGGAACAATTTCCATCGTGCGGTAATAACTTTCCGGGTCCGCCGGCAGCAGCACCCGCAGGCGATCGCGGATGGTAATGCCGGGGGTAACAATAAGGAAGGCGTCGGAAAAGCGAGCGTCCTGCGGATTGGCGACCTTATTGAGTGTGTGCCAGGCGATGATCATGGCCATCACCACGGTTTTGCCGGCTCCGGTGGCCAGTTTGCAGGCGGTGCGGTGGAGGCCGGGATTGGCGGATTCGCCAGCTTGGATGAGGTCATTATCCATCCATTGGTCGCCATATTTCCTGGCCACCTCGTTGATGTATATGAGCGTTTCAAGCGCTTCGATCTGGCAGAAAAACAGCCGGCGGTGGCGATCTTCGGCCCGCCAGTGCGTCAGCAGTCGGGCGGTGGTGCGGCTGACATCATCCAGGTAACGTCCATTGCGCCACGCCTGCACGCGCTGGCGAATGCGGTTGACCACACCATTCTCTTCAATGCGGTCGGAACGCCATTCATCGAAGGTATGTTGGGTTTTTCCTCCGGTCTTGCGGGGGCGCGGAATGGGCACAAAATAAGAGCTCGGACGGCGGATAGTGGCGATATCATTGGTGATGCCGGTTTCATCGAATTTGAAATGCCGCGACGGTTCGTCAAACGGCGAGTTGATGACCGGATTTTCTATGACCACCTGCTGCACGCCGTTCCCCTGAAGATCAGGCCTCAAGCAATAACGGCTTTTAGATTAACCTAAGACATTTACCCCCGCCAGTGATTGGTGATTGGTTATTGCGGAACCGGCGGAGTTTTCACGCCTCGGCACCGGGACTCACGCCAGTTGTGGTGGAAAATTGAAATACCCGGTGTCCCGGCAAATAGCCATATTGGCGGGGAATATGAATCGCGCCGACATTTATGACAACCTTGCCGATGTGCCGAAACCTGCGGCCCGGCGAAAAAATTGACAGATCACCAGGCCAAGGCTAGTTTACGGCTTGATGCACAACGTGACCGATTTTTCCGGAAGGAAGCCAGAATGCCAAGTCGACGGAAGTTTATGAAAATTGTGTCCGCAGCGGCGGCGGGGTCGTTCGCGGCAACTCGCACCGCTGCCGCGCGGGTACCGACCATTGGAGGCACCCGCCTGGTTTCCCGCGCCAACAAAACCCTTCTGGGTGAAAATGTTTATGTTTTCGATCCGGACATGCCCGCCGGGGCAATTGATCAAATCGCCGGTGCGGTGTTCAGGAAAATGGAGTCGAATCAATTTGCATCGCAGGGGTATGCGTTGCTTTTCAGGCCGGGAACCTACGGGTGAATTTCCATGTGGGCTTTTATACGCAAGTCGCGGGGCTGGGACAAAATCCGGACGATGTGCTCCTGGATGGCGGTGTGAACATTAACGCGCAGTGGAGCGGCGGTGCCGCCCTGGACAACTTCTGGCGAAGCGTGGAAAACTTTGCCGTGTTTCCCTCAGCCACGGCCGGTGCCATGCGATTTGCGGTTTCGCAAGCATCGCCGATGCGCCGTGTGCATGTGAAGGGCGGGCTTAACCTGTACGACGTGTGGAAGTCGTGTCATTGCGGTGCGGGCTACGCCAGCGGCGGGTTTATGGCCAATACTGCGGTGAACGGTAAAGTGGCTCCGGCCTCCCAGCAGCAACTGATTCTGCCGCCGCCGCCAACGCCCCGATACCACCAGTACAAGCGAAGCAATAACCGCACGATGCGCAAGGCGGATCGGGTATAAAAGCTGAAAAAATCCGAGTTAACCGCGCATCCGGCGGCAATTCTCTGCTTATCGTTTTCATTTTCTTCACTACCGGCAACCCGGTTTTGCGGGCCAGTCTGGTCCAGCACGCTTTGGCAATTGCAGGTATATCGTGGTACAACACGGTGGTACGAATGGAGTTGTTTGATGCCTAAGGTAAAATCCAATCGCGTGGCGGTTTATGTATTCCGAACATTGCCCATCGGCACACAATTCCTCCAACTGCACCGTGCCGCCGGATCAGGTGATTATGCTGGCACATGGCAAACGGTTTATGGTGGAATAAAATCCGGGGAAACCGCTATCGCCGCCGCTCTGCGGGAACTTCAGGAGGAAACGCAACTCACAGTGATCAATTTTTTTCAGGTGGAATATCTGGAAAGTTTTTATCATCGCGCCAGAGATCGCGTTACCGTTCTGCCGGTATTTGCCGCC
>JAKAEB010000064.1 GCA_021818445.1 Planctomycetota bacterium
AAGAAGGCGATTGTAAAGGTTCACGGCGATCATAAGCTGGAAATTTATTAACAGGTGTCCGGCGGTGCCGGGCTTTTTCGATCAGATGGAATGGTGAGTGCTTTATGCCGATCAAACAACATAAACCAACCTCCGCAGGACGGCGTTTTTCGTCGGCCAATGCGTTTACAGAAATTACCCGCAGCACGCCGGAAAAGTCGCTGTTACAACCCAAAAAGAAGACCGGCGGGCGTAACCATCGCGGCTGGATCACCTGTCGCCACATCGGTGGCGGCCACAAGCAGCAGTATCGGAAGATCGATTTCAAACGAAATAAAGATGACATCAAGGCCATTGTGGAGTCGATTGAGTACGATCCGAACCGGACAGCGTTTATTGCGTTGCTGGCTTATGCCGACGGTGAAAAACGCTACATCCTGGCTCCGCAGGGCTTGAAGGTGGGCGATGAGGTGGAAAGCGGTACCAAATCGGATATTGAAAAAACCCCTGGCAATACCATGCCGCTGGAAGTGGTGCCCACCGGTATTGAAATTCATAACATTGAAGCGGTTCCCGGCAAAGGGGGCAGCCTGGTGCGCAGTGCCGGCGGCGTGGCGCGGCTGATTGGTAAAGACAACGGCTTGGCGACCGTGCAACTGCCGTCGGGTGAAATTCGGCAGATCAACTGGAAGTGCCGGGCGACGATCGGTCAGATTGGCAACCCGGACTGGGCGAACATTCGCTGGGGTAAGGCGGGGCGGACGCGGCATCGTGGCATTCGGCCGACGGTGCGTGGTGTGGCGCAAAACCCGGTCAGCCATCCATTGGGTGGTGGCGAAGGCCGGTCGGGCGGTGGCCGTCATCCTGTAAGCAAATGGGGCGTGCCTGCCAAGGGCGGCAAGACGCGTAACCCGCGGAAGAATTCGTCGTCCAAGATCATTCGTCGGCGAATGACGGTCCGCTATGGCGAATCAGTGCTGCGTAGGCGTTGATGGTTTTTCCGGCTCGGCGGATGGCGTCGGCCGGGTATGTTAGGATCGAACACTCTGAGGTATTCATGAGTCGCAGTTCAAAAAAGGGTCCGTTTGTGGCCTATCACCTGTTGGAAAAAGTCAACAGGCTCAATGAGTCACGAAAGAAAGACCCGATCAAAACGTGGTCGCGAGCCAGCACGGTGATACCCGAATTTGTGGGCCACACGTTTATGGTGCATAATGGTCGGCAGCACGTCCGGGTATTTGTCACGGAAGATATGGTAGGCCACAAACTTGGTGAGTTTGCCCCCACGCGTACGTTTAAGGGGCACACCATGGTGAAGAAGGAAACGGCCTGACGAGGCATTGGTCGGCGGTTGGCCTGATGCCCCGGATGGTTTGGGGTGTTTGGGAGATCGGTGACACAGATTAAAGGTTGATTTATGTATACATCAACATGGCGATATGCAAGAATTTCCCCGCGAAAGGCCCGCTTATTGGCGGACCTGATCCGGGGTAAGTCGGCCGAAGAGGCGCTATCGGTATTGAATTTTTCTAAAAAGCGCGCCGCGATTATGGTGGCCAAGGTACTTAAAACGGCCATTGCCAATGCGGACGAAAAGGGTGCGGATGTAGCCGACCTTTATGTCGCGCAGAGTTTTTGTGATGGCGGGCCGATTATCAAACGTTTCATGCCGAAAGACCGGGGCAAAAGCTACGCGATCATGAAACGTACCAGCCACATTACGGTATCGGTCGATGAAGGTGCCGCCCGGGTGAAGGAAGCTCGGGCTAAGAATAAACGAAATAAGGCGGCAAAGGCCGCCTGAAAAAGATGATCGCAGAGGTCATCGCCCGCTGATGGGCTTTTTTGAGGTTTTCTATGGGTCAGAAAGTTAATCCAGTTGGTTTCCGGACGGGTATCACGGAAGGTTGGTCCAGTCGTTGGTTTGCGCCCAAGCGGCTCTTCGGAGAGTTGCTGGTCGAGGATCAGAAAATCCGCAGCTACATTGAATCGCGGCTCAACGGCGGTCCGTCAACTGTGCGTCTGCCCAAGGCTAAGCCAACGGAAACTCCGGCAACGGAAGCGGCGGCCTCGGGAACCGAAGGTTCCGAAGCAACCAAGGCTCCTGCCAAACCTGCTCCGGCTCGATCGGTGCGACCGGCCAATCGCGGTGGTGGCAACTACGCCGCCATTTCACGCATCGAAATTGAACGCACCCGCGAGGAGTTGCGGGTGATCCTGCATACCGGTCGCCCCGGCGTGGTGATCGGCTCGAAGGGTGAAGAAATCAATCGTTTGACAAAGGAACTTGAAGACCTCACCCAGCGCAAAGTAAAGATTGAGACCGTCGATATCGGCAACCCCGATCTCAATGCCCGCCTGGTGGCGGATGGCATTGCAGAACAGCTCAAAAAGCGATCGGCCTTCCGTCGCGTCCTCAAACAAAAGACGGAAGCCGCCATGAACGCGGGTGCTTTGGGTATCAAGATACAAATTGGTGGTCGCATTGGCGGGGCGGAAATTGCGCGGGTGGAAAAACAGATTGTCGGCAGCATACCCCTGCACACGCTGCAAGCGGATATTTCCTACGGGTTGGTGCATTGCAATACGCCGTTTGGTGTCATTGGTATCAAAGTGTGGATATATCGTGGATTGTATGCCGACATTGAAGCCCGCGCCGAAGCGGCGGGACAATCGGCCCGGGGTGGGCCGCGGCGACCACGCCGCCGTTGATGGCCCTGTTGCATGCAGGGGTGGGATTATTAAGGCTGTATCAGGCACCGAAGATAGTTGGCCCATACAGCACGGAACCTTGGTGGTTGAAAAGTTTGGCCACCGTTATCAGGAGTTAAAGCCATGGCGATGATGCCGGCACGGGTAAAATGGCGCAAGCAACAGCGCGGCACCATGAAGGGCAACGCGACGCGGGGCAACCGCATCAGCTTTGGTGAATATGCGCTCCAGTCGCTGGAGCCGGGGCGGCTCAACGGGCGGCATATTGAAGCTGGCCGTATGGTTATTTCGCACCAATTGGCGCGGGAAGGTCGTGTATACATCCGCATCTTCCCACACAAGAGTTTTTCCAAAAAGCCGCTGGAAACCCGAATGGGTACCGGTAAGGGCGAGCCGGAATTCTGGGCGGCAGAAGTGAAGCCCGGCACGATCCTCTACGAGGTAGGTGGGGTGGATGAAGTTGCGGCCAAGCGGGCGTTTGCCCGGGCTGCGGCGAAGATGCCCGTGCGATGCCGATTTGTAAAGCGTCGTCACACACTTTAAGGGTAAATATTCTTCCGGCTTGGATTGCCAGGCTGGAATCAGCAAGAGGTTGAAAATGGCCACGAAGCGTAAACAGATGATGGACGAGCTTAACAAGCTCGATATGGAGCAACTGAAGTTGCGCAGTACGGAACTGCGACGAAAACTGCTGGAACTGCGGACGCAAAGGGCGACCGACAAGGTGTCGGATGTGTCGCAGTTCAAGAAAAATAGACGTGAAGTGGCGCGTATCGAAACGCTGATTCGCAAGCAAGCGCTTGCCGGCGTTGCGAAATCGAAATGAATTGAATTTGTATCGAGGCTGAAATCAACATGACTAATACTTCCACAGGTACCGCATCGTCCAAACGCCGTCTGCGACCGCGTATCATCGGTATAGTGACCGGTGACCGGGTCAGCAAGACACGCAAAGTGGTATTTGAATACCTGGCGCGCCATTCCAAGTACAACAAATATGTGAAGCGCCAGACGGTGCTGCATGTGCACGACGAAAATAATGAAAGCCATCTGGGTGATCATGTGGAAGTGATGGCGTGCCGGCCCTACAGCAAAACAAAAACTTATCGTCTGGTGCGGATCGTAACGCGGGCCACGCAGATCGATACATCCATCCTGGCGGGCGAAGCATCGCGGATGTTTGAAAAGACCAAGGCGGAAAAGACCGCAGTTGAGGCCACGCAGGAAACGGCCGGGGCATAACTTTAATTCAGGGAAGTGTCGCCGTTGGGCGAATGTTTTGAGGATCAGGTGAAATATGATTCAACAGCAGACCCGGCTTGATGTGGCCGACAATACCGGTGCCAAGCAGGTGATGTGTATTAAGGTGCTGGGCGGATCGTCGGCTCGCGGTAAGTTCACGCGTAAGACCGCCGGCGTGGGCGATTTGATCGTGGTGGCTGTGAAAAAGGCCCTTCCCAACGGGGATGTAAAGCAGGGCGAAGTGGCCAAGGCGGTGATTGTCCGTACCAAGCAGCCGATCCGTCGTCCGGATGGCAGCTATGTGCGTTTTGACCGCAATGCAGCGGTGATTGTCGACGCTGAAGGCAGTCCGCGCGGTACGCGTATTTTCGGTGCGGTAGCACGCGAACTTCGTGAAAAGAATTTCATGAAGATTGTCTCCCTGGCCAGCGAAGTGGTGTGAAGTATTGGACGGTCCGCGGCGAAGTCCGCGGTAACCGCAAGATGAGGTTAGTAAAATGGCAGCACGAATCAGAAAAGATGACATGGTGATTGTCCGGTCCGGCAACCACCGTGGTACGACCGGCAAAGTCCTGTCGGTATTACCCGATAAGCAGCGGGTGATTGTGGAAGGCGTCAATATGGTGTGGAAGCACATCAAACCCACGCAGCAGAATCGCAAGGGTGGTCGGGTGCAGAAGCCCGCGCCGATTCACGTCAGCAAGGTGCAGCCCATCGATCCGGATACCGGCAGGGGCACACGGGTGAAAATTGGCCAGCGTGATGGCCTTAAGGTGCGTCTGAGCAGCAAAGGTAAAGAATTAAGTGTGGTTGGCAAAGCCTGAATGGAGCGGGCGTAAGTGTCCGCCCCGGCAACCGACTATTCATGAGGTTAGGTAAACATGGCGAAACAAGAAAAAGAAACCAAGGCCAAATCGGAACGAACGCCCGAACAGATCGAGGCGGAAAAGGCCGCCAAAGCAGCGAAGAAGGCCGAGCACGCCGCCGCCGCCAAAGCGGAGCGCAATAAGTCTGGAGATGGTGGCCGATCGCGGGCTAAGGATGCAGCCCCAACGGAAGCCATTAAATTTCCGGATGGTTATGTCCCCCGCCTGTATAAGCGGTACCAGGATGAAATTGCGCCACAGTTGGCGACTGAACTCAAAATTAAAAATCGCCTTGCGATTCCCCGCGTCACCAAAGTGGTGATCAACATGGGATTGGGCAAGGCTATTGCCGAAAAGCCCCGGCTCGAGGCGGCGGTTAAAGAACTTACCGCGATTGCCGGCCAAAAAGCGGTGGTCTGCCAGGCGCGTAAAAGCGTATCGAATTTTAAGCTGCGGCAGGGCATGGAAATCGGTGTCAAAGTGACACTGCGCGGCCAGCGCATGTGGGAATTTTTAGATCGACTCATCTATCTGGCGATTCCCCGTGTGAAGGATTTTCGTGGTTTAAATCCCAAGGCGTTCGATGGCCGGGGAAATTACAACCTGGGTCTTACCGAGCAATCGGTATTCCCTGAGGTGCATGGCGATCAGGTGACGTTCCATCAGGGATTGAACATCACGATTGTCACGACATCTGAGGATAATGCCGGGGCGTTTGCGTTGCTTCAGCACCTTGGTATGCCATTTACGCGCGATCAGGCGGCCGAGAAAGATGGAGCCCGAAAAGCGGGTTGAGTTTTTGGGCGGGGTTGCCGGATGCGGGCCCCATTTAATGGAACTGTATTGTTGTCTCGTTTAGAGTGAGTTGATATGTCGACTAAAGCATGGAAATTACGGTACAAGAAGCGTAAAGAGACCGTAGCGAAATATGCGGACGAGCGGAAGCGGCTCAAAAAGGAAAAGAACTATATGGCGCTTTCGATGCTACCGCGTGATGCCAGCCCCACACGGGTGGCTAACCGCTGCGAATTGACCGGGCGGCGCCGCGGATATTATCGCAAGTTTCGGATGTCGCGTCTGATGCTGCGACAACTGGCGTTGGAAGGCAAGATTCCGGGGCTGAAAAAGGCTTCCTGGTAATCGACTTGGATTGAATAGCCTGTTAGCAGGCGGAATTTTGATTGAATTGGACGGGCTGCCAAGCCCGACCGGAAAGCGAAGAAGAAAAACATGACCGACACCATCGCGGACATGCTTACAAGGATCCGAAATGCCTCGCACGCCCGGCACAAAACGGTCGATGTGAAAAACTCGCGTATCTGTGAAGGCATTGCCAAAGTACTCAAAGAGGAAGGCTACATCGAAAACTATCACGTGCTTGATGATGGCACGCGGCAAGGTTTGATACGCATTACGATCAAATACACCATTGATGGAAGTTCCCTGATCCGGCAGGTTGATCGTGTCAGTCGGCCGGGCTGCCGCATCTACCGCAGCGTGAAAGAATTTCCGCGCATCCTCAATGGTATGGGCATCTCGGTTTTGTCCACGAGCCGCGGTGTGCTCAGCGACCGTCAGGCCCGGGCCCAGAATATCGGCGGCGAATTGCTGGCGACTATCAGTTAATGGCGTTGCAGCGGCGGCTGGCCGCCGGCGGCTCTTCGGGGCTGAACGCCGGGGTGCTCAAGAGCACAGGGTGAAGTTAAGAAATGAGCCGCCGAGTGCGGCATGAACCACAAGAGGTTGTTATGAGTCGAATTGGAAAAAAGCCCATCATGTTGCCATCAAATGTGAAGGTCAATGTGCAGGGGCGGCTTATTACCGTGGAAGGCCCGAAGGGCAAGCTGACACTGGAACACCATGGCAACGCCAAGGTTTCAGTGGGCGATGCACCGGCACCGGCCAAAGGTAAGCAGGTGCTGGTGGAACGCGTGGACGATGAAAAAATCAGCCGTGCAGTGCACGGCTTGACCCGCGCCTTGGTGGCGAACATGGTCAAGGGCGTCACCGATGGCTACACCGCAGAGCTTGAAATTCAAGGTGTCGGCTACAAGGCGGAACTGCAGGGTAAGTCGCTGGTGCTTTCGGTGGGTTTTGCCAATCAGATTACCCACGCCGTTCCAGATGGTCTGACGGTCAAGTTGGAAGGGCAGGGCACCCGCGTAAACATCAGCGGCATTGATAAGCAGTTGGTGGGGCAGTTTGCAGCCGATGTTCGCAGCACCCGCAAGCCAGAACCGTATCTGGGCAAGGGTATTCGCTATGTGGGCGAGGTTGTCAAACGCAAGGCCGGTAAGCAGTTTGCCGGTGCTGGTGCCAAGTAATATCCGGCCCATGGGGCTGATTGGGTTTTAATATCGGCGGCCGGGTGGCTGCCTCTGAAATGGGAATGGATCATGAGTACAATACACAAAGTTAAACTGGTAAGGCAGAAACGCCGCAAGGCGAGGATGAAGGGGCTGGTTCGCGGCACTTCAAGCCGACCGCGGCTTCGGGTATCCCGCTCGATTAAAAATATTTCCGCCCAGATTATCGATGACTCGACCGGCATGACGTTGGTGGCTGCAAGCTCGGCTGAAAAGTCGTTCCGCACCGCGGCGAAACATGGTGGTAATATTGTGGCGGCAACGCAAATTGGCAAACAGATTGCCGAGCGGGCAATCGCCAAGGGCATTACGCAGATTGCCTTCGACCGTGGCGGCTACAAGTACCATGGGCGCATCAAGGCTTTGGCCCAGGCAGCGCGCGAAGGTGGATTGCAATTTTAAGGGTTGGCAGCGCAGCGACCGTCGAGGCACGGCGGACTGAGTTGAATAGTTAGTTTTTCAGGACGACACATGATTGATCGGCAAGCAATGGATGAAGAACGTGGCCTTGACTCCAGCACGGTGGGCGTGTTCCGCAGTGCCAAGGTAGTCAAGGGCGGTAAAAACTTTTCGTTTGAGGCGCTGGTGGCGTCAGGGGATCGCAGCGGGCGCATCGGCTTGGGGTACGCCAAAGCCAAAGAAGTGCCGGCCGCAGTGGAGAAGGCCACCAAAGATGCACGCAAGAATATGATTACCGTGTCGCTGGAAGGCGGCACGATTCCGCACGAGGTTCTCGGACGGTTTGGGGCCAGCCGCATCAAACTGGTGCCGGCGCGTCCCGGTACAGGTGTAAAGGCGGGGCGCTTTGTGCGTCCACTGCTGGAACTTGTCGGCATTCGCGATGTGCTCACCAAAGCCTATGGTTCAACCAACAAGAAAAATTTGTGCAAGGCGACTCTTGCCGCTTTGGAATCGCTGCGTTCACGCGAGTCGATTAAGTCCGATCGTGGCGTTCCGCTGGAATAAATGGCGGCCGCCACTTAATTTTGGAGAAACCTCATCATGATGATTCATGACATTACATCAAAAGCCGGTGCCCATAAAAAGCGTAAGCGCGTCGGTCGTGGCGAAAGCAGCGGCCACGGCAAGACCTCCGGTCGCGGTACCAAGGGAAGCTATTCGCGTGCCGGCGGTGGCCCCGCCTTTGGCAGCGAAGGTGGTAATCTGCCTTTGTTCCGTCGTCTACCCAAGCGCGGCTTCAACAACAATTACTTCGCCCAAAAATTCAGCATCGTAAATGTCGGCGATTTGAATCGCTCCTTCGCGGACGGCCAAACTGTCGATGTATCCACCCTGATTGAAAAACATCTGGTGCGCGATGAGAAGTTGCCCGTTAAAATTCTGGGCGATGGTGAACTGGGTCTGAAATTGAAGGTCGTGGCGTCGAAAGTTTCCGCTCAGGCATCAAAAAAGATCACGGCAGCCGGCGGGTCTATCGAACTGCTCGAACTGGACCGCAATAAATCGAAGGTTGACCCTAAAACCGGCAAATTCAAGCCGCGTAAGGCTTAAGTTGTCTCGGCACAGGCCCAGTAGCCCTGGGCTGGGTGGATTGTCGTAATCGGTAAGGCCTCGGGGGTGGTGTCAGCACGGTGCGAAGATCAGGCGCGAACGGGGAAATGCCGTGGGGGAATCGGCTTTTTTCGTAACTGGTGTCCGGTTATCATGAAAGCTTTCGCTCGCTGGGCGAACGGGGGGCTGGCAATGGGTGGTACCGGATGACGGAACACGCTTTTGGTTTGAAAATCAGAAGCCCAGGCTGAGATAGATCATGACACAAACCGTCGCCCATCACCGGTTGGTGGCGGCGTAGGACGAGGAAAAATTTTGTTCCGCACATTGGCCAACATCTTCAAAATCCCCGAGTTGAGAACCAAGCTGCTCTTTACCATCGGTATGCTGTGCGTTTACCGCATCGGCTTTTATGTGCCGCTGCCGGGTGTTGATACGCACATGGTGTCGCAGTTTGTCAGCGGTAACAGCAGCAGTGCAGTCGGTCAGATATCAAATTATTTGAGTTTGTTCTCCGGCGGCGGGCTTGGTTATAGCACGCTTTTCGGTCTGGGTATCATGCCGTACATCAGTGCGGCCATTATCTTTCAGTTGCTCGGTACGGTCATCCCATCGCTTGAAAAGCTGCAAAAAGAAGGTGAGCCGGGCATGCGCAAAATTAATGAATGGACGCGCTACGCCACTGTGGTACTGTGCGTCATTCAGGCTTTTGTGTGGTTGCGATATTTAACCACCACTTCACCAAGTCATCCCCATGGCTTTTTGTACAAGTCCATGTTTTACCACCATCTGTTGCTTTTCTGGGTGACTGGTATCTGCGCCCTGACGGCGGGCAGCATATTTTTAATGTGGCTGGGCGAACAGATTGATGCCTATGGCATCGGCAATGGCGTTTCGCTGATCATCATGGCAGGTATTGTGTCACGCATTCCGTCGGCCATCAATGATCTCTGGGCGCATTCCACCTTCCATCTGGGGGGCAGCGCCGCCCATCGGTATGGCATCGGAACGATGCTTTTTCTGGTGGCGGCTTTTGTATGCGTATCGGCCGGAGCGGTCATTCTTGAACAGGCCCAGCGCCGGATTGCCATCCAGCAGGCCAAGCATGTGCGTGGAAATCGAGTCTATGGCGGACAATTGCAGTATCTTCCGTTGCGGGTGAATCATGGCGGCGTGATGCCGATTATTTTTGCCAGTTCGCTGATGTTAATCCCCTCGGTGGTTTTGCAACTCAGCTTTTTCACCGTACATTTCGGTCAATATGCGTGGTTTCAGATACTGGTAGAAAGTATCCAGATCGGTGCGTTTTTCTATATCGTTGCGTATGTGGCGATGATATTTTTCTTTTCATATTTCTGGAATACTGTGCAGTTCCAACCCAAGGAAATGGCCGATCAACTTCAGGATTATGGCAGTTTTATCAAGGGTCTGCGGCCCGGTAAGCGTACCGCCGAATATCTTGAAAATGTCATGGCCCGCGTCACCTATTGCGGTGCAGCGTTTTTGGCCATTATCGCCCTGGTGCCAACGGTGGTATCCAATTACCTCGGTATCAACTTTATGATCACGCAGTTTCTTGGGGGTACGGGTTTGCTTATTACGGTCAGCGTGATGCTGGACTTCATCAACCGGGTGGAGGCCAATCTGGTTATGCGTAACTACGGCGGCCTGACGGATGGACCATCCGGCATGCCGGCCTCGCGCCGCCGCACCGGACCAAAAGGCCCGGGACAAATTGGGGGCGATGTTCGTGAGTCGGCCGCATGAGGCTCGCACTGCTCGGGCCTCCGGGAGCGGGCAAGGGCACTCAAGCCGCGCGCATTTGCGAGGCCTTTGGATTGCTGCATCTCTCCAGCGGTGATCTGCTGCGGGCAGAAAAACTTAAAAACACCGCCATGGGGAAAAAAATCCGTGATTACATCGATAACGGTCGCTTCGTGCCCGATGAGTTGATGATCGGAATTATGCGCAGCAAGCTTGTCTCACTGGTGCGACAGGGCTTTGTGCTTGATGGCTTTCCGCGGACGATATCGCAGGCGAAAGCACTGACGGAAATGCTCGCCGCCCTTGAACGCCCTTTGACGCAGGTGATTAATCTGGCTGTCGATCCGGCAGTCCTTACTCGGCGTTTTGAGGGCCGACGCGTATGCCCGGTCTGTCTGAGTGTCTATCATGTGGATTTGATGCCACCCCAAACAGACGGCATCTGCGATATCGACGGGGCGGCACTGGTCATACGGCCGGATGACATGCCCGCAGTGGTTCGCACCCGCATTGAAACATACCACCAGACGATCAGCCCGCTGCTGGCTTATTATCGGGAGGCCGGCCTGCTGCTGGATGTAGATGCATCGGGTGGTGTGGATCAGGTGTGGATGGCCATTGAGGCCCGCTTGGCGCGGCAGGGCGTGAAAGGTTAACAGGCGGCGCGAGCAGCGGAAATCGCTATCAGGGGCGAAATTTATGGGTATAGCAATTAAAAATCCGGCGGAAATTGAAGCGATGCGACGCGTCGGGCGCGTGGTGCATCAGACGCTGACGGCCTGCGCCGCAGCCGCCCGGCCAGGCATATCCACGGCCGATCTGGACCAGCTTGCATTGGACACTTGGTCGAAGGCGGGGGCGGAGGGACTATTTAAAAATTATCCCACTTATGAACCAGGCAAAGGTTTTCCCGGCAACACGTGCATCAGTGTCAATGATGAGGTGGTGCATGGCATACCCGGTTCGCGGGTGTTGAAGGATGGCGACGTGGTGAGCATTGACTGTGGGTTGCGGATGGGGGGCTGGTGCGGTGATTCCGCGATTACGGTGGCGGTGGGGACGCCGAATACCGAGGCCGAGAAGCTTATTCGCGTGGCATATGAAACGCTGGCTTTGGCGATATCGCTAATTCGGCCGGGTCGTCGCTGGAGTGACATCGCTAAACCCATGCAGCAGCATGTGGAATCCAATGGTTTTTCGTGTGTACGCGAATTTGTAGGGCACGGGATTGGGCGTCGCATGCACGAAGAGCCGAAGGTGCCGAACTTTTTTTCGCGCGAATTAGAGCGTTTTGGAGACTTTTATCTTCGGGCGGGTATGACATTGGCCGTAGAGCCTATGGTGATCGTCGGCAAGCCGGATGTGGTGGTGCTGGAAGACGGGTGGACAGTTTTGAGCAAGGATTCCACGCTGGCGGCCCATGTGGAACACACCATAGCGGTGTCGGCCAATGGGTGTAGCATCTTGACAGATGGGTCGTAACGGCCGATACTAACGGATTCGACTGGATCATCAGGCCTTTCGCATGGGCTTTTTGAAAAGTCTGTGGTGCGCCTTGGTGGACAAGGTGGTGGCGACGGGTCTGGTTTCTCCGGGGTTGAATCGTGTGGGTAGGGCAGGTGGGTGCGGAGTTGAAAGCGGTTTTTCGGTGAGAATTTAATGCCCAAAGAAGATGCTATACGCTTGGAGGCGGTTGTTTCAGAAGCCCTCCCCAATGCGATGTTTCGTGTAAAGCTGGAAAACGGGCATGTTCTGATTGCCCATATATCTGGCAAAATGCGGGTGAACTACATTCGTATTCTTCCCGGCGACAAGGTTACGGTAGAATTGTCGCCGTATGATTTATCGCGGGGACGGATCATTACCCGCAATTGACTCAGGCCCGTCCGTTATGTCGCGACTAAAAGGCCGCGCCAGCGGGGTTGGCGTTTTTTCGCCTGATGGGTATACTAATTGGTTTGCAAGGCGGCGGGCAGTAAGCCTGCGCCGGTAGGAGATTGTGTCATGAAAGTTCGTTCCAGTGTCAAGCGGATTTGTGAGCACTGTGTGGTGGTGCGTCGCGGTGGTGTGTTGCGGGTCATTTGTAAATCAGATGCCCGTCACAAGCAGCGTCAGGGTTGAGGTTTTAGCCCGGATTCAGCCCGTGTTTCGCATATGAGTTCGCTTCGGCGAATTCAGTTGTAAGGCTCAAGTAAGGAAATAGTATGCCCCGTATTGCAGGTGTGGATATACCCGCGGACAAGCCCGTCCGAATCAGTCTTCGTTATGTTTACGGCATCGGACCGGTGAACGCGGTGGAAATTCTTAAAGAAGCCAACATCGATGCGCAGAAGCGCGCCCGCGAGTTAACTGAAGATGAAGTGGCGCGAATCACCAACATTATCGATCGCAGCTTTGTGGTGGAGGGTGCCCTACGGCGGCAGGTTCAGCAGAATATTGCGCGGCTGAAGGATATTCAATCCTATCGCGGCTCGCGCCATCGCCGCAGTTTACCAACGCGCGGTCAGCGCACGCGGTCAAATGCCCGCACCCGCAAAGGGCCGCGCAAGACGGTGGCTGGTAAGAAGGGCGTGAAAGAACTTCACGGCTAAGAGTTAACGGATTCGGTCGGGCAGCAGGTTTGTAACCTGATGCCCGGGTACATCAGGCAGGGTATCCCAGAGGTAATTGATGGCAAAGTCCACTAAGAAAAAAGTTCGTCGTAACGTGCTTCGCGGTATCGCGCACATCCGCGCCAGTTTCAACAACACGCAGGTCACCATCACTGATGTGAACGGTGAGACGCTTGCTTGGGATTCGGCGGGGACGGTAGGCTTCAAGGGTGCGCGCAAGAGCACGCCTTTCGCCGCCACTCGGGCCGCGGAGAATTGTGCCTCCAAAGCCAAAAAGTTTGGTGTTCTGGAATTGGAAGTAAGGGTCAATGGCCCGGGTTCCGGACGCGAATCAGCCATTACCGCTTTGCAGGCCAGCGGGATGAAAATCACATCCATCGAGGATAACACTCCCCTGCCGCACAATGGGTGCCGCCCGCCGAAGAAGCGGCGCGTGTAAAGAATGGTTTCGCATGAATGATTGCCGGTTTTAACCCGTGCACCGTTTGATGCGATTGAGAACCGGGGCTGATTAACCCCGATGTATTTAAAATAAAGTATGAATTGATTTCCGTCGCTGTGACAGATGCCTTGTGGCGATAATCCGGCGTCGGATGCTTTCTGGAGAATCTGCTATGCGTATGCGTTGGCGCGGGCTTGAATTGCCCACTAAAGTTGATGTGGATCATTCCGTCCATACGGCCACTTACGGAAAATTTATCGTCGAGCCGTTTGAGCGCGGTTTTGGTACAACGGTTGGCAATTCCCTTCGGCGCATCCTGCTTAGCTCCCTGGAAGGGGCGGCAGCGGTCAGTATCCGCATCGGCGGGGCTGAACATGAATTTGCCCAGTTGCCCGGCGTGGTTGAAGATGTCACCGACATCATCCTCAATGTAAAAAGCCTCATCATATCGCTTGAAGGGGATACGCCCCGGAAGCTAAGCGTCCGCAAGCAAGGCCCGGGAACTGTCACAGGTGCCGACCTGCAGGGCGATGCATCCATCAATGTGCACAATAAGGACCTTGTGATTGCCACCCTCACGGGCGATCAGGTTTTTGACATGGAACTTGATATTCACAAGGGTCGCGGCTTTGTCATGGCGGCGGAAAACGCGCCCGATGAACAGATCATCGGCGTTATCCCGATTGACTCGGTTTACAGCCCGGTGACCCGCGTTCGCTATAAAACCGAAGATACCCGCGTGGGACAAAAAACCAATTACGACCGTCTCATCATGGAAATCTGGACCAACGGCACCATCAGCCCGGAACTGGCGTTGGTAGAGGCAGCCAAGATTCTACGCAAGCATCTGAATGCGTTTTTACAGAAATTTGACATCGGAGAACTGGTCGATATCCCGATGGAGTCCGATGAGCCGACCGTACCGGCCGTCTTCAATGATGAACTCGCCGGGAAGCTTAAACAGCCCCTTTCCTCGCTCGATCTTTCAATCCGGGCCGCGAACTGCCTCGAGTCGTCCCGCATCCATACGATTGGTGATTTGGTGCGGCTGACCGAGGGGGAGTTGCTGAAGGTTCGCAGCTTTGGCAAAACCTCCCTGCGGGAAGTGCGGCGCAAACTTTCAGAGCATGGCCTGACTTTGGGCATGGATGTACCCGATGATCTGGATGAAGATGGCGAGGTGACGGATCCGTCGGCCTCGACTGCGAGTTGATTCGGCCCGGAGCCGAAATGTATTGAATGGTTAGTATTGGCCAACCGGCGTCAGGCCGCGTTGGGTTTTGAAAAACCGAGGTTATCATGCGTCATCGTGTAGTAGGTCGCCGATTGTCAAGAACCGCCGCGCATCGCACCGCCATGCTGCGGAATCTGGCCCAGTCGCTTATTGAGCATGGGCAGGTAAAGACCACGCTGCCCAAAGCCAAGGAACTGGTTCGTTTTGTAGAGCCTTTAATTACGCTGGCAAAGAAAAATACACTCGCATCCCGGCGGCTGGTCATTGCGCGCCTGCGCGATCGGCTCATGACGGACCCAAAAGACCGGGACATGCTGCTTGATGATTCAGTCGTCCAGAAACTGTTCAAAGACGTGGCACCCAAATGCGCCAACCGTGCCGGTGGCTACACCCGCATTGTAAAAACCTCGAAATGGCGCATTGGCGATGCCGGTGATATCGCCATTGTTCAATTGGTGGATATCGCCCCCACGCGGCAAAAGTTGGCTTCCACCGGCGACGAAAAATAATATCTCCTGCCGGTTGGTATGCATAAATAGACCGCTACAGCCAATTGCTGAGATAGGAATCCTCGTGCCAAAGTGGGGGGCATGCGGTGTTTAGTTCGGTCCGCTGAAGTCTTATCGATGATTGGCGCGACGACCCGAATTAGCCGTTCGGGTACACCACTTCAACCGGCCATGCACCGTGCCCGCATGCTCTGGGCCGAGGCATTGCCGAGGTGAGCCTTGGTACCTGTTTACCCCGCCATGTATCGCGAATTCCTGGTTTGTTTGTGAAGCCCGGTTCATCAAGTTAGACTACGCATTGGAAAAGTAACTTTGCACGCTGACGAATTTTTGTCTGCGTGGCCTATCGCTTGAGCCTTTTTTTGGGGAGGCTGTTCATGCACTATGTCACGATCTCTCAACCTTCCGCAAGCAACGGGAGTAATGGTTTGTCGAGGTTCGTGATATGGCACGTTCATTTTCCCGGTATCCCCGCAAGTTTTGTGCATCATGCCCTGGAGTTTGCGGTACTTTTTCTACTGGGCTACCTTTTTGTTCGTACAGTGGTTTACCTTGTTATCTGCCGCATCACGCAATCTGCCATAAGAGCCTTACCCGTCGAAAAACGGCCCATAAGTCCTAAACTGGTGTGGCTGCTGCTGATTCCAGTCGTGCCGTTTGTGTTAAATTATTTTATATACCTTCCGCTGGCCAATGCGTACCGCGCTTACGCCGGCGACCGCTCAGACCTTAACCCAACTTTCGCAGTTCGTCGCATTTCTGGCGAAAATAACTATTAAATATGGCGTTGGTGTTGCGCCAAGGGCATTTTTGTGCACAAAACCGCTTTGGTGCAGACCTACCCTCTTGTTTTGGC
>JAKAEB010000010.1 GCA_021818445.1 Planctomycetota bacterium
GCCAAAACAAGAGGGTAGGTCTGCACCAAAGCGGTTTTGTGCACAAAAATGCCCTTGGCGCAACACCAACGCCATATTTAATAGTTATTTTCGCCAGAAATGCGACGAACTGCGAAAGTTGGGCTAAACTAAATTAACGGGTGCATCGTGATAATTGCCGATAACCGAGTATTGAAGAAGACCTCCGGCACCCGTGGTGTGGAAGTGTAGCTGAAGATTGGTTAATCTACCTAATTACATATGACGAATAGTGATCCGAGTCTGCTATTTTTTGAAGTGCGAACCATCATTTGCATTATGAGTGGGATCACGCTCCTGTTGGCCCTGACCCATCTTTATGCGTGGTTTCTCCGTCGCCGCGACCGGTGGTCGGCATTTTGGGGATTGGGAAATCTTTTAGCTTCCATCGGCTTGGCGCTGGTGAGCCTGCGCGGATACATTCCCTACATCCTCACCATCTCCATTTCGCAGACCGCCATTGTTGCCGGAATCTTTTTGAACTGGCTTGGCCTTCGCTCATTCAATGAAAAGCCTCCGATTCGTCCATGGTGTTGGCTGCTGTTCCCCACCATCTTTGCCGCGCTTGAGATAAATTCGCCCATCAGCGACGCCATGTCTCACCGCATGACGCTCATTGCGTCGCTTCTAAGTGTCATTTCCATCCTGATAATCAATGAGCTGTTTGCCATTCAAAAATCGCGAGGTTTGCAGATCACACGTTTTATCACGCTGCTTTTTGTCTTGTTTGTCCTGGGAAATATCGTAAGGGTAATTACCATGTGGGTGCACCCCGTACACCACCTGTCGCGCCTCCCGTCGCCTATCGTCGGTTTTACCCTCGCCGGTACACTCGCCCTTATGACGGCCTGGAATATGGGGTTTATGATGCTTTCGGCCGAACGATTGCAAAATGCCCTCATGCTTGCCGCCAACACCGATGGACTCACGGGTGTCATGAACCGGAACGCATTTGAGGCGGCCGTCCGGCGGCAACTTGCAGCCAATTTAAACCCCCGCAGTCGCTCCGCACGTTCCAGCCCACCGGCCAGCGTACCCATAGGTGAGGCGGGAGGGGCGATACTCCATGACGCCTTGTTGACCATAGACATCGACGAATTCAAACAAGTTAACGATCAGTATGGACACGAAGCTGGCGATGCGCTGCTCCGCCTGTTCGCGGCCACCGCCCAGAATTCGCTTCGTTCAACCGATTGCCTCGGTCGGCGCGGTGGTGACGAATTTACCATTTTCCTCAAGGGTGTAGATGAAGCCGGTGCCACCCGTATCGCTGAACGCCTGCGCAAGAGTTTCACAAGCAGTTCGCAGCATGATCCGCAGATTGGGCGGCCGTCCACTTTAAGCATCGGCATCATGATGATACATGCGGACAATTCGTCGCTTGAAAGCCTCCTGGCACAGGCGGATGCCGCCATGTATCAGGCCAAAGGGCAGGGGAAAGACCGCGTGATGCTGGCCGGCAGCGGGGCCTGACAGGCGAGCGACGTCACCTCATCCTGCCACGTAAAAGGCGATGGTAAAGACAATCCACCCATTCTTCAGCGCGGCGGTGTCCATTGAAAATCGGCGTGCGGTGCCTTGCTCATAGCTCGGGCGGCTTGAAATAGACACTCCTGACATACCACTGCATGCGGATAGTCAGGGGTAGACCATCGCGGCAGGTGCCCCGGGATGTTGATCCGCAAACACAGGGTGCATTTGTATTTATCCGCGTGAATAGACGCCTCGTTCAAGGCTTTTTTCAAGCAATCGAGGCAAATAACAGACCCTTGATGCCCCTCAATCATCGCGGCTTGGCCATCCCAGGGAGTGTGGCAAAAATCGCATAAAATTGAAACACCTTGGTCGGAATATTCTTGCATTGATAAGCATCCACTGTAAAAACTCGCCCACCTATGCTAGCATGGACGAAAGCTGGAGGAAAATGAATTGACAGCGACGAACACGTTTTCTACCACACTTGTAACCCCGGAAGCAGTCATGCTGGAGACCGAGGCAAATTTTGCCGTTATTCCGGCCGACGACGGACAGATGGGCATTCTCAAAAACCGCGCACCCGTCATTACTCGCTTAACGCCCGGCGTGCTTAAAATTGAGACGCCCGGCGGCGTTTATCGTTATTTTGTTGGCGGCGGCTATGCGCAGTTGAAGAATAACCAACTCACCGTCATGGCGGAAGAGGCACTTCCAGAGGAAGCCATCAATGCCGACCGCATAGCCATGGAAGAATCACGTTTAACCCAAACCGATGCTCAGGACCTTGTTGCGGTAAAAATGGTGCAACTGCGCATTGGTGCCATGCGAAAACTGATGGGTGGCGATTGACAGCGACGGATGCAGGCAGCCCCGTCCATGGATTATAATGGTGCCCAGAGGTGGCCCGGGCGTACCGCCGAAATAAAGTGTTACCTTATTGACGCCCGTGCCATCGGGCGTTAATTTGCGCTTTGGCCGCAGGATGATGGCTGCAGAAACGATTATCGCAAGGAGTGTGACATGCGAATGAAATCTCATATTAAACCGGTATTGGGGCTTTGTGTAACCGTTGCGTGTGTAACCATGGCTGCAGGGCCGCTCTGGGCCAGTTCCGACAATGCACCGGCAGTCAATGTCCCTGCGGCGTCGGCACCAACCACCAGTCCCGCGCCAACTACCGCGCCGGCCACCTTGCCCTCCGGTGGTTCCAGCAGCGGCTCGGCCGGGTCCGGTGTCGGCTCGTCAAGCGGTTCGTCTAACTCCTCCGGCTCGGCTGGCGCAAGCAGCGGCAGCGGATCCGCCGGTTCGTCAAACTCCGGCACCAAGTCTCCCTCATCTAAAAAATCGGCCGCGCACGCCAAGGCTGGCTCATCGCATCACGGCACGGCGCACAAGGCAGGCAGTGGTTCGGCATCGTCAACAGCATTCATAGGTGAAGTTTCCGCCAGCAATGTAAACGTGCGCAGCGGCCCGGGGCTTCGGTATTACGTGGTCGGACAACTCGCCAAAGGCGACCTCGTAAATGTGGTGAAAACCACCAAGGGCTGGGATGTTATCTCGGCACCGGCCGGCGCGCGGTGTTATGTCGCCAAGCAATTTGTAAAGCTCAACGCATCAGGCAGCCGTGGCACCATTACTTCTCACTTTGTTAATCTGCGGGCCGCCAGCGCACTTACACCGACCAGCGACTATGCGGTTGTCGGTATGGCGCGGCGCGGGCAGCGTGTGTCGGTGGTGGGGCACTCCGGTATGTTTGATATTATTCGTGCCCCCATGCACACGCATTTTTATCTCTACGCGTCCTTTGTAAAGCCGGCCCCTGCGAATAGCACCTACATAAGCCCCCAATTACAGATGCCGTCCGGATTTAAGGGTGTGGCCATTGCCGGCCTTGCACCTTCATCGGTGGGGGCGACCCCAGCGTCGGCGGGCGGCAACTCGACTGCCGAAACGGGTGCTAATGCGCCGCCAGTGGCTGTGCCATTGCCCGGCGCGGGGACACAGGCCGCGCCATCCGTCGGCGGCAGCACAACGACGCCTCCCGCCAGTGCGGCTACAACCCCCGCGCCCATCGGCGCGATGACGCTTAAACCCGTGCCAACCTATAACCCCAAGGTGTACAAGAAATTTTCAAACTTGGATAAAGCCTTGCTTGCGCAATTCAAAAAACCATTAATACAACGCAAACTCGGCAAGCTCAAGGGCGGCTTCCAGGATATCCTGAAAGAAAAAAATGTTCCTGCGTCGATCCGTTCAGCCACCAAGTTGCGCATCAAAGAGATCAATCGGATGATGGCAATCCAGGCCTTGGCGGCCGCGCCAATCGCAGAAACGCCGGTAACCGCCACCATCGCGCCTTACCAACAAAAGTGGGAACAGTCTAAAAAAATATTGGAAAAAAGCATCGCCACCGCTCCATTTGTTGCCAAAGGCCTGCTGGAGACCAGCCACACCACTCACCAATATGCCCTGCTGAACCCGCGCAGCGGTCGTGTGGTGGCTTACATTCAGCCGCCAAAAGATATGGATCTTTCCAAATTGATTGGTTCCTACGTCGGCATTAAGGGGCTGGTGGTTAGTAAAACCGGTGCGTTCATACGCGTGATCAAACCCAATTCGGCCACGTTGCTTCCCAATCCGAATCCATAATACGCCGCCGCCTCTTTTTGATGGCTGACCGCGAATGGTAGCGACTGCGTCTGTGCGGGTGGGGATACCAGGTTTTGTCTTTGCCTTCGCTGCCGATCATACGGCGGTTCCCTTTAGGAGTTACCCGTTGTCATCCAGTCCGGAATCTCATTTAATATTTGATCCGAATACCATCATTGCCGATCGTGCCAGGGCGATTGATGCCTCCGGTATACGCAAGGTATTCGACATGGCCGCCAGTATGAAAGATCCCATCAATCTTTCTATTGGTCAGCCTGATTTTGATGTGCCCGAGGCCATTAAGCAGCGGGCCATTCAAGCCATCGAACATGGCCGCAATCGCTACACACCCACGCAGGGCATTGCCGATCTGGTCGAGCCGATTCGGCATCAGGTGGAAAATGACACCGGTTGGAAGCAGCCCGGGATTATGGTTCTCTCCGGTACATCGGGCGGAATTATGCTGGCCATGTTTGCCTGTCTGAATCCGGGGGATGAGGTTATCTTTCTCGACCCCTATTTTGTCATGTACAAACATCTCCCCAAGCTCGTCGGCGCTGTTCCCGTCAGTGTGGATAGCTACCCCGACTTTCGCTTGGACGCCAAAAAAATTCAAGCGGCCGTCACACCCCGCACACGAATGCTTGTGATATGCTCGCCCAACAACCCCACCGGCATGGCCTACACATCAGCCGAGCTTGAAGCCGTCGCGGCGGTTGCCAGACGCCATGGACTTCTGGTGCTGAGCGATGAAATTTATGATGCCTTCTGCTATCAGCCCCACGTCAGCATCGCGCCCATGCTGCCGGATCAGTGCCTTCTGCTTAAAGGATATTCTAAAACCTATGCGATGACCGGTTGGCGGCTGGGCTATGCCGCGGGGCCCAGGCCGATTATTGATCAAATGATTAAATTGCAGCAGTACACATTTGTCTGCGCGCCGTCACCGGCTCAGTATGCCGCACTGGAATTGCTGCATTCCAATTCAGTCGACATGACGCCTCACATCGACGAATACCGCCGCCGCCGCGACCGCATGGTAGAAGGCCTTGGCGACTTATATCCGGTCGGCAATCCGGGTGGGGCGTTTTATGTTTTCGCCAAGGCACCGGGCGGCTGGTCGGGCAATGAACTGGTGCGGCGGGCAATTAGTAAAAATGTATTACTTATTCCCGGATCGGTCTTCAGCGATCGTGATACGCACTTCCGCATCAGCTATGCCGCATCACCTGCCCACATTGAAAAGGGCATTGCGGTGCTGCGCGAGTTGGCACAGGAAGCACAATGACAGGCGTCGCAATGATGCTATGGTCCATCATCGGACAACCGAAGGCATTGGGCCAACTTCAGCGGGCGCTGGCATCCGGTCGCCTGGCGTCCACCTGGATATTCCATGGCCCCATGGGCGTGGGCAAGTATCGGACGGCACTGGCGTTCGCCAAGTGTCAACTGTGTCCCAACCCGCTGCGCCGGGCCAATCGCGGCCCGATCCTCACATCATTGCCGGAAGATTTTCTGCTCGTGGAGCCTTGCAATCAATGCCCAGCATGCAAAGCGTGCGATGAACAGGTGCACCCCGATTTGCACCTGATCAATCGACAATTGGGCGGCGTATATGATCGCGGTGGGCGTTCCCGGCGCACCACGCTGGGTATCGACATCATCCGCGGTGAAATGATCGGTGACGATTCCCCCGATCATCGCGTCGAGAGCAAACTTTATAAACATTCTCAATTGGGCCGCGGCAAATGGTTTATCATCGACGAGGCCGACCTCATGCAGCCCGTGGCGCAAAATGCCCTGCTTAAAGCCCTGGAAGAACCCCCGCCCCTGACGTACATCGTCATGTGTACCGGCACCGTAAGTGATTTAATATCCACCATTCGCAGTCGATCGCAGCAAGTGGCATTTCTGCCCCTTCCCTCCGACGTAGTGGTGCAGTACCTCGCCCAGGAGGGCTTCAGCACTCAAGACGCCGGGCTGCTGGCCCGGATTTCAGAAAACAGCCTCGGCCGAATTGCCTCATGGCGACGATCTGAAGCCTCCACAACATCGCGCAAAAAATCCAGCAAAACCTCATCCGAAGGCGACATCATTGCCGTTGCCAACCGTCTGGCGCATGCGATGGATCATTTATTACTCGGCCAGGCCGGTGCCGGCGATGTGGCGACCGTCATCAGTGAGGGAGCCGAGACCATGGCGGGGATATTCGTCGGCCATGATCCGTCCGCCAGCAAAGATCGCTCCACCCGGGACGGCGGGATTTTGATGTTTGCACTGATTGAACTGTGGCTTAGCGATCGATTGCGATCAGTCGTCGGCCGTAATGTAGAATTTGCAATGCCATCGACAGTGGGCGGCGTCGATTACGCCCGGGTCAAGCCGTGCATGGACATCTGCGCCGCGGCCGCCGGTCAACTTGATGCCAACGTCCATCAGCCCACCGCCATTATGAATGCATGCGTTTCTATCGAGGCGGTGCTTCGAGGTGCCCTCTGATTGGCCTCTGTTTGCCACAAGCCTCGCAGTCGTCAACCCAATAAGGCAACCAACCTGTACGGCACCTAAAACAGTCTTAATTGTTCCCCCGGCAATGCCGCCCGCTCTACCGGTCTGAGCCAATCGGTGCGCTCAAATGGATGGGAAAGGGTCAGACGCATGTGTATGCGAGCATCGGCTGAAAATACCCGCGTGACAATTTCCGGACAGTTACATTGCCGACTGCGATGCAGCAGCACAACGTGTGATGGCAGCGGGGTGGCAGCGTCACGCGCCGCCGCATTAAACACACCTTGCACCAGCTCAAACGCCTGCGCAT
This sequence comes from Planctomycetota bacterium, assembly GCA_021818445.1. Classification (GTDB taxonomy): domain Bacteria; phylum Planctomycetota; class Phycisphaerae; order WQYP01; family WQYP01; genus JAJZGD01. Next base: position 6,962 of record JAKAEB010000010.1, read on the forward strand.
TGGATAAATGCCCCGCCCCGCCCATGATGCGGTGTTTAAGCCGTTGGGGACGCAGGCTGCTTAACTGCATATCCGGATCGTAGTTGCTCTCCACAGCCAGAATGGTGGTTCCCATGAAAAAATTAATCAGTGGTGCGGGCGCGTGCCCCAGATCGGTAGCATAGGCCAGCCGCTCCTTACCGCAATCAATCCGGTAGGCATGCGAACCCTGTTTATCATGTGCCACCCGCATGGTAACGCATCTTACGCCGGGCAACGGTTCAAAGGCGTCACCATTAAACAGCCGGATGTGCGGACGCAAATCGTCTAGCCTTTTGACGCGGCGAGCATGGGAGTGCAGTTCTGCCGCTTGATCCTCCGGACAATAAACCGTCATGCGGCCGGCGATGATCTGGTTAATCCAAGTCGGATTGAAATGGTCAACATCCAAATGCGTGAGACAGATAGCCTTGATGTCCGCCGTCGAGACGCCCAAACCTGTCATCCGTTTGGCGGCGGCACGCGGGCCGATGCCGGCATCGATCAGCATCAAACCGCTCGGCGTACGTACCAGAGAGCAATTACCAGTTGATCCGCTGGCCAGAACGGAAAGCTCAAGCGACATATGTGGCCACCCGGTGTGTAACGTTGCTATCGCCTTTCCTACGCATCGGCCAAAGTTTAGCCGTTGATGAACAGGCAGCCAAGCGCCTCGCAACGCCCCAACTGTAAAATGCACACGGCAACCGCCTGCGATCCGGCAGGATTACACGGCCCCATGCTTGTCCCGGCGCGTTTCAATTCAATGAAAATCCCCCGAGTTCTTGGCGCTCTCGGCGGTGCAAATAGTTACCCTGATTCACCGCTAAGGGCGCGGAGGACGCCAAGAAACGCCAAGCATATTGGATATGGGCCTGCCCAATCGTCATGATGCGGCCAGTATTGCGCGATTGACCCAGTGAAACAACCTCTGTGGCTCCTTTTCTCTGCGCGCTAAAAACAACAAACATCATCATGCCATCGGCATGATACATTATTTCACACAGAGAGGTTTTTATATCTCGCACAGAGCCGCGGAGCCACGGAGAGAATTGGAAACTACGAAATAATCAGATTCGCAGGTCTTTGCGCTTTTGGAACCCTCGGCGGTGCAAACTCGTTTCCCTCACCGCGAGGTTCGCAAAGTTAACAGTGGAAATATTCGGTATGGGAACGGCCCAGCGAGCCGCCGGGCTTGTCCCGGCGGGCAAACCAATAACGCATTCGTGTGCGAAATATCGCTGCGCCCTCCTTGCACGCCCCACCCCCGCGCGTTATGTTGCCGATTGTTGATTCCAGTTTTGAGGCCGATTGATGGTCGCAATTGCTGAAAATAAAATTCCAACGGGCGGCAGCAGATGCAACGCCGATGCCGAAACGCAGAATTATTATGTGCGGAACCGGTATTACTTGCCGACATTAGGCCGCTGGCTTACCCGCGACCCGATCGGTTACCAAGGCGGAATCAACCTTTACGAATACGTCCAAAGCAGCCCGGTGGCGAATGTGGATGCGGAGGGGTTGAGCATCGGGACCGGTCTCATGGTCATGGCGGAACCCATCAATGTCTCAGCGATCTCGCGCGGCGTGGCGAACACCCTAGAGGCACCCTTCAAATGGATCGGCGGCGTCGTCAACGCGGCGGCGAGCTGGCTTTACGCGGGAAAGATGGCGCAGGTGAACGGCCGGGCGCAAAGTAATTATTACCAACAAATATACGACGGAAAGATACCTGCAAACGTGACAGCTGGGTCGCCCGAACAGAGGGAAAACTTCGTAAATGGCTCTCACGCAGCGGCCAAATGTGCTATCACCCCGGGCACCGGTGCGAGCGGTTACGCAGACCCAGACATTGGCCCCGTTGTGCACCCCGAGGACTACCCAAAATCGGTCGCAAAGGAGGTGGTGAAGAAGGTTATTGGTGAACCTTGACGACAGAGATTCGACCAACAAATAGGGCAATGTTCTTCCGTCGGTTTTCGCTTGGCCCGGTATTTTCGTTGGCTTGCGTGGTGCCGCTGCTTGCCGTCTGCGGTTGTACGAGAACGGACACTGCCGAAAGCGGTCAACGCGATTATCGTCGGGCAATGGTGGAATTCGCGGAGGGTCGCTTATCGAGCGCGGTGCACTGGCTGGGCAAAGCGTCGGCACGGGGCGACCCCGCGGCGGAGGCTCTTCTTGGCAGAATCTTGTTGGCCGGACGGTGCGTACCGAAGAATTACGCCCGTGCGATTGCCCTCCTAAGAACCGCCGCTGCCGACGGCGAAACCTCCGCCATGTGCGGATTGGTGTCAGCCTACCAGTACGGATGGGGTGTCCAGAGGAATTTTGCGGAGGCACACCGCTGGGCCTTGGCTGCCTCGGAGCGCGGGTCCGTCTGGGCCTTGGCCGAGCTCGGATCCATGTATCTGCACGGATATGGCGTCGAGAAGGACCGAAAAAAAGCTTGCGACCTGTTTCTGGCTTCCGCGAAGAGAGGGTCGGCCTTAGCGATGCTGTCGGTTGCGACGTGCTACGCACACGGTTGGGGCGTTGGGCGAAGTTGTCGCACCGAGCTAACTTGGCTACTTGCGGCCGCCGTGGCGGGCAAGCACAAATACATACGGAGCCTGCATTGGTCCCGGCCGCGCGAGATAGCCGCCATTGCGCTCGTGCGGCTCGGCGAGATGTACGAGAGGGGGCGTGGTGCCAAGTTGGACCGTTCCAAAGCCGAGACGTGTTATCGGCGAGCCGCTGCCCTCGGTTCTGCCCGCGCCTTAAACAATCTTGCTTACCTTTACCAAAACTGGCCCGACCGGCCCGGCCTGCATGGTAAGGCGATCAAGCTGTTTCGCATGGCGGCGGCGAGAGGGTGCGCCGGCGCGGCTTTGAACCTTGCGGAATGCTATCAGCGGGGCATAGGCATAAAAAAGAGCCGATCGGCCGCCGTGAAATGGTATGCGCGGGCGCGCCAAATCCTGTTGCCGAGGGCGGCGCGGGGTCGGAGGTCGGCGGAATCCATGCTCGCGATGACTTTCTTGGAGGGCACCCCGAAGCAGAGCGCGAATACCATTCCGCTGCTTGCTCGCTTGGCGGGCGGTGGCGACCCAAAATACGAGATGCTTCATGGGGCGTGGCTGTTGGCGGAGGGCCGTCTTGCCAACAACAAGGTCGGCATAGCATGGGTCAGGAGGGCTGCGCAAGCGGGATATGCACCCGCAATGAAAATGCTTGCCACAGCGTACGCACACGGCCTCTGGGGCCTGCGACGATCGCCGGCGAACGCAAACCGGTGGCGTGGAAAGGCCAAGGCCGGTACTGGCGTGCGCGCCAGGCTAAGTCGCGTCGGCGGCCGCGACCTGCTGCCGGCCCGTCGGCCGAATCGTCCGAGGTAATTTCGTTTGCAATAATCAACAGCCGGATCCGGGGCGCAGGCGGCGTTTAACCGAAGCGCAGAAAGCAGGCAGGCTGGGTGGATGGTCAGATAACCGCGTCATGCGCCGGGCGGGTGCGACTGCCACGTGGCGAATCGCTCGCCTGGGAGTGTGGCGTTGCTTCGCGATGCGGCGGTCCATGCGGATTTAGTGCGGACGCCGCTGGAGTTTCAGGAAATAAGTTGGGCCACCAGCGCTCCGGTTCGGTCCTTCACACATGTGAACATGCCGCGTTTGGTTGGGAGCGTACACAAGGCGTATGACGGCCAATTCACCTCGACCTGACGGGTCAATGAAGTCTCACGCAATGCAGGCAATCCTGATTCAACGCCGGCGCGGGGACCGAAATTCAGAAGGTTCGGGAGTCGCATTGCCGCAGGCGATCCATGGTTTTCAATCCGTTTTCCACGGCCCGGAGTTTCGCCAGGTGTCATGGAATGCCCGGCCCGTTGCGACGGCTTGCAGCACCGGACCCGCGAACCCAGAGACCAAGGCGAGCACCGCCGCGAAGTTGGCGGGCACGTCGGACAACCTGGCATTACGGAGAAACGCTTTCCACTGCACCGCCTTGGCTGGACTTTGGGCAAAGGCATCTGAAAAACATGCGGGTGCGGCTTCGACGGGCGTTTGCCGACGCTGGAAGGTGCCCATGACGGCCCGTGCCAGGCAGGTGCCTGCGAATTCATAGTTGGCTGCCAGAAGCCACACATCGAAGAAATCTTTCATGCGGGTATTGAGTTCCCCCAAGGATACCATCGCTTCGAGTTTCTCGGCAATCGCCGTCTCGCGGTTGTAGGCCATCAGGTGCGGGGCCGGTTGTTCCAGCAGGACGGGATAGACCACTGGCACGGGAGCCGGCGTGACCACATCGCCAAAGCCAATGTCGATCTGCATATTGATGCGGGCATTACCCAGCCGTCCGTAAAATTTGGCGCGTACGCCTTCATAGTCGGCATTCTCGGCAATCCGCTCGGTGGTGATGCTTTGGGCGTCAAACACCAATCCATCGTCAGCCACCGGCTGTTGGCATACCTCGGCAAGCATCGTGCGGATGGCTTCCAGGTTATTGCTGGTGCGACCAAGCAGGTCGATATCCCGCGTAGGACGTGTCACAGGTGTTTGCCATAGCAACAGCGTAAGCGCGCCTTTCAGGATAAAGAGATCAGCGTACCGTGAATCGGACAATCGATAGAGAAAGCGTTCAATTCCATAGTAGATCAGCAGATCATTAAATGGACGGTCGCTCGCTCTGGCCATGTTCAGCAGGCGCTGGTGCACAGAGGCGGAAACATTGATCGTAGGGCGATTGGTCATGCCAGAGCCTCGAGGTAGGGGCGCATGAGACGTTCGACGCGGCAGGTTGCCGCGTACTTGAGAACCCTCTGGAGCCGGGGCTGTTTGCGGCGATAGGCCCGGATTGCCTCGAGGACCACGTCCATGCCAATCTTGCTGCGGTATTTGAAGCAATCGGCCAGTGTCTTCTCGGGGTTGTAGATGTGTACTCTAACGCCGTCAATGGTTCGCGTGTCGATGCCCGCACGCATTGCCTCCCCGGAAAAGTGATATACACGCAGCGGGGGATGCTGGAGCCGTGGGTGCCGCGCCGTCCGCGGCAGGGCCAGATGCACCTCGTGCGGAACCTGCGTGGTAAGCTCGTGGTACGCCAGCGCCGAGAGCAGGCAGATCACGCCGTGGGGGATGCGCTTGGCAACCGTGGCCAGGTCCGGATTAGCCAGCGGAGGCAGGTCAGCCAGGCGGTATACCCCGAGGGCCAGAGGCACAATCTGTCCGGCGTCGCGCATAGCGTAAAGGGTGCGTGGATGGATGCCTGCGGCCAGCGCCTCGGTGGTACGCAGAATCCCCCCTTTGGCTTGGAATGCCCGACGTGCCTTGCGAGTCTGGGTGGTCATGATGGCTCCTCGGCCATGGATAATATAGTAAACACATTGTACTAAATAACTGCCTTATTATCCAGCCGGAAACTGATAATCAATTGGAGGCATGCGGATGACATCAGCCATCACATCGTGAAGGCTAACGGGAGTACCGAACATGGAGAATGCGGCGCATCGAGACGATATCCATGTGGGCCAGACGCCCTCGCTGCGAATTCAATGGGTTCGTGTGTCATGCCGCGTGCACAAGGCCCGCGGCTAAATGGGGTGGCGGGTGGGAAACGGCTGTTGCCGGGGCCGCATTTTGGCATTGAGATTAGCGCCATCGCCCGGCGATGGCGCTAAACATAAGGCGTGCGAATGGACGCGACGCAGCGGGACGTTATCCATGCGGCCGAGACGCGCGCTACGATGGCGCCAGACATGGCGCGTGCGGTGACCAAATCGACGGTGGACACGTTGGCGCATGCGGGCGACGGCGCAAAACGTGAAGTACGCGGGTGAATGCAATTTGTGGGATCAAAATGGTATGCGAAGGAATTCGACGCATGGGGACAATACCCATTGCGGACGCGCCGCCCGCGTTCCCAATTCAATTGACGGCGAGACGTTCGCGCTGCCGCTTCAGCCGCCGTGGTTGAACCGGCGCAATGGCGTGGGGGATGGCCATTTACCGGTTGAAAAAAATTCCGCCGCGACGGCCCGGGGGCTGCACATAATCTCCGCCGTCCCCTTGTCAATCAGGGCGTTGTCAACTACAGTGCGTGCGGTTGACTGGCGGCAGGCAATGCGAAGTTTACAGTCGCCCGCATGCACGGCGTGATCGTGGTCGATTTGGGTTGTGTTGTTGGTAGGCGGAACAGCGACGTATATGCCTTCGGATTCTCCAGTTAACACCGGTGATGCGGACTCGATCGCCAAACTCTCCAGCATGAAAAATGCTCACAAGCCGGACGTGCCCGATGCTTCGCCCGAGGCGGCAATCGATACCGCTGTCGCGCCGGCCCCCGATGTATCGGCTCAGGGCGAGCCAATGGCCATTATCTCCGATATTCACGGCAATCTCGAAGGCCTTACCGTCGTCATGGAAGAGATACGACAACGCGGAATTAAAAAAATATGCTGCCTGGGGGATGTCATCGGCTATGGCCCGAACCCGCTTGAATGCATGGATATCGTAATAGAATCGTGCGAATTTACCATCATGGGCAACCATGATTTTGCCATATTCTTCGAGCCGTACAATTTTAATTCAGCCGCCGAAAATGCGGCCTTCTGGACGCGCAGCCAATTTGAAACCGATCCAAACCGCGAACGCCGCAATCGGCGTTGGCGCTATCTGGGCAGCATGCAGACGCGCCTTAACAATGGCCGATTTCTCGCGGTGCATGGCTCACCCCGGCGTCCCATCAATGAGTATATTTTCCCAGACGATATTTATTCCGCCCAGCAGAAATTGTCCCTGATTTTTGATCGTATCCCGCATCTGTGTTTTGTGGGCCACACGCACGTGCCGGGGGTTTTCGTGCAGCATCCCGACTTTTACCCACCGGATGACCTGGGCGGAAAGTATGTGATCAGCGATGAGAAGGCGATCATTAACGTCGGTTCTGTAGGCCAGCCGCGCGATCATGATCCGCGGTCCAGTTTTGTTATCCTCCATCATGATCATGTTGAATTCGTCCGAATTCCCTATGATGTAGCCACCACGGTTGAAAAAGTCCGTGCCATTGATGCCTTGGATAACTTCCTCGGCCAGCGTTTGATCGAGGGAACCTGATTTTAAGGCTTGGTTAAGAATGTATTGATCGTCAGCGGCCCGGAGTGCAAGCCCTCGCGCCGCCGCCGATTGGCTTGAGTGCGGTTTATGGATTGGAAAAAGTTTTTTACGGTTTTGATGCTGGCGGTGGCGCTGGCGCTGATATTTAATCTTGTTTTTGGCAAGATGTTCGGGCCACCGCCGGCGGCACCACCCGGTCATGCCCATAAAATTAGATCTGGCTTCCTGGTTGTTAACAGCCATCACGGCACGCCCGTCAAGGCGAAAACGATAACTCTGGGTGGTGACCAACCGGCCAGTCCCTACGAGTTGCAACTGGCACTTTCCAACCATACCGCCGGCATCGCAAGCGTAAGTTTGAATGCCAAAAATTATCGTGAAAGCAGCTATTCGGCCAAGCCGCTCGTCCTGCTGCATCACCTCGATCATAATCCCTTGGCGTTCGCGGTTAGCCGGCTGGTTATCAATGGGCAAAACTACTTTTTGCGGGATATGAACTGGGATATTGATCCCGTCCCGCCGAGGGAGAAAGGCCGCATCGCGGAATTTTCCTTCACGCTTGATACCCCCGGCACGAAAAATAAAATGCTGAAGTTCATACGCGAATTTCAGCTAAAACCCGGCAGCTACAATGTCACCATCCGCCAAAAAATTGAAAATCTCACCGCCGCACCGCTCGACGTGAAACTGATTGAATACGGCCCGACCAACCTTCCCAATCATGACATGCAGGTTGACCAGCGCGTTTATCAATGCGCCGGATACAACACCAAGGGGCGGTATGTCACCACCAGCGGGTTTCCCGAGGTGTATCAGACGGCCATGCTTGCAGCCAATGTGCCGGCACACCCGCTTGGGTCTTTTCACGGTAAAAACCGTCTGCTCTGGATTGCCTCGAATAACCGCTTTTTCACCGCCATTATGCGGCCGCTGCCGTGGGGAAAAGTGCACAACGATGTACTTGACGACGGCCGCAAACTGCCCCGGATCAATTCATGGGGTAAAGCCACGCTGCAACGCGTGGGGCCGGATGCCTCCGCCGCCAACCCGCGCGGTGTAACAGCCGTCATTGCGTCCACGCGCACATTGCAACTTGCCGGACACGCCGTCACCGGGCTGCCGTTGACGGTCTACTTCGGGCCCAAAAAGCGATCGATCCTCGCAGGTAACAGCAAGGCCCCGGCCGGCAGCAGCGCTGTGGCCTTTAATCTCTACAAATACATCAACATTATCCAGTTCAATCAGGGCAGCCCCTGCGCGTTTTTAACCTTTTCGTGGTTGGCGCTGGGTATTATGAAGCTGCTCACATGGATTTATTATGTGGTTCATAACTATGGCCTTGCAATTATGGTGCTGGTCATCGCGGTGCGTATCCTTCTCCATCCGCTCACCCGTCTAAGCCAGGTGAGCATGGCGCGGTCACAGCGAAAGATGGCGGTGCTGGCACCGGAAATGGCTTTGCTGAAGGAAAAATACGGAAAAGACCGGGCTAAGCTTAATCAGGAGATGATGGCCCTGTATTCCAAGCACGGCGTCAACCCGGCCGGTACGGTGCTCGGCTGTCTGCCCATGCTGCTGCAAATGCCCATCTGGATCGCACTGTATTCCGGCCTCGCGGTGGATATTGACCTGCGGCAGGCATCATTCATCCCCGGCTGGATCAATGATCTTGCGAACCCAGATTCCATAGCGGTATTCCATACCCCATTCCATGTGCCCATACTCGGGTATATGTATCATGGGCAGAGTTTTATGGCTTTGAATTTATTGCCCATACTCCTGGGGATCGTTTTCTTTTTCCAGATGCGCTTCCAAATGCGCCTCGCACCGACCCCAACCGATCCGCAGCAAAAGCAGGCTCAGGCGATATCGCAGTACATGATCCTCATTCTGCCGATTGTCCTTTACAACGCGCCTTCGGGCTTGAACCTGTATATCAGCGCCAGCACCCTTGGCGGTCTGCTTGATATGTGGCTGGTGCGCCGCCACATTAAAAAACTGGAGGCCGCGGGAAAAATGCCCGCGCGCTGATGAGTCGGTTCCCAGCCATAACGCTCTGTGGTTACTTGGATCGGATACAATGGCGATATGCATCGCAAACGCCCCGCCCATAAGTTGGATGCCATTGACGACCACATTGAGCCGACCTCGCCAGCGCCGCTGCCACCAACTGATGCCGACGTTGGCGAGGCCGAAATATCGCAGGATGATTCGGCCGAGCGCGAATTTCATATCACGCATGATCTGATCAAGCGGTTGGATTTATATCTTAAAGATAGATTGCCGCACCATAGTCGCGCCTCACTTCAGAAGCTGATTAAAGCCGGCATGGCCAAAGTGAATGGTCGCGTGGCAAGGGCCAGCACTGTTTTGCGGGCTGGCGATACTGTATGTGTGCAGATGCCGTCGGTTTCCGCCCATGAGGCTCTGCCCGAGCCTATTCCGCTTGCCATTATTTACGAAGATGACCAATTTATCGCCATCAACAAACAGCGTGGTTTGCTGGTGCACCCGGCGCGCGGCAATTGGACCGGCACCATGATTAACGCCCTGCTGCATCATGCCCAACGGACTCATGGCACGCTTTCGACCGGTAGCGATCCGTGGCGGCCGGGCATTATTCACCGGCTTGATCGTGATACCACCGGCATCATTCTGGTAGCCAAAACCGATGAGGCCCACTGGCGGCTTGCAGGCCAGTTTGAACGCCGCACCGTGCGTAAAACCTACATGGCAATCATCCACGGGCATCCCACCCTTGATTCAGACCTGATTGATGCGCCTATTGGACTAAGCCATCAAAACCGCGAAAAAATGGCGGTAAGACGAGATATCGGCCGCCCCGCCCAAACCGTCTACACGGTCGTGGAGCGATTCAAAAATTATTCACTCGTTGAACTTGCCCCCAGGACCGGCCGTACGCACCAACTGCGGGTGCACATGGCGTTTATCGGGCACCCCATAGCGGGGGATGTGGATTATGGCGGCAAAATCATTTACTTATCAGACCTTGATCGGGCGAAGGCCCACGTGCCGCTGCTTGACCGTCAGGCCTTGCACGCCTTTCGTCTGCAGTTTGTGCATCCCGTGCAATATCATCGCATGCTGCTGGAGGCACCCCTGCCGACGGACTTTGCTGAATTTCTTACGTTACTCCGTTCGACTGGCCGATGAATACTTCGCCGGCCGAGATCGATTGGATCAAATCCTGACTGCCGGCACAGTAGATTTTCGTCCCTCGGGGTGTTAAAAAGCATTGTCGCGGATTAATATCGGCGGGATGCCGCCGGGTCCGCTTCAGGCACCGCCCGGGACAACTGGGTTGATGACGCCAATCGCCCTGCTTGCCGCCGCTTGCCGATTTCGGCGATCGGGGCGCTCTGCGTCCGACCCCCGGGTTTATCACCCGTTATTGATTGCGAGTGAAGCGTTGTGCTTCGCCAGGGGAGACGTGTCATCATGGTTGACGTGGAAAGCCTTAAAAAATGCGAATCCATCATTCATTATAAATTTAAGGAATCATCGCTGCTCGATGCCGCCCTCACGCATTCATCGGCCGCCGCTCATCATCTTCACAATTATGAACGACTTGAATTTTTAGGCGATGCCGTCCTTGGGCTTGTGGTCTGCGACCATGTCTACACCATCTATCCCGATCGCCGCGAGGGTGACCTGACCGTGATAAAGGCGGCGGCTGTGAGTCGCAAAAGTTGCGCCCGCATCAGTGATCAGATCGGGCTTTCCGCCCTGGTGCGAGTGGGGGCGGGAATGAATCGCGCCGGGGGCCTGCCCATGAGTGTGGCCGCCGGCCTGCTTGAAGCCGTTATCGGTGCCATGTATGTGGATAGCGGCGGCAGCCTTGACCCCATCCGCAAATTCCTTCTTCCACTTATCAGCCATCATCTCGAGGAGATTATTCGTAATCAGCACGATCAAAATTATAAATCCATCCTGCAGCAGCATGCCCAGCGCGAATTTGGTGCCACGCCCGTATACCATGTACAGGCCGAAGCTGGATTGGATCACGATAAATCATTTCAGGTGTTTGTTACCATTGGCGAACATCGTTATGAGCCGCAGTGGGGCGCGAGCAAAAAACTGGCCGAGCAACTTGCGGCTAAATCCGCGCTGGAAAAGCTGGGTGTTGAACTGGCCAATATCCATTGATGCGGTGTCAGATGTGCTCAACATCGCCGATTAATTCTTCAACCAGATCTTTAATGGTGACCAAACCGATGATCTTCTTTTGTCGCGTGACCACCAAAGCGATGGTCTGTTTGGATGACTGCATCAGCCGCATGGCCGATCGCACCGATTGTTCGGCAAGCAGCGTCAGCGGCGGCGATAAATGGCGGGTAATGTCCAGCGGTTTCGGGTCCGCGAGAACATCAACCACGGCCGCGAAGCCCAGCACATCCTCCGGCCCGCTGCCCAGTACCGGCAGCCGCGAAATGTTGTACCGGCGCACCACGGCCGCAAATCCGGCCCGGCTGATGTGGCGCGGCACGCCAATCACCCGCGCCCACGGCACCATTACGTCGCTGACCTTTACGCTGGATAGCCGCACGCTCCGCTGAATCAGGTCGTATTGCGTCTGGCTGATCAACCCTACCGCGCTTGATTCATTGGCAAACGCCATGATCGTGCTCACCTCGCCACCCTCATCTTCGGCACCGCCGATCAAACGCTGTGCCGCCATATCCATTAATTTAAGCAGTGGCAGCAGAGGCAGAATGGTGATCACCACCAGCGACCCCTGCACAAAACCCGATACCCGGTAGGTCCACGTATCGGTATGGGTGAGGAATAAATCCTTCGGCAGAATTTCTCCAAAAATCAGCACCAGCGGTGTGACCACCAGCGTGGAAAGGATGATCTGCATGGCGTCGCTCAGGCCAGCCTGCTCCATCAGCACAGTGGCTCCGGCCGACGTTAAAAAATTAACAATATTCTGCCACAGCAGAAGCCCCGCCAGAATATTGCCCGGGTGCTCCAGCCAGCGCTTTACGCGTATGGCCGACCGCTGCTGGCGCGATACCCGTAAGTCCAGCCGCAGGCCCGAGAGCGTGTAAAGGCCCGTCTCCATGCCGGTGAATATCACCGTCGCCGCCATACTGATCACCACCACCAGCAGCCAGAACCAACTTGATGAAATCATCCCCCCAAACCACGTAACGGTACCGATGGTGTCAAACATGGTCGCCGCCCCGGCCTGCCGTCGGACCAATCCGCACCCGTACGCGGGCTACCCGCCCCTGCCGCATTGATTCCACCACCAGTTCCACATTGCCAATCTGCACGCGATCACCCACCTGCGGCAGCCGATGGAGTTCGGAATATATCAGGCCGGCCGGGGTGGCGGATCGATTCTGCCGCGTCCGCTGGCCGAATAGTTCCGGGTAGTCACGAATGGTTAAATCACCGGGTATCAGCCACTCGCCGGGCCCAGCTTCCTCGACCGCCGGGGCACTAACATCGCCCGGTTCATAAATTTCGCCAATCAATTGCTCCACCACATCTTCCAGCGATATCAAACCGGCTATACCGCCAAACTCATCAACCACGATCGCCAGTTGTCGGTGTTCCTCTCGGAATTTCCGCAGCAATCGATCCAGCCGCATCATCTCCGGTACAAAAAGCACTGGCCGAATCAGCGATCGCGCATCGCGTTCGCCATTGGGGCTTTCAAGCAGGAAGGCCTTGGCATAAATGACGCCCAGAACGTTATCCGTGCTGCCCTCATACACCGGCATTTTCGTCAAATGGGTCTGCCGAAACAGTCCGGCCAGTTGCGACATTGGTCGGCTCATATCAAATGTGATCATCTTGAGGCGCGGCACCATCACCTGCCGCACCTTTACGTCGTGCAGCCGAAGCACGTTTTCCAGCAGTTGCGTTTCGCTGATGGTGGCCCCGCTTTCGCGCTGCGAAAGGCGCAGCAATTCACCCACCTCATCAATATTTAAATTACCGCTGGCACCACGACCTGACAAAACGCGATGAAACGGGTCGATCACCGCACGTTGTACGGCACTTGCTATCGGCCCGCAGATTCGCATCACTGCCGAGATGGGGCCTGCTATTACCGGTGCCAAGGCCCGATTAAATCGCCGTCCCGTCATCTTCGGCAACACCTCACCGAAGTACGCCACAATCAGCACGGGAACGGTAGCGCCAATGGCGGCCCCCAGCGGCCCATACTCCTGACCAATCCGCCGGAGCATAATCGTGCTGAGCACAAAAATGCCGATGGTGCTGATCATGTTGGCCAAAAGCACCACCACCAGCAGAAGCCGTCCCTGATCACGCAAATCTGCCGCTATGATGTTCAATCGGCGGCCCGAGGCGCGGAGTTGATTGATCTCATGCCGCGTGAGCGAAAAAAGCACGGTCTCCGAGCAGGCAAAAAACGCCGCCGCCCCTAAAAGGAGCAGCATGGGAATCAGTAAATCCAAGTTTTCAATTAAGTACCAAAACATGCAATATGTTGCAGCTCCACCCCGAAAGTTAACAATCCACCATCATTCCAAATGCCAAGATACCGCATACGCCGCCTGCCGTCTCGCCTGCCCGCATGAGTGCCCTTTGTGGCGCGTAACAATGTTTCCCGGCGCTTCTGGGATCGCAGGTTCCCTCAAATGCCTGGGCGTTTTGGGAAGCGCTTGGAAAGCTACGCACATAATCAAATCTTCGGCAATGTCACCTCTGCCGGCAAAAATCACCACGCCTTCCCGGTGGTGCATCCCTTGCTTTGGGTGGCTGCTGCCCGCGCTGCTTTTGGTCGCGTCGCTCTCCGGATGCAGTCAAAATAAAAAAATATCCCAACGCTCGTTCCGGCAGCACCAGATTGCAAAATGGATTCATCACCTGGAAAGCCCCTCCACAAGCTATCCATCCATACTACGCACCGATCGGCGTCTGCAACGCGCCATCGGCCCGGTAGCCCCCGCCCGTCTTGCGGCATTGACGTGTGACATCGCAGGTAACGGTCAGTCGTCCCGTATAAAAATTTATTGTATTAAACAACTGTGGCACAGCGATCGCAGCTTCGCAGCCGATCTGATCGTGGAGCGTATACCCTTTACCGACCGGTGGCCCGTGCTGCAGACGGAAATCCACCTTGCCCTGCAAGTTAAATCTCCGTCAGAGCGGCGGCGGATAGCGGCTTCGTTAATTAAATCGCTGGCGCGCAAGTCGCATCGCTATAAGGTGGCGCAACGCCCGGAGGCCGTCGCCTTGAGGATGTTGCTCCATGCCCATCTGTCCACCATCCTCATCCGGGCCTTGACTGGCGACAAATCAATCGCCACCCGAATTGCCGCCATGCACGTACTTGAGAAATGGCGCGGCCGATCCGCCATGGTCAGGTATCTGCAAACCTGCCATGAGGCGGATCCGTTTATGCGCAATCTGCGGCGCTATGCGTGTGATTTCTTCTTCGCACCACGCACCGCCACACAACTGCTCTGGATTCAGCAAAGCTGTCGGATGAATCCAACCGGTGCCTTTGCGGCCGACCGCACCATCCTTCATCGCATTGGCCGATGGCAATCTGCGGTCTCGCCACTGCAACTATTCTGGCTAAGCCATCTTACCATTCCAACCAATGGCCGCTTGCCGACGCCCACCCAATTATGCCGAAACATTATCGCCACGGGTAAGCGACATCAGCACATCAAACGACCGCCATGGTACGCCGGTGCCCCGGACGATGTGCACTCCGCGGTCAATCACAGTGTGCCGCGCCTTGAGTACCTGGATTTATGCATGCTGAGTTTTTTACAGCATGCGTTGGCCGCACCGTCATTTGATCGGCAAATTTGGGTTCGTGGCCGTCATGCCGCCCACAGCCGATTAGCCGAGCCGGGGGGCCTCATTGTGGCGGGTGCCCCAGGCTCCATGCAACCGCTTCCGTACCTTCAGCTTTCCTTGCCACATCTGCTGTTCATACCATCCGCCGCCAACCGGGGGACGGGCATCTATGTTTCCGGGGCGGCCATCATTCGCCAATCGCCCCAGGCCGTAAGTGCGTTCATTTATCACTTTCAACAGACCGACAATGCGCGTTATTGCGGACCGGCCATAGGTGATTTGCAATACGCCCGTCACAATGCCGCGGTGGTTGTTATTTTCACCAGCATTGCCCGGCGGCAATTTGATGCGACAGTCGATTTCCCGTCAGGCGTCGTGGTTGATTTAGGCGTGTATCGTGTCCCGCCCGCGACAGTCAGGCCAAATTGACGGTATCAATGGTCTTCTTTTGCCCACAATACGTTATGCCGGGATTCCCCTGCGTTAACAGCCGCGAAACCCGCCACCACATGTCGCAATGCGTCCGCCATCCGCGAATGCACGAACCAACGGCGTGTGAGTTTATGTCACACCGAGAGGGGGTGTTATCTCGCGCCGAGTCGCAACGTCGTCAAGCCGTGTGCGGCGTGGCGCTTTACGGCAAGGCCTTCGTGACGGCAAAATTTTTAAACCACGCGTGGTTCCATCCGGTCGCCAATCCAGCCATACCGTGCATTGCATTGTGAGTAATTTTTGTGATACGGACCTGTGCAAGCGTTCGACCGTCGATGGCGGCGGTAATGCGTGTGCCGCGACAGGTGAGCGTCAGACGATGCCAATGCTCTCCCAGCGGCGATGTCCGCCCCTGCGCCAAAATCACACGGTGCAGTATCCGGTGCTTGCCTTTTCCGATTTCATTATACGTTGTCAGCTTCCATTGACCGCCAGCGTGAATCATCATTCGCACGCCGTTTTTCTGTCGGAAATGCCAGCCGATGCTGCCAATTCGCATCAGCAGACCGGCGGAACCATGCGACGCCAGACGAACCGAACAATCAAGGGTGTAGTTTCTCCATTGTGCTGAGCCAACGACGGTAAACGGACGATGTTGATAACTCCACGGTATCTGCGGCTCTGTGATCATCTGTTCCAGAACGGGCCGACGGCTCCAATCAGGTTTGACAATATCAAATGCCCCCTCCTGATCAGAAAAATATTTGGGCACGCCCGCAAGATCGGCCTTTGCCAGGCGAGTGCGGTAAGGAAACGGAAATGGCTTGGCGGGTGGAATTTTGCCAACGGTACCCTTGTGCTGCCCAGTGGTGGTTGTGATGGAGTAGATGGCGTGTGGCAGCAGCCTGATTGTGGCACGCCCATGGTGCAGACTGATATCCGGCCGCCGCATGAAATAATCGTGCGGCAGGGTGCGCCACACATGCAGCACACCATGGGAAGGCAGGCCGCCCGCCACACGCAGGCTCACAGATTGCGGACTTTTTGCGGCCTGGGTTTCAATAATCACACTGAAGTTGCGGTGATGCGGACTTTCCAATGTCACCACGCTGCCACCGGCCGGCAGCAACTTGCACCCGGAGTTAAGATATCGCCATCCCGGCTGGGCAAATTGCGTCGTCTGCGCTACCGCCCAAAGCACGCCCGGCACGCGGTAATGCCCGCACCAAGGCTGCCGTGCCATAAGCAAGCCATCCCGGTAGCAGACGAGGTTTTTATAATAAGATTCTTCCAGCGCCCATATGATGGTTCGCACCATCCGTCCCTGAATGTAATTCCGATTTAATAATTCTGCCATCCGCGCCACCTGCGGGTGCGCCCCTGACCAATCCTCGCCCGACCACAGCGGCATATGCAGCGCCCGGGCCTCGGGTGTGGATTGCCCGTGTGGGTAATGCACGCCGATAGCGGATATGGCATGGGCAAAGGCGGCATTGGTTTTGACGGCCTTTACCAGCGAATTCCATTGGAAAAAGTCTGCCATTTCAATGTGAACATAAGAGAGCCCATCGCGATTAAGGGCCTTGCGCAACTTCAGCACCCACGGTACATTCCACATGCGTTCATTGGCACAACCCACAAAATTAATACGCAGGTGATCAAACTTGCCGAGGCATTGCGCCACACGGGCGATGTAGTTGGCATTATCCTGAGAGTAAAATCTTGTGTTGTAATCTTTTTGCGGATGATGGCGCAAACCCAGCCAGCCCGGTGCTCCCCATTGCAACAGGCCGAGGCGGATGCTGGGGTTAAGCCGACGGGCCTTTTCCATCAGCCACGTTTCGTATCCACGATTCAGGTAGCGGGCCTTGGGGTGCTGGTATTGTGCCCGGCTGCGAAAGTACGCCGGTTCTGTGCCTTCGGTTGAATTGATATCCCCGCCCAATTCGCACTTGAGCGCTTGCAGAGAAGCACCAAAATCGGGCTTAAAAAGAAAATCCAATATCTCGTTGCGTTCGCGCCGGGGATAATCCACTAAGAGACGCGTGGAGGCACCGGCACTCTCGCCGCCGATGCCCTCAAACACGCGGCCGGGGCTTTTTCCGTCAATCGCGACGATCTCCGGTGCACCGTGTGCCAAGGAGGGGATCATGGCTGCGATTCCGCCAGTCAGGAGCACCAGCACCATCAACTTCCGCAGCCTGCGACCGGCGGATAAATAGCCTGAGCCCGCGTTGCGATGACAATTGTTCACCATGTACCGCTCCTCAAAAATTGAACCAGCCTTTGCGCCTACCAACCACCCTCCGGGTGAGAAATACGCCATGGGCCGCGTCGGGGCAAGCCATGATCGTTGAATTGTCCATATGATGCCTGAAAAATGCCCGCCCGGATTGCCGTCAGCCTAACCGAGGTGCCGCAGGTGACGGAACCGAAAAATCAGCCGAGTTGTCAAAAGTGCCGCCGTGCCCGCCATCAACCCGCAGGCCAGACCGCCGACCAGTAAATCAGCCGTGAAGGTTGTCAGCCAGTGCCATGCCGAATGCTGGCCGAGTGAGTGGGGGGAAACGGGTGGCATTGCCCCGTGCAGCAGTAGATGCCCGGCGATCATACTTATTAAAATAATACCAATGGACAGTGGTGGGATGGATATTTGCGTGGCCAAAACCATCAGTGGGATATTGAGGTGCAGCCGGCGTGCGATATAAATCGCCAGAATAGTCTGCAGCCCATATAGCGGGATAAATGCGATCAGCACACCGATGCCCACTGCCGCCGCCGTCAGCGATGGCTCAATCGCCCTGCATCCATTGAGATTCAGCATCCGGCGCCAGTGGCGTCGATCCCACAGACGTGTCAGGCGCGGCATGTCGTGCGGTGCCGGGGCCATGCGTCCGGGTGGCAGGGACAAAATTCGGGCGGTGGTCAGAACAATATTGATCCACGTTCCACGCATGGTATCCAGCAAGGGGCGAAAGTGGCTTACACGCTGTTCAGGCGGAAAATACAGGCAGGTGATGGCGGCCGACCGGACGCGCACGCCGCGCCACACCAATCGGGCGGTGATCTCGGTTTCAAAGTCGTAACGTCGGGTAAGGCATCGAACCGCCAATGTGGGAACAAGGGGATAAACCCGCAATCCGCACTGTGGGTCGGGTATGTCGATCCCCGCTTCCAGCCAGAGCCAAAAACGCGACATGTCCCGCCCGCGACGCGAATTTTTGGGCACTTCAAACCGGTCAAGCTGCCGATCGCCGATAATTAAATCATCCGGAAAAAGCCGGGCCAGCGCCACAAGCCTGATGGCATCTTCCAAACGGTGCTGGCCGTCCGCATCGATCGTAAGCGCGTGCGTACAGCCCGCATCCAACGCAGCGCGAAATCCCGTCAGCAGTGCGGCTCCCTTGCCCTTATTGCGTGCGTGTTGGCATATCATAATCCGGGCGGACGGTTGACGTGCGTGGGCGTCGGCAATGGCGGTTGCCGTTCCATCTCCGCTGCCATCGTTTACCACCACCAGCCATTCGTTGGGAAATGCTTCGATGACGTCACCGATTACCGCTTCAACTGTTTTGCCGTGGTTAAATACCGGCAGCACAATGGCGATCTTAAGATGGCGTAGCGGCATGAGGGGTATGATAAGCGGACAGCGGAAGTTTCTCACCGGTCACAAAAGTGTCGGCACCGGGGCGGCCACCGGGTGGTGGGATATATCGGCGAACCACGCTTGGAGCTTTTGCGTATCCATGGTCAGCGGTGGTAAATCGAGCGGGCGTGTGAAGGGTTGTTTTTTTCAGGGTGGCCATTTTTACTTTGTCCAGTAAAATGCATTTTCACGATGCGGGTTGGCAGCCAGACTGTCCGCCCGAAAAAAGCCGATGCGGAAAGGATTTAGCTTGAGAGCCAACTTATTAATGGCGGTTTTTTCGGCCTCCGTGGTGCTGTCAGCGGGGGCGGCGCTCGCCAAGCCACCGACGGCACAACACCCAAAAGCGGCTGGCATTCATGGTAAATATTTCAATCCGGACCCCGCCCGGTTTTTATTTGAAAATAAACTCCGGCCCGGAATGACCGGCTACGGGCTTACCGTGATGCGCGGTGCCAAAATCCAAAAATTCAAAGTGAAAATTATTGATGTCATTAAAGACTTCAGCCCGGATATGAATGTTATCCTGGTCCGATGTTACGGGCTGGGTTTGCAAAAGTCCGGCATCATTGAGGGGATGAGTGGTTCACCGGTTTATGTCGATGGCAAACTCATTGGTGCGATCGCCTACGGTTGGCCCTACTCCAAAGACCCCATCGGCGGCGTTCAACCCATTCGGCAAATGCTGCGCATACCGATGCCCAGCCCATCTGCGGCGCGACAGGCGGGTGGCGGATCGGCCATCTCGTGGTTACTGCACAAAGCCGTCCGCTCGGATGTTCCCGGCTACAGCAAACTGATAGCTCATGTCTATTCCCACCGTTTCTGGCGGCCATCGGAGTTGCGAAAGTCGTCGGTCGCGGGTCTGGGTTCAATGCGCATGCTTTCAACCCCGTTGATGGTTTCCACCACGGATACATCCGTCATGCGCTTTTTGCGCAGCGGGTTGCGGGGTTCGGGTTTGACGGCATTGGCGGGTGGTGGGGCGGGTGTGGACTCCAAACTTGGTGGTGAGGGGCTGCTTCCGCATGGGGCGCTGAATCTTCGCCCCGGTGCGGCCATTTCCGTGCCTCTGATGTCCGGCGATATGGACATGTGCGCCATTGGGACGGTTACTGCGATCGTCAATAAACACGTATATGCATTTGGTCATCGCTTTTTTGCGCAAGGACCGACTCACCTCCCAGTGGCTGGTGCGTACATTTTTCATGTACTGCCCATATATAAATCCTCATTCAAGCTCGGCGATGCCGCAGGACCCATTCAGGGGTCGCTTTTGATGGATCAGGAAAACGGCATCATGGGCGTACTGGGGCCGAAGCCCGCCAGTGTTCCCATTATCGTGCACGTCGAGTATCACCATCCCAACTGGCAAAAGACGTTTCATTACAACCTTTATCCCAATCGCAACACCACGGTGGAGTCCATCGGTGCGGCCATTCTCGGCAGCATGGCGGCCAAACGGAATCTGACCAAGAAAAACGGCAAATACACAGTACACATCCAAGGCGATGTGCAATTCAGGCATTTTTCGTTGCCGGTCGATTACCAGGCGACCACCGGCAACTTCAATCCAACCAACATTTTGCTGCCGATGGCGGTGCTTAACGACAACCCATTCCACAATTTTGCATTTAAGTCGCTCAATTTCCGGATTTCGGTGCGCGGAAAGTCCCGGGCGATTTCGCTGATCAGCGCGGCCGTGGCGCGGCGCGTGGTCAAACCGGGCGGAGACGTCATCATCAAGGCCCGGCTGAAACCCCAGCACAAACGAAGCTTCACGACGGTGATTCGGCTGCATATTCCCGCCAGCACGCCCAATGGCACCTACAACCTGCAGGTGGCGTCGCGGGCACCGCTGATTGCCGATAATGCGTCATTATTTCCACAATATTTTACCGCCTTGGGCACTTCATCGCTCAAGCGATCCATACTGTACATTACATCGTTCCGGGCGAATCGGCTCTACGCACAATTGGTGCTCAATACCCACGGCGTCACGGTGGGCAGCACGTCCATGCCCAATTTGCCCGCCAGCCGCCTGAGTATCATGACGCAGAATCCGCCCGCGAACGTCTATCCCTTGCCGGATTACGTCGTAACAAGTGTGCCGCTGCCAGGCGTTCTGGCCGGCACCGAAATTGATATCCCCATTACGGTCCAGCAGCATCCGTTTGGCCGTTTCGCAGAACCTGTCAAAACACAGACGTCGCCCATGCCGTTCTTTCCCGGTGGCGGGCCGCAGTAGTTTTATCGGTCAAATACATAAGCACAGATGGAACTGGTGAAAATTTTATTGGAGATGGCATGAAATCACGATTCAAAGCGTTTTTAACCGCAATTACGGTAGCGGCCTGCGTTCCGGCATCGGCTTGGGCTGTTCAGGTTAAAGCGTGGCATTTTAATACCGAACGCGGCTATTCCGCCGGGTCTTTTCACCACACGCTCGTAAATAATTATGGCGATTTGCTTTTGAGCCGACGCATTACCGCCTTGCTGCATCATCCACTGCACGGATTAATCAATGCGGTGGCTTTTGCCCCCGACGGCCGTATCTATTTTGGTACGTCACCCAACGGCAAGGTGTATGCGATTCAGGGCCGGAAGTTGAAAGTACTTTATGCGCCGCCCCATGGACAGCGCCAAGTGCTGGCCCTGCATATGCTGGGAAAACATCACCTGCTTGTGGCTGCCTGCGGTAAGCATTCCGCGCTTCTGGATATATCATTGCGGGGAAATCATCCCAAGCCACGTGTGCTGTTTTCCAATCCCAAAGCTCGCTACATTTGGGATATTGAAGTCGCGAAAAATGGAGATATTTTTCTCGCTACCGGCCCGCACGGCGAAATCTGGACTCTCGACCCCCATCACAAGGCGCATTTACTGGCCCAATTGCCGGTGCACAATGTCATGGCCCTCGCCCTGACTCGCGGAGACAGGCATCTCATTGCCGGTACCGATGGAACGGGGTTGGTGGTGAAGCTCAATCCCGCATCGGGCCGATCATTTGTCCTTATGTCGGCCGATCACGCGGAGATTTCTTCGCTGGCGATCGGCGACCATGGTTCCATCTATGCCGCTACCGCGTCGCCCAATCGCGCCAAAAGCAGCGGTGGGTTATTTAAAACACAGGCCAAACCCGATGGTATGCCGGCTTCCCTTCCCGCCGTGCACATTGGCGGCGGCCAGCCGGGTAAAAAAGCCGTTCCCATGCACATGGGGCACCTGCCCATGCCAAACATGACGATATCTTCATCCACCCAACCCTATCCCGGTTCGGGCGGGGCGAAAAAACTTAATTCTGTCTTCGCCATCGGCAACGATGGCCGCGTGGTGCCGATCCTCGCGGTGCCGGATATGATTCTTTCCATGGTTTATCAGCACGGCGTTTTGATGCTGGGCACCGGTCCTAACGGAAGACTTATTTCCTACAACCCCAAAACGCAAACCCAGACACTGCTTCAGCATTTTAAGGATCACGATATCCTTGCCATGGCCAAGGCAGCCCATGGTGAATTGCTTTTGGGTACGGCCAATCAGGGGCAGATATATCGCGTGGGGCCGGGCCAAAACGACGCTGGCTCATACACCAGCCGGGTGCTGGATGCGAAATTACCCGCTCATTGGGGTGTGCCACACGTGGACGCTCTCGTCCCCTCAGGCGATAGTGTTGCGATTGAAACACGCTCGGGAAATGTTAAATCGGCAAGCAAATTTGCCAAATTCTGGAGCCGCTGGTCGGCCCCCATTCCGGCCAATTCTTATCAACCCATCTCCAGCCCGCCGGCCCGATATTTGCAGTTTCGCCTGCTGGTCACGGCAAAGGCAAAGCACCCATCCCCGGTGATTCAGGCGGTTACCATCGGTTATCAGCAAATTAATGTCGCGCCCAATGTAAGTTCTATTACGGTTTCTCCGTTGGTCGATGGCAAGCATGCCGTGGTGGTGAACTGGAACGCGAGTGACCCCAATGGCGATATCTTGGACTACGCCCTTTACTACCGCCAAAAGCATATGCCGGTTTGGATCAAAATCGCCCACCATCTTTCCGACACGACCTATAACTTCAGCACCACCGGCCTGCCGGATGGCCAATATTGCATCAAAGTTGTGGCCAGTGATGCGCCATCCAATCCCCTCTCAACCGCGCTGGCGACCGCCCGAAAAACCAATTGGTTTACGGTAGTCAACAGAAATCCATTCATAACCAACCTGAAGGCGTCGATTGTGGCCGGAGGGC
Organism: Planctomycetota bacterium; assembly: GCA_021818445.1. Taxonomy (GTDB): domain Bacteria; phylum Planctomycetota; class Phycisphaerae; order WQYP01; family WQYP01; genus JAJZGD01. Next base: position 30,198 of record JAKAEB010000010.1, read on the forward strand.
GGGTAAAAATCACCGGTATTGCCCATAGTCATATGGTGGCCGTGAAGCAGGTCGCCATTGATGTGGATTCCAACAGGGATTGGCAGCCAGCGGCAGGATCGAATAGCATAATGGATTCCCCGTTGGAGGCGTTCTCCGCGGAAACCCATGTGCTCCCGGCTGGAGCACATCGGATAGTGGTTCGAGTGACCGATGCCCAGGGCAATCGGTCGTACCGGTCCCTATTGGTAAATATTCATGGGTGATCGCCTGGCAGCCGAGGCGGTCGGTTTCTTTAATCGCGGGAGTTTTCAGCGTGCATTATCCGCATAAAGTGAGTAACAAGAAGCGAGCCAGAAAAATCGGGTTCAGGGCTCGTATGAAGTCGAAAAAGGGCCGCCAGATGCTGAACCGTAAACGCCGTGTTGGTCGATCGGTCAATTCAATCTGACCTCTGGTGGGGTGCTGGTGGTGTGGTATTCGCTCCGGCCAACTTTTATGTGGAGTCGCGTACTGAAGTATTCATCCGTATTTTGGCCAGGCGGGCGGTGGTGCATCCTCGCGGTGTGCCTCAGCGGTGTGCTGCTGTGTGCCGGGTGTAAATCTTTCGGGCCGCTTACCTTGACCCCTGTGCATAGCCAGCGGGTGGCACTTGAACCCCAATTTAACGAGGGGTTTTATCGCGTCACCCGAGACCATACCTATCATTTTTATCTGCAAACGGTGCGTCATCATGCCGGTAAGGGGCCGACACGGGTTACACAAATTGCCATTATCAACGTATTTTGGCGGCCCATACCGGGTGTCACCCCCATCTTATCCAGTGCCATCAACGCAACCATACGCTACATCGTTATCACGCCGGGTGGGATTGGCATGTATCAGGGGGCGGGTTTTGTACGCCTTTTCAATTCGCGTGGGGCAAGGGTGATGCACGCCGCCATTGTCGATGGCGATTTGCGCCTCACCGGTGCCAGCGGCTACTTTAAGGACGCGCTGGGCCCAAGCCGCATTCGAGGCAACTTTAAGGCGGTGCACCAGCCGGCCAGGGAAATTGCGTTGACGCTACGTGCCCGCCGCCACACATATGCGGCATCCTATTCCGATCGCATCCGCTGATTGCGCCAGCTACCTTTTAATTCATTTAAATCGCGATGCAGGCTCGATTTATTTGGCGGCAGTTCTATTGACCGCTGCGGCGCGTATAATGCCAAGGTTGATGGACGGCTGTGGTTCATGGATGGACGTTGGGTTGAATCTTTCCGTCATTTAATGCACCCGCCCCTGGTTCCATCCTCAAAACTTACGGAGGAAGTTCTGCTATGCTGGCATTAAGTCGTGGTGAGGGGCAAAGCATCATCATCAATGGCACCATTGAAGTGAAAATCGTCAAATGGACGCGCAGCAGCGTGCGGCTGGCGATTGAGGCACCGCGCGATGTCACCATTGACCGCGACGAAGTGTGGCGGAAGATGCACCCCGATTCGCCCACCCCGCTCGATCAGGCGCAGGCGTTGCGCGCCGCCGCCCAGGCCGAAAAATCGGATACGCCCCGTGATGATGCCAATCACAATGTGCCGATACGTCGTGAGGCGAGTTAATGCAAGTTGATGGCGGCTGATCGGGGGCCATGCCATCGGGTAAAAACTTATTTGACGGCTTTGCAATCAGGTCGTTACCACGGACGTTCGTCAGTTATATGCTTGGACTGAACATCCAACTTATCGGAGCGTAATAAAATCAGAATGCTGCGGAGCGGCATTGAGGCAAAAATGAAGTATTGGATACTTGCAGCATGCGTAATGGCCGCATCGATTATGACAAGCGGCGGCCGCCTGCCCGCACAGGAAGTTCAGGGCGGATCGGAATATACCCCGGATTCTGGCGGTCATTCACAGTTGCCAATGCAATCCGTTCCGCCGCGTGTCCGGCCTGCAATAAGCACACAACGAAAAACCAATCTCGCTTGGCAGATTGCGTTGGCCAATCATAATTTTTCACCCGGCATTCTCGACGGTCTCTTCGGACCATGGTCGAAAATGGCGCTGCGGCAATATGCGCGCTACAAGTTTCCCGGTTTGAATCCGTTTTCTAAAAAAGGGGCCGCCACCGTCTATCGGGCGCTTGGTGTTGACCCTGCCGATGTATTAACCACCTACACCGTATCGCGACAGGATTTGCAGGCGGTCGGCCCCATGCCCATCCATTGGCGCGCGATGGCGGCGGCTAAACGCATGCCATACAGTTCAACACTGGATTGTCTGGCGGAAAAATTTCACTGCACCCGCGCCTTGCTGCAAGCCCTGAATCCGGGCGTCAATTTGCGGGCGGTCGTCCCCGGCCAGAAAATTAATGTTCCCCATATCAGCCCATTCCCCGGCCCCAATGATTTTGGTCTGCCAGGTGCGTTAAGCTCTGCCATTAAAAAAGACCGCAATTTTTTCCCGTATCATCATCTCGCGTATATTGAAATAGACCTCCAGAAACATATCATGCGTCTGTTTAACGCCCAAAACAGGCAGTTCGGTCTGTTTCATTGTTCCGTTGCGGCCTTGAAGGAAGATTTGCCCACGACCGACGCCTATGTAAAAGATTTTGCCTTAAACCCCAACTACACCTTTTTGCCCGCATCGTGGCCCACTGTGCACGGCATCCACCATCCGTTGGTCGTCCCACCCGGACCGCGAAACCCGGTGGGCGTTATCTGGATGGGGCTGAACCTGAAAAATGTGGGCATGCACGGCAACCCTCTGCCGCAATTCATAGGCCTCACCGGCTCCCATGGCTGCTTCCGCATGACCAATTGGGATGCCGTGCATTTGTTTACGCTGGTGCATATTGGCCTGCCGATTGTCATGATCAATCATCGTCATCCGATCCCCTTGGACGTGCCCTTACCTGCGGGATGTCATCCGCCCGGCTTGCCCAAGGGAGCGGTTGAAGAAGATCAAGACGCAGTTGCATCCGAAAAACCTTTGCCCAGAGTGTCAAAAACGGAAAGACCAACCGCTCATCTTCCATCCACCCCGCCGATCCTGTCGCGCCGCGCGGTGGAGGAGAGCCTTGAGGCCCACTGGAACCGTCCGTTGCCGAATGAAAACTCAAACTAAGGTGTATTCTTTTCGCACACCGATTTATTTCCTGCCGCTGCGCGCCGTCGGAAGTTCGCCTAGCCGCCTCTGATGAAAATCAACCTGCGCATGCGCCGCCGCGTACCACCGATAAGGCAATTCGGACCGGAGCCTGGCGTATGGCGAAGCCTGGTGATTGGCACCACGATCCTCCCAAAATCCCCTGTAAATGTCCGCGACGCATTGGCGCTCGCCTCGCCGCCGCCGGTGAAGCCAGGCTACGGCTGCTTCAGACGCTCCTCTATGGCTTTGAGCTCATCACGCAGTTTGGCGGCCTGTTCAAATTGTTCCTTGGCCACCGCCTGCGAAAGCGCTTCCCGCAGCCGATTCATCTGTGCCTGCAAGCCCGCTGCCGACGCACCGGACCGTAACGGAATCTTCCCCACATGCTGAAGCCGCCCTTCCTGGAGGCCTTTCACCACCGATGTCAATTGGGCTTCAAATATCTCCACATCGTGTGGACAACCCATCAACCCCGATTGTTCAAATTCAGACCAACTGCTTCCACAGATCGGACAGGTCGGCTGCTTACCGCCCGCAGAGCGTTTTTTCTTTGATGATGGCTTATCAATCGACAGCCCCGCGATGACAGCCGTCCCTTCCGCTTCCAGATTGGCCAATACCGTCTTGGGAAGCCCGGCAATTAAACCCGCATCCACAGCGTGAATCAGGCACAGGTGAATATCCGTGATCGATTTGCTTATCATAACATCATCGGGGTAGTCCACCTCGGTGACATGGATCAGCGCCGGGCGATCGCATTTGGAACATTTTCTCGACTTCATGTGCATCTCCATGCTGTTGCGGCATTGATCGCCACCGCAACCCTCAAGGTATTGTAGCCAAAAAGGCTCGCATGTTGGAAGACGCCGGGAAACGCCGACCCTCGTCTATTTTTTGGCGATTTCACCCCCGCATTGAAAAATGGCCACGCCCGGCGCAGTTTCCACGCCCGGTATTTTAATCCATATCCAGCCAGTTTGATCCGCTGCAGATGTCAACCTTTAAAGGTACCGCCAGCCTCATAGCTGATTCCATCTGATGTTCAATAAATTCCATCGCAGCTTTCGCCTGCGAAACCGGACACTCAAACACCAATTCATCATGCACCTGAAGCAGCATGTGGAGTTCATTGAACGGATTTTTACGGTGAATATTTACCATGGCTTGTTTTATTAAATCAGCGGCCGAGCCTTGAATAACCGAATTAACCGCCGCGCGCTGGCCAAACTGTCGCATGGCCTGATTGGCGGATGACAATTCCGTAATAAAGCGCCGACGGCCCAGAATGGTGCTCACAAAGCCGTGGGTTGATGCATCCAGCACACACTGCGTGGTGAAATGGCTGATGCCGGGAAAGCGCGCCTTGTAGGTATCTATAAATCGGGCGGCTTCATCGCGCGGTATCTTCAGGGTCGAGGCCAATCCAAAAGGCGTCTGCCCGTAAATGATCCCAAAGTTCACGGTCTTGGCCAGCCGCCGCATGTCACTGGTTACCTCATTGGCGGCCACGTTAAATATCTGCATGGCCACAAATTGATGAATATCCGTGTCCGCCTCAAAGGCCTCCAGCAGAGCCGGCTCCCGGCAGAAATGTGCCAGCACACGCAGTTCAATCTGCGAATAATCCGCGCTGATCAAGCACCAATCCGGCCCCGGAGCCACAAAGGCCCGCCGAATCTCGCGACCACTTTCCGTCCGTATGGGGATGTTCTGAAGATTGGGATCGCTGCTTGAAAGTCGCCCCGTTTCCGCCACCGTTTGGTTAAAACTGGTGTGAACCCGGTGCGTCTCCGGGTTCATGTCCGCCAGCAATGCCAGCACATAGGTACTGCGCAATTTCGTTAATTGCCGATATTCCATAATCAATTTTGGTACTGGGTGCATATCCTGCAGGGCCTGAAGCACTTCAATATCTGTGCTCGGTCCGGTGCGGGTTTTACGCTGTACCGGCAAACCTAATTTATTAAATAATACCTCCGCCAGTTGCCTGGGTGAATCCATATTGAATGAAGTTCCTGCCTGGGCAAAAACCTCCCTCTGCACACGGGCAATATCGTCGGCCATCTGTGCATCGAGCACCTTAAGCAGGTCGCTGTCGATGCATATGCCCGCCAATTCCATATCCGCCAGCACACGCACCATGGGCATTTCAAGCCCATCGAGCAAATCGGTCAGGTGCAATTCGGCTATCCGGGGAGCCAGCACCGCGGCCAGTCGCAGCGTTACATCCGCGTCTTCGGCGGCATAGCGGCAGGCGTCGTCCAGCGGTACGTCCGCAAAACTGCGCTGCTGAGCCCCGCGTCCTATTAACTCCTTAATGGATATCGGTCTCAAACCGAGCATATCTGCCGCCAACGCATCCATTGAATGACTGCGCCGGCTTGAATCAATCAGGTAGCTGGCGATCATCGTGTCAAACAGCGGCCCGCCGAACTCATACCCGTAGCGGCGCAGCACGTTGATATCGTATTTAATATTCTGTCCGATTTTTACAATGCCCGAATCCGCCAGCAACGGTGCCACTACGCGATGGATGTCTGCCAGCTTTAGTACTGCCCCGGGGCCTTTGACGGCGATATACCATGCCTTCCCCGCCCGGGCGCAAAGAGATATGCCGCACAGATTGGATCGCACACTGCTTAATGCATCGGTTTCTGTATCTACCGCTAATTCTCGCCTGGGCGATGCCGCAAGTTGCGCCCGCAATTCCTCTGCCATGGCCGCCAGCGCCGTTGGCGAATTAACCAATATGTATTCCCCCTCGACGGCGATCAGCGTTGGGGCGATGGCCGGCTCTGTCGCCTCCGCCGCTGTGCCGGATGCTGACCTATCGGCACCTTTTACCGCCGTAGATATGCCCGGTCGATCCGCCAAACTCATACCGGCAAAAAGACCGCCCGGCATGTCGCCGGGATTTATGGCCGATGCCGCCAATGGTGTCGCATCGCCCGCCCGCTGGGTATCTATCTTGATATCCGCACTGTGGCCCAACGACTGCAACACCTTTTGCGTTTGCGGAATCAGGCTCTTGAAACTCAAATCCACAAACGTCGGCAGCAGATGGTTGAGTCCCGCCGCATCAAATGTAAGATCGGTCAGCGATGCCTTGAGTGGTACGTCGGTTTGCAGTTGCACCAGTCGCCGCGATTTTTCCAGCACGTTCATGTTATCGCGCAATGATTGCCCCACCTTACCGCCGATGTCACCCGCATGTTCAATCAATTTATCCAATGATCCATACTGCGCGATCCACTTCGCCGCCGTCTTCGGCCCCACGCCCGGAATGCCGGCGATGTTGTCGGATGAATCACCGGTCAGCGCCAGAATGTCGCCGACATGCCCGGGTGGATAACCCTTTTTATTAACCAGGGCGGCCGCATCCGTCACCTCTTCACGCTCAATGTCGTAAAGAAATACCCGTTCGTTAATCAGCGCTTCCAAATCTTTATCGCGGGTGCAAATGTAGATGCGGCCTTCCGCATTGGCCGGATCGTCCAAAAAGCGTTTGACCGCAGTAGCCACCACGTCATCCGCCTCAAAACCGTCTACCCGCAGTGTGCAGATAGGCACGGCTTGCAGCATGGCCCGGATGCGGTCGATTTGAATCGGCATGTCCGCCGGCATGGGACTGCGCGTCGCCTTATATTCCGGGTCAATTTCCTCCCGTTGACTCGACCCCGCATCCATCGCCACGGCCAGATAAGACGGACGGCGCGTGGATATCAGTTTGAGCAAGGCCGATATAAATCCGAAGGTGGCATTGGTCGGCTCGCCGCTTGGGCTTTTCAAATTCATCAGCGCAAAATAGGCACGGTATATTTGCGCGTGGCCGTCAATTAAATAGATATCCTTCGTCATTCAGTGAAAAATAACCGATTTAGGCTCGCACCGCAGCCATCCCCATTTACAAAATGGAACGCAGGCCAGTTGCAATCCCAATTGCAATCATGAGGAGAACGGATATGGCATAAAACGCAATCAGAGCTGTGAGCAGCCACATACCGATAATGACCAGACGCGGGATGATGTCGGTTTCCGGATTGCGCAACTCACCCCAGTCTTCCCGCCAGCGGTTGTACATCCCCTTGAGCCACAGCAACGCCAAGACAAACAGGATGGCGGTAAAGAAAAGCCCAAATGTCGGCATCGTGGCATCCTCTAAAAAGGTCATTACCCGGATACGGCCGCCTTTTTAATCATCCCGTCACCCTGCGTGCGATGTTTCATTTACATGCCCACGTGTGGCATACCCATGGCCTTGCGCCAACTTGCAATCTGTCCGGTGTGATAGGCCCGATGGGTTGCCACCGCCACCAGCAAATTTGCAAAGCTCGGAAAATTCTTGGCCAGACTGGTGTCTGGAAGAGGTTTTTCCAAATCGGCATCCTTCAACGCGCGGACGTAATCCCCGATCATCTTTGAGGTTTCTCCCAACGCCTCCATGCAAAACGCCTTGGATTTATAAAGCGCCGGCTCCGCCTTCGGTATGGAACCAATCCCATATATGCCCCACCATTCAGGCGGCAACGGGTGACGGACCGCTTTGCCTATAACTTCCGTCGCAACTTTTTGTTCGAACCCCAGCAAATGGCCCAAAAGCCAAGCCGGATGATTCATCCCTGCTACGGGCTGCGCGGCCATTTTTTCTTCCGGTATGTCACTAACCAGACCCGTAAGCATTTTCTCCTGATGGCGTTCAATCATCACCGCCATAACATCTTTTAACATGTGGCTTCTCCTGAAAGTAAAACAAATACCGCACCAATGGCGAGTATCATTGTAACTTATGCGGTCATACCGATCCGCACCGTCCTTTTACACGCGAGAGCATATCTATCCAGCCGGCCTTTGCAGCTTGCCGATGGGCAGGCAATATTTCCCCCATAGCCCGATGCACGACCACCAGCCGCACGCCGCCCGCCACCTCTGTAAGCCGAAACTGCACATGCGATACCACCGGGTACGACATAAACATGGGCCCGCATATTTCCAGCACGTGGGGTGGCTTGATCACCTGCACATGGCCCCACCAATGGCCTGACTGATTCCCCAAGTCGCGGTACCACCGCCCGCCCGGCCACGGTTCGATAGTCAATGGCATGGCCACCCCGTCGGCGCGGGTCATATCGGGGCCAATCTGCCTGAGCACAGCATCAAAGACGTGCCCCGCTGATGCGGGAATAAATATTTCATTTTCAATATGCATCAGATACTGCTCAGGCCATGATGCTGCCCCCATGTGGTATCACTCCTTAGAATCCTGATTCCTGCCGGCCACTTTGGCCGTGTAACTGCGATGCAGGTGAGATTAAATGCCGTTTGCCACAGGTGTCGCAAAATGGCCACGCTCTCACAAAATGATGTCGCCTGCCATCGCATTGGCCCGAACTTGCTCCACCGTTTTGCAACCCGGTATCACTGCCGTTACCGCCGGGTGCTTCAAACACCACGCCAGCGCCCATTGCGACATCGCCATCCCTGCGGGAACCTCATCCCGGGCAATGTGTTCCACCTCCAAAAGTCGCGCGTCCCGCTGCGCCTTGTCGTGGCCCGATCGAACATCATTGGCCGCAAATTCAACGCCCGGCCGATATTTACCACTCAATAAACCGCTTGCCAGTGGTACACGCGCCAAAACGCCTACCTGTTGCGCCTGGGCGCTGGGCAACACCTCCCGCTCGGGCGCACGATCCAGTCGGTTGTAAATCACCTGCAGCACCTCAATCCCCCTGGCACCGCATTGGCCCGTCTGGTGCATGTTGGTATTTTTGGAAATCGACACCCCAATATGCCGGATTCGCCCACGCTTTTGTTCCGCCTTCAGGTAAGATAACACCTCGGGATCGTCAAATTGGCTGTCACCCCAGGAATGGTACTGGTAAATGTCAATGTAGTCCGTCCGCAGCGCCCGCAGCGAATCTTCAAGCTGAACCGCAATTTCCGCCGCCGATCGGGGTTCAGTTCGATTCATATGGCCGTGAAATTTATGCCCGAATTTCGTGGCGATGATCCAATCGGCACGCTGGCCCGCTATCGCCGCGCCAATCAGTCGTTCTGATACATGGTCGCCGTAGCATTCGGCGGTATCGATAAAATTAATACCTAAGTCTTTGGCCTCTTGCAGCATGGCCGCAACTTCGGCTGTCGAAAAATCTTTACCCCACTCACCCCCGAGTTGCCATGTGCCCACCCCGATCACCGAGATTTTCAGTCCAGTGGAACCCAATACTCTGTAACGCATCCATCAACTCCTTTGACTCTACCGAGTATCGATCTGCGCTAACCCGGCAGGCGGTCTACCTTCACGCGCGATCGGTTAGAGTGCAAGTTTATCGCGGTCGTTAAATCTTGCCTTTCATACTCCCTCTGTGTATCCCGCTTAACCTCTGCGGTTCCGTCGATTAAAATCGCAGGTTTCTGGGGGGCTTATGCCCAGTTTTCCAAAAAATGGGTTCAAGCCCACCGGAAATAGGCCATAATGGGGTCCAAAAAATGACCCCATTTGAATCGGCAACTTGAATTTGCTATGCTTATCCATACAAATCCTATCGGATTTGTATGTGATTGGATAAAGGCTTGGATATCCATGGCAGAAAAATCACCCAATGTCGTCTGGCATTCCGGCCACGTCACACCGGAAAATCGCCGACAACTTACCCGAAACGCCCCCGCAGTGGTGTGGCTGACCGGTTTGTCCGGGTGCGGAAAATCCACCATCGCCATGGCATTGGAGCAGTCTCTAATCCGCAGCGGCCATCTCGCCTTTGTACTTGATGGGGACAATGTCCGGCATGGTTTGAATGGCGATCTTGGCTTTAGTGTCGACGATCGGACAGAAAATATTCGCCGGGTCAGTGAGGTTGCCAAACTGTTTGCCGACGCCCATGTCATTCCCATATGCAGTTTTATCAGTCCGTATCGTGCCGACCGGGCCAATGCTCGCAAGCGGGTGCTGCCCCATCCATTTATAGAAGTCTTTGTCGATGCCCCGCTGCATATTTGCGAACAGCGCGATCCCAAAAATCTTTATAAAAAGGCGCGTGCCAGTGCCGCCGCGGGCAAACCCATGGCCTTCACCGGCGTCGATGCACCTTACGAGCCGCCCGAAAATGCCGAGGTGCGCGTCGAAACCAATCGTCAATCGGTGGATCAATGTGTCGAGGCAATTCTGCTCGCCCTGCGCGGTCGTCACATATTATTGGAGTCTGCATGAATAATCGCGTGGTCGATCTCCATACGCATTCAACCGCCAGTGACGGCTCCTTAACCCCAACTGAATTGGTTCGCGCCGCAGTAAATGGCGGCTTATGCGGTTTGGCACTGACCGATCATGATTCCGGTGGCGGGTTGATCGAGGCGCAAGTGGCCGCCGATAAAGCCGGATTGCGTTTTGTGCCGGGCATTGAAATCTCGGCCGAAGCACCGGCCCCGGCAACCATGCATTTACTCGGGTATTACATCGATCCCCATTCACCCGCTTTGCTCAAAATGAGCCAGATACTCATCGATGGTCGTAACAATCGTAATCCTCGCATCATTGCCAAACTCAACGAACTTGGCTGCAAAATCACCATGGATCAGGTACTGGAAATTGCCCACCGCGGCGACGCCGCAGGTAATCGCACCGTGGTGGTGGGGCGGCCGCATATTGCCCAGGCTCTGCTGGAATCGCATTGCGTAGCGAGTCTGAAGCAGGCGTTTGATGTTTATTTGGGTATGGGCGGGGCAGCCTATTTTGATAAAGAACGTCTCACCCCGCGTCAGGCCATCGACTGCATCCACGATGCCGGCGGGCTGGCGGTTTTGGCGCACCCGGTACAACTGCGGGCCCAGAACCATGCCCATCTTCAACATTCCATCGAGTCACTCGTTGACCTTGGGCTCGACGGCATTGAAGTATGGCACTCTGACCATCGCCCCCAGGATGCCAGCTTTTTGCTGCAAATCGCCACCAAGCATCAACTCGTAGTTACCGGCGGATCTGATTTTCACGGAACTCGCAAGCCGGATATTAATATCGGCATCGGCCGAAGCAACGTCCGCGTGCCGGAGCATATACTCGATGAACTCCATGCAGCATGGAAAAACAAATTTCAGGCCAAGCCCGCCGGGACAGCCGTAAACTAACTTGAGGATTATCAACAGCCATGACAACCGCGGCCATCAGCGATCAAATTAATATTCTTCCCGAAGTCGCCAATAAGGTTACGGCGAATATGTCTCCACCGGAAATTGTGCGATGGGCCGCCGACACCTTCGGCCCCAGACTCATCATGACCAGCAGCTTCGGTGCAGAAAGCATGTGCCTGATTCACATGGCCACCCGCGCCATCCCTGATATTCCGATCGTGTTTATCAATACCGGATACCTGTTTCCGCAAACACTCCTGTTTATGGAGACAATGCGGCGACAATATCGGCTTAATATTCTGGAATTTCACACCGAGCACGATCCAATAGTCTGGCTTTCCGTAAATGGTGAACCCGATCCGCGCACACGCCGGGATGTCGAGGCGTGCTGCCGCGCCAATAAAAACAGCGTGTTTGACCGTGCGATGCAGTCGCTGGCACCGGCGGCGTGGCTGCGCGGCATTCGGGCCGATCAATCTGCGCACCGGTCGCAAATGCAAACGCTCGAGGCCAACCGCCGCACCGGATCGCTCGCCATATCTCCGTTGCTTCGCTGGACGACAAAGGACATCCATCAATACATGCGGCATCACGACCTGCCCTATCATCCCCTGTGGAATGAAGGGTATACGTCAATCGGCTGCAATCCCGAAACGTGCACTCGTCCGCTGACCGCGGGGGAAGATTCCCGTGATGGGCGTTGGAGCGGCATGGACAAAAAAGAGTGCGGCATCCACCTTGATCAAGGTGCGGGGATTTAATATATGGTCCTTTGGTCCGGGCGTTAACGACTGCAAAACTCGCCACCGAATTTCGGGCTTGTCCCGGCGCGCCTGCACGGCAGCATTTACTGCGGTGGCATCGGTGCATATAGCGCGCCGCGATGAAGCGCGTGTGCCCAAGGGACGCGGCTAAATGGGCGATGCGAACACGCAATGCTGGCCCATCCCTGCCCGACACCGAATGGTTTAGCCATTGGGCTTGTCCCGGCGAGCTTTTTCGCTTTTGACAATATCTTTGTGCCATTCCCGCTCTCTGAGGTGGAAATCAACGCTTTGGGCCTCCGCAAAGGGGGGTAAAGATGATCAGGCTAAAAATCAATGCGCCAAATATTCCTTAATGCGACATAAAATGACAAAAATATGAACAATAGAATAGATTCTGTGCGTAGAACCCCGCTATCGCCGCAAATTAAATAGTTTTAGGCTATAAAAGTATAAAATATCATTCAAATGATAACATGTAAAATAAAATAGTATCATAAATGAAACTATTTGCATTGTGATTCGTTTTACCCATCGGAAGCATCGCAGATCAGCCCTTTCAGGCTGGCGGGCTTTGATACGGGGCTAACCGCCTCGAATTACTCTCTGGAGGTCTTTATGAACGCCTTCCTTTCTCATCTCGCGGCTAAAACTACCGGATGCAAATTGCTCCTTGCCGGGGCGGTAGCCGCCTCAGCCTTGGCCATCGGTTCAACCGCCCACGCGGGGGTACGGGTGGCGTTTGGCTTCAATTTTGGTTTGCCAGTGGTGGTGTCCGCCCCGGTTTATACTCCGCGTCCCATTTATTATCGGCCGGCTCCGGTGTACGCACCCGCCCCGGCCTATGTTCCGGCTTGCCCGCCACCGGTTTATACTCCAGCGCCCATTTATCCAACGCCGGCTTATGCCGCGCCCACCTATTGCCCGCCACCGGTTCCGGTTTATCGCCCGGTGTATCAGCCAATTTATCGCCCCGTTTTTCATCCCGTCTACCGGCCGATCTATCGCCCGATCTTCCGGCCCGCCTTTCACCCAAACTTCCGGCGATTCGATCGGCGCGATTGGCATGGCGATCGGGGCGACCGTGGTCAGGACTTCAATCGATGGCATGGCGGCGGCCGGGGTTTCCATGGCGGCTGGCAGCACCACTGACGCAAGCCGTTGATTGACCGTAAGAAATAGCGGGGCAAGGATGCCCGACTCGGCGGTGGGAATGATCTGGACGGTCATTCCCACCTTTTCTTTTTGTGGCCAACTGCCCTGCTTTTTGCCGGTGGCTGGCATACAAGACGGATGCAATCACCGCTTGCTTTGCTTCGTCGCCGCCGTCCGCTTGCTCTCCAAGCCCCATTTCTCATAGACTTCCGTGCTTGGTACACATTCGACAGGAGTACAATGACCGATTCAAATCCAATTAAAAAGCCGACCGACAGGGTAATGGTGGCACCATCCATGGCGGTTTCCCTGGCCAATGAAGGCACCGTGCCCAAACCCAGTGTGCTTGCACCACGCACACTTCGATTGTGCTTTCTATCGGTCATTCTTGGAGGTGTTGGTTTTGTGGCCGCGATGGTGCTGATGAAAGCGATTGGCCTGCTTACCAACATCTGTTTTTACGGTCGCTGGTCGTTTGCATTTACTGCCCCCACCGACGCCCATCTGGGTTACTGGGTGATCCTTATTCCGGTGGCGGGGGCCATCGCGGTTGGATTTTTGGCCCGCTACGGTCACGCTGGCATTCGGGGGCATGGCATACCTGAAGCGATGGAAAGCATCCTGACAAATGAAAGTCGTGTGCCGCGCCGCATAGCCTTTCTCAAACCGCTGTCGGCCGTGCTGAGTATTGGTACCGGCGGGCCATTTGGAGCCGAAGGTCCCATCATCGCCACCGGCGGGGCGTTTGGTTCCATGATCGGACAGATGCTGGAGAGCACGCCGGACGAACGTAAAATTTTGCTTTCCGCCGGAGCGGCCGCCGGCATGGCCGCGACATTCGGTGCGCCGATATCGGCCATACTGCTGGCGGTAGAGCTGCTGCTTTTTGAGTTCAGCCCGCGGTCGCTGATTCCCGTAGCCCTGGCCAGCGGTGTGGCGGCGGGATTGCGGATTTTGGCAATGGGGGCCTCACCGATATTTCATATGCAGCCTTTCGGTGCCCCGAGTCATCTTTCATTATTATTTTACGCCTTGATCGGCCTGCTGTGCGGCGTAGCATCGGTAGGCGTTACCAAGATGCTTTTCCGGGTTGAAGATATATTTGAAAAATACATCCCTGTGCACTGGATGTGGTGGCCGGCCATCGGGGCGGTCGTTGTGGGTGCCTGCGGCATTTTTGACGCCAATTCCATGGGCGTGGGGTACGATCACATCTCCGCGATTCTCTCCGCGCATTGGGCTTTGTCTGCCATTGCTCTTTTATTGATTTTTAAGTGGATTTCGTGGACGATCGCTCTGGGCAGCGGCACCTCGGGCGGAACGCTGGCACCGCTTTTCATGATGGGCGGTGCATTGGGCTTTTTGCTGGGCATCGGTATCGTGCATCTCGTGCCGGATGCCGGAGTCAATGCCGGCGTGGCTGCACTGGTTGGAATGGCGGCACTTTTTGCCGGCGCATCGCGGGCATTTCTGACTTCGGTCGTATTCGCCTTTGAAACCACGCTCCAGCCCCACGGCCTCCTGCCTCTGCTTATAGGGTGCACGCTCTCTTTCTGGGTGTCCTGCCTGCTCATGCCAGATTCAATCATGACCGAGAAAATTGCCCGCCGCGGAGTTTCCGTGCCCATCCATTTTCAGGCCAATCCGCTGGAGCATCTCTCCGCGCGCGATGCCGTCACCCGCCGCCCGTCAATCGTAGCCCTCGGTACCTCGATAGGCGATGCACGAAAAACGATCGACGTTGCCCAGCAACCGCCCAATGAGTACGCTGTCGTCGTCGATATGAATAATCACCCCTTGGGAATTGTGCCAATTAAAAATATTCTCGATCCAGGTATTGCGGCGGCCGCGATAGTGGACCATCTGCCCATTATGCCGGTGGCGGCTCTGAAGGCAGACCACCCGCTGCGGATGGCCTCGCGCATTGTTGTTGATTCCAACCCGCACGCCGTCATCATTATCGATCCAGCAATGCCGGGCGCTCCGTTGGGCGTACTGACCGCCGAGGATATCTTGACAGCGGCAACCCCCCGTCCGTAGATGGTGATAGGGGTTACGCAGCATTTAGGGTGTTGATTTTTCCTTGCACCTGATTTCCCTTACCATCTCGGCCGCACCGGCGCTGGCTTTTTTTTGCAGGGATGGCTTTTAATCGTGCAACGCTACATGACACCCATTGTCCTTGGAATAGTACTGATCGCGTCAATCATTCTGGCGGTGCAGGCTCACCACAAAGTGGCCCATGAGATGACACGGCAGAAACACATCGACGCCTTCGATTCCTACATGAAAGTGGTTCCCAAGTTTATTCATGACCATAAACCCTATCGTTCCGACCGCTTTCCGCTGCCGCCATTTGCCATGCTTTTCGTTGCGCCGTTCACATTGCTTTCGCGCCCCGATGCGCAGGCGGCGTGGGTGCTCTGCAAGCCCCTGTTTTTTGTCCCCATATTTTTTCTGGCCTATTCCATTATCAAGCGTTCGTCCGGCCCTATCGAACCACTGGCCATCGGACTGATCATCGCGGGCTGGTTTTTCCCCGTCATTGGCGATATTCAGGAAGGGCAGATGAATCTGCTGATGTTGCTGCCGCTGACGCTCGGGCTGTGGTTTGCGCAAGATGCCAATAAACGCAGCCAAATACTTGCGGGGCTTTTTGTGGCGATGGCCATTTGCATCAAAGTGACGCCCTTGGCATTTCTGGCGTATTTTCTGTTCCGTCGGCGCTGGCTTTTGTCCATGTTTATTCTCATCGGGTCTGTACTGTGGTTGTTCGTCGTACCCGGATTGTTTTTTGGCTTTGGGCAAAACCTCCTCTGGATGCACCAGTGGACCGATATCATGATCAAGCCGTACATACTGCATGATCGTATTAAATTTCCCAACGGAGAATCCATACCTGAACTGATATTGCGATTTTTCTCGCATGAGCCAGCGTGGAAGACCTTTTCTCACGGCCACGTAGTGTGGCATTACGTCAATATTGCCGCCATCCCGCCAAAACTGGCCCATCTCATTGGCCGAATCATTCTGGGCGTGATTGCCGTGACCGGCATCGTGTGGGCCCGCCAGTCCGTTCCCGATTTTCACGCGCGCCGTTATCCATTGGAGATTGCCTGCATCGGGGCATTTATGCTGTGGGCATCGGAACGCACGTGGGTGCCGCACTACGTCACACTCATCTTCGCGCTTATGGCGGTCGGGATGGTCGCATCGGACAAACTCGCCACACGCCGCAGCCAAAAAATCGCATGGTGGTCATTATTGGCGGTGGCGTTACTGATGCCGCTGACTTCAGAACTGGCGAAAATTTTCGGCCCCGACGGCCGCCATTACACCGACTGCGCCGATGTCGTGATCTGGTGTTCGTTTATCCTGGTAGGGGCGATATTGGCGGCCCGCTTCAATCCGCCGGGCGCGTATGTCGCCACGGTGGGAGGCGATGCAAATGGGATCAAAGCATCCGCATGAGCGTTTCCATCGCTATGCACGGCACGTACGTTTGCCCCCTTTGCCATGATTCCGCGTGAGAGCCCTTGCCCTGGCAGTGCCATTCGGGACTCGCGCAAGATGTTGCCATCATGCGATGCTGACATTAAGTCTTGAGACGCGGTTATTTTTGGCGATAGATGACGGTTTCATATTTGGCATGATGCACACCGCGCAGGCCGCGGGCATAGATGCTGTGCTTGCCGCCGATGCGGATGGACGCATTCATGGCCGCCGCCACATCCACCACCACACTCGGTGACGTGATATAAACACCGTTGAGGACGGAACAGTCCGTCACCAGAACTTTATCATGCCCATCCGGAAATACGGTAACCGCATGCGTAAGGTGCACATTGTAAGGCACCGCGTAAACGTGAGGTCTGACCCGTTGGACCATGTGCCAGCGGCGGCCCTTGGGGCCTAAAACACCCGCATAGGGCGTCCAGATGATCACCGGCCCTTTTTTCAGATAGCGCTCCAGTCGATTCACCAGTCGCTCCCGTTCTCCGGGGGCAAAACGCACCAGCATCCAACTGGGGTTGATCACCCGGGGTGCCATATGGGTGGCAAGCGAAAACCGCTTGGCCTTGAGGTGATCCACCTTCCGATTGCCCCAGACCATCTTGTGGCTGTTGACCATATACGCCGTCCATGGTGCCCAACCGAAATAGGCGGCGTAGCCGGTAGCGGCCAGCGGTTTGTAAAACGTACGCTGCTGAAATTTTTTAAGATGGTGGTACGTCGGCACAAATCCATAATAATATTTCAATGCCGACGCCAGTGCGTCGTAGGAGCATTGATTGAATTGGCCCACCCAAAGGGCCTTCTGAGCGGCCTTTGGTTTGTGCACCGTGGCACCGGCCATGCCCACCCCAGTCATCAGCAGCGTTCCGGCCGCCATCAACGAAAGGCTTAATCTGCGCATAGTTGAAACCCTTGAAAGAAAAATTATCCAACATGACCTGATGTCGATCCATCAGCGACGTTGCCGATGAAGAGAATCCCTTGCGGTGGAGTCTTATAAAGCACTTGCAATGAGCTTGTTCCGCTTTGGAGTGTCGTGAGATTTCAGAAAATTCAAAAACTTGATTGAAATTTTGCTTCCAACATGCCACAATACGTCGGACTTGAGGCGGGCGGTTTTACGATGGATGCCGAAACGCCGCTGGGTGATGGTTAAGGTGACGCGGATTCCATTGACGGGTTTGGCGGCGAGCATTACTATCATCACCCGGACTTTGTGCAAAGTTTCACAACCTCGCCGCGCCGAGGTGTGATGATTGTTGGAGAGCCGCCGCTTGGGCCTCGTTTAGCTGCCCGGCCATCAGGTGGCAGCCTGTTTAAGGATTGCGGCCTATAACATGAGCGAACGTCCTTTTTTTGTATTTCCGAAGTGGTCAGACTGGCTCACAAAAGTCATTGTGATCTCCACGCTGATCATCCCCGTCTACTTGGTCATACTCATTGCTTATGGGTGCAGCGCACGCACGCTGAATGTCAATTACGCACCCAAACAGCCTGTCCCATACAGCCATGCCTTTCATGCCGGGAAATTAGGCATTAACTGTGAATACTGCCACACCGATGTAAAGCGCGCCGCGTATGCCGCACTGCCGCCGACGCAAACCTGCTTAAATTGCCACTCCCTCATTGCCGCCAAGAGCCGCAAACTTCAGGCGATCCGCAATAGCTACGGCACTGGGAAAAAGAGCCTCGCGGGGATGTCGGTTCCGTGGATCAAGGTGGACGACCTGCCCGATTATGTGTACTTCAATCATGAGGCGCATGTCAATGCGGGCATCAGTTGCCTGGTCTGCCACGGCAAGGTAAACGAAATGACGCGGGTGTACCAAGCCAAGCCATTTAATATGGCGTGGTGTCTGAATTGCCACCGCAACCCGGCCCCGTATCTGCGTCCGCGAAACGAGGTTACCAACCTCAACTGGACGGGGAAAAATAAGGTCAAGCTGGCAAAAGATTTGGGACTTACCGTCGCCACGTTGCCCCACAATCTCGGCAAGTACCTGCTCAAGCGGTATCACATTCCCAGTGTCAAATTGTTAACGGATTGCGAGACATGTCATCATTAACTGAAAAATTAGCCACGGGCCGCCATTATTGGCAAAGCCTGGAAGAACTTGCCGGGACGCCGGAATTCACCACAATCATCGAACGTGAATTTCCATCCCGGGCATCGGAATTTCTCTCCGGCGACCGTCGCCGCTTTCTCAAATTGATGGGGGCCTCGCTGGCCTTGGCCGGCCTGGCTGGCTGCCGCCGTTACCCGGTGCAGGAATTGGCACCCTACGCCCATCGCCCCGCCAACCGCGATCCCGGCGTGCCGGTGCAGTACACCACGGCGATGGATATATCGGGTGTTGGTCAAGGGATGATGGTAACCAGCTATGATGGCCGTCCCATTAAAGTTGATGGCAATCCGTCGCATCCGATGAATCGGGGCGGTAGTGATTCCTATGGCCAAGCCAGCATCATGACCATCTACGACCCTGACCGGTCGCGTGGCGTCGTGCAGCGGGCAGATAATAAATTTATCGATAGCAACTGGTTGACGTTTCAGTCATTTTGGAAAGATCAGCTTGCCGATGCCAAAAAAGATGGCGGTGCCGGCGTGGCGGTTCTGTCGCAGGCTTATTCGTCGCCCAGCCTTCACCACATGCGCGATAAATTGCAAAAAACGCTGCCGCACATGCGATGGTTTGAATATGAACCCATATCGTTTGATAACGACCGCGTCGGAACGGAAATGGCGTGCGGCAAGCCTTTGCGTGTCGTTCCTGAATTGCACGCCGCCCAGATTATTGTCAGCGTCGATTTTGACATGTTTGTGGGCGATCCTTTGTCCGTGAAGCTCTCACGCGACTTTGCCGACGGTCGTCGCATGACCGATCCATCCACCGGGGCGCTGGCCAAAAAAATGAATCGCTTCTACGCGATTGAATCCACGTTTTCCATCACCGGCTCACAGGCCGAAAATATGAACCACCGGATGGCGATGGCCGGCAAAGACATTGTCATTGCTGTGGCGATGCTGGCGGCGGAATTGAAAAAGCAG
Source organism: Planctomycetota bacterium (assembly GCA_021818445.1). Classification (GTDB taxonomy): domain Bacteria; phylum Planctomycetota; class Phycisphaerae; order WQYP01; family WQYP01; genus JAJZGD01. The sequence continues at coordinate 49,925 of JAKAEB010000010.1, forward strand.
GGCCTTCATCTTCCATTTGACCTGCCAAGCATGCCGACCGCTCCCGTCGGCTATGACGCCAAATTGTGCAGCGCGATGGCGGCCGATCTTCTTGCCCATAGAGGGCAGTCGGTAATTACCGTCGGGCATCATCAGCCGCCCATTGTTCATGCCCTTGCCGTCATTTTGAATGACGCATTAGGCGGTACCGGCCGCACCGTTAAATACTATGATGCCCAGGACGCCGGACGCAAAACCCATGTGGAAGCCATCACGGAATTAACCGCCGCCATTAATTCCGGCAAGGTGAAAACCTTGGTTATTCTGGGGGGTAACCCCGTATTTACGGCCCCGGCCGATATTAACTTTGCCGCGGCACTCAATAAAGTACCCGCCAGCATTCACCTGGCCGACTACGATGACGAAACATCTGAGTTGTGCGACTGGCATCTTCCGGAAAGTCACTATCTGGAAAATTGGAGTGACGCCCGCACGTTTGATGGCACCATCTCCATCGTGCAGCCCATGATTGAGCCGATCTTCAACGGTAAAAGTGCCGCCGAAGTGGTGGCGATTCTCAATGGTGAACCTCATTTGACCGGCTATCAGATCGCCCAGGACACACTCAAGATAAAGTCCAGCCAATGGAAGTGGAAAAAAGCACTTTTTGACGGCTACGTCGAGGGTACGGCCTACTCCCCGGCGCATGTGCGCATCGATGCAGCGGGCCTCCCGGCAGCGCTAAGTTCGGCGATGCAGGCGGCCGCCAATACAAAATTAAAAGCTGGCGAATTTGAAGTGGTCTTCCGGCATGACACAAAATTGTACGACGGACGTTGGGCCAACAGCGGCTGGTTGCAGGAATTGCCCGACCCGATGACGCGGCTTACGTGGGATAACGCGGCCATGATCAACCCCAGGACCGCAATGGAGCTGGGGCTAAATCCGCACCAATCGCAAATGATTGAAATTACCGTCGCGGGTCGCACGCTGAAAATGCCGGTCTACGCCCTGCCCGGGCAGCCGGAAAATTCCATCAGTCTGCCCTATGGATATGGCCGGACCAAATCAGGTGTTGTCGGCACTGGGACTGGTTTTAATGTCTATCTGCTGCGGACGACATCGCAGATGGATATGGCAGTGGCCCAGATCAAACCGACCACGGAAACGTACCAGCTTGCCACCACGCAAAATCACTTTGTCATCGGGATTGCGGGTGAAAAAACCATCGCCGAGCGTATTCCGCAGCTTGTGCATATGGCGACGTTCAAAGAATTGCAGGCCAATCCATCCCTCGGTCACAAGCGGCAGACCGCTGTAAACCTTTGGGATGAGCACCATTACAACACGGGTTACCAGTGGGGGCTTTCGGTTGATCTGACCGCATGTACCGCCTGCGGGGCGTGTGTGGTGGCGTGCCAAGCGGAAAATAATATCCCCATCGTCGGTAAAGAACAGGTTCTCAATGGCCGTGAGATGCAATGGATGCGCATCGACCGCTATTTCCGCGGGCCGGATCTGACCCGTCCTGAATCGGTGCATGAACCCGTTATGTGCATGCAGTGTGAAAATGCCCCCTGCGAGGCAGTTTGTCCCGTCGGTGCGACGGTTCACAGTCAGGACGGTCTCAACCAGATGGCGTACAACCGGTGCATTGGCACACGTTACTGTATGAATAACTGCCCGTACAAAGTTCGGCGGTTTAACTTTTTTGATTATAACAGCGGCACCCTGCAGAACCTTTACGAGCCGAATCTGCTTCGCAAACCCATGAATGATCTCGTGGCCATGCAGCGCAACCCCGAGGTAAGCATCCGCGTGCGTGGCGTGATGGAAAAATGCACCTACTGCGTGCAACGCATTGAAATGACGCGCGTCACGGCGGAGCGTCAAAATCGGCGTATCCGCGACGGTGAAATTGTAATGGCTTGTCAGCAGGCGTGCCCAACGCAGGCGATTGTTTTTGGGGATATATTGGATAAATCATCCAAGGTCGCGATACTTAGAAATCAATCGCGCAGCTACGGTTTGCTCAATGAAATGCTTTTCACCAAACCGCGAACGACGTATTTGCCGAAGATTTCCAATCCGAATCCGGACATTGCACCATCAGCGCTGCCGGATCTGGGTAGCATGTAGTTTTGGAGTATGAGAAGCCGACCGCTTCGTAGGATGTGATGTACGTATGACGACGATTGAAATACCTCAAAGAAGGCTGGAAACCGGCTACGACAACACGGCCGAGGATTGCATAAGTCGCGAACCTTTGGTCACCGGTGAGGCGACGTATCATGCCGTCACCAAAATCGTCTGCGCCACGCCCGAGGCCCGACGTGCCCCGAAAATCTGGTATGTTTGCTTCACCATCTCCCTGATGCTGCTCTGCGTGCTCTTCCTCACCATCGCCTATCAGGTCTTTACGGGCGTCGGTGTGTGGGGTAATAATTCGCCTGACGCCTGGGGCTTTGACATCATCAATTTCGTTTTCTGGGTGGGTATTGCACACGCCGGTACGATGATCTCGGCCATTTTGCTCATGTTCCGTCAGCGGTGGCGTACTGGTATCAATCGGTTTGCCGAGGCCACCACTGTATTTTCAGTGCTTTGCGCGGGTATCTATCCCGCCATCCACGTCGGCCGCCCGTGGTTTGCCTATTGGCTCCTTCCTTACCCCAACATTATGGGTGACTGGCCGAACTTTTACAGCCCGCTGCTTTGGGATGCACTGGCTGTCGGCACCTACAGCACGTTTTCATTCCTGTTCTGGTATTTTGGCATGGTGCCGGATCTGGCCACGCTGCGTGATCGCGCTAAAACGCGTCTGAGGTATACCCTTTACGGCGTATTTGCACTCGGATGGCGCGGCTCCGCCCGACATTGGAAAATTTACGATCGTGGCATGATCATCATGGGCGGCCTCGCCTGTGCGCTGGTGCTGGCTGTGAGTTCCACCGTCAGTACCGACTTTGCGGTGTCGCAAATTCCTGGTTGGCATGAAACCATCTTCCCCCCTTACTTTACTGTAGGGGCGATCTTCTCTGGTTTCGCCACGGTGATCGCCTTGGCCATCCCCGCGCGACATTTATTCGGTTTGAAGGATTTAATCACCGAGCGGCATATGGACAATCTCGGCAAACTGATGCTGGTGCTTTCGTCCATCGTGCTCTACATCTACCTTATTGAATTTTTTACAGCCTATTATTCCGGCAATATTTACGAGCGTTTTGCCTACTACAACCGTGAATTCGGTCCATACTGGTGGATGGGCTGGGCCATGATGTTCTGCAACGGAGTAATACCGCAGGCCCTCTGGTTCAAGAAGGCCCGCACCACATGGTGGTTGTCGCTGCCGATCGCACTGCTGGCCCTTTTCGGGATGTGGACAGAACGCTTCAGCATTATCGTTACGTCGATTCATCGCGATTTTCTGCCCTCGAGTTGGCATATGTATTCGCCAACGATTATTGATATCGGTATGTTTGCCGGTTCTTTCGGGCTGTTTTTCACCCTGTTTTTGCTCTTCTGCCGGTTTTTACCGATGGTTGCAATGTCAGAAGTAAAATCCATTCTCCCGCAGTCGCACACGCACCTGCCGGAAGAATGCAGGAATGCGGAATAAATCAATGGAGCTTTTTAAGCGGAATGTGATATGAGCACCTACAACCCATCCATGGATGCACCGATCGATCAGCCCACCATGTATGGCCTGCTGGCCGAATTCCACGACCCGCAGTCTTTAATGAATGCAGCCAACACCCTGCGCAAAAATGGCTATTACCGCTGGGATTGCTACACACCTTTCCCGGTGCATGGCCTCGATAAGGTGATGGGGCAGAGACCCTCGCCGCTGCCGGTGGTGGTTTTTACCGTGGCAACGATGGGATGCATCGGCATGTTGGCGCTGGCGTGGTTTTGCAATGCGTTTGACTACCCGATCATTGTTTCCGGCAAGCCGTTCTGGGGGCTTGGCCCGCATATGTTCCTGGCGTTTCCGGTCACAGTACTGTCCAGCGTTATAACCACGTTTTATGCGACGTTTATTTTCTGTAAGCTGCCGATCTTCCGGCATCCGCTTTTCACCAGCGAGCGCTTCCGACGCGCCACCGATGACGGTTTTTTTATCGCTGTTGAAGCGCGTGATGCCAAGTTTGACCTCAAAGTCACCACCGAATTGCTCAATAATGCCGGGGCATTGGCCGTCGAGGAGGTTCGCGACTAGTCTATGAAACGCAAAACGCGCAATGTATACATTTACGTCAACATCGGGCTGGCCGCCTTGGTGCCTTTCGGTCTCATTTGCCTGGCCCGGCACGAACGCACCACGACGCCCCGCTGGGCCATCATTCAGGATATGGACAAGCAGCCCTATTACAAGCCGCAGCGGCCCAGCAAACTCTTCGCCGATGGCCGGGCGATGCGTCCCCACATTCCGGGCACGCTGGCCCAGCAGGATTTTATTTTTGTCAATCAGGCGGAAGTCCGCGTGCACCCGAAGACGTGGGCCAAAGGCCACGTTGTGCTTGCCAGCAAAAAGGTGTACGACTCCGTCCTCTACGGCCAAAAATTGGTGCATGGTCAGGGGCAATGGCTTACACACATCCCCATTCCGCTCACCAAACGCTTTGTGGAACGCGGCCGCACCGAGTTCAACATCTTCTGTGAACCCTGCCACGGCTATAACGGTCGCGGCAACGGGCCGGTGAATCGGTGGGATCAACGTCTGCGGAAAGAGGGTTCCCCCGAAGCTGGCACCTGGGTGCCGCCAAGCAATCTGCTTGGGCCGGGCGTCGCATATCTCTCCGATGGGTTGATTTACAATGTTATCGCCAACGGCGTCGGGACGATGGCGTCATACAAAGACCAGATTCCTGTGGTGGATCGATGGGCGATCGTCTCATATGTGCGGGCATTGGAAAAATCGCAAAAGGTGGTACCGGTGGCCAAGTTGCCCTACCCGATCCGCACCCGATTGAAATCTCTTACGGTGAAGTTGAACGCCAAAGGGAAAAAGAAGAAAAAGAGTTGACCCGGTTTTGGTAGCAGGAGCACGACTGTCGTGTCTGAGAAAAATATAGTACTTGGCACCCGCGAACAGATTTACATGGAGCGCATGGCGCCCAAGGTAATGAAGTTTGCCGGTGGAACCGGCATAGCGGCACTTATTCTGGCGGCTCTGCTTGGTCTGGGCCTCCATGACCACATGAAGCAATTTCTCTGCAGCTACCTCACGGCATGGGTGTTCTTTTTTGCGCTGGCAGTTTCCGCCCTCTGGTTTGTCCTCGCCCACCATCTGTTCAAATCCGCGTGGAGCAATGTGATCCGGCGCATCGGTGAGGCAGTATCCAACAATTTTATCATTCTTGCCGTTTTATTTATTCCGATTCTGCTCGGCATGAAGGTGATCTTTCCCTGGACCAGCCATGCCTACATGATGTCCAATGCGGAACTTCGCCATAAGCAACTTTTTTTGAATACGCCGTTTTACATCATCCGCATGGCCATTTATCTGGCAGTGCTGGCGGGCATCAGTATTTACTACCGCCGCATGTCACTGGCGCAGGATCAGGATGGGCAGGTATCGCGTCTGATTCGCCTGCAGAAAAATTCCGGCTGGTGCTTCCTGGTCGTGTGCTGGATCATGAATCTCATCGGTGTTGACCTCGTAATGAGTTTGCAGCCCAAATGGCTCACCTATGCCGAACCCCTCTACTTCGCCAGCGGTTGCGCCGTGACGTTTCTGGCGGCCCTGCCCGTTATCACCCGGTGCTTTCAGAAGCAGGGGTTTCTGCCGGTTGTCAATAAAGAACATTATCATGACATGGGAAAATGGCTTTTTGCCTTTGTCATGTTCTGGGCGTACATCGGTTTTGCCCAGTACATACTCATCTGGTACGGCAATGTGCCCAAAGAAACCGCGTTTTTCCTGTTCCGGCAAATTGGCCCCTGGGCTGCCATCTCCATCGTGCTGATTGTCGGGCATTTTCTCATACCATTCCTGGGTTTGATTTCCCGCTGGCCCAAACGCCGCGCGGGCACACTGGTCTTCTGGGGCGTTTGGGTACTGGTTTTCCAATATCTCGATTTTTTCTGGCAGATTCAACCGGCTGTGTATGTTCAGTCGCAGAAAGTACTCTCGGCACCCGTCAGCGGACTTGACCCCTACAAGCTGCTGAGTCCGGCCGCGGAAAAAATGGTCTGGATGCCACTGCATCCGCTTCCCATCATCATCAGTTTGCTGTGCGTTGTAGGCGTCGGCGGCGTGTTTGTCGCCCACACATTTTATTTATTGGCCAATAAATCTCTGCTTCCTCTTCGGGACCCGCGTCTGCCCGAAGCGCTGGCAGTTGAAAGCCTGTAGAGGTAAACCATGTCTCACGATGAACGGCTTGGTATTGAACACCCCATTCGCCCGGAACCGGGCGCTCATAATCAACGCGACGATATCGATGCGAGCGGTATTTTTATTGTCGGTATCACCATGGTACTCGTGGTGCTGGTGACGGTGCTCTTTACGTCCGCGTACTATCACCACTATCGTCACCAACTCGCCTTCAAACGTATGAGCACGGTCGGCAACTGGGTTGCCGGCGTAAAGCAGGAACAGATGGAATTGATCGAGCCGCACTACGCCAATGCGGCCCATACGAAGGCCACCATAGGCATTCACTTAGCAATGGATGCGGTCGTGCAGCAATATCAGGCCTATGCGCACCCCAAAGCGGTGGCGAAGCATACCAAAACCACAAAATCGGCCACTGGACCCGTCCGCCCCAAGGGACCGCTAAGTGTTTATGGTAAAAAACTTTATGCCTCCCTTGGCTGCATTGCATGCCACACCGTCGATGGCAGCAAGGGTGTCGGCCCCACCTGGAAAAACCTCGCTGGTTATCCCGTCAAACTGACCAACGGCAAAACCGTCACTGCCGATTACAAATTCCTTCGCACCATGGTGCTCTATCCGGGCAAATTGGTGGTCGCCGGCTACCCCAACATCATGCCCAATTATGCCGGGAAGCTGGCCGGAAAAAAGAATATCTATAAGCTCAATGCTATCATTTGGTACATGAATAAGCTCAGCAAAAAGAGCAGCAAAAAGACCCAGCCACCGATGCCCGATAATGCTGGCTGATTGATGAGGGATGACAGTGTGAGGATGGCCTCACAGGGTGTAAAAATGCGTGGATTTAACAAATGCACTTGGACACAGGCGACGGGCGGTTTTGACCATCCTGCTACACGCCGTCAGCCGATCAGTCTGATTTTCGCAGCCGCTGTGTTATGCTGCGGGTTGATCGGGTTTGTTGCCGGCACCGCGCATGCCAATGCCTTTGGAAACCTTGCCGCCGACGCCCAGCACAGCCGGAACGCAAAGTCTGCGGGCATTACCCCCAATCCGGGTCGAAAAATCCCGTTGAACCTGTCGTTTACCAATTCACACGGCAAAAAGGTAACCCTGGGCCGGTACTTCCGTAAAGGTCGGCCCGTCATTCTCAGCTTTGTTTATTTCCGATGTCAGGGGGTCTGTCCCTATGTGGAGATGGGCTTGGCCCACACGCTCAACCGGATGTCAGATCGGATCGGTCATGACTACGATGTCATCACCGTCAGTTTCGATCCAACCGACACATGGCAGGCGGCCGCGGCTAAAAAGGACGGCTACCTGACAATCTTCAAACATCCCCAAGCCGTCGCCAAGCACTGGCATTTTTTAGTCGGGGACCCATCCTCGATTACAAAACTCACTGGCGCGGTTGGCTTTCATTACATTTTTTACCGGGCAACGCACACATACAACCATGCGGCTGCCATCTATGTTTTGACCCCTGGTGGGCGGCTTTCAAACTACTTTTTCGGCATTAAATATCATCCGTCGCAGCTCAGCTTGGCGTTGGTTCAGGCGGGCGATCATCGCATTACCAATATTTTTCAGCAGGTGCTGCTGCTGTGCTGTTCGTTCGACCCCAACGTGGGTAAATATACACCGGTGGCGTTGCGCGTGATGTCTCTGGCAGGCGTTGCGGTCATCCTTGGGCTTACGTTCATGTTCGGCAGCCTGTTTTTCTGGGAAAAAAAGCACCGAACCGGCTTGCCGTCGCCGGCGCAGGGGAAAAATCTGAAGAGTGAAAAGAAGGACTTTAAACAATGATGTCGATTGACGCATTCTCGCCGATGCTGACTCAGGTTTTCGCCCATCCGCTGCTCGGATCGTATGGTCTGCCAAACAGCGATTCGACATTCGGGCCAAAAATTCAGTTTTTGTGGAATTTCTGGTTTTGGGTTTCGGTGTTTTTCACCGTGCTTATTACCGGGCTTGCCGTCTTTTTCTCCATTAAATATCGTTTCCGGAAGGGCGTTCGTGAAGTGGCCGATCCGTCCGCCGACCATAACACCCCGCTGGAGATCACCTGGAGCATCATCCCTCTGATCATCATGATGGTCATGTTTGCTCTTGGTTTCAAATATTACATGGATATGGAACAGCCACCGAGCGGTTGTTACAACATTGGAGTGCTTGCATGGAAGTGGCACTGGCAATTTACCTATCCGGATGGGGCCACCACCAGCACCCTTTACATGCCCGTTGATACGCCTGTTAAATTTTCAATGACATCCAAAGACGTGCTCCACGGTTTCTGGATACCGGATTTATCCATCCAGCGCGATGTAATCCCCGGTCGCACCATGACGGTATGGGTAAAGGCCATTCACACCGGCCATTTCAAATTGCAATGTGCAGAATATTGTGGCGATGGCCATTCCGAGATGCTCGCCAATGTGGAAGTGCTTCCCATACCGGAATTTAAGAAAAAGCTGGCCCAAGCTGCGGACATCTGGGTGCATAACGGAAAAATTTTGCCCCTGCATGTGGTGGGCAAAAAGATAGCGGAGCTTGAAGGCTGCCTCGGGTGCCACTCCGTCAATGGGGCCAGGGGCACCGGTCCGACTTGGAAAAATCTGGCCGGTTCCCATGTCAAGCTGGCCAGCGGACATACGGCCACGGCCGACTACGCCTACCTGCGGCAGGCTATCCTTTACCCCGGCCGCAAAATGGTGGCAGGTTTCAGCAACGTCATGCCAAACTATTACACCGACTTTGGCGGTGCAGCCCACAAAAAACATCGCAAACTTGACGCGCTGATCTGGTACATCAACACCCTTAGCAAGCATGCCAGCAAAGCCAGCCGACCGCCCGTGCCGGATCATCCCGGCAAGTCAAAGGCGTCAAAAACGACTTCAAATTCGTCGGGTAAAAAATCAGCTAAGATGGGGACTTCCGCGGCCATGGCAAATAAAAAATTGCCGGCCGCCGCATTGCCGATGGTGGCGGTAGGCAAAAAACTCTACGCCTCAATGGGGTGCATTGCCTGTCATACCGTCAACGGGCAGGCCGGCGTTGGCCCAACGTGGAAAAATTTGGCCGGTTATCCCGTCAAGTTGACCAACGGCAAAACCGTCGCGGCCGATTACAAGTTCCTCCGGTTCATGATCCTTTATCCCGGCAAAAAGGTGGTTGCAGGTTTCCAGCCGATTATGCCCAGCTATTCCTCAGCTTTGGCGGGCACCAAAAATGTGAAAAAACTCGACTCGCTGATTTGGTACATTAATTCGCTCAGTGACAAGGCGTCGGCCAGCACAGAACCGCCGACAAAATAATTACCGGAGTCAATGTATTTGCCGCCTCCGGCATCAATGGAATGTATGGTGAAGTTTTTTGTGAAATCAGTTGATCAGCTATAATTGGGCAAAGTAGATTGCCCCGATTTGGAGTTGTAAAGATGACTGCTGTAAATGTCCCTGATAAGCCCAAAATCAATTATCTCAATTGTGATAAGACGATTAAATCTTGGTTGCTGACGCTGGACCATAAGCGCATCGGCATCATGTATTTGATATCCACACTGACCGCGTTCTTCATTGGCGGTATGCTGGCTGAAGTTATCCGCACGCAGTTGCTGGTACCCAAAGGGCTGATATTTCACGCCACCAAGCACATGTCCAGCTTCGCGGCTTATAAACATTACAATCAGGTCTTTACCCTGCACGGCATCATCATGGTCTTCATGGTGCTGATCCCGATCATCGTGGCCAGCCTAGGTAACTTGGTAATACCGCTGCTTTTGGGCGCCAAGGATGTGGCGTTTCCGCGCCTTAACCTCATGAGCTTTTATCTTTATGTGGCCGGCGCGGCCATGGCTATTATCTCAACCATCGCCGGCGCAGTCGATACCGGCTGGACCTTCTACACACCCTTCAGCATCCAAAGCGAGACCTACGTTTGCTGGATGGTTGGCGGCATCGTTCTGATTGGCTTTAGTTCCATTTTCACCGGCATCAACTTTATCGTTACCATCCACAAAATGCGTCCACCGGGAATGACCTGGTTCCGCATGCCCCTTTTTCTCTGGGGTATTTATGCCACCTCCATCATCCAGGTGGCGGCTACGCCTGTTATCGGCGTCACACTTCTTTTGCTCATCCTTGAACGCACCATGCACATTGGCTTCTTCAACGCGGCCCTTGGCGGTAGCCCGGTGCTGTTCCAGGACTTTTTCTGGTTCTACTCCCACCCGGCTGTGTACATCATGATCCTGCCCGCCATGGCCATCATCAGCGAGATTGTTCCCACATTCAGCCGCAAACATATTTTCGGCTACGAATTTATTGCCTTCAGTTCGCTGGCCATCGCACTGATCGGCTTCCTCGTCTGGGGCCACCATATGTTTGTCAACGGCCAATCAGCGGAACTCGATACCATCTTCAGCCTGTTGACATTCCTGGTCGCTGTGCCGTCGGCGGTGAAGGTATTTAACTGGCTTGCCACCATGTACAAAGGGGCCATCAAACTGGATACCCCCATGCTTTACGCCCTCTCCTTTATCATTCTTTTCACCGTCGGCGGGCTGACGGGTGTGGTTCTTGGGTGTATCGCCGAGGATGTGGTACTTCACGATACCTACTTTGTCGTGGGCCATTTCCATTATGTAATGTTTGGTGGAACCATTATCGCCTTTCTCGGGGGGCTACATTATTGGTGGCCCAAATTCACCGGTAAAATGTATAACGAAACCATGGGGCGCATCACCTGCGTGCTGCTGTTCATCGGCGTCAACGTTACGTTCTTCCCCCAGTTAATCGTGGGTGCTGAAGGCATGCCCCGGCGCTATGCCAGCTACCTGCCGCAGTATCAGCCCTATATGATTGCATCCACCGTCGGTGCCTACATTCAGTTGGTGGCATTTTTGATGATGGCTGGCTATTTGCTTCATTCCATCTTCCGCGGCAAAAAGGCCCCGGATAATCCATGGGGCGGTGCCACATTGGAATGGACCACGGCATCGCCGCCATCCCACTACAACTTTGATGACACGCCTCTGGTCATTGAAGATTGCTACGACTATTCCAACGTCAAATACGACGAATCCATCGGGGGTTATGTGCGAACCGATGTGCCACCGAAGACGGAACCGGCGACGCCACCGGAAATGACTCCGGCGCACACATAACCAGTGGCCCGCGCCCCCGGCAGCCACCCGTAAATGGCCATCGGGTTTGATGGTGGATGTTGGCTGCAGAATGGTGGCCTCAATGGCGGGCATTGGGTAAACTCTGCACCGCGGAGAGGCGCGCAAATGTGAGGCGCAGTTGCGGCTGCCGCGATACATGGCCGGTTCATGCGAAGGATCGGCCTTTTTTTAAGCGGCAGATTGTGAAATTTTTCATCCAGTTTTGGAGTCCTCAATGAGTGAAGCGTTGCAAGTTGCAGCCAATCCCGAGGTCGTCAAAAAACACCTCGCCCACCACTTCGATACCATGCAGCAGCAATTCGACGCCGGGAAGCTGGGCATGTGGCTTTTCCTGTCCACAGAAGTGCTGCTCTTCAGCGGGTTGTTCTGCGCCTACGGCGTATATCGCGCCCTGCATCCGCAAATTTTTCAGTTTGCCGGTGAATATCTGGATCCTATTTCAGGGCTTATCAATACGCTCATCCTGCTTACCAGCGGTTTTACCATGGCCTTGGGTGTTCGGTTTGCCCACACCGGAAATCGCAAGGGGCTTTCAATCTGCCTTATTCTGACCATGCTCGGAGGCTTTGGCTTCCTTGGCATCCACGGCTATGAGTATTTTGCCAAGTATCGGGCGCGGCTTCTCTGGGGCACCAACTATCACCCCAGCGTGGGGCCTGATCATCAAAAGCTGCTTCCCCCCGCCGGTTTACTTAAACCGCTTGCCCGCCCCGCGCCCGTTGAGGTGGCTCCGTGGCACAATCTAAAAATCCTCAAAAAGCAGGGCTTTAATGTGGCTCATTCCAGCCTGACACCGGCACCCGTGGGGCCGGCCGGCATAGTGGCTAAGTTGAAGCGCAAGGCACCCATTGGCCCGTACAGCCAGCCCAATAACGTGCAGATATTCTTTGGTGCCTATTTTCTCATGACGGGTTTGCACTCCATTCACGTCATCATCGGCATTATCCTGATGTTGTGGCTTTTGATCCGAAACATCCGGGGCGATTTTGGCCCCAGTTACTTTGCCCCGGTTGAATTTGTCGGGTTGTACTGGGGCATTGTCGATATGGTCTGGATGTTCCTGTTTCCATTGCTTTACCTGGCACATTAATCAACGACCGGCATCATTCCTCTTTGGAGTAATATCATGAGCGATCATGACCACGCACCTAAAAATCTCGCACCTGCCAAGGCGCACATTGTCTCGTTTTCCACACTTATCGTTGTCTGGATTGTGCTCTGTGCCGGTGCCGTCCTTAATCTGCTTCTCAATTCCGTCCACATGGGCGGTTCAGATGTCCTCGTATCGCTTGTCATCGCATCGGTCATGGCCACCATATCCGCCCTTTATTTCATGCACCTGCGCTACGACAATTTTTTCAACATGGTCATCATGATTCTGGCGTTTCTGTTCGTTACCCTGTTCATAACCTGGTCCTCCATGGATGTCGTCAACTATCGCGATCAGTTAAATTCCGGCGAGGCGCAAGCCATGATCAGCGCTTACCACGCCCAGAGCGCATCGCACGGCAGCGGCAACATTGCCAAATCCGCACCGAAGCCGAAATAATCCCGCGCCCGGGCCCGCAGCAAAGTCTTAGTGCTTGTTTGCAAAGTCCGATGCGGGTGGATTGGGGTGTACTGGTTCAGCCTGAACAGGAGAGATAGTCCCGCTGCCTAAGGGACTAGGGGCTCTTGAATCCGGCGTCTATGCGGGCCGCTCACCGCCCGGCCGCAAGGCTATAATCGTCGGGGGTGGCGTGCGTCGGAGTATCGGTAAAATCCGTCTGCAGATGGCAGACATCGGAATCGCATAGGGGCAAAGATGGACACGGTCACTGCCGACCACGCTTCTGATATGCCGCCCGATCCGGCAAGGCAATCGGGTCGCCGCGATAATCTCCATGTGGCCGGGGCTGGAACCCTTGGCATCAGCATTTTGGTCGGCTCGCTGTCCATTCTCTTTCTGTCTAGCTTGATTGCTTTTGTCTGCTATCGGGCTGATTTTCTAAAGTCAGTGGTGGTTTCACTGCCCAACGGGCTTTGGATCAGCACGCTTCTTTTGGCTGCCAGTTCCTTCACCATTCACGTGGCCAAAGGCCACATTCAAAAAGATCAGGACCGGGTCACCGCGCATTGGCTCACCGTAACGCTTATCCTCGGTTTCGCCTTTTTATTGATGCAATTTTTTAATTGGTTTGCACTGGACCACCAGCTTCGTCAAACCCAGCACGCGGTCAGTGCCATCGCGCTGGTGGGGCAGTCGCATAATGGGGGGCTTAGCAAGGCCGATACGGCGATGGTGGAGCGGCACGTATTACTTGTGGCGTTTTACATGTTTACCGTGCTTCATGCCCTGCACGTGATTGCCGGCCTGATCCCGCTGGGCGTTGTCAACATCAAGACCTATGCCGGTAAATATTCGCGTAATTATCATCCGGGCATACGTTATATAACAATTTACTGGCACTTTCTTGACGCGATCTGGCTGATCATTTTTGCCACACTTCTAATGACTTTTTAATCAAAAAATCAGTCATACGCCAAGGCGCAATTACACGCGCAGCGACACTCGGCACGGCCATCCACAAATATTTTTTCAGGTTCGCGGGTCGCGGCGCGGCAAACATGCAGCGGAAAATCCTGAAAGATCGCCCTCTTCGTAGGCTTGTATTTTTTTAATAGGCCGGGGCGGCAGGCGTTTGGTTTCATGCCGCGGTGACCTCCTTGATGAAGGCGAGCAGGAGTCGGCTCAGCCGAAGTGGTTGTTCCTGCTGAATCCAGTGACCGGCCTCTTCAATAAGCTCTATATTTCCCATCCGCGTCGTGGCCTTGGTTTTCATCAGATCGAGCGCACCCGGTGCGGCATAAGTGCCCCAATCACGCTGCCCGCCGATGAAGAGTGATGGTACATCGATTGTCCTGCCTGAAAATAGGCGCAGCTCAGCGTTTAATGTTGGATCAGAAAAGACGCGATAGGCCTGCAACGCACCTTGAAAGCCGGTACGACCGTATTCCTCCGCGTAGATTGCCAGTTCCGGTTCGGTAAGCCATTTGCATGCCGCGATCTCATCTTTGGTCGGTTGAAATGGAGCGACAGTCTCAGGCATCGACCTGCCAATATCCATGACGTAATAGGTGGGCATTTGTGCAAGTTCAGCAGCAGTCCACGCCTTGAGTGGATGCGGCTCGTTGCCGGGCCAGTCCGCACTTTTTACGTGGAAGAATGCACGGAGAAAGGCGTGTAACCCCCCAGGAGGGTGCCACATGTCGTCATTCGCCCGCCGTGTGGTTAAGTATTGCTGGTAGTACCGTCTCGGGGGCTTGAGGGCCGCCAGCGAGGTCGCTAATTTTTGCGTATCGTTGCCCTGCCCATGCGCCGATGACTCACTTTCCGCAATGTTGAATGGAAATGCTGGCGGACCGGGAAATGGTGCGCTCATGAGAACCGCTGCAGGAAAGACATCGGGCCGAGCCAACGCGCAGTACGCTGCCACGGGCGATCCCAGGTCGTGCCCAACCAACAGCGCCGTACGTCGGTATCCCAGCGCCCAAACCAGAGCCAGGGCGTCGCGCGTCATGTTCAAGATGCTGAATGGCCCAAGTGGGGTGTCATAGGCATCTGCCCAACCGGTAGTGCGACCAAACCCTCGCTGATCAGGAGCCACGACATGAAAGCCAGCTTCAGCCAGAATTGGCATAAGGTGTCGCCAGCCGTAAGCGAGGTCGGGAAACCCATGCAGAAGCAACACAAGTGGCCGACCAGGACTTTCATATCCGGCTTCAAGCAGGTGGACATCAAGCCCGTTGACTCCTCGAATCATCCGTGATCGAATCGCTTGGTGAAGGGTTCCATTGCCATATGCTGAGTTGATCAAAGTGGCTTCCCCTGCATGGTTGGTGCGGGCAGATTAAGGCGTTGCCACCGTCATCGCGGTTGGCTCCGGGAGGTAATCTGGTGGCCGCTTTTGACCACGCGCCAAATACCCGACGCCCAAATTGGTAATGTCTCCCACCGAAAAAACACAGCCCGGGTGCCCAACAAATTCTGCCCTTCGATTGATTGGATTATGCACTGCGGACAGGCGCCCGACAAGAAGCGTGGTTTTTCAGTGATTTTGCGCCCGCTGATTTTCGCCTTGCCGGGGCATCGCGGGCAAACAATTCATGCCGCAATTCATCCCCGTTTGGCAGCGGCGCGGTGGGTTACTGGACATTGGCGGACCCCTGAAAATGGCATCACCTTGCCCTTCATGCCAAAAGCCCGCTTCTCCTTTTCCGACTAAAGCAATACAACTCCGCATATGCAACTCGCTGGGGACGATGTCCCCATTTATTTGATGCCCTCCGCCGCTTTCCGAAGCGTAAGGAATGCTTCCTTCAGCGTGTGGCTGACCGCACTTTCCGGCTCGGCCAGCAGCAATGTCTGATACGCCTCAAGATACTCAGTGCGCAGGGCATGGAAAAGGTGCAAGAAATGGCGCAGAAAGCCGAGGCAGTCCAGAATGGCGATCTCAGTGCCGCCAAGCAGGTCGTACTGCTCCGCAGCGTGCCGGAGCACCTCGGGAGATACCGGCTCGGTGGTTATAAAAATGTAATTCCGAATTCCATCCGCATGGCACCGGATTTTTTGCGCGGCGTGATTAACGTCATCGGACGTTACGTGCTTGAGTTTCATTTCGTAGACGGTCAGCACCCTTTTGTCATCGATCAACGTGATTTCCACGTCACCAAGTGATCCCGTTTGGTTGTCGGCAGCGGTGTGTGCAAGTAGCGGCTGCGGCCTTTCACCAAGACGCTCGGAGGCGGCCTGATGTGCTGCGGCCACGATGAGCACCGGCAACCGCGAGGCATGCTTGCAAGCGAGGTGTTGGCCGATCAGTGTAACAATTTCCTCGGCGGAAAGCGGCAACACATCCGCACCGCGGCCGATGTCGCGAACCATCTTTTTTATCGCACCTTTCCGCTGGTCCCGCTCAATTACCATAAGCCGGATGGCTTCATCCATGACGGCCCTTGGGGTGACGCGGTTGTCCTGTATCAGTCCGAAAAGTTCAAGCAGCGCCTTGTACATCCCGGCCGGCCGCCCTCCCAGTTCGGTTCCAGTCTTCAATAGAACGTTCTTGGTGCGAAATCCGGGGGTGAGGAATGCCGTTGTTGCATTAATCGGAAGCCCGTATGGTGGATCAATGAGGCGCTGAACATATCGTTCGTCGTAGTGCCGCCCAGAGTAGCAGTCGTCGCCGTTATCACCCGTGATGTCGGTATAGGGCTTGCGGATATCTACCGCTGGCGAGTGAATTTTTGCCAGTAACCCTGCAAGCAGGGCGCGGACGCCCGCCCGGTTTCGGGGACATAACGCGACTGCTTCAATCCGCTTGCGGATGTCTCTTGCCGCAATGAACGGCTTATCCCCACGTTTAAGCGCTCGCCTGTAGGATTCTTCAAGAATCCTCGAAAAGTCGTCCATTTGATGCGGGTGTCCCTTCATGTATTTTTCGAGGGTCGTAATTGGTCCAGAGGGCTTCGCGCCGTGTGCCCTTGGTGGCATGATTGGTCTTCGCGGGGCCGAGCGTTTTCCACCATTTGTCCCGCGCGTACAACCGGTCCATCAGCGCGCACGGGTAATTGGAAACCGCAACCATTCCTTGCACGGAATTCAGCAACGAGGCCAGCTCACTGTGCTGCTCGTCGGTCATTTCATAACCGTATGCGTGTGAATCACCACGGGTGGCGTGGATATACGGAGGGTCGCAGTAGAAAAGTGTTTTGGGTGAATCGTAAAGGCGAATGACATCTGCAGCCGGCCGGTTCTCGATTTGAACCCGCAACAGCCGATTGGCAATCTCCGGCAGCATTTCCACGCCACCCAACCACCGACTGATGACCCCGCTCATTCCTCCCCGGCTGGTATTTTTGCAATTGGCCCAGCGGCCGATCGTCGCGGTTTGGGCCAGACCCGTGCGTACCTGACGGGCACGGACGTAAAACCGACGAGCCCGCTCCAACGGTGGCAGTAATGGATCAAGCTGGCACGCCAAGGCGAATTCTTCGCGGGAAAACGGTGTAAGGGCAATTGCTCGAACCAAGTCGTCCCGGTGCGCACGGAGGACGCGGAAGAAATTGCAAACTTCGCCATCGAGGTCATTGTAGGTTTCGACGGCGGAAGGGTGGCGGTTCAGCAAAACGGCACCCGATCCGGCAAACGGTTCGCAGTAGTGGTGGCATGGGGGCAGCAAGGGCAAAAGCCAGTCCATGTGCGAGAACTTCCCCCCGTACCAGCCAAAAGGGATAAGTTTTTTTGTGTGCAGCGCCGCCACTTGCGGTGGCGTGGAAACGCGCGTTGGCTTGACGGCGGCCGGTTGATTCATCAATTGCAACGAATTTTCCATACAGTTGTTTCCATGCAAACCGGTCAAAGTAGGATATCACGGTGTAGGGTTATTTACCATCCATTTTTATTCATCGGCCGGGCGCGATTCCAAGTGAGAAGCGCCGCCCCGCGTCTGCCCGCCGGTAGTGGCACGCGGCTCGAGTTGCCGGATTGCCGCCCAAGGTGACGGAAATTTTGGCCGAGACTCGTGCTGCGGCAGTACCCGGATTAAATTCGATCGGCTCGCAAACCGGCGATCCTACGGCGACCGCCTTCGCGTGCTGTTGCGGCGCGAACTGTGCATCCATGCCGCGCTTCGTCACCGTTTGGTCGTGGCGCGGGCTACTCGACACCTGCAGACCTGCAAAAAAACAATGCCGTCTTACACGTCGATCCGAAAATTCATTTAATCCGCCATTTTCGGCTGATGCATTTGCCAATGTGGCGTCGTTGATCGCGCCGGCTCTGGCTTGCGCCATTGACTGGCCCTGCCAATCGCGCGGGCGGTGTCGCGGCCAATGGCGACAAAAAAAATCTGGTAGATACGCACGGTCATGTACGATTTTGCTTGTGCACGTCGCGTGGCCGTTGCATTGGCAACGGGTGCTCTTCAGAGCCATTTCGATTAAAATGAAGAATCGCCGATGGGCGGATACGTGCGGAGCCTCAATGACCGGAGTTGAAAATATCGCCACCGAATGCAGGTCGGAAACCGATCCTTGGTTCTCCATGGTGGTCCCTATGTATAACGAGCGCGATTCCGTGTGTGAACTTCATACCGGTTTGACTCGCAATTTTCATGCGTTGGGCCGATCTTATGAAATTATTTACATCGATGATGGCAGTACCGATGATACCTTTAACGAGTTGGTTCAAATTGCGAATGCCGATTCGCACGTCGTGCTGATTAAATTACGGCGGAACTTCGGGCAGACGCCAGCCTTGGCGGCGGGGTTTGATTATGCCCGCGGTGAGATTGTCATAGCCATGGATGGCGATCTGCAGCACGACCCCAATGAGATACCGCGTTTTGTCGCCGAAATTGAAAAAGGTTTTGATGTGGTGTCTGGCTGGCGGCAAAAGCGCGTCGACGGCCTGTTTCTGCGGCGTATCCCCAGCATGACTGCCAACTGGCTGATACGCAAAATTTCCGGCGTGGATATCCATGATTTTGGCACCACCTTCAAAGCTTACCGGAAGGATGTCATCGAGCATTTAAATCTTTACGGTGATTCGCACCGCTTTATCCCGGCGCTGGCCGCCATGGCCGGGGCAACCATCACCGAAATACCCATTAAAAATATCCAGGCCCCGTATCGCCCGTCCAATTATGGCATCGGGCGCACGTTCCGTGTCATGCTGGATTTGCTGACAATTAAATTTCTCAACAGCTATCTGACACGCCCCCTGCACTTTTTCGGTAAGATTGGTCTGGTTCCCTTTGCCTTGTCATTCCTGATCGGTCTGTTTTTACTGATAGAAAAGATACGCGGATTGTCCATTCTTGAGGCGCACGGCCCGCTGTTTATCCTCGGTGCCATGCTGCTGATGCTGGCGATGATGCTGTTTTCAACCGGGCTGCTGGCTGAACTCATCTCGCGGGTATATTTTGAATCGCAACATAAGCCGGTATACGCCATCCGCGAAATTCGCCGGGATGGAACGATTGTCCGCGGCATGCCGGTGCGCCCACGCCGTGTGGCGATGATTACCGGATCACAACCTGTTCATGAGGAAATCAGTCGAGACGCAAAGTGAACGATTCAGCCCAGACGCCAGCAACCATCCCGAATCTGTTAACCGGCAAACCGGTCATATCACACGCCGCAGCGCTGGCGATCATTGCGGCTTTTGCCTTTCCGCTGTACCTGCTGGTGCTGGGTGTCGGTAACGCCCGCGACATGATGGAACTCTTCAACCTGGTACCCATTCGCGAAGCATATCGCGACGGGCATTGGCTGCTGCCTACACTCGGTGGCCTGCCCCGCATGAAAAAGCCGCCGCTGCCTGTCTGGATTCCCGCCGGCCTGGGCATGATGTTCCACAGCGACTCTTTGTGGATATTGCGGCTGCCATCCGCCATTTTGGGTGTATTAACCTGCTGGGCCACCTACGCTATTGGCAATTTAATGTCGCGCGATCGACTGCTGGGGTTGTTTTCAGCCATCGCGCTGGCCAGTATGGTGGTGTTTGTCCGGCAATCGCGTTTGGCATCCTACGACATTTATTGCACAGCATTTACCACCATCGGTTTCTGGGGCCTGCTGCACGCAGTTGAGCAGCCGAAAAAATGGATACCATGGGCCATTTTTGGCGGGGCGGCCTTGGGCCTTGCGGTGCTCAGCAAGGGCCCGGTGAATCCGATGTATGCCCTGCTTCCCCTGGGTATCTGGATACTGATTTACCACCGTAAAGAGACGCGGGCGTGGCTTTCCATCCTCATTGCGCTCGTGGCGTCCATAGCTGTGTTTTCACCGTGGCTCTTTGCCGTGGCCGCGCGTTACCACGCCGAATATGGCGGCAATGCCTGGCACGTCTGGGCGCTGCAATTTACCCGCTACGTGGCTGCACCCGGCAAAAGCTATACGCAATCTGACTTTTATTATCTGGGGATACTGGCGTGGGTGTTTCCATGGACGGTGGCCCTGATAGCCGGGTTAACTGTCCCATTTTTGCCCACCAATTCAGACCCGGCACCGGATGCAACCGAAAAACGCGGGCGCTGGTTGTTCTGGATCGTTCTGGTGCTGGGGCTTTTACTACTGACCATTCCCCACCAGAAAAAACAGCGTTATGCACTGCAGCAATTTCCCTTTGCGGCTTTGCTCATTGGTGTTGTGTGGCAGGAATTTGTCCGCCTCAAACGCGAGGTAACCATGGATAAGCCCGCCGCGGTGATGCTCTCCGCCCAGAGCATTTTATTCATTGGCACCGGGATGAGTTTTATCATCGTGGCGGTGCTGGCGGCCTGTTCGCATCGCCCGCCACTCTGGCATGATGGACATTGGACATTAATGCAGGCAGTATCGCTGCTCAAGCCCGCACTCGGCACCCTGACCCTGCCCGGCTGGTGCCTGCTGGGTGTGATCCTCATCGCCGCTGGGGTGTTCATATGGCGATGGGAATTTAATAGAAAATTTATTTCGGCGTTCTGTGTCTTCGCGCTCTCGTCATGGCTGCTTATGCTGTCGGTCAACTGGGCCTATTTCATGGGTAAAGGGTATCAGGTGAGCCGTTACCGGGCACCCACCCGGCGTATGATGGCAATGGTGGGCACCAACACCGTCTACACCCTTACTGGCGATGAAATATGGCTGGGCGTATTGTATTACGCCAACCGCATCCTGCCGCTGGAGTCACCGCGATCGCTGCAACGCCGTCATTTTTCCAGCCAAAAACCCGTCTACATCCTCACACGTGATAAGGGCAAATTTGCCCAGGCGGTTCAGGCAATCGCGGAATCGCAACACCGCCAGATTCGTGTCGTGTACCGTATCAATGATGGCCACCACATGCAGACACTCTTTGAATTGCCACCCCCTGTGGTTCATGCCGCCACCCAATCCGCCGGTTAGCCATGCGGCGTTCTCGGACTCATCTTCACCAGAGTCGCCGTCGGCCCGACGCCTTGCATTGATGGCATTTCCGGCACATCGCGGCCCCGTCATTACTTGGCCCGAAGCTTGGACCTTGCGAGGATGCCAATCAGAATGGCCAGCGGCACCAGCGGGATGGAAACGGAAAGATAAGCCCACACCGCCGCGCCATGCGCGAGTAATATAAATGCCCCTGCCACTCCGGCAATGTAAAGCCACGGCCAAAGGAAAACACCCGCCAGCAGTAACCAAGGCCCGATATGTCGGCCTGAATTCGGTGCGGCAAACATCATAACGGTCGCCAGCATGGCGGCCGGCCAGAATACGCTGCCCGCAGCACCCAGCAATGTAAGCAGCAAAATAATCACACGATTTACGGTAGGGTGCATAAACCATGCAATCAGATGCTCCAGCATGGGGTCTCCGCCAAAGATGCGCGTTCTCATCACGGTGCGTGCAGGCACACGGCCGTATCGGCCCATGCTGAATTGTAGCCGCGAATGGTACCCTTCGGATGTTTTCTTATTATCGGATTCATAGATTCGAACGCGCAGAACTATTTAATTTCGTTGGCAAGTGGGTTTGTCATATGGGACTTGGCCAGCGAAAGGAAGGAATGATGGCGTCGAAGTAAATCGACGATAAACAGGGTGAGTCAATTTCAGGTTTAGGTGGCAGGGAAAAAATGTCGATCGAAATTGTAGACTTCCGCGCGTTCCGGGCCGGCGCTTCCTCAGCGGATGCGGCGAAGAATAAGGTAGCCTTTGAGTGTGCCAACCCATCTGCGCAGCGTTCACCCATTCCTCCGCGAGCCTTGGATGAGGTTGCGACGAGCGTGAAAGCTGTAAATCCCGATTCAGATGATCTCATTACTCAGCTTGCTGCCGTCGCGCATTGCGGGGACAATCAGCGTGTGAAAAGCCGCCGGGTGGAAAATTCGGGATTAGGTGTGGGTGCCTTCCTCGGTGTGTGCGTAACAGCGCTGGCGGCTTTGGTCTTTTTTGCACGCACACCGCTTTCCCGCTTGATAGCGCCAAGTGCCACGCATGGGCATCCGGCCACTTTGGTGTCGGTTGCAAAAACCCCCGTTAAAACGGATAAAATTCTCGCGCGGACCGGCCCCTTAAGTGTGGAAGCTAAACCCAAAATATCCCGTTCAGATGCGGGCGATCATTCCGGTTTGGTTGGTAACATAAGCTTGGCGCGGAAATCGCCCACGGCCGGTGGTGCCCAACCAGCCCCAGTGCCGATGGTGAATCCATCAGCGGTGGTTGCCCAACCCGGGCACGCCGCCGGGGATATAAAAACGGTGACGCCGAAAGCGGCGCAAAGTTTTGACCCCAATCATCCGCCGGGGGCGCTGTTTTCATCCGGCCATTAAACGGCCAGGTTCAGCTTGGCGTTTCAAGCCGTCGCAGCCCATCGGCGCGCTATCCCACCAGAGCGTCAAGTTGCAGTCGATGCAATTGGCGGATGCCGCCGGTGGCGAGAGCCAGCATCGCATCCAGTTCCGATCGGGAAAAGGTATTGTGTTCGCCGGTGGCTTGTAGCTCAACAAATCGACCGTTTGAAAGCATGGCGACATTCATATCAACATCGGCGGCAGAATCTTCGCTGTAATCAAGGTCCAGCATCGGCACGCCTCTGATAATGCCAACACTGACGGCCGCCACCTGGCCGATGACAGGGTCGTCGCTGACAAGCCCGCTATTCAGGGCGGCGCTGGCCGCATCGCGGAGAGCCACATAAGCACCAGTAATGGCGGCCGTGCGGGTGCCGCCGTCGGCTTGCAGCACATCGCAATCGACAAAGAGGGTATTTTCACCAAGCCGGTCAAGGGCCACAATGGCCCTGAGCGTGCGGCCAATGAGGCGTTGTATCTCCACGCTGCGTCCATCGGGCTTGGCACCATCGCGGCGCTTGCGCCCCTTGGTGGATGATGGGAGCATGGCGTATTCGGCGGTCAACCAGCCGGTGCCTTTACCCTTGAGCCAGTCCGGCACACCCTTTTCTATCATCGCGGTGCAAAGCACGCGTGTTTCACCGAAGGATGCAATGACCGAGCCGCCGGCATGATGAGTAAAGTGGCGCACAAAACTGACCGGTCGAAGGGCATTGACGCGCCGTTGTCCAGCGCGGATGGGTTTCACAGTTTGCGTTTTGCTTTTTTTCATATCGGCGTCCATAAATAAAAAAAGAATATCCAGCGGAGAACCGCATTGATCTGCCGTCAGGCATTCGAAAGCAACTCGGCCAACAGCGCCTTTTGAAAATGCAGACGGTTGTGCGCCTGCTGAAACACCCGGCTCTGCGGGCCATCCATCACGGCATCGGTAATCTCTACGCCACGGTACGCCGGCAGGCAATGCAGCACAATGGCATGTTTCGGCGCGTACGCAAGAAGTTCCTGATTAACTTGGTAGGGACGAAATATCGGCAAACGAGCTGCCT
>JAKAEB010000118.1 GCA_021818445.1 Planctomycetota bacterium
CAAGCAAAAGGAGAAAAGCGATGGCGATAAAACGTAGCGGTCATTCATCGGATCCCCTGCGCGAAGGGCGGGAGTTTTGGTCTCTGGCGTTGGCGTTGCAGCGTGAAAGTGGACTGACCATGGCGGCTTTCTGTAGGCGGGAGGGCCTCAGTGACAAAGCCTTCTCGCGTTGGAAGCGCAGACTGTCTTTGCCACCTGAGCGTACGGCGGAACCGGCGGTATTTGTGCCGGTGGGGTATTTAGCCCGGTAGGTCTGTAGAAACGGTGTCAACGGGCGCTCAAAACCAGCCAGCAAAGCTGGCTCCTGCATACCTCGAATTTGGGGCGGTCGACAAGACTTTTTTCCCCCCCTTTTGTCTGTTTTGTCGGGGCGCTCCCTGGTTGGGCGTCTTTGGCGGCCCGCTCCTTGAGGCGATAGGCTCCGCCCGGTGATGGGCAAGATATCGGCGTGACGCAGGAAGCGACCGAGGATTGGGGTGGGCGAGGGCACATCGGCCAAGAGCCTACCCGCAATGG
Source organism: Planctomycetota bacterium (assembly GCA_021818445.1). GTDB lineage: Bacteria > Planctomycetota > Phycisphaerae > WQYP01 > WQYP01 > JAJZGD01. The sequence continues at coordinate 517 of JAKAEB010000118.1, forward strand.
CAGGGATTCCCATTGGCACCGTTAGAATCTATCGTGGGGTTGTTACATATGTAACATTTACGTTTGACTTATGATGGAGTGGCGTTTATTATATGCTTGATGTTGGTTCGTTAGGAGAAACACTTGTGAAAGATATCGCCATGCCAACTGAAGAGGACAAGGGTACCGCCCTGATGGTCTGGTACGAGACGGCGATCAGACAATATCCGGATGGGTTGGTTACACAGGCCCAGGCGGCGCGGATACTGAATATCAGCCGTATGGCCATATCGCGGTTGGTGTCGCGCGGGCACCTCCACGCGGTGTATTTCCCGAAACCTCCGGAAGTGGAGGGCATACCGGTTGGCAATGATGATCCATTCTGGCTGAAACTCATGGCGGTGGTGGACAAGTACCTGAGTCCCGGTTCAGAAAAGCCGATTATCTGGCCGGAAGCCTCGTTTGTGTCGTTCAGGGATGTTAAGCAGCTGTGGGCGGATGCGGAATTGCACGCAAAATGCCGTTACGACTGGTTTAAGGAATTTGGGTTACCCAAGCCCAAAAGCGTCAGGGATTCAAGGAGGACCAAATGATTGACCAGAACGCCGGGGAACTGTTCACGGAGCAGCAGGCGGCGAAAATTCTGCACATGTCGCAGCGGCGGCTTTACTCCCTGCGGAAACAGGGGAAGATAGCGTACATTCAGGACGGCCATCGGGTAAAGTATCGGCGTACGCAGTTGGATAATTACCTTGAGACCAATACCATTCCAGTTCAGGAGGTTCATTGACGATGGCGAGCATTGGACGTGATAAGAACGGACACCGGCGGATACTGTTTGTCGGAGAGAATGGAAGGCGGAATACGATCCGCCTGGGCAAGTGCACGGAGAAACAGGCTGAAGCGTTCAAGATCAGGATTGAAGCCTTGATTGCCGCACGCATTACCGGGCAACAGGATGATGAAGTAAGCCGGTGGGTGGCCGGCCTGCCAGATCATATACATACCCGCATCGCCAAAACGGGGCTGCTATCGCCACGGCAGCACCGCAGCGAAAGCTTGAACAGCTTTCTGCAAAGGTACATCGCCAACCAGGCCGATCGGAAGCCCAACACCAGGAACAGTTACGAGCAAGCCCGGCGATGGCTGGTGAGGTGTTTTGGTGAGCATCGGCCGATCAACCAGATTACCGCAGCCGATGCGGGTGAATTTGTGCAATTCATGGTGGGTAACGGCTTAGCCGCCCGCAGCAGCGCCCGGCGGAAAACCGGGTTGGCCAAACAGTTCTTCAAGGCCGCCATCCGGGAGGGCGTCTACCGGGGCAGTAATCCGTTTGAAGGCCTTCCGTGCAACGTACGGGCGGATAAATCGCGTCAGGCGTTTATTGAGCGGGAGACCATCGAGAAGGTCATTGATGCCTGCCCGAACGCCGAGTGGCGGCTTATGGTCGCCCTGGCCCGCTATGGTGGGCTTCGCGTCAACACCGAGCCTCCGGAATTGCGGTGGAGTGAAATAGACTGGGTTACGGGCACGATGCGGGTGCGAAGCCCCAAAACGGAGCATATCGATGGGCACGGAAGCCGGATCATACCGATATTTCTGGAATTGCGGCCCTATCTGGAGGATGCTTATAAGCTTGCCGAGCCGGGGGCGGAGTTTGTGATAACCACATACCGGCAGAAGAACGCCAATCTCAGGACAACATTTGAGAAAATTATTCGACGGGCGGGCGTGAAGCCATGGCCGAAATTATGGCACAATCTGCGTGCCAGCAGACAGACCGAATTATGCCGGCGCCATCCGGAGCATGTTGTGTGCGATTGGATGGGCAACAGCCGTTCGGTGGCGAGGGAGCATTACCTTCAGGTGACGGACGCGGACATACAGCGGGCGCTTGATAAACCCTGCAACGGGGGACAAGTGGAGGACGGGGGCGCGGCACAGAATGCGGCACAGCAACCGGCGGAAATGGCCCGCAGCAATCCGCAAATGCCAACTGGTCAAAGTGGGAAAGTGCCTGATTTGCGGGCATTTGCGGATACATGCAGTGATCTGCATGAAAATCAAATGCGCCCGGCAGGAGTCGAACCTGCAACCTTCGGTTCCGTAGACCGACGCTCTATCCAATTGAGCTACGAGCGCATGTCAATGTGCTTTCCGGCTCCATTGACGAATGGGTTATTATCCTCAACATGCCGTGAAATGCAAGGATTCAATGAAATTTTTAATCCGCCCTTGATCCGCTTTTCATCAGCCGGCGCTCCGGTGGTACCGCCGGAAATCAGAATTTGGTGATGGTACACGCATCATGTCAACGTGAATGGCACAGATGATTAACGGCAGGCTGGCGGAGCCAGGGGTTTACAATCAGGTGGCGGAGCGCATAATGCTTCCGCGTAATAATTTGGAGCATTCATGGAAAAGCCAGTGCCGTCAACCCATGCCGCCAAAACCCGTATTCTTACCGGTGATACTCCCACCGGACGCCTGCACCTTGGCCATTTTGTCGGATCACTGGAAAACCGGGTGCAACTGCAGGATCAATTTGATTGCTATTTCATTATTGCCAATGCGCACGCCTTCACCACGCGCGCCGAACAGCCGGCGGACATCCGGCAGAGTGTTCTGGATATTGCGGCGGATTATCTCGCGGCGGGAATTGATCCAAAAAAAAGCACCATTTTTGTGCAATCGGAAATTCCCGCCATCGCCGAGCTGACCTTTTTCTTCAGCATGCTGGTTCCATTTTCCCGGCTTATGCGCAACCCCACAATCAAGGACGAAATTCGCGATAAAAATCTCGGGGACAGCTACAGCTTCGGCTTTCTGCT
>JAKAEB010000011.1 GCA_021818445.1 Planctomycetota bacterium
CTTTACGAATACGTCAGCTCGAAACCGGTATCATCCTTGGATTCGCGCGGTACCAATACCTGTGAGGCCGTTGTCGGCGCGATGCACTGGCTCGACGGACATTGGACCTTGTCAGCCATTCTTCCGGGCACGATGCTCGCGGCACCACCCATCGCTGGCACGGCTGGCGATTTTGAGCCGCTGGTAATTTTTACTCGGCGCTATGTCCAACTGTTCAAGTGCTGCAAGGGGGGACGGGTCGTCGCGATCTGGGGCAAGGTAGCGTCCGCGGCTAGGCGCGAGACCGATAGTAGCCCGGCGGACATAAACCCCGGTGTGGCTCTGGGGATTTCTATTCCTTTCCCGCTGCCGTACGGGCAGGTCGCAGTGATCCCCGGGGTCACCTTTGGCATCTACTGGACACAGAGATTTAACCTCAGCCAAAAAGTCTTTCCCGTCGGACGAACAATTTGGGTCGGCTACAAGCCACAAGTACCACCAGGATACCGCCTCGTGAGGCATATCAGCTGCGATTGTCCACCCTACAGGTGGCCGCCAGCGGGCGGTATTCCAAATCCGCCGGTTGTCACGCCCCTCAATATTTCTCGCGCCTATGAGCCCCTCCCTGGTGTCATCGCTCCATAGGCCGCCTTGCGAAGGAATATTTTTATGAGAGGATCACGACAATTTTCCGCCGGCAGTCGAATGCTCAGAAGCGTGGCAGCGGTTTCCATTTTAGGAATTGGCGGCTGCGCCGCAGCAAAAACCACCCTGAATATTGCGAGGGCACGCCTTACTGTGGTGGCGTTCAGACACGGTACCCCGATCGAGTTTAAAACAGTACCAGTGGAGAGCCCTGCTAGGGCGATAATCAAGAAGCTTCTTGCGGATCGCCGAGGCTGGCATCGAGGTACGGTCGTGGCCGCTCGACAATTCCTTTTTGGATTCCACTCGCTGGAAATCGCCGTTGCAAAAGGGGTCGTCGCCAAGGTGGCATCGACGCGGACAGGCGGCCAGACCGCGTTGATCCACCGATTGGCTCCAAGCGCATACGCGAGAATAGCATCCGCAGTGGGGGCCATTCCCGTCCTGACCCCAGACGAAAACCTGCCACAGCCGCCGTCAAATGGCAGCCCCTCCCTGCGGTTTATACGGCCAATCAAGCTGTGGACTGCCGTCGTTTCCAGCCGCGCAGGGGGCAAGACCTATTTGCTAATCGGAAGCACCAACGGGCTTGAGTCGATGAAACTCTCTAAAAATCACCGGACTGGAAACCTGCGAATTGCGGTGGTGAGGCGATTGCGCCTGGGCATGGGAAGTGCAACCGCCATGCTTTTGGGGCCGAGGGGCAGAACTGTCATTGCTGGCTTCGGCGGCGGCTGGGTCTTCCGCTGCAGAATCCCAAGCCTGAGGGTAGTTTGGTACCGAAAAATTTTCTGGCGCGGTGGTGGCTGCTCGGGCGTTTATTTTCCGCCGAAGCGCGACCGCGTGATATTAACGGGGTGCTCGGGGGTGCCCCTCAACGTCGAAGCGCAGAAATTTATGCCGCGCGGCTCGATCTACGTGCTAGACGATCGCAGCGGGGCGACAATCAGGCGCTTCGGCCGAACCCACCCCGGGAGCTATTACACCGGGGTCGCCGCCTTGGGGCCGGACAGCGTCTTGGTCGGTTTCGAACCAGATCAGAAATACCAACACCTTCTGGGGTTTAACTACCGATCGGGCAGGGCGGTTGCGGTGCCCCGCCTGGGCGGGAATAAGGGGTTGTACTTGGCCCGATTCGTTGGCGACGGGAGGCGACGCCTTCTGTTCACGGGCCAGCTAGCGGGCCGCACGGTCATCGGCAAGCTTTCGGTTGGCCGGGCAGGCGTTCGTGTTCGGACCACTTTCAGCCACAGCGACTTATTATCGCTCGAGTTACCATTGGCGGTTTGCGGTAACGGCAAGGTCGCAGCGACGCCGGGACCGAAGCGGAGCATTACGCTATGGAATACCCGCACGCTCAAGGTGATCACGAAATTAAGGCTTGAGCCGCTCGGCCGTGGCATGCCCACGCTTTGCTTCACACCGCGGGGGCGATATGTGGTCGCCTTGTTTATGCGGAACGGAGCCATATTCGTTTGGCGTGTGCCGGCCGCTGCTCGCAAGGTGATGGCGGGGCGGTAATGGCGGAGGCCGATTGATGGTCGCATTGGCTGAAAATAAAATTCTCAAGGGCGGTGGCGGATACAACGCTGATGCTGAAACGCAGAATTATTATGTGCGGAACCGGTATTACTTGCCGACGCTGGGCCGCTGGCTTACCCGCGACCCGATCGGTTACCAAGGCGGAATCAATCTTTACGAATTCGTCCAAAGCAGCCCGGTGGGAAATGTGGATGGGGCGGGGATGTCGGGCGGCTGGGTTCCCGAAACGGATATCGGCGGTGATACATATTGGGTCGATAATAACACTGGCGCGATTTCATACAGTTACCCAGCCGGCCAGCTGGCACCCGTGGGCAGCAACACGCAAGCCGCCCCGGCGGTGGCCCCCGCGCCGCGAGGGCTAGCGTCCCCGCCGGATTTTCCACCAGCCCCCGCGGGTTCTCCAGTGTGCAACAAATATCCGTGCAGCTACACATACATGGGCGCTAACGCCCAGTGCTTCTGTAAATGCGCCGGGAACAGCCCGTGGTCAAAATATGTACGCAGTTGCCTGGCCAATCTATACGAGTTCGGCGCGAGCGCCACGCTCGCGCATTTCTCCTGCTATTTTTGGGCAACGGAAAAATTCGGCGTTTTTGGAATTCCGGCCCTGACCCTTGCACGGTGCTACGAGAAATGTGTGGGTCCCGTTCCGGGCGCACCACCGCCGGGCCGACAATTGTGGCCGTGGCCCCCCACTGCCTTCTAGTGAAGTGAACTGGGACGCGGGCCTTTCGTGAGGAAAGGATATTGGCTTTGGGCAAATGACACTTGAAATCGTTGCGTCCCGGCCAGTCCGCTCGCCCAGCGCTGAAAACAAATTCTGCAACGAGGAAAAACAATGTTGTACGTCGGTGATAAAACCACGCCCACTAATCCGAGTGTCCGAATTATGGCGCATCTCTACCGTATGGCCAACGATGGTGAGGGGAGTTGGTGGTGAGGCTGCTGGCATACGTTATAGCCGCTATTAACACGGCGCTCTTTTTCGCGGCCATAGCTGCAAAGTTTGCCCAACCCGGGCAGGGCGACATGTTGAACGGGCAAGCGGGGGATTTTGCCTCCATCGCTATCAGCGCTTGCCTTGGAACATGGTATCTCGGCAGTATATGCATGCTGCTGCTAATACGGCGCGGCCAGAAATTACCCGATATTATGTACGTCTGGTTGTTCATTACCGGGTTGCCCGTGGTGCTGTTCAGCTTGGCGATGTTTTTATTCCTGTTGCCCGCTTTTTTATGATGCTGCCGTAAAGTCCCGAGAGCACCCCATACCCGGCGATGATGGCAACAGATAAAGGAGCCCTCGGCGCGGCACGCAGGGAATACCGCGACCATACACCCGCCGATGATGAGAACGAAAATGGCGGATAACAGCATGAGCGATTTGCGTCTACACGCCGTCACCGGTGCCTTCGGGTATTCCGGACGGTACATCAGTAAACGACTCCTGGCGGCGGGTATTTCCGTGCGGACATTAACCGCCTCACCACACCGCGCTAATCCATTTGGCCAATCCGTAGATGTGCGGGAGTTCCATTGGCAGGATCCGAGAAAACTGGCCGAAGCATTGGCAGGCGCGGAAGTACTGTACAACACGTACTGGGTACGCTTCAACAGCCGAATGTTCTGCTTTGCCGAGGCGATAGAAAACAGCCGGCGACTTTTTATCGCGGCAAAAAACGCCGGCGTGCGGCGTATTGTGCATGTGAGTATCACTAATCCTGATTTTAACAGCCATTTAGAGTATTTCCGCGGCAAAGCGCTGGTTGAACGGGCATTGACAGATTCCGGGGTGGATTTCACAATTTTGCGACCCGCAGTTCTGTTTGGTAAAGAGGATATTTTAATTAACAACATTGCATGGATGCTGCGGCGGTTGCCAGTCTTCGGTGTTTTTGGCGATGGCCAATATAAAATGCAACCGATCTACGTTGATGACCTGGCCGAATTAGCAGTTCGTTCCGCTGATGATAAAAACAATCGTGTCATCGACGCCATCGGCCCCGAAACATTTACCTATCGCGGACTCGTTGAGACCATTGGAACAATCGTTGGGTGCCCCAGGCCCATCATTTCTGTCAGCCCGCAAGTTGGATACCTGTTTGCCGCTGTCGCCGGAAAAATGGTACATGATGTCATTATCACGCGCGACGAAATTTCTGCCCTGATGGAAGGCCGCCTTTTTGTCGATGCCCCACCGGCCGGGTTAACCAGCCTGACCCAGTGGGCGCAGGACAATTGCGACTGGCTTGGCCAGCGTTACGCCAGTGAAATGGCGCGCCGCAGGGATCGGCAAAGCGACTATATCGCCCTGCGCGGCGACGGACAGAATGCCGATCCGGGGCGGGCTGGGCCGGGCCATCCCAGCGCGAGGTAAACCCATGCCCCGCGATCGGGGGGTTGGCCATTGCACGACCGGTCGCCCGCGGCATTCACGCTCACTGATACTCGTGATGCGGATCGGGATAAGCTCGGTCTTTGATGGCGTTGCGGTATTGCGTGGCCGCCGTTGCGATGTGATTCGGCATCTCACCGATGACGGGTACAAACCGCGGTGGTTTGCCGTTAAAGCCAAGCAGATCGGTAATCACGACGACGTGTCCATGGCAGGGCTTTCCGGCACCACAGCCTATGACCGGGCAATTGACCTGCGAGACGACGCGTGCGCTGAGTGAAGGTGGGACGGCCTCCAGTAGAAGTAGCGCGGCCCCGGCCTCGCGGGCATCCCTCGCCAGTTGAACGATGTCTGCCGCTTCCGCCTCCCGGCGACCGTGGACACGATAGCCACCGGGATGCGATACCTGTTGAGGCAGCAACCCCAAATGGGCACATATCTGAATACCCGCACCTGCCAAAGCGGAGATTATGGGCAATTGGTGGGGCAGAATTTCACACTTTACCGCGCCAGCGCCGGCGTTGATGAATCGACGGGCATTGCCGATGGCGGCAGCCGGGGTGTCATAACTGCCGTAGGGCATGTCCCCCATCACCAAGGCATGGACAGAGCCACGCGCGACGGCAGCCGTGACTTCGACCATAAAGTCCATCGAAACGCCGCGTGTGGTGGGCAGCCCCAGCAATGTGGTGGCAACTGAATCGCCGACCAGGAGAACGTCAATTCCCGCTTTATCGAGCACCTGCGCCGTCAGGTAGTCATAGCAGGTAAGCATGGAGATTGGCTCACCTTTTTGCATCATGGCATATAATGTTTCAATATTATTGCGTGAAGAGAGGCAAGCTGCATCATCGATTGATGGCTCGGCTGGAGAAGGTTGATTGGCGCTCGACATCATGATAACTTCGTACGTCCCGGTTGCATTTTAATCAGGGGGTGATATCGATTGGAGACCGCCAAATCGGCGCTGCCGATGGCGAAAAGCGTCGATGGCCATATCCAGATCAGCCGAGCGGAATTCCGGCCAGCAGACATCGGTCACATACAATTCCGCGTAACTGATCTGCCAAAGCAGATAGTTGCTTACACGCATCTCACCCGCCGTGCGGATAAGTAAATCCGGGTCGGGCATGCCAGCCGTATAGAGGTGCGACGAGACGGTATCCGGCTCGATGTCCTGCGGCCGCAACCGACCGGCCTGAACTTCCCGGGCGATGGCACGCACCGCATCGGTTATTTCCATCCGGGCACCGTAATTAACCGCCAGACAAAGCGTCATACCTGTGTTGGCGTCGAGCAATGCGGTGGTCTGATCAATTTCGCGCAGCACATCGTCGGGCAGACCTTCACGGCGGCCTATCTGGCGGAAGCGAATATTATTTCGGTTCATCAGTTCCCGCTCGCTCACGAGATATTGGGCATAAAGTTGCATCAGTTCGTTGACTTCTTCAACCGGGCGGCGCCAGTTTTCAATTGAAAAGCTGTAAAGCGTCAACTGGCCAATCCCACGACGGGCGCAATGCTCGATTATTTCGCGGGCCGTTATCGCACCTGCCCGGTGACCGAAAGTGCGTGGTTTACCCTGCCGTTTGGCCCACCGTCCATTGCCATCCATGATGATGGCAATATGCCCGGGAAGACCGCTGCGGGGAGGCTCCGCCGGCGTGCCGGGATGCGTGGCGGGTTGCGGAATCGTTATGGCCGGGTCCGAGCTCATCATTCCCAGATTATACGGTTTTCCCGCCAGCCCGGCATAATCAGACCAGCACAAGCGTTTCGTCACGTCCCGGGCCGACACTTACCATCTGCACCGGCACGCCCACAAATTCTTCTATGTAGCCGATGTAGGCTTTGGCTTCGTCGGGCAGCGCGGCTGCATGACGGGCTGAACCAAGATCATGCCGCCAACCCGGTAAGGAATGATAGATGGGTTTGGCACGGGAAAGTTCCACGGCGTCGGCAGGAAACTCATCGGAAGCGCCATCGGGTGTGGCATATTTAACACAAACTTTTATCTCATCAAATGTGGAAAGAACGTCCAACAGCATGATGCACAAGCCCGTTGCGCCGGTAACGGAGGCGGCGTAGCGCACCGCTACCAAGTCCAGCCAGCCGCAGCGACGTGGGCGTCCGGTGGTGGTGCCAAATTCCCGCCCACGCTGCCGAATTTTCTCACCAATGGCATTTTCCTGTTCCGTCGGAAATGGCCCGCCCCCCACGCGCGAAGAGTAGGCCTTAACCACACCCAACACGCGGCCAATCGCCTGCGGGGGTACGCCCGTACCCACGCATACGCCCGTGCCGCAATTGCTGCTGGTCACAAACGGAAATGTGCCGTGGTCAAGGTCCAGCAGTGTTGCGTTAGCCCCTTCAAAAAGCACCTTTTTTGCACCGGCCATCGACCGATGCAACAGGGCCGTGGTATTGCACACAAATGGCTTCAGCCTCTGGCCGAGCGGAATGTACTCATCAAGGATCGCCTGCCAGGCCATGGGTTCGCTGCCGAAGAGGGCTCCAAATATGGCATTTTTTTCGGGCACGATGTGGGATAGACGGTTTTGCAGACGGTCGGGTTCGATAAGGTCCGCCATGCGAACGGCAAAATGCCGCGATGCCTTATCGGCATAGCACGGCCCGATGCCCCGTGCCGTGGTGCCGATTTTTTTATCACCCAGTTTTTCTTCAGCCAGTTTGTCCTGACGGCTGTGGTAGGGCATGACGACATGCGCCTGGGAGGAAATTTTTAAATTGTTTTCAATCGCAATACCGCGCTGCTGAAGGGCATCAATTTCACGAATGAGCTGCACCGGGTCAATAACTACACCGTTGGCCAGCACCGACACACATTGCGGGCGAAGGATCGCACTGGGGATAAGATGAAACGCATATTTTTGGTCCCCCACGTGTACGCTATGACCTGCATTGCTGCCGCCATTCCAGCGCACGGCAAGATCAAAATGTTCACTGAGGATGTCAACGATCTTACCTTTACCCTCATCCCCCCACTGTAACCCGACGACTGACGTATGCCGATCACAAAGTTTTGTTATATCCATGCGTGCTGCAATCCTACCTTACCAGACCCGTTACCCGCGTTTGGGCAAACCCCTGAACATAACCTTGGCGTGGCGACAATTCAATGCCAAAGGCGTGGTGGTGTCTCCGCTTCGGTGGGATACAGCGCATTAAACCCTGTGTGCTGACAAATCTTCGATCTTCGTCCGAGCTTCAACTTCCATCGGACAGTCGTCTTTACCATACTCAAGACACTGAGCGAAATATTCCTGCAGAAATGCCCGCACGCCCCCGCATCGCTCAATCTGGACGGCATGAACCAAACCATGCAGGACGAGTTGAGACAGGTCGGGTGCGGTTGCTTTTATCACAATGAGTCGGCCAAAGGTCAGGGACATGGTTCCGGGCGTGAGAATACGCAATTGCCCGGCAAGATGCTTGAGTTCCGCCGAAGGCTCTGGAAACGATTCAACCACCGCAACGCGAACCATATTGGGATGTTCCAGCCCCAGGGCGACAGCATCCGCCGTCTCGTGAGCCGTCAGCGGGCGACTTACATCCCGCAGATCCTTTTCGACCGAAGTAACCCATTCCAAAACCAAGGGCACGATGGTCGGCAACATTCGGTGCAACACCGTTGGGTGTATCATTGTGACTCTCCCGATTGTAAGAAACCAGATTTGGGTACAAGAACGGTATCGGCTGATGACAACGCAATTGATAACGCTTTACCCTCCAATCGGCCGCCGGTTGGTTTATGGGACAAACGGTAGCGCGCCCGGTGAATGGTGCCAGTCAGCGATGGTTAGAAACTTGAATTCCAGTGCGCCTATAATCGTCCGCTGCACGATGAGACTCTTATGGAGCATGCGATATGGCAACAGCAGATAATAGCGGGCAAAGTGTTGCACAGACCGGGATTATCCTTGTGGATCACGGCAGCCGGTTTGCCGCCGCCAACGACATGCTCAACGAGGTGGCTGAAAGATTTCGGCGCACATCGGGCTACAAAATTGTCGAGCCAGCACACATGGAATTGGCCGATCCAAGCATCCCGCAGGCGTTTGAAGCCTGTGTGAGGCAGGGTGCCACGCGAGTCATTGTGCATCCTTATTTTCTCTCGCCGGGGAGGCACAGCACGACAGACATTCCGCGCATGGTGGCGGAGGCGGCGGCAGCATATCCATCAGTTGTTTGCAACGTCACGCAACCGCTTGGTTTAGACGATGAAATATCACGGATTATTCTCAATCGCATCCACGGCTGTGAACGCAATGGGTACACATGTGAAATTTGCGCGTCCCGGGGTGGCTGCATGGTGAAGCATCAGGCGGCTGCCAGCGCATCAACCGGCGGATGAGAATCGTCATGTAGCCGGGCCATTTGCCGGGCGGAAGTGAAATCACGAAAAAATCGCCACACCCAGCGGTTGGCATGCCTGCGATGTTTGACGCACAGAAACTTCAAATCTACGCTAATATAAGCGTTTGATGAGTTTTGTTTGAGCGATGAACAGCGGTGCGATGCCCATTTTGTCATAGCGATAACGATGACCGAGTGATTGATTCCCGCCCGGCTGAGGGGGGCGCGGCTATTCGACGGCGGCGGGCATGCCAGCAGTGCGGACGGCGATACACGACCTATGAGCGGGTGGAAGAGGCCGTTCGTATTACGGTTGTAAAAAAAGATGGAACGCGCGTTCCGTACGATCGCAACAAGGTTCTCGATGGCATTCAGCGGGCATGCTACAAGCGGCCGGTACCCGCACCGGCGATTTCCAGTATGGTTGACGCGGTGGAAGAACAGATACTGCGTAATTTTGACCGGGAGGTTCCCAGTTCCGCCATTGGAGAGTTGGTTATGAAGGCCCTGCGATCGGCGGATGCCATTGCGTTTGTGCGGTTTGCATCCGTTTACCGTGAATTCAGAGATTTAGGCGAATTGGCGCAGGAAGTGCAAAGTGTGATGGAAGATGATAAAAAGGACCCGGCGCAGCCGGAATTGTTCCAGCCCTAGGAGCTTGTCCGAGTATTAACAGGAACTGCGACGGCATGGATTTTGGCGGGCATCAGGAAGCGGTGGCCAGGGCGTATCGGGTGATGCGCCGAGGACCCGCGCCGCAGAGGCGGGGCGAAAGCCATGCCGCCCGGAGCGTGTGCCGGAAACGCCGCAATTTTGTGATGAACGCACAATGAGGTTATGCTCGGCATGCGTGAGATTTTTAGTTTGCCAGACGGGGTATGCAAGCGGATGAGGCGACCAGAACTTAAGCACGGCAAAAAATGGTGGTTGGCGGCAGCGGGCCTGTTATCTTTGAACGTCCTGGGGGGTTGTTCCACTGGACCAAGCTCATCGACTCCTCCCATTGCGGCGCAAGACCGGGTACCACTGCCGTCGGTTTACCCGGCATTGCGGGGAACGGTTGGCCAGTACGTGGGGTTGGGATACTCAGGGCCGATTGTTGTGCGTGGATGGGGTTTGGTGGCGGGCCTGCCAAATACTGGTAGCGGACAGATGCCACCACCGATCCGCAAGTTGATGCTTAATCGCCTGTTGAAAGCGGGCGTTGGTTTTTATACCCGTGGAACGGGCAATATTGATCCGAATCAGATATTAAACAGCCGCCAGGTGTCGGCTGTGGCGGTGGAGGGGGCGATTCCACCATTGGCCGTGCAGGGCACAACCTTTGATGTCTATCTCAAGGCGCTACCCAACACCAGTACAACGAGTTTGGAAAATGGATTACTTTGGCCGGTCGGTTTGCGTGTGCACATCCGTCTGGTGGATCAGAGTGATGTGCTGGCGCGGGCGCGGGGTCCGGTTTTTTGTGATCCGTTCACTTCCGACGGCAAACTTAAGCCGGCCAACGCCATCGTGCGTGAGGGGCGTGTTATCGGCGGTGCGATGGTGGAGCACAGCGTGCCGGCGGTGTTGGAACTTTACAGTCCGTCGTACCGCATCACCGATCTGATTCAGCGTGTAATCAATCAGCATTACGGCAACTATCCGCCGGTGGCCACCGCGGAAAATGACCGGGTGGTCAAGGTGCGGATTATCCATCGCTATCGGCATTATCCGATGCGGTTTGTCCGGCGGGTGCTGGATTTGTATCTGGCCGGAAATGTGCCGGGATTCAACGCCCACCAGACGAAGGTGATCATCAAAGCGTTGCATGATCCGACCGCGCCGCATGCCGATCTGGGTGTGGCGCTGGAGCAATTGGGGCAGCCCATTCTTCCCATATTGCAAAAACACTATAATTCCGCCAACCCCGCGGTTGGTTATTACTGCCTGCAGGCCGGGGCCCGCCTCGGCGACAGTGACGCCATTACGGACATAAGTAAAATTGCATTGGATACAGCGAGTCCGTTTCAACGCAAGGCGATTTATACGTTAAGCCACTGCCACGATCGCTTTCTGGCGGGGGTGACTTTTCGCAAGTTGCTGCGGTCGGCGTCGCGCCGGGTACAAATCATGGGGTATCAGGCGCTGCTGGCGATTCACTCATCGATTGTTTACTCGCAGGAAATAAGTCAGAAATTTATCATGGATATTGTCCCCGGACACCAGACATGCACGATCTATGTCACCACCCATCACGTGCCGCGTATCGCGTTTCTGGGGCGTATCCCAACGCTGAAACCGGGAGCGCTTTATGTCAGCCCGCACGACGCATTAACGGTGAATTATTTACCGTCACATACAACCACCAAGGGAGGTAAAAAGGCCGGCTCCAGTGCGGAGCCCGTTCTGCTGTATTACCGTAATCCGCTTTCCGGCCAAACCGTGACACTCAGATGCGGGACAGCCTTGCCATCGATTTTAGCCACGCTGGCCGGAGCGCCCAATCCCTTTGGCAGGCATTTCAATCCGCATCAGGCTTTTATCGGTGCGTCGTATCAGCGGGTGGTGGAGATGCTCTACACGCTGTGCCATACCGGACAAATTAATGCCCGCTTTCAGATGGAAACCATTACGGGCAAAAATCGATCTCTGATGGCATCATTAAATAAACCGCGGCCAAGCGGCAGCACGATGACAAAATCTGTCGTTGCTGGCTCGGCTACCCAGCCGGTCTCAACACCGTTCAGTACCAATCTGCCGGGTGAGCTTCCCGCGGGGACGCAGAGTTCGCCGCAGCATTGAGCCGCAAGCGACGACGCAGCAACTCTCCGACACGCCAGCAGAATTGCGGTGAGAGCAGAGTGGTTGGCCAGAGAACAGATTGGGTTAGACGTTGGCCCGCTGCTTTCGCAGTTGGGCGAGGCGCTGTCGCGCATCACGGAAATTAAAATCCCATTGTGTGATTTTGCTGTAGATTTTTTCGGCTTCCGGCCCTTGGTTGGTCAGTTCGTAAGCCCGCGCCAGCCAGTAGTGCATTTCTTTGCTGCGGCTGTCGCCGGTAGACGCCAATTCATAGTTTTCAATCGCGCGCTGGAGTGTTTCGCTCGCCTCAAGGTGCATGCCCTGATCCAAAAAGGCCCGCCCCAGTAATTGCAGGGCATCGGCCCGGTGCTTCGGACTGGCCTGGGCCTGCTGCAGAATGCCGATGGCCTCTTCCGAACGATGGGCGCGATAAAGGCGAAGGCCATACTCGTACGCGATATTGGCGTCGGATGGGAAATTTTTCATTCTTTCCGCAAACTCATCAACTTCAAATGCAAGCTTTTCCGCATCGATATCTGCGATTTTTTTTATCAGTTCCTTATCATCCGGATGGGCCTTAAGTTTTTCATTCAAGATGCGTAAGTCGCGCCGATATTTGCGAATGCGCACATCGCCCTGCAGCATTTTGTAGCGGTACGTGCGGGTTTCTTTGTATGCCTGTTCCAGCACGGCAATGGCTTCCTGGTCGCATTCGTCCGATTCCACATCGAGCAAAGCCTTGACCAATTTAGCGACATTCTGTGCATCGAGAGGATTTTGCTCCCACGCTTCGCGTGCATCCTCCACCATTTTGATGCGAAATTCTTCCGTTTTATTCAGCGCATCTTTTTGCAGAAGTTCCTGGGTCACTTCTTTGTTGGCAAGCGACTCTTTGAAGTCCGGTACCTTTTCGTATCCGCCGCGCTTGAGCGTTTCACGCGTGCCTAAATCTTTAATCCGCTGATCCAAGGCGGCATCGTTCGGCGTTAGCGCAAAGGCCAACTGCACGGCCTCGCCGGCTTTGGAAAATTCCGACACCTGTTCAAAGTAGTCTGCCATTTCCAGATATTGTTTCGGGTTGGGTGTCTTGCTGGTGCTGATACCCTGAAGCACAAAAGGCCCAAACCAAGTGATAATTTCCCGGTAGCCCCCGAGTGCGGCATGCTTCATCATGTTAAGCATGTGACCGATATTGCCGGGGTCTTTGGCCAGCAGATATTCAGCATTGAGCATCTGCTCTTTTGGCGACTTGCCGGAAAAATAGGGCTTGACACCGAGGAAACCGCCAGCCGGTTTGCCACCACTGACTTTGCGACGTAAAGAGACTTCGCGCAGGGCCTTGTGCTCATCGAGATTTTCGGGCTCTCGCAGAAGCCCTTGTATGTACATGTCCAAGGCGTAGTCGTAGTTACCGGTGTCAGCGACCGTCTTGGCGCGATCAAAAAATGACTTTCCCTTACCCGGGCCTTCTACAACTACAGTCTCTTGTGCTTTGGCCATATCAACTTCCGAAACCATCAAAAACCGCCAGCCAAAACTGCACTGGCATCGACCACGAATATCTCTTTCTCTCACCAGAAGTATACACGATTGTACACGCTCAAGACGCCAACGCGCCGAAAACCATTACCGTCTACCCTGAAAATTAACAAACTATGGGTGATAGTCAACCCTTGGCTATTACTTGCAGGAAACCAAGCCTCGCCATCAGCCTGCAATTGCTTCCGATAATCTACGGAATCGGGATGCCGGCCACGGACAATTTGGGAGGCGAAAGCTCAAGATGTCATTTGGATGCGGCACTTTTGGATCGATCGGCGGAAGCCTGACGCAAGAGGCGATTAATGATACCGGATCGCCCCTTTTGCGCAATAAATTCAAAGCCTCCATCATTTTGCAGATAGATGGTGTAGAGAATTCCGGGGCGGACCGGTTTGGCGACATATTGCCGCTCCACCACCTGCAGCCCAAGCGCCTTGGCCGCATGCCGCGACCGAATAAGACCGGCAATTTTTCGCCATAGCATGAGTGCAAACGGATTCGGTGGTCCATGTTGTGGTTCAAGCACACGTGGCACGCCATCACGACCCAGCAGCGACGTCCCATGATCCGGTGCCTGGGATTTGGAAAATATGCCAGTGAAGAACCCGATGGATTTGCCACGCAGCGCATCGCCCGCCTCGACAAATGAATCGGCAAACTTCAGCACATATCCGCCGATATATGGTTCATCACCGGGAATGCGTATTATTTTCAAGGGCAGCGGCACCGCCTCGCCATTCCTGGAATAGGTAAATTCGCGCCACAGGATGGTGGTTTGAACCACATGGCCGCGACCATTGATCTTCTGCCCATCCACCACGAGTTGGGCTTGCCGGGTGCGTCCCGTAAGGCGTTTGATGACCGATTTGAGTTCAGCCTTTTCTTTTTTCAGTTGCGCGATTTGCGCATCGCGCGATACATACTGCTGGGCGAGATTCACCGCCAAGGCGATGAATGTCGCAAGCACGACGACCCAGAAGATACCACGCCCCAACTTCACCGTATTACCTTTTTATCATCGCCCTTATCATCGCTTTTAAATTACTACTTAATCAATGGTGCAGTCAACGCCTGCAAGCGGCGATGCCATAGCCGGGCCATCTTGGCAAAGGTTGTGGGAGTCCACGTAGACCCATCACCTGCGATGTATTGCAACAGACGGCCGTGACTGGACACCCACATTTTTGATTCGTACGGGTCCATCAGATCGGTAACCAGGAAGGCTCGCTTCATCTGGCCTTCAACATTTATGGCCGCGTGCGACTGCACTGAGAGGACACGCAGCGCCGGTCGCCGGGCACGGTTGTTAAATGCCACCATCGCCAGCGGTTTGCTGCGGCGCAGATTCAATAAATGTGGCCAAAGCAGTTTCAGTATCGGTGGCATAAACGCGGGCATATCGGACCGCAGAACAAAATGTACCGGCGGGTTGGGCACGCCGGCCACCACGTGACTGAGGGTTCGCACCACGCGCACATGCGTTCGATAGACATATCCATCCGTAGGCTGCCCGTGCGAATTCATAATCGGGAAAAAGGCCGTTGTGGCCTGCCCCACTTCGGTCACCCAGTGGGTATCGTAATTGGGATATGGCGGATGGAGCTTAATAAGTTTAGGCTTGCGCGTTTTAGGGTCAACAACGATCCGCTGTGAATGCAATTCAGCCACCACTGGATTATTAAACGGAACCATCGTTTCGACGGAGTCCGTCCATTGTGAAAAATGCGTCGGCGGGCCTTTGGCCCCGGGCTGATGCGTAAATGCCCAGAAATAGGTTTCCTTGTGGAAAATATCGGTTCCATTTTTCAAAAACACCCGGCTGTTCGTTGAACAGAAAACCCCGTAAAGCCCATCGCGCTTGCCCCGGTAAGTTTGTACGGCAACATATCCAAGCGGGCGGCCGTAGGCTTTAATTTGAAACAGCCGCGTTCCGAGGTGAATCTTTTTGAGCAGCTTGCCGGCGGAAATGGTTTTAAGCCACTTTTTGGCCCTTTTGACGGCCGCCATACGCAACTTGGCCTCCGCCCGAACGTTGATGAATCGGAAAGATTTAAGCACGCGCGAAAACATGCTGCGTGCCCCGGTGTGCAGATCACCAGGGCTGAAAAAGGTCAACAAAAATATTTCTTTGGGGCCTTTTTCAATAAGTACCTGTTGCCGCATGATGGATACCGGGTGCTTGTCAGAAACCGCCTGAAATCGAATGGTGAAACGCATGGCTTTGTGGCCGGAAATGACGGTCGGCTGGCGCACCAGCACCTTAACTTTTTTATAGGCCTGGCGATCGGCGGCCAGCGACTCTTTGACAATCTGGCTGAGCTTTACCGGTGTGGCGAAAAAACTTTGGTGTACGATAAGCCCCCAACGCAACGGGGCATATGTGAAGCTGACAATATCATTACCTTTGCGGGCGTAAACCACCGAATTGCGGGGTGATCGCAAAATAAATCCGTCGGCGTCATCGCGCCAGGCGGGTGCCAGTCTGGTATTTAACCCCGAGCAGCGGGCCACCGGTGTGAGGCAAAGTGGCAGGACCCATATCAAACAAATAATTATGATTTGTTTGATATTTTGAACTGTCATTCGGGGTGTGCCTGTTCCTATCCGGTCAATGTGCTTAATCACGCTGCGTATTCCTCCGCGCCCAACACCCAGGTGACCGCACCAGCACCGGCTGTCACCCTGATAACGAACTCTTTGATACGCTATTGATACCGATGCGCCAAGCCTGTGACAATTTTCAAAAATAACTCCTTGTCATAAATCGACAGACCATGGCGCAAACCGAATATGACCACATGGAACCGTCCGTTGCCGGCCGCCCGCGCAATAAGCAGGCGAACACCCTCGATCGGCAAACGGCCTTGAACGATGGCGGGAGTTTTTACTCCCACACGATAACTGCGCCAAATAAGCATGGGAACGCCGAGGATATCTTCAATGGATGGTTGAGGTGCCGCCCATCCATGAGATGCTGGAAACAAATGTTGAATAAAAGCACTGGCCCGAATTTTGGCGGAGCTTCGGCCCGCAACTGATGCTCGTCCCGCATCGAAGAATGAAAGACTGATGCGATGGTGTCCGTGTGGTACCCAGGTGTAGCTGGCGGCATCGGACGGGATAAGAGCCGATATGGAAGGTTTGACTGACCGCGCTCCCTGCGGCAGTAGAGATTTGTACCAAGGCCCGCGTAGCGCCTGCCGAAAAGCCATTGACCCACGGGCGGCGGCAAGGGCAATAACCAGCAACACCAGCATCAGGATGGCAAGTGCCTGGCTTCGGAAGGTTGGATTGGATAAATCAAAATAACGGGGCACAGTTCAGGCTTCCTGCGAATGATGGGCCAATTTTGACACGTCATCCCGGTAGTAATCCGGGTGATAGCGTCGCATTTCTTCATGCAGCAGGTTCAATATTTGATGACCATGTTCCATCTTGAGGGCTTTTCGGGCAATTTTCTCGGCCTGCTTCAAAGTTATTTGCCGAATGAGTTGCTTGATCTCGGGAATGTTGTTGGGTGTAATGGAAAGCGTGCGCAGGCCCAAACCCACCAGCAGCATGGTGTAATCCGGATCGCCCCCCATCTCGCCGCAGAGCGATACGTTTTTCACCTCGGCTTTACCCGCCCGCTGCACCCGGCGGATGAGCCGGATAACGGCCGGGTGTGCACCGGTAAACAGTGACGCGACACGCTGATTCCCACGATCGACCGCCAGCGTGTATTGAATGAGATCATTGGAACCAATGGATACAAAGTCGGCATCGTGCACATATGGCTTCGGCATAAGTGCGGTGGATGGCACCTCGATCATCATCCCGATGCGGATGTAGCGATTGTAGGCAAGGCCCTCTTCGTCCAGATCTTCCATGGTATCCTTGAGCACCATTTTGGCTTGTCGCAGTTCCCACATATTGCAGATCATGGGGAACATAATGCGGACATCTCCAAGCACACTGGCGCGAAGAATGGCACGCAACTGCACCTTGAACAAATCCTGATTGGCCAGACAAAGCCGGATGGAACGACAACCCAGGAAAGGATTCGACTCGGCAGGCAAATCTAAACTGGGGGTGGATTTATCCGCGCCCAAATCCAGCGTGCGTATGATCACGGGTTTGCCTGCCAGGCGCCGCACCACTTCAGCGTAGGCGGCGTAGTGGTCATCTTCAGTGGGAAATTTTTCATTGCCTAAATATAAAAACTCGGTTCGATAAAGCCCGATCCCCATGGCCCCTTTCTGGAGAGCCTGATCCACCTCATGCGGAAATTCGATATTGGCCAGGAGCGTAATATCAACACCATCTTTGGTGCGGGCCGGTTCATCGCGGAGTTGCTCCAATTCGGTGGCGTGCCGCATCTGCCGCTCGGCAAGCATGCGACCTTCTTCGATGGTCAGCGGATCGGGATCAACTGTCACTTTACCTTCATGACCGTTGATGACAATAATGTCGCCGGTGCGAATCTCGTGGATGATATTTTCAACGCCCACGACCGCAGGAATACCCAAAGAGCTTGCGATAATCGCGGTGTGGCTCGTCTTTCCGCCTGATTCAATGGCGATGCCTCGCACCATGGTTTTATCCAATGATGCCGTTTGCGAGGGAGTCAGGTCGCTGGCGATTAAAATGACCGGCTCGGTAAGTTCCCCAATTCGCAAACGCTCCGCCCCGGTCAATTTTGAAAGCAGGCGTCGCTCAATATCGTAGATATCTTTCACCCGGTCACGAAAATAGGCGTCGGAATGATCGGTGAAGATTTTGGCATAATCCCGCAGCGCGCGATACACCGCATATTCAGCCGAATAATGCTGGCTATTGATGAGGTTGATAAAGGTGCGTATCAATTCCGGGTCGTTGAGCAGACCGAGATGAAAGTCAAAAATGGCTCCGGTCTCTTTACCCAAACGGCGCGAGGTTTGATCGCGAAGTTCCCGGACCTCTTCACTGCTTGCCGCGATGGCCGCCTGAAGTTTTTGCCGCTCGGTCTCAAGGGCGCTACTGGCCACAGTGTGAGAACCGACCCTGAGTTGGTCGTCGCTGATAACAAGCGCTTTGGCAACCGCTACGCCGCTTGAAACTCCAATACCCTGAAGAACGTCCATGTGTGCATCATCCAAACAAGAGATTCAGGATACTGCGCAAGTCTAACGACGATGCCCTCGGCCGATTGCAACGTACCGGCGGCGCAAAACGTCACAGAGTATATCGGTTATCAGCGTTTGAATCCAGACCAAATCCGGGGCTAAGAATCCGAAGGGCGCGACAATTTCTCCTGGCAGAGGCAAAAACGCCGCAAAACCGGCGATTTGCGTCGCTTCTTGAGGCATGCCCGAAACGTCTGGGAGCCTGTCCGAGTAATAACGGGGACTGCGACGGCATGGATTTTGGCGGGCATCAAGAAGCGGTGCCGAGGGCGTATCGGGCGATAAGCCGAGAAAGCCACCCCGCAGCAGCCAGGGAAAAAAAGTGGCCCAGGCGCTGCACCGATTACGCCTGGGCCTTGAATAATCCGGTCTTACAACCGGAACGATTGAAAAATTATTCGGTGAATTTGCGGTGCTGCGCCACCACGGACGCCTTTACCGCCGGAGAATCTCCCCATCGAGCGCCAGCCGCAATTTTTCAAGGGCACGGTTCTGAATTTGACGAACGCGTTCTTTCGTTACGCCGATCACCTGCCCTACCTCTTCCAGCGTGAGCGACTCGGTATCGGCCGGTCTGTTGACGGCAAAGCGGGCCTCAATAACGCGCTGCTCAACGTCGGTAAGCTCAGCGCGGTTGGTTGAGATAATTCGTTGCAGTTCTTCAACTGCGTCTTTGGCGACCGCCTGACGGCGCAGTTCCATCTCGTTCGATCGCTCCATGGAAGGATCAAACTCGGCAGGGAACAGGCTATTGTAGCGGCTGGACTTTACCGCGATGCGACTGAATGCCTTGAGAATTGCCCGGCAGGCATAGGTGCTGAATTTGAAACCGCGTGCGGCATCAAACTTTTCCACGGCCCGCAGGAGCGCCATATTGCCCTCGGATATCAGTTCGCTGAAATCCACATCTGACATGCGGGTGCGCTTGGCCATCGCCAAAACCAATGCCAGATTGGCGTTGGTGAGAATTTCGCGTGTTTCTCGGCTGCGACGGTGCCACAGCACCACCTCATTGGCAACTTTCAGCCCCGGTGCCGCCCTGAGACGGGCTACCGCCTGCTTGGTTCGCATCCGGGCATAGTTGTAGCGGAGAAAAAGATGCTGCTCCTGCTTGGTATTCAGCAGAGCCCCTGAAGGCGCGGACGAGCCGTTCAAATCGTCATCAAGCATGGGGTGATACCACGATGTGCTTGCGGCGGCAATTTCCATCCCCTCGTCGAAGAGGGTGGCCTCGGCCGAACGTTTCTTGAACAAGGGATTATCGATGTAATCAATGGGAAGCGAAAGAGCCTCCAAGGCGACATCCAACGAACCATCCTTGAGATGAGAGAGGGATCGCCGCAGTTTGGCTGGCAATTCAGGCAAAGTTAAGATTACGGGGGGTGGTGTTGCAACTGGCATACTGTACTCCTTCCAGTTCACGATGCGACGATCCATCACAATTGCCGCACCGAAAGACTATACGGAGCAAATCCGGGACCCGATTAGAAGAGATTCAAAAATTTTTCTTTTTAGAATACATAAGATGATGTTTTACATTAATTTACAATTAAAATGCGTATTTGAAATTAAAATTTGACCAACTGGACACATCCGAAAATTCGCCAGCGGAGACCCGCCAATTTGTCAGCTACAGACAACTCACCACCACTAATGTGAGAAGGCTTTAATCAAAGGCGATTGGCGGACGACTACGGCGCATGAACAAAAAAGCCTGCGACACGATTTTCCTATTCCGGCGGCAGCGGTTAAAGTTTTGGGGCTGTGGAGGTTAATTATGCCAAAATCCGGGGCGATAGTGATGGCGGCGGGAAAATCAACCCGCATGAAATCCAATAAAGTGAAAGTTTTGCACGAGGTCTGCGGGCGGCCCATGCTGGCCTATGTGCTGGATGCATTGCGGTTTGCCGACGTGGAAAAAATCACATTGGTGGTGGGCCATGATCGGGAACGGGTCATGGATATGTTTGGCGGCCAAAAAGACTTGCACTTTGTCGAGCAGGCCGAGCAAAAGGGGACCGGGCACGCGGTTTTGATGACCGAAAAAACCATGCAGGATGTGGACGGACCACTATTTGTGCTGGCGGGAGATGGGCCTTTGATTCGGGCCGACACACTTAAAACGTTGTTGAAGCATTTTTCAGAAAAGAAATCTGCAATGACCTTGGCGACCAGTTTATTGCCTGATCCGATGGGGTATGGTCGCATTTTGAGGGGTGAAGACGGACGTTTGCTGAGAATTGTGGAAGACCGCGACTGCGACGAAGCGCAGCGGCGGATCGGGGAAGTAAATCCCTCATATTACCTGTTCGACAGCACCATTCTTTGGCGATTTTTGGGCAAAATCAAGCCAAATAACGCCAAGGGAGAGTACTACCTGACCGATTTGGTGGAAATTCTGTTATCGGCGGGCCAAGCGGTGGAGGCCATCACCGCCGTGCCGCCGGAGGATGTGTTAAGCATCAATTCCAGAGCGGAATTGGCAAAAGTGAGTGCCGTGATGCAGGCCCGGATTGTGGATGCGGTGCTGGCATCCGGGGTGACGATTACGTCGCCGATGAACACTTGGATTGAATTTGGCGCGGAAATAGGGCAAGATACTGTGCTCGAGCCGTTTACCTTTATTGGTGCGGGTGCCGTGGTTAAGGCGGGAAGCCGAGTTCCGGCGGGTACGGTAGTAGCCCGTGGCGAGCGGTTTGGTGGCATTTAGCGTTATTAGCGCGATGCGAAATTTACAACGGCCAACGGGGAGTGTGGCTCCGGTTGGATTTTTTTGTTATTTTCCCAATGGGAAGGGTTGTGCTTCACAATTTGCCCGGGGAAAGCGGCGGCGTGGCTTGATTTTGCACGCCATGGAAACGACGGCAATGGCTGGCGTCGGCAAAATGGACGGATAACTGGCGATGATGGACAATTTGAACCACGATTTGAAAATCTTCGCCGGGCGCGCCAACCCGGAACTGGTGGCGCGAATTTGCGGTCATCTCGGACTGCATGTCGGACGGGCGCGAATTGAAACGTTTCCCGACGGCGAGGTGATGGTCAAGCTGGAGGAGGATGTCCGCGGGCGTGATTGCTTTATCGTGCAGCCGACATGCCCACCAGTCAATGACAATCTGGTTGAATTGCTGGTGTGGATCGATTGTCTGATGCGCGCGTCCGCAGCTCGGATCACGGCCGTGATACCCTATTTCGGCTATGCCCGGCAGGACCGTAAAAGTGAGGGGCGCACACCGATCACGGCCAAGATGGTAGCCAACATCATCACCGCCGCGGGTGTTGACCGCGTTATCGCCATGGATTTGCACGCCGCCCAAGTGCAGGGCTTTTTTGATTTGCCGGTCGATCATCTTCTGGCTTCGCCGGTGTTTTTGAGTTGGTACCACAAGCAACTGCCGGAGCTTGGGCGTATCGCCATTGTCTCGCCGGATCCGGGAAATCTGAAGGCCGCAAGCTATTACGCGGAGATGCTTGGTGGCGATTTGGCATTTATTGATAAGCGGCGCCAATCGGGTACGAAGGTATTCATGTCAACCATCGTGGGCGATGTGGTGGACAAAACCGTCCTGATGTTTGACGACATGATCACCACCGGTGGAACGGTGGCCGAAGCCAGTAAAATTTTAATGGATCGGGGTGCCCGGGCGGTGCACATAGCGGCGACCCACGGCATTTTTGCGGGAGCCGCGATTGAGCGGATCGCGAAGAGCCCTATCAGCCGGATCGTGGTAACCGACACGGTGCCGCTGGATGCGCGGCTGGACCCGGTTCGGGATCGGCTGGAGGTGCTTTCCATATCGGACTTGCTCGGCGAGGCGATTCGTCGCATACACCTCAATGAATCGGTATCCAGTTTGTTTGACAAAGGTGGTAATGGCGGCAAGCGATAGAAGCGCCGGCCGCAGATGTTAATGGAGGCCCCGAATGGGGTCTACAGGTTTTTTCAGGAGAATGTGAGCCATGGTGGCCAAGACAATCAGTGAACGTATCGTGCTCGAAACAGAATCTCGTACGGCGTCCGGTCGGTTAGGCACCGACCGCCTCCGCGCTGAGGGAAGACTGCCCGCCGTTATTTACGGCATCAAGGGGCAGAGCACGTCGGTGAGTATTGATGCAGCGTTGGCGGAACGTGCCGTGCACAGCGGTGCGCATCTGCTGGATTTGAAATTAAACGGGCAAATTGAGCACGTGCTCATTCAGGATGTGCAGTATGACCACCTGAATAAGAATATTTTGCACGTGGACTTTCTGCGGATCGATCCGACTAAGAAAGTCCATGTCCGCCTGCCGCTGGAATTTAAGGGCGTCGCCAAAGGATCCAAAGAGGGTGGCGTACTGGATGTGCAGCATGCCGAACTGGAAGTTGAGACCTTGCCGCTGGAAATTCCGGACAGCCTGCGTGTGAATATCGACGATATGGAACTCAACGCTGCCATTCACGCGCGTGATATTGCCCTTCCGCCGGGGATGCGGCTATTAACCCCCGGTGAACAGATCGTGTGCCAGGTGAAACTGCCGAAGGCCGTCGACACCACAGCGGATGCGACGCCCGGACCAACCGAGCCGGAAGTGATCGGCAAGAAGGTTGAAGAGGCGGTGGCGGGTACGGCGGCGGCGGCAGCGCCGGGTGCGGCCGGCAGTAAACCGGCCGGCGGTAAGAAATAACGACACCCGGTCCGCCTGATTTGGCATTCAGGACTGCGGCAAGCGCGTGGTGCGCGTGGCGATTGACATGAAGCTTATCGTTGGCTTGGGCAATCCGGGTTCGGAATATGAGCATACGCGGCACAACGCAGGATTTATGCTGGCCGACACGTTGGCCCGCTTAAACCATGCGGATCGCTGGCGCAAAGCGTTTCGCGGCCTGACTGCGGACTATCTTCTGGATAATCAGAAGGTGGTGTTGCTGAAGCCGGAAACATTTATGAATCTCAGCGGTCGCGCCGTGGGTGCGGCGATTGACTTTTATCAATTGCCCGTGGATGACCTGCTTGTTTTGGTCGATGACATCGCCCTGCCGAACGGCAAAATTCGGCTAAGGGGTGGCGGGTCGAGTGGGGGCCACAATGGGCTGGCGCATATTGCCACCACGTTGAAGGGGTTAGATCAACGCGGAGCGGACTTTGCCCGCTTGCGAATTGGCGTGGGATCCCCCGGGCCTGTTCCTCTGGAACGCTATGTTTTGTCGCGTTTCAGCCCGGCGGAGGAGAGGGAATTGGAGGGGGCTTTAATTCGAGGCGCGAAGGCGGTAGACTGTTGGGTTCGGTCGGGGACAGTCGCCGCTATGAATGAGTTCAACGGCGGGTGAAAATTCGCCGGGTTTATGGCGGAGAGTTTGAGAAGGCTACCTCGCGGTGCGGCGGCCGGCCGATTCCGGGCACCTGCATGAAGCGGGTTTTAGGCCTTGGGGAGACGGAAAAAGTTGCGTATTTGTTTCAACGGGGAAACCCATGGCGATGCACGTGGCATCGCTCGCCGTTGAATGTGTTTTTGGAGTTCAGTATTTATGTCGGCACATATTGGCCAATATGAGGGATTGTTTCTGATTAACGCTGCCCACGCTGGTGGGAACTGGGATGCCGCCCGCCAGGAGGTGGAGCATATCCTGGGACGCGCCAACGCAGAAGTGTTGCATCTGCGCAAATGGGATGAACGCCGTCTGGCCTATCCTATTGACGGACACAAACGCGGCGTTTACGCACTGGCGTTTTTCCGTTGTGAGGGGCCCAAGGTGGCCGGTATTGAGCGCGACGTACAACTCTCCGCCAATATTATTCGTGTATTGATTACCAAGGCCGACCATCTGGCGCTGGCGGATGTGGAGCAAATGGTACCCCAGCAGCCGGTGGTCGATGAGCATTCGGGACGCGGACACCGACGGTCGCATGACCGTCAGCCTGATCGCGCGGCGGATGCATCGGCCGAGCCGGAAATGACGGCTTAATAACCGGACGTGGTTAGCTCTCGAAGCAAGTTTTCGGGGGTAGGCGTGTTTGACGATCGCACGCAATAAGAAGATTGAATTATGGCGAATTTGAACAAAGTTTTTCTGATGGGTAATCTCACTCGAGACCCGCAGCTATCTTACACGCCGTCACAAACGCCGGTGTGCGAGTTGGGAATGGCGATCAATCGGCGATGGACCGGACAGGACGGCCAGCAGAAGGAGGAAGTCACCTACGTCGACTGCACCTCCTACGGCAAACAGGCGGAGACCCTTGCAAAATACATGAAAAAGGGGCGACCGCTGTTTGTTGAGGGCCGTCTTAAACTGGATCAGTGGGAAGCTCAGGATGGATCAAAGCGATCCAAAATGCGTATCGTTATTGAGGGGTTCCAATTTCTTGGTGGGCCGGATTCCCGTTCAGGCGATGCGGCCGAAGGTGGCGGTGGCCAGCGCTATCAACCTCGATCGGCACCGGCGGCGGGACGACCAGCCGCCCCACAGACGGACGATGAACCGCCACCGGTATCGGACGACGATATTCCGTTTTGACGGTATTTTGAAATCGTGTTGCGATGGGCAGATGCCATCGGACATTTAACCACTAGCTCGATGAATTGATGAGGTGCATGATGAAAGTTTTATTGACAGACTCAATTGATAAGGTCGGTATTGTCGGCACTGTTGTGGATGTAAGCGAAGGCTACGCCCGCAATTACCTGTTGCCCAAAAAACTGGCCACCACACCGACGCAGGGTAATATCCAGCGTTTGGAGGCCGCCCGTAAGGAACACGAAGCGCACATGAAGTTGCTGCGCGAGCAAAAGGAAGCCTTGCTTGAGGCCATCACTGGCCTGGAACTCACCATAGCGCGTGCATCGAACGAAGAGGGCCACCTGTTTGGGTCGGTATCGCGGCGCGACATCTCGGAAGAGCTGATGAAACTTGGACATGCTGTTACACCCGACGATGTGCGGCTTGATGAACCTCTGCGTCGTATTGACACCTTTATGGTCAATGTGCAGTTGGCATCCGACCTTAAAACTCAGATCAAAATCTGGGTGGTGCGTGAAAAGACGGCCGAGGAAGCCGCAGCGGCTCAGCAAGGTACCGCTGGCGATGCGGCTGCAGCGGCACCAGTGGCGGAATAATGTGCTGGCAGCAGCACGGCTTTGCGGCCGCGCTGTGTAAAATGGCAGTACTCCGTCCCAAAGGACTTTGTAAAAAAGCCGATATGGGTTTGAACGCCGTATCGGTTTTTTTTAATGGCCATGCGAATAATGATTTACAACATACTCGACGGCGGCACGGGCCGAATCGACCCGATCTGTCATGTGATTGGTTCGGCGCATCCGGACATTGTATTGCTTTGCGAAGCGACGGATCACATGCAGACGATGACCATCGCACGCAAACTGGAAATGGCCGTGTTTCCAGCCCAATTGCCAAATAATCCCCGCGGGGCCGTGGCGTTACTTAGCCGATGGGAAATTGCCCAAGCCGTCAATTGGGGCGCAATCAACCCGAAGGAAAAATCGGCCGCACTTATCGCGACGGTGCGGAAATCGGATAGGGATGTGGTCGTTGTGGGTTCGCACTTTGCCTATGCATGCCATGGCGATGACGAAAGACGACAACTGGAAACAATAATCGCCAGCGCAGCACCGGCAGGACAACGGCAAACGGACATGCTGCTGTTAATCGGTGATGCAACTGATGAAGGCAGTCAAAAACAGGATGGGAATGTGGGAGAGGCAAAAGCCAGCCCGTCGCCTGGAACCGCCCCACTGCCACCCGTGAAGGCCGCCGAAAACGGTGCGTTGGCTTTTTTGGAACAGCACGGCTGGATTGACACCCACATTGCGGAATCCAATGGCAGTTTGCCGACGCCAAATTACCCAACATACAAGCCGACATCGCGAGCCGACCGGATTTTCGTCAAAAACACGCCATATTTGCGAATTGAAAGCTCCCGGGTGATTCAAAATCCGTTGGCAAGATTTGCAAGCGATCACTATCCAGTGGTTGCGGATGTAGCATTTTGACGGCGCGCCTGCATGTTTTCTCCGCCACGGTCGTTAAAGCTGATAGAATACCCCCGGCGTCTTATACGGTAACGGAGGCAATCATATGAACCGCTTAAAATATCTTCTGGCGGTATTGTTGTGCCTATGCGCTGCGGCGGTGACCAAAGCCGGTACAGGTCCCACTACCGCCCCGGCGAAACGTACCATCACCTACCCGGATTATTCTACGCCCCGCCGGGCGGTGCAAACTTTTATATGGGCAGTCGAAGGGCATGATTCAGGCAAAATATCAGCCTGCCTTTACGGACGCACCAAGCTGGAGGAATCGGCCGCCAACGCCTTTGCCCAGATGACCGCGGCGATGGGGTCGATGCTGGCGACGGCCAAGAATCGGTTGGGACCTCCGCCGGGCCACGCGCAGGCACCATCTTTTACTGCCCGGCTTGAAGCTTTACGGAAGGCATTGGTGCATTCGACCGTTTCGATCAAGGGCGACAGGGCTGTGATTGGATTTACGACGGAAAAGGGAGGCGCGGCTCGAAAATCTCTGCATCTGGTAAAGCGCGGGGCAGAATGGAAATTGAATATTCAATATATGCTGCATCTTAGTCAGAAGGGATTGACGCACAAGCTCATTCGGCACCGCATCGCCAACGAGTTGACATTTGCCCATTTGCTGCGGTCGATAAAAGCCGATTTAATTTCGGGCAAGATCAAAACATGGCGACAATTTACGGTGGATTTTGAATCGCGTGTGCTCGCGGTCACTGCCCGCAAAGAGGCGGAAAAAGAGGCCAAACACAAAGTACCGCATTGATGTTGGAAACGCTTCGTCTGTGCGATGAATGAGGTGGTCGGGGGGCCTACCCTTTCTTCCAGTATCGCTTGAAAATAAAGCCGGTCAGCCCCAGCATAATCAGCCCGAGCGGCAGGCCAAGTACGGCGATTTGAGAAAATAGCTGATACATCGATGAATGCCCTTTCGCCGCCGAGCTTTCAGCGCCCGTCGGCCCCGCGGTAAGATGCACCACGGCCCAAATGCCGATGCCCAAGGCGACGAGTCCCATGGCAACTAATATCGGAATAAGCGTTTTATAATGCTCGGGCATACCTGTCGATCGTTTGAGGGGAACCCTGTTTGCCACCGGTGCGCGATCTGCATGGGTTGGTGCGTCGTGCAGGGGCGGATCGTCGACTTCTTCCACCGGCGCGGAGGTGTATATTGTCGGTTCAGAATTTGACGCATCGACCGAAACCGGGTCGTTATTAACAGGCCCGGCCGTGCTGTCAGCATCGGGCGGCGCGGGGGCATCGGGACGCACGGCGATAATTCTGGCTTCCGGTATTTCTCCGGTGTCCCGCCGCAGCGAGTCATGCCCTCCACCCATGGCCGGCAGCGACCCGGAGGAGCCCGCACCGGAGCCACCGCCCATCCCGCCCTGGGCAAGCATCGCGGCAAACCCGGTGGCACTGGCGGAATCCGACTCATTACGGCCACCATCGTTTTGGGCACCACCATAGTGACGTTCAAGTGCGGCCAATGCGTCGTCTGAAATAGACGGTTGCGCGGGCTTTCTGCCTCTGTTATTCGATACCGAATCGCCAGACTTGTCCGAATTAGAACCTGCTGGTTTATTTGGCATGCCAACTCCCCAAAAATACAGCGGGACGTAGCGAATCCCTCCTGATGTTTAAGTCATGATAACCTTTACGGTAAGGGGTTACAACGAAAAAGACCAAATTTTCTCTGCCATCCGGTCAACATGCGCATTGAATCGCGCTTTTGCCCCGTGATGCGGACGAAGGATAGAATTTCGCATAACATTCAGACTGCCGATTGCCGCTGTTGCCAACCGACAACGACAGCGATGGATGGCAATAAGATGGGGTGTCGGTGGACGGATATTACGGCGCTATGAAAGGCCAATATGAATTCACAGGAATTTGATCTGGTGGTTATCGGGGCTGGCCCGGCGGGTTATACCGGTGCCATTCGCGCCGCGCAGCTTGGCCTGCGTGTGGCATGCGTTGAAAAGGAAGCCAAACTTGGCGGCACGTGCCTGCGGGTGGGCTGCATACCCAGCAAAACGTTATTGGACGCCACCGAGAAACTGGTAATGGCCCGCGATCACTTTTCTCACATTGGGATCCGGTGCGGTGAGGTATCGGCGGATATTTCGACGTTGATGGCACGCAAGACGAAGGTTGTCGAGACATTATCCGGCGGTATTGCGGGATTATTTAAAAAGAACAAGGTAACCCACCTGCATGGAACGGCCCGGTTTCAATCGCACGAGGAATTGACTGTGGAATCGGCATCCGGCTCGACCACGGTCAAGGCGCGACACTTTTTAATTGCCACGGGCAGCGTGCCGATTGAACTGCCCGATCTGCCTTTTGATGGACGAACCATTATTAATTCCGACCAGGCGATTGCCCTTGAAAAAGTGCCGGCAAAAATGGTGGTTATTGGCTCCGGTGCCATTGGGTTGGAACTCTCATCGGTATGGCGACGGCTGGGTGCCGATGTGACCGTCCTGGAACTGTTCCCATCGGTTTTGCCCGGCAGCGATGAGGAAATGGCCCGTCTGATGGAGATGGCCATGAAAGACCAGGGCCTGAAATTTCATTTCAATTCGCAGGCCGGCGGTGTGCGCCGCGAGAAAGATCAGCTTTTTGTTAAATACACAACCAAAGCGGGTGATCAGAAGGAACAGTCCGGCGAACTGCCTGCCGATGTGGTTTTGGTTGCAGTGGGTCGGCGGGCCTTTACCGGCCAACTGGGCTTGGAACAGATTGGCGTGAAGTTGGATAACCGCGGCCGGGTGGAGATCAATGGGCATTGGCGCACCAATGTTGAATCAATATTTGCGGTGGGCGATGTCGTAGCCGGGCCCATGCTGGCACATAAGGCGGAGGAGGAAGCCGTGGCATGTGTCGAGCAACTGGCCGGACATGCCGGGCACGTGGACTATGGCACAATTCCTTTTGTGGTGTATACATCGCCAGAACTTGCGTGGGTAGGCAAAACCCAGGAACAGCTCAAACAGGCGGGGGTCGACTTTAAGGTTGGTAAATTCAGGTTTGCCGCCAATTCGCGTGCGATATGCATGAATGATACATTTGGCATGGTAAAGATTCTGGCCGACAGCCAGACTGACCGCGTGCTGGGTGTGCATGTCATTGGACCGCAGGCATCGAGCCTGATTGCCGAGGCCGTCATGGCGATGGCCATGGGTGCCAGCAGCGAAGACATTGCGCGCACGTGCCATGCGCATCCCACGCTGCCGGAAGCCATGCGGGAAGCGGCGCTGGGCGTTGACGGCCGCACCATCAATTCCTGACGGACTGCGCCCGGCCGACTGCTGGCTTGGCGATCGTCCGTTTCCGGTTTCAGGCGAAACCACACTTTGCGCGATTGGCCACTCTCGAGTTGACGGGCGTGGCCATTTTTCCCGGGCGGAGGTTAGGCCGCCAAAAAAATTTGGCCGGTTGGCTGCACATCGGTTTGCATCTCTATTTTGCGCCAGTAGGATGGACGCAAAGGAGTGTGCACGAATGGCTGATATGGCAGTGCTGATTGTGATGGCGGATCCACCCTGGGCGATTGCAGGTTCCGGCCATCCATTTCATAAGGCGGATAGCCGCGAGATTTTCCTGCGTACCATCGAACTTTATGCCAACCGCGACAATATTGAGCAGCGAATATTGTGTGTGCTGCCGGACGATCTTTCGCGCGTCAATTCCCGGTACGGGCCCAATTTGGGGTTTCAGGGCGTGGCGGTATCAGCGGCTGGCCCGGACTGGTTCGGCACAGTGGCGCACGGGCTTAAAAAGCTTGATCCGCAGATCAAATGGGTCATCATTCATGACGCATCCTGCCCCGCGGCACCGCAGACATTAATCGATGACCTTGAGGCGGCCGCCGCTCAAACGGGTGCCGCATGCGCGGTAACGGCCGTGCAATGTTTGATGGCAAAAAATAATAAACCCGGTCAGGCTCTTTCACCGTCCGTCGTCAAGGGATATCAGATACAGTCACCATGCATTTTTTCCCGTGAATTGATCTGCCGGGCGTATGACGCACGCAAACCGGCGACGGATGACTGTGCATTGGTTGAGGCGGCGGGTGGGAAGGTGCAGCCGATTGAAGGTGCGCCATTGAATATGCGCATCGATTCTGATGCGATGGTGCGACTTTCCGGAGATTTGATCCGCCATCTGCCCAAGCCGAAACCCAAAGGGCCTATGACACCCTTTGAAGAAGCCCAGTGGTGATGAGGGGGCTGCGGCCGGAATGGCGCAAAACATTATATTTTTGATAACTGACCTGGACCTTGGTGGCAGCCCGCTGGTGGTCCGGTCGCTGGTTCGCGGCCTGCGTGCCGGGGGCCGGTGGAATCCGACGGTAATCAGCATCAAATCGGCGGGGATAGTGGCCAAATGGATACGTGTTGAAGGAACCGAGGTTTTCAGTCTGCACGCGCGGTCGGTGAAGGATACCGGTGCGGTGCGGCGCTATTGCAGAATCATCAATCATCTCGAGCCGCAGATCATTTTCAGCACGCTGGTCCATGCCAATTTGCTCGCAACAGTCTGCAAGCGTGTGCTGCCGAGTTGTCGGTATGTGCAGTCAATCCACACCCTGCAGGACAACCCTCGATGGCATTGGTACGCGCAGGGACTCATCAGCCGCGCCGCCGATGCCGTCGTTGCTCCATCGCAGGCGGTACTCGACAAAATTGCCGCCCACGGGCACTTTTCGCGCGGGGCGGTAATCGCCAACGGTGTGGATGTGGAAGTGCTCTCCCATACCGAGCCCGTGCCTGCCGATGAACTGCCGTGGGATGCAGGATCAAAAATCGTGGGATACGTGGGGCGGTTTGACCCGGTAAAAAATCTGGATCGGCTTATATTGGAATTTTCCCAGGCGCTGATCGCCGATTACGCTGCCTGGCAGAATGTTCATCTGGCACTGGTCGGCTATGGCAAAATTGAGCCGCAACTCAAAAGCCTGGCCAAACAGTACGGAATCCGCTCTCATGTGCATTTTTGCGGTCCCACCGCACAGCCAGCCACATGGATGAAACGCTTTGATGTGACGGTGATGCCATCGACGGTGGAAGGTTTTGGCCTTACGGTGGTGGAATCGATGGCTTGCGGCGTGCCGGTTGCGGCCTTTGACGCCCCCGCCATCAATGAGATTATCACCGATGGTGAAACAGGCGTACTGGCCAACCCCCATGAGCCTGGTGCCCTGATGGCGGCCATTTTTAAGCTTTTGCACAATCCGGAGGCTTACCGCGACATTCAGAACCGGGGGCGTCAATTGGCGGCAGAGCAGTACACCATTGACCGCATGGTGGCGCGATACGACGACTTACTGGTAAAATTGTAACTTGCGCCAGATTTTTGGGATTTTACACCACCCGGCTACATACACCATTCATGGGCTTATTTTCATAATTCCACCCCACCTTTTGTGGTTTGGCGGGCTGCTCCTCACCTGCACCGACGACCGGTGAATCAAAATCCCAAAAATTGGTTGCAAAGTGTAGAGATGTGGGGCATAATGTGTCGATAGGTTATCGAGCAGAAAGTTGTTCTGCGGTGAGAAGGCTGTTTGATGTCGTTTTTAAGCCGGTACGACCATACCATAGATTCCAAAAATCGTCTGCTGCTACCGGCGGCGCATCGGAAGGCCTTGGATGCTCAAAACTTGGGGGCGGCGTTGATCGCCCGGGCCGTTTTGGGCCGCGACCCGGAGTCGGGTTTGAAGTTTCGTTATGTGGAGCTTACGCCACAAGCAGTTTATGAGGATTTTTCGGCCGTCGATGCACCCCGAAACAGCTTGTTGATCGACAGTAAGCAGATAGACCAGGCGTACCGGGTGTACGGGTCGGCCCACATGATGGAGTTGGATGATGCAGGGCGGATTCTGTTAACGGATCGATTTGTGAATCGAACCGGCAAGGAACCGAATCCGCGGGGCGAAAAGATGCTTCGTGGTGAAGTAAGCATAGTTGGCATGGGGCAAAGCATTCAATTGTGGAATGCCAACGAATTGTTGTGGTATGACCAGCGCAAGCTGGAACGGTACCTTGGAGAACCGTTATCGAGTTGGGACAACATTATGGAGGAGAGCGGAGCACCAGATTCTCGGGGGTGAGGCAGACATGGATGTTCTGGCCGCACTTATCGAACCAGCAGCGTCAGGATGATGCTGCCAACCAGGCAGGGATGCCGCAAGGTTTCTATCAGGGCACAGCCGGCCCGGCTGCTCAAGGAAGAGCAGCCGAGCCAGCCTTGAAAATCCAACGCTGCAATCGCCAGGAAGGCACTTATTGCAGAACCGCCCTGCGGAACACATTGGAAGTGAACCGCAGTGCACACTGGTGACGGATGCACCGGTGTACAGCCAAGGACGGCCAGGCGGGGGCACGATTTAAGCCAGCCGTGTCTCCGCCGCTTTTGATATTTTACCACGCTGGTTGGCGTTTTGCACCCCCGCTGCGGGGATGCCCAGCGTGTTGCGGTTGAACCGCTGAAGCATTCGGCTATGGATAATCCCGATCATGGCCACCAACCCGTCCTGCTTACGGAAACGGTCACCCTCCTCAACATTGAGGAATCCAGTACCGTTGTCGATTGCACAACCGGACGCGGCGGCCATGCCCAAGCCATCGGGCAGAAACTTGGCCCTTCCGGCAACCTTATCTGTATCGACACAGACGACCGAAATCTTCACTATGCCAAGAGCAGGCTCGCGGATTTGCCCTGCAAACGGCGGTTCTTTCATGCCAATTTCAGTCAGATTCAGGAAATATTACGGACGGCTGGAATTGCTCGCGTTGATGCCATCCTTGCCGATCTCGGTGTTTCGACCAATCAGCTTATCACGGGAGACTACGGGTTGAGCTTCAGTAATGAATCACCTTTAGATATGCGGCTTGATCAGCGATCCCATTCCACTGCCGCCCATCTGGTCAATCGCCTGGCCGAACACGACCTTGCCGACATATTGTTTCGCAATGCCGATGAGCGGTATTCGCGGCGGATTGCCCGCGCCATCGTGGAAGCGCGGAAGCGTAAGCCGATCGAAACCACCGGCGAGTTGGCGCAGATTGTGCGATCGGCCGTAAAAGGAGCTTCGCGCGATGCCATCGATTCTGCCACCCGCACCTTTCAAGCGCTGCGAATGGAAGTGAATCAGGAATTGCCCGCCCTCAGTGCCCTGCTTTCGTCCGTTGTCGCGCTTCAACAGCCGGGCATGCGGCTTGGTGTGATCAGCTTTCATTCCGGCGAGGATCGGATCGTGAAGCAGGCGATGCGTCAATGGCAAGCGGACGACTTGGGCGTTGTGCTGACAAAAAAACCGATTGCGCCGACCGATGCTGAAATTTATGCCAACCCCCGCAGTCGAAGTGCCAAGCTCAGGGGGTTTGAATTCAGGGCCGGGGGCGACGCGACTTCGGCAGTGCGGCAATAGCGCATGGATATGTAATAGTGCGGATGGTGCGGCGTTGAGCCATCTGAACCAATGGTTTTTTACGGGAGGTTCAAGGATGAACCGCGAAACAAAAGTTGGTCTTATTACCGGGTTGGCCATCATTGTGATGGTGGGCATGCTGCTTTCAAGCTATCTTAATCGGCAGGCAAGTTCCATCAAGATGGCGAGTTTGTCCAATTTGGGATCCACCCTGCGGCATTCTTTGCTTCGCCCGGTGTCGGATCAAACCATCCCGGTACCGAATGTGGCCCCCAAAGGTGCACCGGTTGCTGCCACCACTCCGCCGGCCAATCCGGCATCCGGTACGGTGACGTCGGCGGGGCATACGCCGACCAGGCAAAACCAGTCCGCAGCCGTGCTAAGCATGCCCCAATATCCGTCGGCACCTGTGGTTACATTTCCAACCGCGACATCACCGCACCTTGCGGCCGTCCCCGCCGCCGGCACGATGCAGTTGCAAAATGCGGTGCAGAGCCAGCCTGCCAACGCACCGGGCGGCCAGACCACCTATACCGTGGTTGCCAATGACACGCTTACCCGCATCGCCCAGCATTTTTACCATGATGGTGGACCGGTGGCGATCGAGCGCATCATCCGCGCCAACCCGGGTAAATTATCCAGCGTTCGCAGCATGTTGCGGATCGGAGAAAAGTTGAATATTCCCTCGGCGGCCAATCGTGTCTCTATGCCGCAGATGATGGCGGTGACCAACTCGGGCACCACCAGCAATACGCCCCCGACACACGCGTACCGGGTAAAACCGGGGGATACGCTTTATCGCATTGCGCTGGTCACCATGGGCGCTGCCAACATGCACAATATTGATGCCATCAAAAAGGCAAACGGCATAACCAATGACCGCGATTTGCGCGTGGGCGAAAAGCTGAATATCCCCTGAATCGTCCGGCCGGGCATGGCAATTCCCTCAAGTTTGACACGTGTCCGCATGCGCACCGACTTGCGAAGCGTCGGCATCCAGCCTATGTTTTGGTCATGGACAAAAGTAAATCAACAGTCGATGAAATTCGTAACCGCTTTGACCATGAGGTGGAGCGCTTTTCCAATCTTGAAACCGGGCAGTCCGCAACTATGGACGCGGCGCTGGTGCTGGATATTATTCAGCAGTCGGCCGCCCGGCTGTGTCCCCACGCCCGGGCCATGCTGGATATTGGCTGCGGGGCAGGCAATTTTACATTAAAACTTCTCCAGGCGCTGCCAAACATGGATTGCACGCTGATTGATTTAAGCCAACGCATGCTTGACCGTGCGGCCCAGCGCGTCGGCGGTGCCACGCGCGGTGTGGTTACCTGCCATCAGACCGATGTGCGGGATTACCATCCACCGACCAGCGCATTTGATATCGTTACCGCCGCGGCCGTGCTGCACCATTTACGCACGGAGGCGGAGTGGCGGCAGGTTTTTCAAAGCATCTTTTCAGCACTGCGCCCGGGCGGGTCGCTGTGGGTGTGGGATATGATTCAGCACGATACCCCGGCCATTGAAGCCGTCATGCAGGATCGTTTTCACCATCACCTGGTAAGCCTTGAGGGCGAAACATACCGTGATAAGGTTTTGGCGTACATCGAGCGGGAAGATACCGCCACCAGCCTGAACTTTCAGGTGGATGTGGCCAAGGCGGCCGGTTTTAACCGTGTTGAAATCCTGCACAAAACCGCCATATTTGCGGCCTATGTCGCCATCAAATAGCCGGCCCAGTCGGCCCGGCAGCCGATCAGAGCTTGTTCATCAGGTTTTTAACCGATGACGCCCCGGGGATGTTGCCAGCTTCAAACTTGGCCGCCAGCGTTTCAATGTCAGATAGCGATTTGATGCTTCCATTGGAAAGCCCCGTCTGCACCTGCTGCAGAAATTGCGTCGCCTTGCCCAAGCCTGCGGTGAGCGATTGGAGTTTGGTTTGAGCGGTCGCGGCGTCGGGGTAGATGGCTGAAACGGTTTTTTGCAGGTCGATCTTCCATGAGCTGCCGACTTTGGACAAAAAGAGTTTCGAGAGGTTTTTACCCTGATTGACCACGGCGGACTGGCCGTTGACGACCACGGAGGAATTTTTCAAACTCTCCAGCGTGGGCATAATGCCGCCTGTGGGGGCGATTTTGCGGACCATCGCGCTGATGGTTGAGGCAGGGGCATTAAATTTAATACTTTTTTCCACCGTATTTTTCAGCGAAGAGAGCTTCGCTTCAGCGCTGACGAGGGCCTTTTGGGCTGGTGAACTGGTGGTAAAGACGGATTTTATGGCCGACGCCTTGCCGGACTTAAACGCCGAAACAATGCCTGAGAGGGCATTTTCCGCCGAAGTGGTCATGGACGTAGCGGTACCTGAAGTAGCCCCCCCACCACTGCTGGTGGCGGCGTTTTTAGAACTTGATTTTGAGCAGCCGGCAAGAAGCAAAACGGCGGCGGTAAGGGTAATGGCGATACGTTTCATGGCAAATCCTTCCAAAGTAATAATCCAATGATGGCACGTCGTCCCAACGGCCATAGGTAATATATCCGGCAACGCATTTGACTGCGAGGGTTAAATGTTGATACTTATGGGTGTGGCGTTGCCTTTGGCGGCCACGGGGATGGCGCTGGATTGCAGCGGCATGGGGGTAGGAGATACGGCAGGGGAAGAGATGCAGCGCGAAATTGATCGCGGGGTAGAGCAGTCTGGTAGCTCGTCGGGCTCATAACCCGGAGGTCGGAGGTTCGAATCCTCCCCCCGCTAATTCCTTACATGACAGGGACTTGCAGTAATGCAAGTCCTTTTTTTTGTGGACCCAGATGGATGCGGCACCTGGAAAG
The DNA here is from genome assembly GCA_021818445.1 of Planctomycetota bacterium. Lineage (GTDB taxonomy): Bacteria > Planctomycetota > Phycisphaerae > WQYP01 > WQYP01 > JAJZGD01. The sequence continues at coordinate 36,697 of JAKAEB010000011.1, forward strand.
GTAACGTTTCGGTCATACGCCTACCCACGGTGGGTTGCCCCTTAAAAAAAGTACATCAAATGGCAAGCGTCAGGTTACGCCGCCTTTTTTTACGCCGTCCACAAATTTTGATGGTACCCCCCGATTTGCGATCAGCCAAGTGGCTCGGCCTCCTCCAGCATGGACGACAGGTAGCCGCGTTTGCGTCCGCCAGGGGTGTGGTTAGCATACGCCTTGGTATTTATGAGCCGTCAATACTACCACGACTCGATCAGCAGGTTCCTGGAGCGGGAAAGCGACCATATTCTCGGCGTCCTTTGTGCCGCCAGCGAGTTCCCCATCACCCAGACCCAGCGTGACGCCTGGCTGGCGGAAATTGAGGTTATCAAAACGGCGTTGACGGCTTTCCTTGGTCGCGGCAGCGTTTACCTTGAATATTCCGTTCCACGCCTTGGACGGCGGATCGACGTCGTGCTTTTAATTGACCACGTATTGTTCATTCTGGAATTCAAGATAGGGGCGGACACCTTCTCGGCGGCAGCGATCGAACAAGTGTGCGATTACGCCTTGGACATGAAAAATTTCCATGAACCATCCCATGGCATTGCCATTGTCCCGGTTCTGGTGGCAACCAACGCGGCCGGCGGTAATCACCAGGTGCTTCCGCACGGCGGCGACGGACTTTACCAACCGATATGCAGTACGCCTGATCTCTTGCAAAAAACCATCAATGATTGCCTTTCGACAATCGCCGGTGAGCGCATCGCCCCCGAAACATGGGAGGCCGGTAGGTACAATCCGACGCCGACAATTGTCGAAGCCGCACAGGCGCTTTACGCCAACCACGGAGTGGCGGAAATTTCCCGCAGCGACGCGGCCGCGACAAACCTAAGGGCAACCAGCGATCGCATAGCCGCAATTATTAACGACGCGATGGAGCAACGCCGAAAGGCGATTTGCCTCCTGACCGGCGTGCCGGGTGCCGGCAAGACGTTGGTAGGGCTGAATATAGCGGCGGCGCATACGAGCGTTCAGATGGATTTGCACAGCGTTTACCTTTCCGGCAATGGGCCTCTGGTTGCCGTCCTGCGTGAGGCCTTGGCCCGGGATAAGGTAAGGCGCGAGCGAGAACTTCAGAGAACCGTTCGCATTTCGGCGGCGCGCAGCGAGGTGAAGCAGTTTATACAAAACGTTCATCACTTCAGGGACGAATGCCTGCGCGACACGCGGCCCCCGATAGAACATGTAGCGCTATTTGACGAGGCGCAGCGTGCTTGGAATCTGGAACAAACGAAGCGGTTTATGCGAGAAAAGCGGAAGCAGACGAAATTTGAGCTTTCCGAGCCTGAATTTTTGATATCCTGCATGGACCGCCACCAAGATTGGGCGGCCGTCGTTTGCCTGATTGGCGGTGGGCAGGAGATAAACACTGGTGAGGCTGGCGTTGGAGAATGGGTTAACGCGCTGCTGGGCCGCTTCATAAACTGGGACGTCTACATGTCGCCGCGGTTGTGCGATGCCGATTACCTACCGCGCGACATGGCGGAGCAGCTTGTGCAACGACCCGGTGCGTACATGCACGAGGACCTGCATCTTTCAGTCTCGATGCGTTCGTTTCGGGCGGAAAATCTCTCACTGTTGGTTCAGCAACTGCTGGATTTGGATGAGGGCGGGGCGCGTGCTACGCACGACTCCCTCGCAAGCCGTTACCCCATACGCATATCTCGCGACCTCGCCGCAGCCAAGCAATGGATTCGACGGCAGGCACGGGGTACCGAGCGGTACGGTTTGCTTGCGTCCTCGCGCGCCCTGCGCTTAAAACCCGAGGCTGTGGATATTCGCACCGCCGTCGACCCGGTGCAGTGGTTCCTAAACGATCGCAACGATACACGGTCGAGCTACTATTTGGAGGACGCAGCGACCGAGTATAAAACCCAAGGGCTGGAACTGGATTGGGCCTGCGTGGCATGGGACGCAGACTTCCGGCGCAGTGGCAACCATTGGGAATCTTGGTCGTTCAGGGGCGAAAAATGGGCTCGCATCCGCAAACCGGAGCGGCAGCGTTACCAGAAAAACGCCTACCGGGTACTGCTTACCCGCGCAAGGCAAGGGATGGTGATCGTTGTGCCGCGGGGCAACCCGGATGACCACACCCGGCTGCCATCATATTACGACCCGATCTATGAATACCTCAGGCGCATTGGAATTACGGAAATATAGTGCCCCTTGGTTTGTTGCGGGTGGGTGCCAGGGCGTTTGTATCCGCAAGTCCGGTGGTGCGTGCAAAAGAAGCGTGTGAGTCTGCCAAAGCGCAAAGTGCTAACGGTTTTACGCGATATATCTCTGCTGCGGCCAGGAGCGGGCGGTTTAGCCGCGGTTAAACGAAAATGGCGAAAGTTGGTGTAAAATCATATATTAATGTTGAGTGCTGCTTCGGAGGTTTGCATGTCGCGGCAACCGCGCAGCGCGGATGCAGGTAGGTTTCGCAGCACCCGCCGAATGTCTGCCAAATTAAGATGGAGCCGACAGTGATTCACATCGCTACCGAATTGGCCACGTTGGTACCGGCCGCCCCGTCACCAGTGCCCGATACCCACTATATCCATTACCTTACGAACCAAGTTGAGTGGTTCTACGGGGAAATGTTCATCGGCATGACGGTTCTTTATGCCTTCGTCGCCGCAGTTTTTGGCTATTTCATACCTCGGCACAACCTCAAAGCACTGCACGAAAGGATTGACACTGATGCGGCATCAATCAAACAAGTTATCGAGCAACAGCAAGCGGCCATGGAGAGGGTCCGGCAGGAAACACAGCGGGAGCTTGGGAAAATCCACCACTTCGCCGGTGGTACGCTGCTCCTCGCCAGGGGCCTAAACATCTTTTTGAGCGGACTTCTTCCCTCGCGGCCCGTCCAGGGTGGCGTGGATGAGGGAGGCAAAAAAAAGGGCACCATTATTCTGTCCGCCATCGAGCTGCTCGGGGCGTGCCACCTGTTTTTTCTTGCCGAGGATTTTCAGATTTCCCTTAATACGATGTCGGAAGCGATCACCGCTTTGCGAGCGTTCGGGGACCCCCCGTCGTTCCTGCTGGACCAAAGGCTCCGCAACAGCATCCGCCAAGTACAGGAGGACTTCGCCAAGCTGCGGGCGGACCACGCCGATGTCGTGGAAGCTGCGCAGGCGGTCAAGGAGCACCTGAGGGATCCGCACCTTCAATGGTTTTTGGACCTGCCGGCCCAATGATTCGCTTGGCGTTTTTGCTCGCCGCTGATGGATGCCGCTCTGGCGGGCCTGCGGCCCCGTTGCGGCGTTACCCCGGTTGCCAATATCAGAATAGAGTTAGTGGCCGCTGCCGGGCGGTCATGATGATGGGCACCTGCGGGCAGCCGCGTCACTCGGCGGTTTTAATGGATGCGGTATTGGCGGCCTTAGGCCACGTGCAGCAGACGGTTGATGTCTTCGCCATTCTTCCAGCGCTTATAAATCATTAATGATTGCTCAATAACTGGAAAGGCATATTCACCGGGCATACACCACCCTACCCCCCGCGGGCGTCATGGGGCCACAAAAACCAGCCGGCCGTTGCGCAGCCTTGGCTGCGGCGGGTACGAGGCGCTGGCGCTTATTTGCAGGTAGGTGACCGTCTCATACTCGTGTGAGGGGGGCTTGGTTCCCTGTGGCAGGTCCGAAAGAATCGGGTTATTCGTCGGATTGCCAAGGAGCAAGGGCATCTGTGTGAGCATGCTGCCGCCCCAGGATTTGTCAAAAACGGGAATCGCCTGCACCTTTCCCTGCCACGCCGCCGGGTAAAGTCCCCGCATTGCCCGAGTGTTCAAGGCGAAATTGCCGTCACTGGAAAAAATGGCCGATCCATCCTTATTAGGCTTGGCCCGATACGGGCACCTCATGAATGTTTCCACGGTGCCGCGGTTGGATCGCCAGCGTGCATCAGTCAGGATGGACGGATAGCGGCGGCTTGGTGCCACAATCGTGATGATCGCGCCGCTTCTAACCTGAGTGCTGCTGAGGTTTAGCACAGAGATCGGGCCCTTGGAGGCATGGGAATTCCAAGTTTCCTGCCAGACAGTCATGAAGCATTTGCGATGTGGTTTCATGGTGATCCGGAAGCACGCCACGTGGGACGCGATTCCCATCGTTTTAAGAACCTGCTCGGCCGCAGGCGGTAGCGGGTGCCACCAGAGGCGGTAGCCCGGCCCGGTCATAACCAACTTGTCGCCGGGATCCGGCCGATTTGCCCAAACACAGAGGCCGGCCACGGATGCTATCACCACCACCACTGCCGTGATGCCGACGGCGGAACCGACGGCAACCAGCTTTTTTCTTTGGTGAAGATGCGTTAGAAAGCCGACCATTTGGCACCCCAAGAGACATTGCTACCATTCATCGGGATGGTAACGCGCTGGGGGAATGCTGCCAAATTGATGGGATGGACGCTATGCCTCGCGGGAGGAGTCTGACGCTTAATAAACAACCGTTGCCCATCCGTGAGGCCATTGAGGTAGGAATTTCTTTTCACACGATAATTATATTTTATTAAATTATCAGACAGCCGCTGAATGGCTACCCTGAATCTTCCCTGCTTTTAATCTGCAAGCCGGCGGCCCCGGCGGAGGGGAGCCAACTACGCGAATACTGCCTGAACAGACGGGAGAGTTGTTCGCGGACACCCTGCTCTTGAAAACGCCCCATCTCGGTAATGTTCTGCCCCACGAACGATTCGATGTCGACCACCGCAATGCGGCCCGCCCTGACCCCAAATTTTTTATCGATCTCCGCCTGCCAAAGCGCCCTGGCAGATTGGCGCGTCAGGAACCACACTTCCAGGCGAGTGTCCGAGATTATGGTCGCGAGTTGGTCCATGTGAGCCCTGTCCGGCCGCTCCGCTATCGTTACCTCGATTGCCGTGTTGCCGACGCGGAAATCCGCCAGGTTTGTTCCGCTCGGCGTATTAACGTTTTTGGGAGTGACGCACCGCTCCCCGAACCTCAGTTGCAGCTTTGCCCCAACGAGATACTCGGCGACGTCCTTTGCGCGTCGTTTGCTCTGGGCCTGATCGAGTAAATCTGCTATGACAGCCACGGCTGTGCCCTTGTCGTACCGTACGATCAATGGCGCGCTTTCGCCAATTTGTGCCAGGCGAGCCGACGCCTGGGTCTGCATATGGGTGAGTAACTCCACATTTGCCGCGAGTTGGTCTTCGTGGAAACCGGCGCTACGAAGCCAATCGAACAGGGCTTCTGCCCACGCGTGCAGGTTGCTGGAGCGCCTTCCCATTTCCTGCACTGGTGAACTTACTTTGAATCGGGAAATTGCCGTTTCAACATAGCGGTTGTGGTCGAGCAATTGCATGCCACTTTTTGCCAAGTGCTGCTTCAAAACCAGCTTCGGGGTTTCGCGCAACCGTTCCAGGAGGCCAAGAAGTGCCAGCAGCCTCGCCGGTACATCGCGTGTACCCGTGGCCATGTATTGGTCCATCCAGCCTTGGAAGGTATCGCCGCCGGCCTCACGCATCGCATTTAATTCCTGTGGGCTTTTCGCAATCGGAAAGTTGATACGCCAGCGGTGTTAAATAATTGTCGACAATCCATTCAACCGCAGGTATGCAAACTGCATCGCCGAAACCAAAGAGAGCCTGGTTTAATGGAATACCATCGACGCGATAACAATCGGGGGCACCTTGCAGACGGGCACACTCGCGTGCGGTCAGCAGCCGCACCTGGTATCGGCCATTGCCAGCTTTGAATAGTATCTGACGACCGCTACCGCCGCGCGGCGTCCTGAGACAGCCTGCAATTCCGTCGGTACGCAGTTCAGCCATGCTCCTCCCATTTCTGACACGGCGAAATACCGTTGCATACTGGCAAGTATCCTGCTTTAACATTTTTTCGGCCAGCGTCAGGTGGCGCTCGCTGAATTGCCCAAACAGGTATTTCGCCCGGTCCCGTGGCCACCAGTGCGGATCATCGGGAGGAAGGTCTTCTATAACGTCGCGCAATTGGGACGACGGTCTTGGTAATTCCGGCAGTGTCCTGATCTTCCAGCGGATATTCCGGTGAAGGTTAATAAATGCGGCAAGCCTGGTGGGTCTCGCGTCGCTGGCCATGGCAAACTGGCTGCCGGTATGGCAATCATCGACACTGGCGACCACAAACAAGCGGGGGCGGCTCTGCGGCGTCCAATGAACGGCATTGAGAATGAAAGCGTCCACCGTATAGCCAAGTTTATTAAGGGCCAGCAGAGCTGCCTCAAAGTCCCTCCCATCGTGTGACTGAAGAAAGCCGACCACATTCTCAAGCATGACGATTGGCGGGCGCCGGTGCCCCAGATTCCCAAGAATACGTATAAGGCCCCAGAATGCAGACGACTGCAAACCGTCGAGTCCACTTCGCGACCCGGCAATCGATAAATCATTACACGGGAACGACGCGGTGAATAAATCACATTGGGGTAGATTGCTTACATCAATTTCGTGGATATCGCCGAGGTGGAAATCCGCTCGGCCGAAGTTCAGTTCATAAATTTCAAGTTTGTCGGGATCGATATCGTTTGCAAAAGCCACCCGCCAGCCACAATGTTCAAGCGCGACGCGCACCAGTCCAATCCCCGCGAAGAACTCGGCGGCGACGAAGCCTCGCGCGGATCGCGAGGGTTTATCCCCACGATACGCCAGAATGCTCCTGCTGGTATCTAAAAGACTCATCGCACCAGATTGTAACCGAGAGACCGTTTTTATCCCCAGCCCGGCATCAATTCGGCTTTCGCCAAGTGTGTGAAGTATGCCACCCGCTGTTTCGTGGCCGCTGCCGGGCGGTCATGATGATGGGCATCTGCGGGCAGCCGCGTCACTCCGCCGTTTTTATGGGTGCGGTATTGGCGGCCTTAAGCCACGTGTAGCAGGCGATTGATGTCTTCGCCATTCTTCCAGCGCTTATAAATCATTAATGATTGCTCAATAACTGGAAAAGCATATTCACCAGGCAGCACATCATCTACCACCACACGCTTGTGTTCCAACGATTTGTAATCTTCAAAAAATCGCTTCAACACGGAAAGTTTGTGGGCGGGCAACTGATGCACATCGGAATAGCTGTTGTATTCCGGATCATTCACATGGACGGAAATGATCTTATGGTCAATTTCATTCTGGTCTTTCATGGTCATCAGGCCGATGGCGCGGGCTTCAACCATAGTCAGCGGATGCACGGGTGCGGCACCAAGCACCAATACGTCCAGCGGGTCGCCATCGTCGGCCATCGTTTGCGGAATAAAGCCATAATTGGCTGGGTAATAAACGGCGGAATGCAGTACACGGTCCAGCTTAAGCAGACCGGTGGATTTATCGAGTTCATATTTATTGGATGAGCCGAGCGGAATTTCGACAATGGCGTTGAAAACCGTCGGCAGCATGCCGCTGCCCGGTTCCACGTTGTGCCACGGGCTGAACCAGGGTGTCGAAGGAAACGGTCCGAGTTTGCGCCCCATTAAAAGCCTCCTCTAACTGGCCAGATGCAGGATTCACCAAGTAAAGTCTAATCGCGCCGTTGGCTAAAAGCCAGACGGCCACCGGGCGGGCCAAATGGCCGGGGGCTAAAGGGCCAGCACGTCGTCGATGAGTTTCTGGGCGCGTTCGTGCGTACGGGCTTCGGCAATCAGGCGTGCGATCGGTTCCGTATTGCTGGGGCGAAATTGAACCCAGCTATCGCCAAAATCAATGCGTACACCGTCCTGCAGATCAGGCTGATAATCGGCAAAACGCCGGGCGATTTTTTCGGCAAAGATGCCGGCGCTGGCGCGGTCAACATCCATCTTTTGTTTAATGACGCTGTAAGAGGGAATCTCCGCCACCAGTTGCGAGATGGTTTTGCCGGTGATGGTGAGCAGTTCCAGAATGCTGGCCATACCCATGAGAGAATCGCGTATCGGCCCTACACGCAGATCAATGACGCCCCCATTCCCCTCGCCACCGATGAGGGCATTTTCCTGCAGCATGCGGCCGGCCACATTGGCCTCCCCCACCGGGGTACGAATGACGCTGACGCCGAAACGTGCGGCGAGGTCGTCGATCATACGACTGGTGGAGAGATTGCACACCACGGTGCCTTTTTTCTTCATGAGGCGATTAAGCACGCAGAGCGCCAGCGTATATTCCTCGCCAATATAGCGGCCATTTTCATCGACAATGGCCAGTCGGTCGGCATCCGGGTCCTGGGCAAAACCGACGGCGGCGCGGTGTTTAATGACCGCCTCGCAAAGGCCGGTGAGATTTTCCCGGATCGGTTCGGGTGTATGGGCAAAATGTCCGTCGGCGGTGCCATTGAGATGAATCAGTTCTACACCCAATTTGCCCAGCAGCATGGGCGATGGGATTGAACCGGCACCGTTGATGCTGTCGAGTACCACGCGATACCGTTTTTGAATGATCTGGCGGGTATCAAAATACTGCAGCACGGTTTGAACATGGTGCGCGTGGCTGCGGCTTTCGGTGGCGTAATGCCCGATGGTATCTATGTCGGCACAAAACCAATCCTTGGCAAAATAACGCCGCTTCAGTTCCGCGATGGCGGATGCGGAAAGGGCAATACCGTCGGGCTGAAGCATTTTAATACCGTTGTAGGGGGCGGGATTGTGCGAGGCGGTAATGACAACTCCGGCGGCCGCCTTCAAAAAGCGCGTCATCAGACCGACGGTGGGCGTGGTGACGATGCCCAAGTCGATGATGGATGCCCCGGCCTGCATGGCACCGGCGGAAAACGCCTGCAGGATCATCGGGCCGGAGCGGCGTGAATCGCGTCCGATGACGATCGCTGGTGCTGATTGAGATTGCCGCAAATGGGTGGCCAGCGTGCGGCCAAAATCAAACGCCACCTGTCCGGTGAGCGAATCACCAATGATGCCGCGCACCCCCGAAACACTGATGATCAGTTCCGCCATGCAATACCTCCGGCCCGGCAATCTATCCGCATGCATCATAAAATCAAGCGATGCAGGGGAAAATGTGCTTCGGCGGCTGGTGGGTTTTCGGGCATTACGGCGAGGTCTCATAAGCGGAATTATTCGGCGACAAAAACCCGGTACCAGCACCCACAAACGCCTGATACGGGGCGGTGGTGGTGTAGCGGTGGGTGACGGTGGCGGCGTGGCCATCGCAGTAGACCACATTGGTACCGCCGTGATGCCGGAACGCCTGCGTTCCGGCGGCGCGTAAGGTGGGGCTGACTGAATCGGCATTGGGAGGGAGCGGGGTAAGCAAGTCGGGTGCCCGCATGAAAAAATCAATACCGCCGTAATATCCGCCATCGCCAAACAGGGCGCATTGGCCCGGATCGGTAAGGGCCGTGGTGGCCGCAGGCGTGGGATTGGCCTCCAGCGAACCGTGACCGATGTAGCTGGTATTGTAGTTATAGCCGCAGAACAAGGTTTGCGCCCCGAATTGGCGTATCAGAGAAGGGCATTGCATGACCAGCAAATCGGAAAGTTGCGACCGGTTCCAGCCAAGCCACAGGATTCCGGGTGCCATCTGCCGGGTGCCATTGGGAAGCCGGGTGAATTTAAGGTACCAAAAGTCTGTCATCGGGTTGTAATAAGCCGGTGGAAAATACCCCTGTGACTGGGCGGTGTACAACTCGGCAGCATTGCCAAGCTGGCGGAGGTTGCTCAGGCAGACGACGGTGTTGGCGTCGCTTTGCGCCCGGCGGAGCGCCGGCACCAGCATCGACGTAAGTAGCGCCACAATGGCAAACACCACCAGCAGTTCCACCAGCGAAAATCCCCGGCGTAAGGGGATGGTATAAATGGCTTTCATAAGGTCCCCATTTCTTCATTTTCCTCCGGATGCAACGTAGGCAGCGGTCAGGCCGTCCGCCTGCGTCTCATGGCCAGCAGCCCCAACAGCGGCACAAGCCCAATCAGCAGTGCTGATGGTTCGGGCGTGGGCGTGGAAGGGTCTCCGTAAAGGGCGGCAGCATTGATGTAGGCGCTTTCACCGGAAGGAACGGTAAACCTGACATAATCAATCGAGTTTAATCCCAGGGTGGACGATCCGGATAAATGGATCCATGTGCCGCCAGCGGTACCATTCAGCAGATTTAATATTTGCGATTCGGTTTGGCCGGCAAAATCATTTATGTTGCCTGAAAACGGCGTGGCGGCCGCGTATTGGGGAGTTGTGCCGGAAGCTGCCGGTTGAGGCGAAACGAAGGTGTAACTGCCGGAGGTTACAACCGTGTCATCCACGGTGGTAAAGGCGTTGGTGGGGTTATCAAAGGTGATGGGCGCACCGCCATTGAGCGACACAAAGTGGGTGCCGTCGGCGCTTACGCTTACAATCGCTTCCGATGGCGTGGAAAGGGTAATCGGGCCGGTGCTGGGGGCCTGTGGCTGGCCACCGGGCGTACCATTAGCATTTATTAAACCGACGGAAGAATAAACGCCCAGGTAGGCACCTGTACTTAGAATGACGGGCGCGGCGAATTGCAGCGTCAGGGCACCGCCGGCTTTGACGGTTGTCAGCACCGCCGGATAACTGCCGCTGGCCGTCTGGGGGTATGGCGGAAAGAATGGGTCGATGGCGTAGCCGCCCTCGGAGGTGGCAAAGTGGCCAATGGACCCGTTGGGATTAAGGACAGTTGCACCGGCACTATTGGGGCCGGAATAACTGGCCACGGAAGAGGCGAATTCCGTAGTGGTGGCCGCGGAAACGGCAACTGTCGTACAGGTGCTGGCGGCCAAGGCGAGGACCAATGAAACGTTTGCGGAAAAGCGGTGCATGTAGAGACTCCTTAAAAAGATGCACAACTGGCCATGGACCCATCACGAACCATTGCGCAGGTAGAGATGCGCACGTTCTAAAGGCCCGGCCAAAAACGAATTAAAAACAACCAATCGCGACCCTGCGTCCCAAACTCGCGAGGACAAATCGGGTCGTCATCAGGCAGGTCTTCTGGCTTAGGGCAGCAAGGGGGAGCAGCCTTCCCAACAACAACCGCGGCCCTCGGGACGAGGACGTTAACCGGCGTGCGCCGGTGCGGTCGGGTTTAGTGGCTGCGCCCGATGGATTGCCCATCACAGCGGCGCGTCCGCGGCGGAATTTAACCGCCTTCCCTTTTCACTCGCCAACGTGGCGAGCACCTGACGGGGAAGAGGATAGCATTTTTCTGCGGGATGGCAAGCGAACATTTTTCGCGCCGCGTGTTTGTACAAATTTTGTGCAGCTTTGACAGACTTTCCACCGCCGCGATATATTTGCTCCTCGGGTGGACAATCGAAAGATTGAAAGGCGGGGCGACTTAACATGCCCAAAATAATCATTCCCAATAAGGCGGGTAAGCGCGGTATCGGTGCGGGTGTCTGGAATCTGGGTGCGGGGCGCGATCCATTTGGCGGGCCGACGCGGCCGGAAATTCCGATCCTTGATCGGCTTGAATTATTGGCCGCTGCGGGCATCACGTATATTGAAGCGCATGATGTTGAAATTACTGCCAGCGACGTGCCTGAAGCAAAAAAATTAATGAAACGATTCGGCTTGCAGATGGGCATGTATACGCCATCGTTTTTCGCCGACCCGGTGTTTAAGGACGGGGCCATGAGCAGTAATGATACGGCGGTCCGCGACTTGGCGTTGCTCAACGCGATTAATGCCGTGGATGTGACGGTTGATCTCGGTGCGCAGGTCATGGTGTTCTGGAATGGGCGGGAGGGGTTTGATTTTGTATTGGCCAAGAATGGGCGGGATTCATTTCAACGCATGGTGGAAGGCTTTAACGCGGTGGGAAAATACGCCCTGAAAAAATATGGTAAAAACAGCCCCCGGTTTGCACTTGAGCCGAAGCCCAATGAACCGCGTGCGAATATGTACCTGAGCAACGTGGGGGAAGCGCTGTATCTGATCAGCCGATTGGATCCGGCGGTACAGCCGCTATTTGGCATCAACCCTGAAACGGCACACAGTCGAATGGCTGGGCTTGATTACCTGTGGGAAGTGGAAATGTGCCTGGAGGCGGGGAAGCTGTTTCACATACACCTCAATTCGCAGGATACAACGCGCTACGATCAGGACCTGCCGTTCGGCTATACCGAACCACTGAAAGACTTGGCGCTGTGCGTGGTGCTTCAAGACGCCAAATGGGATGGGATTTTGGCGTTTGATGTCAAAGCCCCGCGAACCGACAGCACGCAAGACATTGCCGACATCCTGCATGTCAGCGCGGCCAATCTGCAACGGTTGTGGAACCGGGCGCTGAAGGTGGATCGCCGCAAAATTGCTAAATTCAGGACGAATCAACAGTACACGGCGCTGGCGGGCTATCTGACTTCATGCCTGTATTAGCCTTCGTAGACTGGCCCGGTCGCAATCTTCATAGCACTGGTTTTACGGATAACCGATAATCGCCATCTGAGCGACAATTTCGGGCGAGTCAAAAACAGCGTTTTCCACCTTTGTGATTCATGATTCGCAGGTGCCTTCTGCAAACGGCAAGGATTGACGCTGTTATCGGCATCGTGGGGAAGAGGCCGTAGTAAAAAATAGCGGCGACATGCCAAGGACGCACTGCCCGGACGCCGTTTCGTTGAGGTGGGCCACCCCGTGATGTGTTTTTTGGAAAGGGAATATCATGTCGCGTCTGAACCCGTATATTGTTTTATTAACGTTGATTGCTACCTTGGGCGGACTTTTATTCGGTTACGACACTGCCGTCATTTCGGGCGCGGTCAGCAGCCTTAAGTGGTACTTCATAAGGCCGCGTCATCTTAGTACGGACGCCGCGAGTACCTTGCTGGGATTTGTCACATCCAGTGCCCTGATCGGTTGTGTGTTGGGAAGCATAATCGGCGGCTGGGTGAGCACGCATATTGGCCGAAAGGGAGGATTGGTCATAGCGGCGGTGCTGTTTTTGATCTCGGCGTTGGGGGCGTCGGCACCAGAATTCATGTTTGCACCGATAGGCCATGGCGGCCCGACATACATATGGAATTTTGCAGCGTACCGGATCATTGGCGGTGTGGGAGTGGGGCTTGCGTCGATGCTGGCCCCCATGTACATCGCGGAAATTGCGCCGGCGCGAATCCGCGGCAATCTGGTGGCGTGGAACCAGTTGGCGATCATCTTTGGAATGCTTGTCATTTATTTCGTCAATTATGCCATCGCAAGCCATGGAAGCACTGCGTGGCTTCATAAAATCGGATGGCGTTACATGTTTTTATCCGGCAGCATTCCGGCTGCGGCATTTTTACTGCTGCTTTTTATGGTGCCGGAAACACCGCGCTATCTGATGCTTAAAGGGCGCGAGGACAAGGCCCGGGCGGTGTTGTCGCGGCTTGTGCCCGCTGAAGAGGGCGACCGGGAAATTGCCGACATACGGGCGTCACTGACCGAGCACCACTCCGGCAAGCTGTTCTCTTTTGGGGCGCTATTAATAGTCATCGGCATCATGCTTTCAATTTTTCAGCAGTTTGTCGGCATCAATGTGGTGCTGTATTACGCGCCAACTATTTTTAAGGGTCTGGGCATGACCACCGATGCGTCACTGCTGCAAACGATAATTGTCGGAGCAGTCAATTTGCTCTTTACCATTGTTGCAATATTGACGGTTGACCGATTGGGACGCAAGCCGCTGCAAATTATCGGTGCGGTTGTCATGGCAATCAGCATGATAGCATTGGGTGCCAACTTCATGTTTCATGGTAAGGGCGTCATTGCCCTGTTGAGCATGCTGATCTACATTGCCGGTTTTGCACTTTCATGGGGGCCGGTCACCTGGGTGCTGCTGAGCGAGATATTTCCGAATCAGATACGTGGCAAGGCGATGGCCGTAGCGGTTGCTGCGCAGTGGATTGCCAATTATTTAATTAGTTCGACATTTCTGATCTTGAACAACAACCCCTATCTCATAAAGACATTTAATCATGGTTTCGCCTATTTCGTTTACGGGATCATGAGTATTCTTGCGGCTGTGTTTGTCTGGGCGCTGGTGCCCGAGACCAAAAACAGATCGCTGGAGCAAATGCAGCATCTTTGGATAAAACCCGGATCGGCCAGTCCTGACCAATAAACTTAGCATCCGCCGCCAAGGCAGTATCAACGCCCCGGATGGAATCCGGATGGAATCCGCATGGCACAAATTGCGATGGCTTTGGCCGCCGTCGTTTGTCACATATAATCCAACCCTGCAGGGCTTTGCTGTCTTCAAGACGCCAAGGCTGTAGACCAAAGCGTTTTGACCGGAATGAAGCGTGAAACAGGTATATCTTGAAACTTTTGGCTGCCAGATGAACGTGCTCGACAGTGAGTTGGTCGAAGGGCAACTGCGTGCGCTGGGCTATCAGTTTGTATCCAAACCAGAGGCGGCCGACATCGTGCTGTACAACACATGCTCGGTGCGGCAAAAGTCGGAAGATAAGGTTCTATCACGATTGGGTTTAATGGGCATCCGAAAGCAAACCGACCCCAACCTGCTGGTGGGTGTCATCGGCTGCATGGCAGAGCGGGACGGCGGCGCGTTATTCAAACGCATGCCACAGGTAGACCTGCTTTGCGGGCCAAGCGAGCTCGACAGGCTGCCCACCCTGCTGGAAAATGTTTATAAGACGGGGCGTCAGCAGTCGGCTTTGGCGGGAAATACCTCGCGTCGCAGTGCGCTTGCGGCCGACCTGGACGATGACCACCTGGAGGCGTTGGATTTATCGCGATCATTTTCGCCGGAGAGAAATAAATATCAGGCTTACATCCGCATTGTGCGGGGTTGCAATAAGTTTTGCACCTATTGCGTGGTGCCTTACACGCGCGGGCCGGAGGTAAGCCGGTCGCCGGTGGCCATTTATGATGAGGCACGGCGCTGCATCGATGCCGGGGCGCGCGAAATAACACTGCTGGGGCAAACGGTTAATCACTATCGCCACATGCAGGCTCGCACATCAACACCCCAAGGGCCGGCGGAAAAGGCATTTACATTTGCAGATCTGCTGGCTTATCTGCATGAAAAACTTCCGGACCTGCCACGATTACGATTTATCACCAGTTATCCGGCAGATTTTGGCGATGACATATTGGACACCATGCAAGCCTGCCCGAGGATTTGCCGCTATCTGCACATCCCGGCGCAGTCGGGATCAAACCGTATCCTGAAGCTAATGAATCGGGGATATACGGTTGAAGCATATTTCGACCTGCTGGACAGAGCGCGGCAGCGAATGCCGGACATCGTACTTGCTGGAGATATGATCGTTGGCTTTCCGACGGAGACCGCCGAAGATCATGAACTTTCCCGGCAACTGATTGAGCGGGCGCGATATAAGAATTGCTTCATATTTAAATATTCACCGCGGCCGGGAACTGTTGCCATCAAACGCCACCCGGACGATGTACCTGAAAGCGAAAAACGTCGACGAAATAATGATCTGCTGCACTTGCAGGATGAAATATCCGAGCAGCAAAATCGGGAACTGATCGGTCAGACGGTAGACGTGCTGTGCGAAGGCCCCAGTGGGTGGGATAAGTCGGCGGAGTCGGTCATTGCCGGCGAGCGGGGAGGCGAATCGGTTTATGCGCCGGTCGAATTGGGGCAAAAGCTCTCGGCGGCGCTGGCTCGAAGAGGCGGCACGGGAGGAAGCAGCACCGCCGATGATGAGACGGTGCAGCTTATGGGTAGAACCCGTGGGGATCAGATTGTGGTTTTTGACGGGCCGCTCGCGCTGGAGGGAACAATTGTTCCGGTTCAGGTGCGGGCCGCCCATGCGATGACCATATTCGCGTCAAGGGTTGAGGCCGAGGCGGCATGTCCGGCCTGTTGACTGGCGCAAAAGATGGCATGCCGTGGCCCGGATTGTTGCCCCGCGGGCGGTTTGACACGGGTTTGGGCGCCCCTTATGGGACGGGAGGGCTAATTGAATATTTACATTTTTCATTTGCAATTTGGGTATCTTTGTCGGTAGCATAGGGACAAGAATTGCTGACGGTTTACGGTTAAGACCATCTCATCGATAGAGCAGTGAACCGGGCAAGCTGGAATAACGGTAGGAGAGAGCCTATGGCAGCCGATTCCGAACTTGGTATCTATCTGGAAGAGATTCGTAAGTTACCACTGCTGACTCCCGAGCGGGAGCGGCAGTTGGCCGACAGGATCATTGCCGGGGATAAGCATGCCCGCGATGAAATGATTCGGTGTAACCTGCGGCTGGTGGTGAGCGTTGCGCGACAATTTACGCATCGCGGTCTTTCGCTGGCGGATCTCATCGCTGAAGGAAATGTCGGATTGATACGCGCGGTGGAGATGTTTGATCCTAAATTCCAGACGCGATTCAGTACCTACGCCACCTGGTGGATACGCCAAGCCATTCGCAAGGCAATTTCCACGACGGCCCAGTCGATTCGCATTCCCACCTACATTCATGCCAAACTCGGCGAGATGAACGACGCGGCTGCTCGATTTAAGAATGGTAATGGGCGTGCGCCCAACAGCGGTGAACTGGCGACCGAGATGGGAACCACCAAGCGGCAAACAGCCTTGGTAGAACAGGCCCAACGGACACGCCGCGTGACTCTGCAGGCCAATGATCAATCAGGTGCAAAAACATCTGCACATGAAATTATTATTGATTCCAATTGCCAGCCGCCCGAATCACAAATGGAAACCGCCGAGGCGATATCCATGATTCGGCACTATGTAAAATATCTAACTGAACGTGAGGCGTCGATAATGACGTGGCGACACGGGCTTGATGGCAATCCGCCGTGCACACTGGATCAGATTGCCAAACGCATTGCCCTCACAAGAGAGCGCGTGCGCCAGATTGAAAATCAGGCTATGGGGAAATTGCATCGCATGATGCACGATCGACAGTACATGGTGGAACAGCCCACCCACCGGGTGCGGGGTGCCATGCGGAAGATGGCTTAACGTTATTAAACAAAGGGTTAAGTGGGGGTCATTCTCAGCGGTGATTAAACATTGCCGTCCAATAGTTCCAGCTTGGCAAACGCGAGTACAAGCGTTTTTCGGCCGACTTTTCGGAAGTCAATAACCGCCCGTGAATTGTCGCCATTTTCAAAGTAGTCTTCCACCCGCCCCACACCAAAAAGAGGGTGCCGCACCAGCATCCCCCGTCGAAACTTGTCATTCGAGGCGGTCGCGACATCACCAGATGGTTTTTTATCCATCGGCAAACCCTGCGGACGCTTGGGATAGTACTGAACATTATCACGATAACCGGGCGATCCCGCTGGTCGTGCCTGCCGAAAGGCATCAAACATCTCTATGCAGTCCTTGGGCAATTCACTGACAAAGCGCGAGGGAGTGCGGCCTTCGCCAAAGCCGCGCGTCATCCGGCTCAGGGCACCAGTGAGAATCAGGCGTTTTTTGGCACGGGTCATGCCGACAAATGCCAGGCGCCGTTCCTCTTCCATATCCGCATCATCGCGATTGGATTTGCCAAATGACCTGGACATCGGCAATGTGCCCTCTTCAAGACCGATCATAATAACCAATGGGAATTCCAACCCTTTGGCGGCATGCAGCGTCATAAGGGTAACCGAACCACGCTCATCCTTTAGCTTATCAACATCCGACACCAATGTGACCTGCTCCAGATATTCGCTCAGCGTGCCGTTGGGATTTTGCGTCGTGAACTCCGCGGCCACATTGATTAATTCCAGCAGGTTGTTGATGCGCTCCACTTCCTCGGCGTCGCGCTTGTCGTGGTCGATGAGTTTGAAAATTCGCAGCATACGGTCCATCAGTGCGGCCACGCCGCGCAGCGACTTGTTGGGTGCGGCGGAAGCATCCAGTTCCATGACGGCTTCATCAATGACCCCGGCGGCGTCGTGGGATTCATCGCCACTGCTTTGATGCGAATTAAATTCACCGTCAGCGGTGTTTGACGAAAAAAGCCGGTCCGTGCGGACATCATCGGCAAAATCAGGTACGGGCAGGTCGGCTTCGTCCACATGCCCGGCGACGGCGTCGGCCGGCCCACCATCCGAAGATTTTTCCCCTGGCAAAGCCGCGGATGGCTTAAGTAGATGCAAATATTCCGATCGGCACAATTCCATGTGGTGGGCAAATACCCGGGCGGCATTGGCGGCTTTTTTGGTCAGCCCCTCGATCTCCTGCGCCCGGGCGCAGGCTTCAACCAGATTGATGCCCTTTTCCTGTGCCCAGAAAATCAGGCGGTCCATACTCCCGGCCCCGATACCCCGCGTGGGGACATTGATGATGCGTTCAAAACTGACGCGGTCGGAAGGGTTGATCAGCAGCCGCAGATAGGCCAATGCGTCTTTAACCTCTTTACGGGCGTAAAATTCGGTACCGCGGACTATCTGGTATGGTATCGCGGCCTCCATCAGAGAATCTTCCAGCACGCGTGATAAGGAATTAATACGGTACAGGACTGCCATCTCATCCCAGCGTGTGTTATGCTGGTCAAACATTTCACGCAGTTGGCGGGCCACGTTGCGGGCCTCTTCGCGTTCGTCGGCAGAAAAGATTACCTTAATCCGCGCCCCCTGCTCATTATTGGTCCAGAGCGATTTGTTTTTTCTCTGAACGTTATTGGTAATCAGAGCGGATGCGGCCTTGAGGATCGTCTTGGTGCTGCGGTAGTTCTGCTCCAATCGAACAACCTTGGCATTAGGAAAATGCTGTTCAAAATCAAGTATGTTGCCCAAATTGGCCCCGCGCCAGCCATAGATGGATTGATCGGGGTCGCCGGTGGCGCAAATATTCTGATGTTTGAGCGCCAGCATATGGCAAATGACAAACTGTGCGTGATTGGTATCCTGATATTCATCAATTAAAATATATTGAAAGCGATCCTGCAGCCGCTCGCGAATTTCCAGGTTATCGCGCAGCAGCATGGCCATCCTCAGGAGCAGATCATCAAAGTCCACCGCCTTGTTTTCTTTCATAAGTTGCTCGTAAGCAGCGAACGCCCGGGCGATATTGCGGGAAGCGAAGTCGGTATTATGGGCCGCAAATTGCTCGGCCTGCTGGAGGCGGTTTTTGCTTTTGCTGATGGCGGAAAGCAGCCGCGCCGGGGGCAATAGTTCAGCGCTGATGCCGGCCCTTTCCAGTGCCAATTTGGCCATCTTGTTCTGGTCTGAACTATCCATGATGTTGAAATTGGGTTCCAGCCCGGCAAATGAGGCGTACTCGCGCAGCAGTTTGGCACACAGGCTGTGGAAGGTGGCCACCGTTACACCCGCGCGCTGGCGTCCGGGGAGAAAGGTCAGCAATTCACCGATGCGTTCGCGCATCTCCCCCGCCGCTTTGTTGGTAAATGTGACCGCCAGGATATTGAACGGCGATATCCCAACCGATACCAGATACGCCACACGGCGCGTGATGGTGCGCGTCTTACCCGAACCGGCACCCGCGAGTACCAACAGCGGGCCATCGACGTGGGTTACAGCTTCAATCTGCTCGGGGGTTAAATCTGCGAGAATATCCGTTGTGTCCGCCATTGAGTTTCCCGGTTAGCTCCGTCAAATTCCGAATACGGCAATATAACATTTTTTCGCCTGGAGCGTAGTGTGACATCATAGGGGCATACACCTTGGGCGGGGGGAGATCGCAGTTACCCAAACCGCGCTTTGGCGATTGACAAGGTATACAATACGTCATGCACCCGCCGCCGACTGGAGACTACTCATCGTGGGAAACGCCATTCATTGGTTTCGCCGGGATTTGCGCATTTCTGACAACTCAGCTTTGCAACTTGCCGCCCGCCGGGGCGATGGTGTCGTTGGCGTATTTGTGATTGATGACCGTTGGTTTCCAGCCCATACCGGAAAAATGGGGGCATTTCAGGCCCAATTTTGGTTGGAAAGTCTGCGTGCATTGAGCGCGGAGTTAGAGAGGCATCACGTTCCATTGCGGATTGTGCGATCGTCAGACCCGGTCAAGGCCGTGGTAGATTTAGCGCACAAAGTGGGTGCCACGCTGATTACCTTCAACAAAGATTACGACCCCGACCAACTGGCAATGGATCGGCGACTGGAGCGAACGGCGAAAACAAACGGCATCGAAGCGGTAGCGCTGAAAGACGCGGTGATATTTGAAGAATTTGAGGTGCTTACCGGTACCAATAGTACGTACACCGTATTTTCGCCCTACAAACGCGCCTGGCTGGCCAAATTTCAACCGGCTCACGCCGCCGTTTCTGGCCCGCCGCGAGTTTCACGGCGGTACCCAATGGTTTCCGATCCGGTGCCCGCTGGCGAATCGCTGGGGTATCCAAAAGTTACATTGCCCGTGCCGATTGGTGAAGCGGGCGGCGCGGCCATGCTGGAGGAATTTGCGAAGCATCGAATTGGCTTTTACAAAAAAGACCGCGACTACCCTGCCCTTAATGGCGTTTCAAAATTGTCCAGCCATTTAAGCGCGGGCACCGTATCGATACGTCAATGCGTACGCGCGGCGATTGCACAGGGAGCTTTGCGAGGGTGCGGCGGTGCTGAACATTGGCTTTCCGAATTGATCTGGCGCGAATTTTACAAGATGGTAATTTTTCATTTTCCGCATACCGTACGCTCGGCCTTTCAACAGAGGTATGACCATTTGCAATGGTCCAGCGCAGAGAATCTGGTCACTGCCTGGAAGCAAGCCCGCACCGGCTACCCCATTGTGGATGCAGCGATGCGGCAGCTTCAAACCACCGGCTTGATGCACAACCGTTTGCGGATGATCGCAGCGATGTTTCTCACCAAAGACCTTGATACGGACTGGCGCATCGGGGAGCGGCATTTCATGCAAGCTCTTATGGATTACGATCAAGCCAGTAACGTGGGTGGGTGGCAATGGAGTGCCGGAACGGGCACCGACGCGGCCCCTTACTTTCGAATTATGAATCCGATTCTCCAAGGGCAGCGATACGACCCGGATGGAGTTTTTGTTAAATCGATGTTGCCGGAACTTTCAAACGTTCCCGCCAAGTTTGTACATGAACCCTGGATGATGCCATCCGAACTGCAGCGCGAATACCGATGCATCATTGGAAGCGACTACCCAGCCCCCATCGTAGACCATAACGAGGCACGTGAGGCAGCGATCAAGAAATTTCAGATGTGACCGGCGGCAAAACATATTCCTTAAACATAATGTCCGATTATGATCGATAGGGGCAGATTACTGCAGCGGTGACCCGCCTCAGCCCCATACGATTACCACACCAGTGACCCTCACAGCCACGGTTTAAACTGGGCGCGCAGGTTGCACGCGCAAAAGCAACCAGCCGGGGTGCGGAGGCGTTTTTACCCGGAAGATCAATCCGCCGGTGTCGCTACCGTGTGTTACTTATGGTCCGGGTCGTCTTCGTCGGTGGGATCAAGTGGGCGCGACGTCAGATAGCTGCCATCCATCCAGCGGCCGAGGTCAACAAGGCGGCATCTCTGGCTGCAAAATGGAAACGCCTGATCATCCAGCGGGGCCGCCGGCTTTTTGCAAATCGGGCATCGAGGTGAATTGAAAGCTGATGGGGCATCCATGGATCAACTCACGATCTGTTCTTGCCAGTCTTTTTCGAGGTGGCCGGTTTGGATTCGGCCGCCGGTGCCGGGGTTGATGCCGCCGGGGTTTTTGTTGCAGATTCCGATGTGGCTGGGGCTTTGGCATCGCCGGCGGGTTTGGCGGCGTCGCCGGTCGAGGATTCATTTTTAGCCGCCGCCTTATAACTATCCGACCGGTAGTCGGTTTCATAAAACCCGCTGCCTTTGAAAATGACTCCGGCACCGGCGGAAATCAGCCGCCGGGCGGAATTTTTTCCGCAATTGGGACACTTTTTGAGCGGCTTGGCGGTGATGGATTGAAACGCTTCAAATTTTTCACCGCACGCGGAGCACTGATATTCATAGGTTGGCATAATATAAAATTCCTAATCTTCGGTACCGGCCGTCTTTCACGACGCCGCAGACACCTTGACTTTAGCCGACCGAAGCAACCGGTCGCCGCAGCGGTATCCCCTTTGCAATGTCTGGAGGACAGTTGATGGTGGAACCTTATCAGATGGCTCGGTCGAAATCGCTTCATGTCGGAACGGATCGAAGGGCTTGCCGGTGGGGTCAAACGATTCAATGCCGCGCTTCTGCAAAATTTTTATCAGTTCGTCGTAAGTTATCTTGACACCATCGAGAATGCTCTTGGCATCCACCTGCCGCGGATCAACGGTGAGTGCCATTTCAAAATGATCCAGCACGGAAAGGAGCGTTTTGGCGAAATCCGCCTCGGCGGCCTGCCGCGCTTCAAGCAGTTCCTTGGCGGACCGACGCCGGAGATTTTCATAATCAGCCTGCCAGCGGGCAAGCGTGGAGCGTAGTTCATTAATTTCGCGCTGCGGGCTGCCCTCACCGGCTGGATCGGCTGGGGCCGATGCCTCATTCGGCGGGCCATCCGCTGATGGCCTGTCTTGATTTTCGTCAGATTGTTGCGATTCTTTGTGTTTCATTTTTTCACCCCTGATGCTCTGAACTTTAAGACTTTGTCTCTGATGCTGATGCGTGGTCACCAACTACGTAGTCGCGCATCTTTTCAAAGAAATTTTTACGGGCTGGTAAAACCGCCTCATCTTCAACCTGTGCGTATTGCCGCAGCAATTGTTCCTGCGTCTTACCCAGTTTGCGAGGAATTTCCACCACAATTCGGGCGACGATATCACCCGTTCGGCCGCCATGGACGTCCGGCAGACCGAGCCCCTTGGCGCGGATCAACTCGCCGGGTTGGGTGCCGGGGGGCACGTGCAAAGTGGTTTTTCCAGTCAGGGTGGGCAGTTCCACCTCTGCGCCGAGGGCCGCCTGCACCATGCTGATGGGCAGATCCAGATAGAGATGATTTTTATCGCGCTGGAAGAATGAATGTTCCGCTACGCGAACATAGACGTGCAGATCGCCATGCGGTCCACCTTCATTGCCAGGCTCCCCTTCGCCGCGCACTCGCACCGCCTGCCCATCGTGAATGCCAGCGGGGATTTTGACCGATATTTTACGGTTCAGCAGTGTTTGGCCGCTACCATGGCAGTCGGGGCATGGCTTTTCAATGGTCGCCCCCTGGCCATTACACTTAGGGCAATCGGTCACCATCGAAAATATGCCACCAAAGCCGCGCTGCACCACTTGCCCCCGTCCACCGCAAGTGGTGCATATTTTTTTCTTCGTGCCGGGTTTAGCACCCGATCCTTTGCAGGTTTCGCAGTGGTCATGGCGGGTAAACTCGACATCTTTCTCCACGCCGGACTGCACTTCCTTAAGCGTGATGGAAACCTGCGTTTCGAGGTCGTAGCCACGACTGGGCCCCTCGCGCCGTCCCCCACCCCCGCCGGCTACACCGCTGAAAATGTCGTTGAACATCGAGAAGATGTCGGTGTACTGCATGTGCGAATAATCATGCACGGCAGCACCCTGAAGCCCATCATGGCCGTATTGATCGTAGCGTGATCGTTTTTCAGGATCTGACAGCACCTCGTAGGCTTCAGCGCACTCTTTAAAACGCACTTCAGCTTCAGCGTTGCCCGGATTACGATCGGGGTGGTGTGCGATGGCGGCTTTGCGATACGCACTTTTTATTTCATCCACGCTGGCACTGCGGGAGACCTGCAGGATTTCGTAGTAATCTCGTTTGGTTGGCATAAGCATTCCTGCCGGCAAAAAAAAAGCCCGAGCCTTCATCCGGCCTCGGGCCATGGAACTCTCCCTTATAATACGGCGGGATGAGGAGAGATAAAGCCGGTTGGCCGCTGATCAGCGAACGGCACCGGGTATATTCTCCGCATCTTCCTTGACATCCGTAACTAAAACATCGGTTGTGAGAAGCAAACCGGAAACCGATGCCGCATTTTGCAGCGCGGTACGATTTACCTTGGCCGGGTCAACGACGCCCATTTTGAACATGTCGCCGTACTTACCGGTAGCCGCGTCGTAGCCGTAGGAACCTTCTTTCTCCAGAATGGCTTCGACGACCACACTTCCATCCTCACCGGCGTTTTCGCTGATCTGACGGGTGGGTGCCTTGAGGGCTTCAATGATGATATCGAAGCCAACTTTTTCATCCCCGCGCGCCTTGGACTTGGCATTTTCTACCGCGGCAATGGCCCGCAGGAACGCCACGCCACCACCGGGTACGATCCCTTCCTGGGCCGCAGCGCGGGTGGCGTGCAAGGCATCATCAACGCGGAATTTGCGTTCCTTCATGTTGGTCTCGGTTGCACCGCCAACTCGCAGGACCGCCACGCCACCGGTGAGTTTGGCCAGGCGTTCCTGAAGTTTTTCGCGGTCGTAATCGCTGGTGGTCTTCTCAATCTGCATGCGTATCTGGGCGATGCGGGCTTCAATATCCTTTTTCTTGCCAGCACCTTCCACGATCGTGGTGTTGTCTTTGTCGACCACAATTCGTTTGGCACGGCCCAGTTCATCAAGCTCGATCGCGTCGATTTTTGTGCCCAAATCTTCAGAGAAGAATTTGCCACCGGTCACTACCGCCAAGTCGCCCATGATGGCCTTACGGCGATCACCAAATCCGGGGGCCTTTACCGAACACACCTTCAAGATGCCACGCAGCCGATTGACCACCAGTGTGGCGAGCGCTTCTGATTCCACATCCTCCGCCACAATCAGCAATGGCTTACCAGCAGTGGCGATTTTATTGAGCAGCGGCAGGATTTCGCTGATGGTTGAGATTTTTTTCTCAAACAGGAAGACGTAAGCGTCCTCGAGAATGCACTCCAGCGTGCCGGGGTTGGTCATGAAGTAGGGTGACTGGTAACCTTTGTCAAAGGACATACCTTCCACAAGGTCCATGGTGGTTTCAATGCCTTTGCCCTCTTCAATCGTCACCACGCCGTCACGCCCAACCCGATCTATCGCATCGGCAATCAGGTTGCCGATCGACGCATCCGAATTAGCGGAAATGGTGGCCACCTTGCAGAGGTCGTCACGACCGGAAACCTTCCGCGACATTTCAGCAATGGCGTCGGTAGCGACGGCCACGGCTTTATCGATGCCGCGTTTGACCACTACCGGGTTCATGCCGGAAGTAAGGTGCCGGAGTCCTGCACTAAAAATCGCCTCCGCGAGTACGGTGGCCGTGGTGGTGCCGTCGCCCGCGATATCATTGGTTTTATTGGCGACCTCATTGACGAGCTTGGCACCCATATTTTCAAACGGGTCGGGCAGTTCCACTTCCTTGGCGACAGTCACGCCGTCGCGTGTAATCTGGGGCGACCCCCAGCTTTTAGATAGCACCACATTCCGGCCGGAAGGCCCCAGCGTAACTTTAACGGCCGAAGCCAACTTGGTCAGCCCGTCAAATACCTTATTACGGGCGGCCATATCAAACATGAGTTGCTTTGCTGCCATGATAATCCCCTAAACTACTGATTTAAAATTAAATTCCACATGACGCATTACCGCGTCACGACACCAAGAAGTTCACTCTCTTCCAGGATGACATACTTCTGGTCATCAATCTTGATTTCAGTTCCGGCATATTGGCCATAGTAAACTTCATCGCCGATCGATACCGAAGGCGGAACCCGCTTGCCGCTGTCGAGCAACTTTCCGGGCCCGATGTGCAGCACCTTTCCGCGCGTCTGCTTTTCCTTGGCGCTTTCCGGCAACACGATGCCGCCGCTGGTGGTGCTCTCCGCTTCTGCGGGCTTGACGACAATTCGATCTTCCAAAGGTTTAATCTTCATGCGTATCTCCATTACAAATCGCAGCGCCCGATTTCCAGGCGACTATTCCCTATCAATTCAAACTGGGGGACGGATGCGGTGGCCCGATAAACCAACGTCACCTCGGGCCATTTACATCATGTCCATTCCGCCCATGCCACCCATGCCTCCCATTCCTCCCATTCCACCCATACCGCCCATGCCTCCCGCACCCGGTCCGCCTGCATCCTTCGGCTTGGGCTTTTCAACGATTATGGCGTCGGTCGTCAGCAGCAAAATGGAAACGCTGGCCGCATTTTGCAAGGCACTGCGTTCCACTTTAGTCGGGGTGATGATGCCGGCCTTGATCATGTCCGGCTCATATTCCAAAGTAAGGGCGTTAAAGCCAAAGCTATCTTTACCAGCCACTATTTTCTTTACGACTACCGCCCCTTCTTCGCCGGCATTTTCAGCAATGCAGCGCGTCGGTTCCTGTAACGCCCGGCGGACAATCTGCACGCCGGTGTTTTCGTCGCTGGACTGGGTCTTGATCGAATCAAGCACCGAGAGGCTGCGGATCAGGGCGGTGCCACCGCCCGGCAGGATACCCTCGGCCACGGCGGCGCGGGTGGCGTGGAGTGCATCTTCCACGCGGGCCTTTTTCTCTTTCATCTCAGATTCCGTGGCGGCACCGACGTTAATCTGCGCCACACCACCGGCCAATTTGGCCAGACGTTCCTGAAGTTTTTCACGGTCGTAATCAGAGGTGGTGGTGTCGATTTCACGACGAATCTGCTCGATTCGGGCTTGAATCGCCTTGGATTCTCCAATGCCCTCGATGATGGTGGTATTGTCGGCGTCGATCTCCACCTTGCGGGCCTGGCCGAGGTCGGCAATCGTCACCTTTTCAAGGTCAATGCCCAGGTCTTTCATAATGGCCCGGCCACCGGTGAGCACGGCAATATCTTCAAGCATTGCCTTCCGGCGATCGCCGTAGCCAGGGGCCTTTACCGCCGCCACACTCAAGATGCCGCGGAGTTTGTTGAGCACCAGCGTGGCCAGTGCCTCGGATTCAATATCCTCGGCGATAATAAGCAGGGGACGTTTGGCGGCTTTGGTCTTTTCCAAAATGGGTACCAACTTGGTGGCACTGGAAATCTTGTCTTCATAAATCAATATGAATGGCTTGTCCAAAACAACCATCATGTCATCTTGATTGGTGATGAAGTTGGGGGATATGTATCCGCGATCAAACTGCATACCCTCAACCACGTCTACAAATGTATCAAGCGATTTCCCTTCCTCCACGGTGATGACACCGTCTTTGCCCACCTTCTCAAAGGCGTCGGCCATGATTGCGCCAATTTCGCGGTCATTGTTGGCGCTGACCGCGGCAACGTTGGCAACTTCCGTTTTGTTGGCGGCATTAAGAGGCTTGGACAGCTTGCCGAGGTTTTTAATGACGGCATCAACCGCCAGGCGAATGCCGCGCGCCAGAGCCATGGCATCGGCACCGGCAGCCAAATTGCGGTATCCCTCTTTGAAGATGGCCTCTGCCAGAACGGTGGCAGTGGTGGTGCCATCACCGGCCACATCGCTGGTTTTGGTGGCGGCTTCCTTGACGAGCTGCGCACCCACATTTTCAAATTTATTCGTCAGTTCAACTTCTTCCGCCACGGATACGCCATCCTTAGTGACGGTTGGGGCTCCCCAGCCCTTATCCAAAATTGCGTTGCGGCCCCGGGGGCCAAGCGTACTTTTCACCGCGGAGGCCAATTTCGTGACACCCTCGAGTAAACTTTTTCTCGCATTTTCATCAAACGTGATTTGCTTGACTGCCATCGGTAAAAACTCCTTTTATGTCGCCCCGCCATCTGCGGGCACTACCAAAACCGTAAACCACGTGCAAAGGGACACGCTTACTTCCTCGCGCACCCCCGCCGTCGGGCACGCACGTTCCTATGCAACCGCTATGCCAAGGCCAAAACAGGCTCCGCATATAAGATTGTAAGTTATTTATATTCATTATGTTATAGAATATTTACGATGTTGATAAGCCGGTTGCGATGGGAGTGGCATCTCTGCCGCTGTGGCAGCATGTTAGCATGATCCGCCCCCAAGGATTGCCATAACGGCAGAGGTGATCGGGGGAGGATTTTGGCCAAATGTGAGGGGTGGTAATTTCGGGTACGAGCTTAAGGCCCATAGTGTCAAACGACCATGGGAAGTTTTTCGGGGCAGCGCAGCACCAGGCCGGGACGCCAGCGCAGAGATTCACCCGTCAGCACCGCACCGGGAAAACGACCGAAAAATGCCTGCAGGGCCATCTGCGCCTCGAGCTTGGCAAGCATGGCCCCCAGGCAGTAATGGATGCCAAAGCCAAAGGCGATATGCCTGTTCTCTGCGCGATCCACCTTAAATTGATCCGGGTCGGCAAACGCGGCCGGATCACGATTGGCGGCCCCGATGCCCGCGAGGATCAAATCGCCCCGGTGCACTCTCTGCCCGGCGACCTCCACATCCGTCATGGCTACGCGCCCCGTCCATTGAACGGGACTCTCAAACCGCAATATCTCTTCCACCGCCATGGCCATCGCCTTGCCATCCTGCATGGCAATGGCCCGCTGGGCAGGATGGCGAACCAATAATAAAATACCATTGGTAATAAGGCTGGTGGTCGTCTCATGCCCCGCCATCAACAGCAGCATGCAATTGGCGATAAATTCCTCCTGAGGCAGATCGGCGGCATCCCCGTCCAGCAGTGCACCCAGCATCCCTTCATTGCTGCCGCGGGAGAGTTTCAGTTTCAGGTAATCACTGAATTCGGCGTAAGCTACGTCGGCCTGCGCCAGATCCTGCAAGGTGGAATGAATGCCAATCGCCGGTACCATGCGGTCGGACCAGGCCGACAGCACGGGGGCATCCGCATCCGGCAAGCCCATCATGCGTGTTATGACGCTTGTAGGCAGCGGTCCGGAAAACATCTCGATCAGGTCAAACGTCCGCCGCGATGCCATTGCGTCAAGAAGGGATTGGATGATTTCACCCATTTGGCGACGAATTAAATCCATTGAAACGGAATTAAATACACGCATAAACGCCGCTCGAATGCGGGTGTGGCGAGGAGGATCGGCAAAAAGCATCATCGCCGGTAAACCGCGTTGACACTCAGGGGCACCGAGTTGCTTCCGCATGGCCGGTGGGAATGAATCAGATAGAAATGGGCCACGGCCAAATCGGGTATCTTTGATGACAAACTGCACATCGGCATAATTAACCGCGACAAACGCGGGCAACAGTGGATCAAGGGCAAAGGGACGCGCTTGCCGCAGGAACCGATACATGCGAAATGGATCGGTGCGATAACCCGGATGAAGCAAACTTTTGCGAGCCAGCACCTTCCAGGGTATCCCGGCAAGAGCGGCAGCCGTTTTGAAGGATGGAATCCGCGGCATCACGGGCCGAAAGGCACTGGCGGCCTCGAGGCCCAAAGCCCATCGCCGGCGCAAATTTGACTCCCTTTGCCATTTTCGCCAGCCACGTTTAACTACGTCGAAAGTCAGCCCGGCTTCCTGCATGAGCCGCCCCACCGGCGAATTGCTTTCCGCCAGCGCCATTAGTAGATGCGAGGTTGAAATGTATGATCGCCCCAACGATTGTGACAGTTTGCGGGTATGCGCGAGCAAATCCATCGTGGCGCGCGAAAATTTCAATTCGGCATTTGGGCCCGGCGGTTCATCCGATCTTGTCGCCGACATAAGGCGGCTTCGCAACGTGGAGATATCCACCCCGCTCTGTGCGATGATGTATTGTGCGCCACTGCGTTGGGAATCAATCAGCGCCAGCAGGAGATGATACGGCTCAACCAATGCCTGCGGGGCGGCAAATTTGGCGGCATCCTGCAAGATGTGACGGGTACGTGGCGGAAGTACGTCCCACAAGGCAGGCGTCGTGAAGCTGGTTAATGATTCGGATTCATCACAGATGGACATAAGCTTTACGCACCGCATTGAAAAACGCCCTGCAGCGGCGACGAATAGCGACGCCGGCACGGAGGATATTAGGCCACCATCCGTACCATTTCCTGCTGCCTGACGCGAGAGCATCACGCAGTTTTAGCGGCTTGGGCTTTAAGGCGTTTACGCCGCGCGACAAAATGCGAAACTTGGTCGAAGATCACGGCGAGCAAAATGACTGCACCGGTGATGAAATCCTGCCAGTGAGTGCCAAGGTGAAACGTGCGCAGGTGTCCCTTGGAGTTGTGGTAATGCCATTGAAACATCGTGATGCCGTTGTTGATCACTTCCATCATGGAAGTGCCAATGATGACCCCGACAATCGTCCCTTCACCGCCCCGGAGCGATACGCCACCGATGACCGCGGCCGCAATGGCGTAAAGTTCATATCCATGACCGACGGTGGGGCCTGCATCTTGAATAAAAGAGGCATAGAAAATGCCGGAAATACCGGCCGTCAAGGCAGAAATAACATAGGCCCCCAATTCAACGCGTTTGACCGGCAAACCTGAATAGTATGCCGCATCGCGGTTCCCGCCGATCGCGAAGAGGTACCGGCCATAAACCGTCATGTGGAGCAGATAGCCTCCGAGAATAACGGCGGCAACAAACCCCAGAAAGGGGTAGGAGAAAATAGCTTCATGGCCGATGTTCAGCAGTCCGCTGTTAGCGAGATTGGTGAAGGAAGAACTTCCAAAGCTGATGGTGCGGCCGTTGATAATCACCTCGGCGATGCCGCGTATCCACATGAGGCCGCCGAGTGTAACGATAAAAGGTTGCAGTCCCATGCGGGTGACAAGCAAACCTTGAAAGATACCGATGAGGAGAGCGGCGAGCAGCGCAACAGAAATGCCGATCCACATGGGGTAGTGCAATCCGCCGGTGGAGGGAGAAGATATTTTGGCTATTAATACACCGGTGAGACACACGATGGCACCGACGGAAAGATCAATACCGCCGGTAATTATGACAAGGCTTGATCCGATAGCCAGTATCCCGAGCATACCGACGCTGCGGAGCAGATCGAGAATGTTGTATTGACCGATGAAGTGATGGTTTGAATACCAGAGAAAGGCGCATATAACAGCGACCGCAACAGCCATCCCCAATTCACGTCTCATGGATACTCCGATTATTCGCCAATCATTTTGGCAGCAATGACTTCCTGACTGACCTCATCGCGCGGGTAAATCCCGGCGATTTTCCGGTCGCGCATAATCACCACCCGATCTGCCATGCCGAGAATCTCTTCCATCTCCGAGCTGACAAAAATAATGGCGATTCCAGCGTCGGCCAGTTCCCGTATCTGGCGGTAGATTTCCGCTTTGGCCCCCACATCCACACCGCGTGTCGGCTCGTCGAGCATGAGCACTTTGGGTTTCATGGCAAGCCATTTTCCAAGCACTACCTTTTGTTGCGTGCCACCGGAAAGCATTCCGACCAACTGGCGTGTAGAGGGCGTTTTAATTCTCAATTGGTCAACTTGCTGCTGGGCAACACGCTGTTCCACACTGGGGCGAAGCATCCAGCGCGGCAAATAATTATTGATGTCCGGCAGAGAGATATTTTTCGCGACACTCATGCCCAACACCAGGCCGTTGCGTTTTCTATCTTCCGGGGCCAGATATATACCGCGTTTAATCGCATCACGGGGTGCCGTTGGCGTGAAGTGCCTGCCTCCGAGTTCGATGTGGCCGCCAAGGGGAGGTGTTACGCCAAAAACAGTTTCCACCAGTTCCGTCCGGCCCGCACCCACCAATCCGGCAAAGCCAAGTATTTCACCAGCCCGGACATCGAAAGATACCGGCGACTTGGTGCCAACGACGTGGAGATTCTCCACCTTCAATGCCACTGTTTGGCCAGTAAAATTGCGTTTAGGCGGATACCAGTTATTCAATGCCCGCCCCACCATCATAGATACGATTTTTTCTTTGGTCGCTTCGGTGCGATCCATGTGGCCCACGTTTTTACCATCCCGCAAAACGGTAACTGAGTCAGCTAGCCGCTGAACCTCTTCCATGCGATGCGAAATGTAGATGATCGAAACACCCTGAAGCTTAAGTTCGGCCATGATACGAAATAGTTGCTCTGATTCGGAATGGCTCAGCGAACTGGTAGGTTCGTCCAGTATGAGGATGCGAGCCTTGTGTGAAAGGGCCTTGGCTATTTCCACCATCTGCATTTGACCGGCCGTAAGCAACCCCGCCGGGGTACGCGTTGAAATATGCAGCCCCACGCGATCAAGCCACTTGCGACTTTCCCGGTGCATGGCCGCCTTGTCCAGCATGCCCAGCCGGGCTGATTCAGCCCCGAGGAAAATATTGGCCGCAATATCCAGATTATTAGCCAGCATCAATTCCTGATGCACCAAAGCTATACCGAGAAGGGTGGCATGGGCGATGCTTTGCAGCGCGACAGGTTTCCCATCCACCTCGATGGTACCCATATCGGGCATGACCGCGCCGGAGAGTATCTTCATCAGGGTGCTTTTACCCGCGCCATTTTCGCCCATGACGGCAAGCACTTCACCTCGGCGCAGGTCAAGCGATACGTCGGAGAGGGCAATAACACCCGGATAGCGTTTGGTAATCCCCCGCATCGACAAAATCACCGGCGACGCGGATTGTGTGGCGTTGGCTGACAATGATTCCCCCCAGTCTATTTTTGTCCGCTGAGCTTTTTGAGTTTGGCCCAATACGCCGCCAGATTCGTCTTCGTGATTAGCTTAACTCCCGTAGGGACAATGTCAGACACAGGCATGGCGGCTTTGCCCTTTTGGCAGAAACGCAGCATCCACTTGGCAGATAGATAACCTTCTTCAATAGGGTTCTGCACCACCGTGGCATTGATAACGCCTTTTTGAATGCCGATCAGCGTTCCTTGCGATTGATCAAACGCGACAATTTTAATCGCCCCTTGTTTGCCGGCCCCTTCTACGGCGGCTGCCAAGGCCGGGCCGTCATAACTCCATAAGCCGCAAAGCAACTTCACCTTCGGATAGGCCGTGAGAACATTTTCAGCATTGGTACGGGCACGACCGGCGTCGCCGCCGTCGGTTCGCTTAACTGCAATTTTGATGTGGTGGCCCTTGATGACATCGAGAATACCATCGAGCCGCTGGCGCGCATTGGCCGCGGAAAACGTGCCCACAAACACTGCGACATCGCCACCCTTGGGCAGCAGGCGAACCATTTCTTTGCCCATGAGTTTGCCGGCCGCGATATTGTCGGTGCCGATGTAAATCAGCCGATTGGACTTGGGTGAGTCGGAATCCACGCACACCAAATTCATATGCCGTGCGACACGGTTAAGTTCGTTCACTTCGCCGTTGGGAGAAATGACGCTTAGCGCCACGGCGTTATAGCCGTCTGCGATAAGATCGTTAAGGTAATTGTTTTGTTCCGCAACGGTGGCATTCTGTGGCTCTAAGAAGCGAACATGTACACCAGTCTGTTTTTCAAAGCGTCGGATACCGACATGCGCCAAATTCCAGTAAGTGGCGGTGTTGTTAGATATGAAGGCGATTTTCGGTGTTTTACCCTTGGGTACCACAAAGAAATGATGACGGCTTTTCGGCTTGGCCGAACTCGTCTGCGTTGCCGCCGGGGCTGACGATTTACTTTTACTGCAACCACCCAAACCACTGATGACCAGCCCCGCCAGGGCCGCCGCCGTCATGAAACTACCAATTCGGTTCATTTTTTCGTCTCCTAGTCACAACTGCCAATTACGAAACATTAGATATTAAAGTATTCTAGTTAACTGTCAAAGGCCGTCGCCTCAAAAGAAATAAACACCCAAGTAAGTTCTAGCCGCTACCCAAAGCGAACGATGAGGTTATAGCAATGGCGGGTACTTAGCAAGCGGCAGGCACCCAGCGGCCAGGCCCGCCCTTAAAACCGCCACATTGCACCTAATGCGCTGACACAGCCGCTACGCTACCCAGAAGCAGTATCGCCAGCAGGAATAAGATGAGAATGGCACCGCCGAGTTGCACCCACCCCAGCACCAGGCCGGCAATGGCCATGCCGGGCGTTGCCTCGCCCGCAGCTTTGCTTTGTGCTTGGGACATGTGCCCGAATATGACCGCCAGCAAAGCACCCAGCAATGGTACGGCCACGTACGCCACGATTCCGCAAACCAACGATGCGATGGCAAACCCTTCGCCGGGCCGACTCAGCAGAGCGTTGTAGCTGGCTTGGCCGGTTGAATTGATGGGGGCCGTGAGCCGATGGTAGCATTCACGGCATACCCGCCGGTTTTGATACATCATCGCAATTTCAATGG
This sequence comes from Planctomycetota bacterium, assembly GCA_021818445.1. Lineage (GTDB taxonomy): Bacteria > Planctomycetota > Phycisphaerae > WQYP01 > WQYP01 > JAJZGD01. The sequence goes on from JAKAEB010000011.1 coordinate 70,631, forward strand.
CACCCATACGTCGGCCGCAATTGGCGCAATTGTCTGATTCGTCGGCACCCACAGCAAGCCTCCACGTTTGAGCTGATTGTTACCGTGAATCGTCGCCATGGATGGCCATTTTGTCAAATGTCGGTGCACTTCGGGCTTGCAGCCGGGCAAGCCCTTATCGCCTTGACGGTTGATACCACCCTGCCGAAGCACTAAGATTTTACGTTTCGGTCGCAGGTGCGGCTGAAAGTTTGTTAGTCCTTTAGTTTTCGGGAGTCCATCTTTCATGGCAAAAAAAATTCGAGTAGCCATCAATGGTTTCGGCCGCATCGGTCGCTTGGTGTTTCGTGCGGGCGTAAACGATCCGCATGTGGAATTTGTGGCGATTAACGATTTGGTATCGGCCGACTATCTGGCCTATCTGCTTAAACATGATTCAACCCATGGTCACTTCAAAGGTGAAGTGTCGCATGATGCCAATGGCTTAATTGTCAACGGTCATCATGTCCGCACGTTGGCGGAGAAAGATCCGTCCGCATTGCCATGGAAGGATATGAATGTTGATTATGTTGTGGAATCGACGGGCTTTTTTACTGATGCTGCCGGGGCCGGCAAGCACCTGGCGGCAGGCTGCAAGCGCGTTGTTATTTCCGCGCCTGCCAAAGATAAGGAAACGCCGACATTCGTCATGGGCGTCAATCAGGAAAAATTTAATCCGGCGACAGACAAGATCGTTTCCAACGCCAGTTGCACCACCAACTGCCTGGCACCACTGGTGAAGGTTATTAACGATGCCTTCGGCGTGGAGGAAGCCCTTATGACCACTGTGCACGCCACGACGGCAACCCAGCCCACGGTGGATGGCCCGAGTAAGGGTGGTAAAGATTGGCGCGGCGGACGCGGTGCGGGACAAAACGTCATCCCCGCGGCCACGGGTGCGGCCAAGGCGGCCACTCTGGTAATTCCGGAATTAAAAGGGAAGATTACCGGAATGGCATTTCGCATTCCCACGCCGGATGTTTCCGTGGTGGACTTGACCGTTCGCACCAAAAAGGAAACGTCGATGGCGCAGATTGATGCCGCCGTAAAAGCCGCCAGTGAAGGCCCGATGAAGGGCATTATGGGTTTCACGGATGAAGAGGTGGTGTCGACCGATTTCCTCGGTGATAAACGTTCCAGCATTTACGACGCCAAGGCCGGCATTGAACTCAACAGCCGCTTTTTCAAACTCATCAGTTGGTACGATAACGAATGGGGTTACAGCAACCGCGTTGTCGACCTGATGAAATTCATGGCCGGCAAAGACGGGCTGATTTAACCCGTTGCCGCGAGGTGACGAGGTGCATTCGCGGGCGAACGCCCGGTCTGCAACGATGTAATGTTTGGGGGGGGCTTTGGATACTGGTCCGGAGCCCCCCTTTTTTATCCAATTCAGGATGGTGGAAATATGCGATGGATATGGATTGATCGATTCGAAGTCTTCGAACCGGGCCGCCGGGCCGTCGCCATCAAAAACGTTTCAATGGCGGAGGAGCATCTGCACACGTACTGTGCGGAGTTTCCTTTTATGCCGGCGAGTTTAATGATTGAAGGCATGGCCCAGACTGGCGGCATTTTAGTCGGTGCCATGCGAGACTTCAGTGAAAAGGTAATACTGGCCAAAATCGGTCGCGCCGCGTTCGAGCGGCTGGTGCGCCCGGGAGAACAGCTTATTTATGATGCCCAGATTCAATCAATTAATGAAATAGGTGCCTCGATATCGGGGGTCATCAGCAGTCGCGACGCAAGGGTGTGCGAAGGGGCAACCGCGCCCGCTCCGCTCCCGGTGGGGCGTGTGGAGATGATGTTTTCACATATTGACAACAATATGGCGGGGCGCGAATTTCCGGATTTTAATTTCGTCTTTAACAGCGAATTTATGGCCCTTTTTGAAGGCTACCGCCGTCAGGTGGAGGTCAAATTGCCCTGACAAGCCGATGCGGCAAAGCCACCCAGGCTTACCCGCTGCGGTGGGTCTATTTTACTGGCGGCGATATGCCTTGAGGCGGAATTACCGCTGCAAGCGACATTGATCGCTGCGATTCCAGCGGGCAGGGGTTTTAATATAAACCTCATGGGCCTGAATGGATTCGAACCATTGACCTCGTCATTATCAGTGACGCGCTCTAACCACCTGAGCTACAAGCCCTCATTACCACGACGCAGACACCCGCAGATGCCCGATCG
>JAKAEB010000065.1 GCA_021818445.1 Planctomycetota bacterium
CGCATCGGAAACGTTTCTTAACACGAATGACGGCTTTCAGTATGGTGGCGGCTATCGGCCGACACGTGAGTTCCTCGGGGCCGATGCATCGGGCGCCGCATTGACGGACGGCAATCCGTGGTACAGTTCTGTTATTGATCAAATGGGATACATCAAAGTGGCTTCGGCTGGCACGTACACCTTCAACATGAGCAGTGCGGATGACGCGGGAGCCGTGTATGTGGGTGGCACCGGGATCACGCCGGCCGGAAATGCTGGAACCGGCACTCAAATCGTTGCGCAGGCGTATAACAGCGGAAGCTCCGGTGCTGCGATTCCGGCCAGTGACGGTACCGCAAGTGTCACCTTCGGATCTGCGGGCTACTATCCGATTGAAATTATGAACTATCAGCAAATCGGCGGGGCTGGCTTCAATTTGTCTATCACCGGATCGTCCAATCAGGCCGCGAGTTACTATACGACCAAGGCGCTGGCCTCAACGGTGACACCGGTGGCACCGACGCCCACGCCCACCAGCGCTCCGGCCCCTACTGACGAGTGGAACTTTGCCCAATCAACCATCAATGGAACGACCGTATCAGATATTGGCACGGCAGGATCGGCCGCCACCGCAGGCACCATTACCGGTACAGGGGCCAGCGTCGCCGACGGAGCGTTGGTAGTGACCAATAATGGCAATGGGACCGGTATGTCGATACCGGGATCTACCTTTGCCAATTACAAGGGTAGCTTCAGTATTGCGTTGACCTTTAATCGGTCGCCGAATGACCCGACAAACGACTGGGGCAGCCTGATGGGATTTGGAACCCAAGGGGCGTCGGGATCTAACTGGATTCTGCTCCAGCCACAGCGAAATGACGGTTCCAATATCGCGTCTCTGGGCGTCCAGAGCAATGGGGTCAATACGATGCTCGCTGCCAATAATCTTAAGCCGACGCCAACGGGCCAGAAATTGCAGGAGGTGCTTACCTTCGATGCAAAGACTGACACCGTTTCACTTTACATTAACGGCGTACTTCAGATGTCGGGTACTGTGTTGGCACAGGCTGGCCAACCCGCATTCAACTTGGCAAGCGTAGCGGATGCTGCCGGAACGCCCTCCGATGGTATTGGTGGATTCGGCGGTTTTGCCCCCAATCAACCTGCCACTTTGGCGAGTTATTATGACCTATCCATCTGGAATTCGGCTCTCAGTGCCGATCAGGTTGCGGGTCTGGTAAGCACCGCGACTCCGGAACCTGCCTCACTGGCGCTGATGGCTTTTGCCACGGGCGGGTTGTTGCTGGCGGCACGCAAACGGCGTGGTCGCGAGGTCTAATCTGGTTGCACCATCGATGCCAGCCGCTGCACCACTCGCAGCGGCTGGCTTTTATTTTATATTCACTTGTACATACATCAATCACATAAACAGGATAAACAAGCATGCCGAATCGCCGTGTATTTGTTCAATCTGCTCTTACCGCCGCTGCCTTAACGCAATTACCTCACCGGACGCGAGCGGCAACCACCGCGTTTCCAAAGAGCATTTTGCATGATGGTTCCGCCACCCATGGACAGATTGAGGGGCGACTTGGCTCAAGCAAACTCAGAATAAAGAGCCCCATTTCCGGCGTCATTCAGGTCGATCTTGACGCCGACGGTATCAGTGATCCCCACACCCCACTGGTAGATCCGCACGCCAAATTGGCTGGCGATCCAACCGCCCACGCATCAGCCCAAGCGGGAAAATTATTTCTCCGTACGGCTTCTTGCCGTGTGGAAGTGCAAAGTGATCCGTTTCGAATAGCGGTGTTTGATCGCACGGGTAAAAAATTGCTGTATCAGAATGCGGGCAATGGCATCAAAGTTGATCCGAAAAATCAGGCCGCCAATGGATTTTCCTTCTCCTATGCCAAAGGCAGCCCGTTCTATGGCATCAGCGCTTCGCCCTTCTGGTCGCAGGACCAGCTAAAAGTTCTTCGCGACGGCCAAGGCGTGTCCAACGATACTTATCAGGTTGAGGCTTCCGTGGAAGGCGGAGGTGGTGGACCGCTGGCATGGACAACCGACGGCTTTGGAATTCTGGTTGATTGCGACGGCGGATTTTTTCAAATTCGCCCGTCGGGACTTTCGTTTTATTATGGCGACGCCCCCATGAAGAATTATGGTCGCCGCTATTTCCGTAACAACAGTCTGACTTTTTACATTCTGATTGGATCGCCGGAGGAAATCCTTCGGGGCGTGTCAGCCATTTCCGGCCGCATTCCTATGTTTCCAAAATGGGCATACGGTTTTATTAATTCACAATGGGGCACCAATCAGGAAATTCTGCGGCACTACCTTGAAACGTACCGTGCACGGGATATATCGATCGATAATTTCACGCTTGATTTCGACTGGAAAGACTGGGGTGCAAGCCACTACGGTGAGTTTCGGTGGAATCCCGTCAAATATTCGCAGGCGCTTTATCCTCTCGAAAATCCAGACGCGTTGATTAACTGGACCCGAAAATTGAAGGTAACGATTGCCGGCATCATGAAGCCGCGTATCATCATCAGCACGATAAAGGATCAGCTTTCTCCAATGACCACACAGGGCGCGGCGGCCAGACGATTGAAGATTTTTGCGCCGGGCGAGACGCCCTTTGCTGATTATTTTTCTCATCTTCCCTCGTTAGATGTCAACTTTTATGAGCCGATCTGTCGGCAATGGTACTGGCACGCCACATGGAAGCATCGGTGCATGCAGCAGGGGATTGCCGGTTTCTGGAACGATGAGGCTGACTCCGGCATTTTGGGCAATTATGAATTTCTTCATATGCAGCAATCTTTATATGATGGCCAACGCAGTGACGTACCCAATCGCAGGGTATGGTCCATTAACCGCAATTACTACATCGGCTCGCAGCGATACGCATATGCGACATGGTCCGGCGATATCTACACCGGCTTTGCGGTGATGCGGCAGCAGACTATTGCCATGGTTAATACAGTCAATCTTGGCCAGGTTCGATGGGCACAGGATACCGGTGGATTTACCGGTCACCCAACACCGGAATGCTATACCCGATGGTTTCAGTTTACCGCCGTGTGCCCAACCCTACGTACCCACTGTACCCTGGGTGAAAGGCGCCAGCCCTGGGTATTTGGCGATCAGGCATGCGAGACAGTTAAATTTGCCATTCGGCGTCGCTATGAATGGTTTCCCTATGTGTATGCGTGCGAGTATCACTGCAGCCGGGACGGCGGAGTTGGCGTCGTGCGTCCCTTATTCTACGATTATCCAAAGGATAGAAACACGGTTGGGATGACCCACCAATGGATGTTTGGGCCGTGGATTATGGCTGCGCCGGTTCTCCACGAAATGGGCACGGGCAAAAATCAGCAGCTTTCCCGGCACATTTATCTGCCACCGGGTAGTCTTTGGATTGACTATTTCCGCGGTAACACCTACAACGGCGGCCAATGGATTGAATATGACTTAAATCATAATTCATGGATGGACTGGCCACTGTTTATCAAGCAAGGTGCTGTGATTCCAACCGCCCCGCCAACGACTTCCATTCATGTCGACCGGCCAAACTGCATCTATGTAGATTTGTTCCCATCTGCCCATGAAACTAATGGCACTTTTTATGATGACGACGGTACAACCTTCGATTATGAGAAGAACGCTATTCACCTTCAGAAGATCACCCTTCAAGGGGCTATAGCTGATGGTAACACCATTATCGGCATATCTGAAAAGCAGGGAAGTTATCAATCTTCAGCCGGCAGCTTTATCCTTCGGTTGCATGGCCGGGCGGCCACCGCTCTTCGTGCAACAGGCATTGCCTCATTGCCTCGCGTTCATGATGATTTGGCCTTGGCAACCCGCGACACTGGCTGGTATACCGATGAGGATGTTTACGGCCCGGTTACCATGATCAAGGTACCGGCTGGCGGGGCGCAGGCTATTACCATCCACGCCATTGGGCATCATCACACGGCGAAGAAGGCTCAGCGGCTTTTGGCCACTGACGCATCGCTCTCGGGTCCGGTTGCGCCGGACACCCCACTTAAGTCGAAAAATGGCATGTATTATGATGCCCATGAATTTGGCCCGATCGGCGACTTGCGAAATACGATTGCCAACAATCATACCGGTTATACCGGTACGGGGTTTATCGCTGGTTTTAATGACCCTGAGACAGCCGCAACCTATTACCTTTCGCGCCGAAGCGCTGGAATTTATAAGGCGCAATTTCGCTTTGCCAACGGCAATCCCGGCCATACGGGTACATTAAATCTTTACATTAATGGAATTCGGCACGGAACCATCAAAATTCCCGGGCTGGCAGATTGGGATCAATGGGGCGTGGTTACCACTTACCTGCCGTTAGTTGCGGGTGCGAACAGCGTTATGCTACGTTATGACGCTGGCAACACCGGGCATGTAAACCTGGACACGGTAGAAATATCCATGTTGCCAGATTAGTCGTTAAGGCGACCGGCCGTGGAGACCATGCGGCGGACGTTGGGGCGCGGATTACCTGCACACCCGATCATGGAGAAATCAGCGGTGTATCCCGACCTTTGATCATTCCGTGGTGCGTGCCAGCCGCGTGTTATCGCCGCGCGGATTGCGTAATGTTGGCAAACCTGCCAATCACGCAGATGTTGCCGCAATTTTACATATCAAAAGCGCCGGTCATCTTCCGGGCGAAGCGCCACGGGCGGGCCGAGAATTTCCGCTAAAAGCCAAGCCGTGCGGGCACCACGGTGGCTTGAGAGAATGCGATGAATTTGCTGATTGATGGGAACGGCTGAAGGAAGGCCGGCGGGTTTATCTCCCCCACCGGCGGTTTTTGGGCGGTCCGAACCACCTGCATCGGGTAATTTTGACGACGGCACATTGGCCGTGCGAGCTGCCGCTGTTGAGGTTGCTGGTATCGTGCGGCGTTGGGTGGGAGGCCGGGAATTGGGAATGGCTACCGGCACGCGGCGCGATCTTGTTATCACGGTGGATTCCGGGCCACTTGGTGGGCGAGGCGTGACGGCTGGACGCTGCGTGCGAAGCGGCGCGGTCTGACCAAGTGATGTCCGTGGCGGAACGGGTCGAGATGGCGGGGATCGATCGGGTTCAATTCGATCGGCAGCGATACGGGTGGCGGCCGGCCGTACAGGCTGAGACGATTGACCGCCACCAGTCCCCCCCTGCTGCTGTAACCGCCGCTGCTTTTCGATTTCAGCGAGTTGGGCAATGGTAAGGCGGCCTTTGAGGATGTCTTCCATCAGCCGTTGCTGGTCCATCGGGTTACCGGGTTTTTGCGATCCGGACATTTAATATTCCCCATTGCCGGGCGACCGCCGCATGCCAGTCGAGGCATTAACCGCGCGCCATACTTATTTTAACTCGTGGTGGTAGTTGATCCGCTGGAATCGCCACCTGCAACACTTTCGCGCATTTTGGTGTCCGCTTGTATATTTTTCATACGGAAATAATCCACCACGCCTAAATTGCCACTGCGAAAGGCGTCGGCCATTGCCAGCGGTATCTGCGCTTCTGCCTCGATGAGTTTGGCGCGATTAAGCTGGGCCAAAGCTTTATTTTCCTGTTCAAGGGCGACGGCGAGGGCGCGACGCTTTTCCGCTTCGGCCTGGGCAAGCTGTTTGGCGGCATCGGCGCTGGCTATCTGCAGCTTGGCACCCACGTTATCGCTTACGTCCATGTCGGCAATATCGATGGAAAGAATCTGAAATGCCGTGCCGGCGTCAAGGCCCTTGGAGAGGACCATTTTGCTGATCATATCGGGCTGTTGCAGCACATGTTTGTAGGAATCAGCAGAACCAATGGCCGCGACGATGCCTTCTCCCACACGGGCAACAATAGTCTCTTCGCCGGCACCACCCGTCAGTTGGTGGATATTGGTTCGCACGGTAACACGGGCCTTTACGCGCAGTTGGATGCCATCTTTTGCCACACCATCATGCGTCTGACGGCCACTGTTGGCGTTGGGTACATCAATAACACGCGGATTGACGCTGGTCTGCACGGCATCAAGTACATCGCGACCGGCAAGATCGATGGCGGCGGCCTGCTGCCACGGCAAATCGATGGAGGCCCTGTGGGCGGCGATCATGGCGGTAGCAACACGGCTGACGTGCCCGTTGGAAAGATAATGCGATTCCAATTGCTGCGTGGTGATATCCAGTCCGGCCTGCACCATGGCAATTTTGGCGGAAACGATCACACGAATATCCACCTTTCGCATTTTCATACCGATCAGGTTGCCCATGGAGATGTCGGCACCGGCAGAAGATGCCTGCATCCATATTTTGAAAAATGGCCAGATGACCACCATAAAGATGATCGCGGCCACCACGCCCAAGCCAATCAGGGTCCAGATAAGCGCCATGGGGTAAGTCCTTCATTGAGAATCGGAAACCGGTAATGCGTGTCGAGGATAGGATTCCACGGGCAGTGTGTCAACTCGCAAGAGAACCGGGAGCGGCCTGACAGAGGGATAGACATCGATTCTAAATAGCCAAAGCCGTGGAGCAGAGGGTCTTAGGCCACTTGCTGGATGAAATACGATGGCGTAGAGTATGTATCTGTTGCAGTATCTGTTGCATTCTGCCCATGGCAGGTGTTGACAGTTACTGGCATATACCGCAAATTGCCGGTGTTAATCTGGAGTATCCGACTATGAAGCCAAATTCGCGTATGTTTAAGATTGCCATGAATGTGGCCGCCGCCGCTGTTCTGGCGATGGGATCGGTTGCGTGGGCCAAGGCGCAGGTTAAAAGCCGAGGGCTGGAAATTAAGGCCGCACCGCATATGCACTGGCAATTAACTTGGAAAGATGATTTCCGGCATGGACAAAAAGACCTCAAGGGTTGGCACTATGACCTGGGAGGGAGCGGATGGGGCAATAATGAGGCGGAAGTTTACACCCGCAGTCGAAAAAATGTGTTTGTTGCGCATGGTCGTTTGAATATCATGGCCATCGGAAAGCGTGTGCATGGTAAGGTGCATTACACGTCGGGCCGTATCACCACGCGAAACATATTCAGCCAGCGCTACGGGTTGTTCGTGTTCAGAGCGCGACTGCCGAAGGGGCGCGGACTCTGGCCGGCCCTCTGGATGATGCCCGAGCGCAATGTATTTGGCGGCTGGCCGCGATCTGGTGAAATCGATATTGTCGAATCGCGTGGAAACTGGCTTAATCATGTTCAAGGAAGCCTGCATTCCGGCAATGTATGGAATCAGGATAATACACAGACCAAAATATTCCATTTTCCGCATGGGCAATCTGCCGCACAGTGGCACACGTACGCCTTGCGATGGGAACCGGCTCATGACCCGCGTCACGCGGGCCGCAAGGTCGTAAAAATTCAATGGTATGTGGATGGCCACTTATACGAAACCCGACAAGGCGGTTGGACGGTGCCCAGTTCAGCCCCGAAAGGATCGATTAACGCGCCGTTTAATCATCGCTTTCACATCATCCTGAATCTGGCGGTAGGTGGAAATTATGTCGGTGGAAAAACCCCCGGCCCGGGCCGCTATGACCTGCAGGTTGCTTATATTCATGCCTACCGCCTGGCCCCGAACCGCAAATAGCGCGGTTCGGGTGGCGGAAGGTCCGGCCAAATGGGGTATATGGGGCCAGCCGTGCTTGCGGGTTATTTGATCTGATAATGGGTAAGTTCCGTCGTGGTGTGGTAGGCTTTGCGTTCCACCAAACCAACGCCCTTGGCATAGTATTCCGTGATCTTTATTTTGGCGCGCTGCATTCGAGACACCTTTCCAACTTTTACCTTGGTAATTACGTGCTCTATCGTACGGACTCGGTAGCAATGAAACGAACCCGCCGGAACTTTGACTGTTTTCATGCCGGTTATTGTAGAATTGCTGACGAGTTGGGTATTGGCGGTCACCATATATTGATGATCGGCCATTTTGGTCAGGTCGGTATTGGTGAATGACCATGTGAAGCCGGGCTTCCACAGCGCGGTCCTGGGCACCACGACACCGGAAGCGTGAAGAATTTTGACGACAATCTTGTGCCCATTCGTGTTCATCGTCTGGGTGTGGCCGACATCGCCGGATACCCACCCTTTGGCGCTTCTTTGAAACCGCAGCTTGGCGTGCACACTGCCGTGCTGCTTCTCAGTGAAGTGGTTGGGAGAAGCCGACGTGACCGTCACGCTGTAACTGCCGCCGGTGGAATAGCGGTAATGCCATGAGGACCCCTGCGTGGACGGAAATACCGTCATCGCGGCCCCGGACGCCCATGCAACGGACGCACTGAAAAATGAAACCACCAGCGATGTGACAATTAAATGGCGCATGAGGAGACCTCCGAAAAAAGGAAGGACAAAAAACAATTATTGACCTGATTGTGCACAATTTGGATGGGAATGCAACCCGGCAGGCCCGCCGGGTGAATTTTATTATTTCATCATTACATTTCAGGTGCCGTCATCAGCGGTGCTTTGATCACTTCGCCGAGCAGCACAGTGGCGAAGCTGCCGGCCGGCAAAGTAAAGGCCAGTTCCAGATAGCCGCTCCTGCTGTCCTTGCCCATTGAAATTTTATGATCGGTGAAAAAGAAGCGCATCGCACGCCGGGCACCTTTGGCCTTCTGCGGGCCTGCCTGCCGGAAGTCATCGGGCGTGATACCGGCCGCCGAAAGCACACTGTTTTCAATTTCTGCCGGGATGCCGCGCGGACTGGTCATACGGTAACCGAACAATGGGCCGGATGGAGAAATCTCATGGCGACTGCAGCGCAGTTGCTCAACGGCAAGCGTTTCGGGCGTTACATCAAACACCGCGCCGGTTTCATGGAGCCACGCGAGGTCACCATCCACAAGACTGGTAAGATTTGGCAGCCGCAACTCGAGGACTTTATTGAAAAGGTGGGCCTGGAGCGAACTGATGAGTAAGCGTCGCAGTCGGATGTCTACTCCCTGGAGGGCTTTGACATGCTGAACGGGATTTTTCTGCAGGATGGCCAGCGCTGCCCGCTCGGCGCGCAGGTGGCCAGGCCAGGCGGAATAGGCGGCAGACACATTACCGGCATCGTAATGACGGCGGGCCTGAAGTACACCACCCCGGTCCACACTTTCGTCAGCGCTGCCGAGCCATAATTCCATAAATTTTTTCGCATCGCGTTTAAGCAAAGCCATACCAAGGCGATGATTATCCAGACGCATGCCGAAGCGCTGTTGACCGAAAAAATTCGGCACGCCAGATGTGCTCAAGGCTTGAAAGACAGCGCTGGCGCGATCGTGGGCGACGGCGAGCATCGAAGGGGCCTTGTCCCAATCCTCATGCCGAATGCGAACCGTAAAGCGATTGCCCGCCAAATGCCCAAGTTTGAGCTTATTGCGATGCCGCGTCTGTTCAATAATACGAATGGTGGGTAATTCAAGTTTTTCAAAACGGCTGTTTGGTTCATGTTCGATGGATATCCATTGCCGGGTGACGGCTTGGGCGTCTTTCAGGCCAGCGTAGCCGAAATCAACACTGCGCCGACCAATCGCTTTGGCCAGGATTGATATGGCGGTATAGGTGCTGATGCCGCGTTTTTCGATGAGCAGATAAGCATGCTCGCCGACGCCCGCAAACGGATAAAGAGGTATCTCCTCCACCTGAAAGTCATCCTGATGAAGTTTTATGCTGCCGCCGGTTCCCGGCAGGGCGGTGCTGATATAGGGGGTTGAGGGCATGACAAACTCCATTCCGCGTGCAGACCCAAGTGGGCACGGGGCAGGAGTTTACCGCACGAAGGCATTGATCGCATGATTTTGACGTTGGGTTAGGAATATCCGTTTTCTTTGAGGCAACGATTGCCGGTCATTTGTAAAGCGCCGGAAATGGACGGATGATCAGGTGCGGGATGTCTACGCGGCACAAAAGACAAATTTTTCCAGCGCTACCGCCACGCCATCGTCGCCGTTGGAGGGCACGACGTGCCGGGCCACCTTACGCACGCGTTCAGGCGCGTTGGCCATCGCCACACTGGTACCCGCCCATCGGAGCATGGGCACATCGTTGGGGCCATCACCAATAGCCAGCACCTTTGACTGCGGGACATTGTACCAGCCGGAAACTACCTGCAATGCGACGGCTTTATCCGTATCGGGCGCGACCACCTGCAGCAGACGATGTTCACTGCGGAGCAAACTGAAACCCGATTTAAATTTTTGCGTCAGTGCATCGGTCAGTTCATCGAGGGTAGCGGCCGGGGCATGAAACATGACGCGTGTGACGGGCGTATGAAGAAAACTGCTCATGTCCGCTATCACATCCGGGCTGAAACGACGCCCCGGCGGAATGGCTTCTACCGGAACAATGCCGAAGTGATCGGAGTAAAGCGTGTCAATAATCTCAACGCTGGGGATGACGTCCGGGTGACGCTTGCGGGCAAAATCGATGACCCGCTTGACCATCTTCTGCGGCAGGCTGCTGTGCCGAAGCACGCATTGGGCGCGCTCGTCCCATATTAAAGCCCCATTGTGACTGATGATGGGCGTGCGTAGCTTCAGTGCACGGTGATAAAACCGCACCGATCGTGGTGGGCGAGCGGTAGCCAGGACAATTTGCACTCCCATCTCCATGGCGCGGTGCAAGGCGTGATGAACACGAGGCGTGATATCCTCGCGCGGGTTCAGCAGGGTGCCGTCCATATCCAGGGCAATAAGTGAAATATCCGCCCCGGCGGCAGTCGGAACCAGTGGTGGCGCAAAATTCACCGTCGATGGGCGATGTCGCGAAGTGGCAGGACTGCGCGGGCCCGGCTGAAAAATCTGTCGTATGGAGTCAACCACCTCAGCCACAGCTATACCTCCAAGCGGCCCTGCCACTGCCTGAAACGCACAGGCCAAACGATGCATGTGTTTGACGCACATCAACACCGGTTGAACACCTAAGCGGGGCCTACTTGTCATCGGTACGGGTCGATGAGCGGGTAAAGATGGATCGGTAATTTACGCTAAGGAACACGGCCCCATAATTTTAATAGTTGCCAGAGAGGACCGAAGCGCCACGTTGCCATATGGCACACCGCCTGTAATTATCGGGCCTGCAGACAAAAGGCATAGCGATAATTTTTAATCTGCGGATCTCGGACAGATGAGAAAATCCTCAACCTCATGCCGCCGCAACACCCGAATACCGGTGTTCCTTTCGACCAGATGTTCATCGAGCAGACGATGGAGATCATCAATGCTGGTGATGTTTTTTTGATCCAGCCCGATAATCACATCGCCAGGCTTTACACCCGCAATGGCCGCGGGGCTGTCCGGTTCCACGGCCGACACAAACACGCCACTTTCCACCGGCAGCTTGTAAAAGCGAATCAGCCGCTGAGGCAAGGGCACATTTTGCCCCGCCACGCCAATAACACTGCGTTTGATTTTCCCGTCGCGGATGAGACGCGATACGACGAAAGAAGCCGTGTTGGAGGAGATCGCCAAACAAATTCCCTGCGCAGGTTGAATCACCGCCGTGTTGACGCCAATGGCCGTGCCGTTTGAGGCCATAAGTGGGCCGCCCGAATTACCGGGGTTTAATGCGGCATCGGTCTGTATCACATTATCGACGAGCCTGCCGGATTGTGATCGAAGGGAACGTGCCAGCGCGCTGATGACCCCCGTGGTCACAGTTGCCTGGTAGCCGAGGGGACTGCCAATCGCGATGGCAAGCTGGCCGACGCGCAACTGCGACGAATCACCAAATTCCAGGTAAGGCCAGGAGTTCAGCGGAAGTCGAAGTACGGCAATATCCGTATGCGGGTCGGTGCCGACAATATCGGCATTAAATTTCTGGCCTTCATGTGTGGTAAGTGTCAATTGCCGGGCCTGGGCAATGACGTGATGGTTCGTGCAGACAAACCCGTCGGGCGTGAAGATAAAGCCGGATCCACTGCCAGATCGGCGTGGTTCGCGGCCCGGCGGTGCAGTATAAGTTTCGACATTGACGACGGCGGGGACAGCGCGTTCGACGACGCCTGAAACGGCCAGCGAATATGCGTCAAGGTATGGGGCATCGGTCGGTTGGGACAAGGGAGAGGTGGGGATGGGTGGTTGCATAAACCATTACTTTCTGGCGCGAAGCACTCGCCAATATTTCCGCCACCGCTCCGCCTGCGATGCAGAGTATCGATGGCCATCGATTATAGGCAACGGTGGTCGCACGGGGGTACACTTCGGGCGAACCTTTACACGCGTTTTTGGACGGGATTGGTTGATCGGTCGCTTTTTTGATTGCAAATGGGAATAAAAATTTTTGAATATTTCGCTTGACAGGCGAGGTGCGGTCATCTATACTTTGGAACAGTTGCATAAACTGTTGGTCAGATAACCACGGTTTCGATTCGCAACGGATACATTTTAGGAGTGTGGCGGTAGCTGTTAGGGCGTTCCATCTTGGTGTTGGGCCAGAACACCGGTAGTGGTATCTGGCGGGCGTTGGTGGAACAGGGTGAAAGAGCGAGCACCAAACGGTTTGGTAGGACCCGGTTGCTGAAAGCGTTTTTAGCAATCTGCTGTTAGGTTCTCCGGCTTTTTCTCCGGGAGGTTTTTTCATGCAATTCCGCAAATCTGTGTTTTCTGCGGCGGTGATGGCGGTGGCTTCCGTATGTGTTGGGGTTAGCGCTGGACACGCGGCGACCATTTCTTTGGTGAATGGCACGGTCAATAACGCTACCTTGAACGAGAGTGTTGCAGTGCCAACCGGCGGTACCAATTCCACGGTGGGAACCGCTGGATATGGAGGTACCGGCTACATTATGTTTGGGACTGACGTCCCAAGTAATGTGACCTACGGGTACCTCGATCTTGGGAAGGTAGCACCAACCGCCGACGATGTCAATTATGCGTACAACAGCGGTAATATCGCGACCTTGGAAAATCTGCCGTCATGGCTGCTGACAACCACCAGCAACGGCACGAGCGCCAATATTACGATGGATCCCTCTGCGAATTCGGCCAATTATTTTGAATCGGCGGCTTATGGCTACCCGTCCATCCATATCCAAGGCCAGCCGTATGCCGGCAGCTATCCGGTGGCAAATAACCAAGCGGCAACTGGGGATGCAATTCAGACCGGTGAGGGTGGTGTAAACGGAACCACCGTGGGTACCCTGACGAAGCTTTTCGATATCACCCTCGGCAGCGGAACCCCCTCGAGTTTCAAACTGGGAGTGGTAAGCCCGCAAGGGTATGACGCATTATCGCAGATTGAAGTTTCGGTTGGCAGCGCGTCGAGCCTGGTCAACATCGACCCGGCGCAAAATATGGGCTTCTACTTTTTCAACATCAGCGGTGCGCAGGCGGGTGATACCATTGTGGTTTCGGCCGCGGCGTCACCGACGGTTGCCGGTTATTTTACTCACAATCCTTACGGCACAAGCACCGATTTGGTGGGTCTGACGTTTGATGCGTCGAGCGTCGCCACGCCGGAACCTGCGTCTCTGGCACTTTTTGGCCTTGGTGGTCTGGGTGCAATGGTTCTGGCAAGGAAGCAATCACGTTGCCGCTTGTTGGCTCGGCGTTGAGTCATTAATAAATAAGTGGTTTGTATTTAAGGAGTCTTAACATGGGTGTCCAGAAAATAAGAAGGGGTGCGCGGGGTTTTACGCTGGTAGAACTGCTGGTGGTGATATCCATCATCGCGTTGCTGATCGCCCTGCTTTTGCCTGCCTTGGCTAAAGCTCGCGAGGAAGCATTGACGACCGCTTGTGGAGCCAATCTCAATGGTATTGGCCAAATACTGGTGGAGTATGAAAATACATATCAGGATGCCATCCCATACGGCAACGGGTATGACGCAAGCTACGGGCTTTATCCGCCGGATGAGTGGAACATTCTGCTTTACACATTTAACCGGAACGTTGACCCCGTACGGTTTACGTGGAATCAGGTGGCGAACAACACCAGCAATGTGCCGCAGGCGTCCACATTGGATAGTGCGTACATTGGAACATTTGTCTGCCCGGCGTCGACCATCAAGCCGGCGCTTGGCCCCGGTTGGACACCGTCCGGCCTGGGGTGGTACTGGTCAAGCTATGCCGCCAACCCAAACTACTTCTGGACATACGCCCCCGGTCCGGGCTGGGGACAGACTGTCACCATGCACGCCTCGGACGTTCAGGCACCTTCTACGGCTATCGCCATCGGAGATGCCACGCAAACGTCGAGTTGGGGTGGCTCCTGGCCGATCATGAGCGATTGGATTGCCGACAACAATACCAACACTCCCGGCAACGCGCATCCGTATATGAAAGATGCCAATTATCTGGTGCCGGCCAATGGTTTCGTTTCGGGTGAAACCACCAACGAAGACATCGTGCTTTCGGGAAGCATCAACAACGTAACAGGTATGCGGTATCGTCATATGCAGTCTGCCGCCAATACTGGCGACGCCAACGCGCTGTACTTTGACGGCCATGTGCAGACCGTGCCGATCAACAATAACACGCCGGGTGCGCCGGTGAACGCCGCCTCATCAAATGGGAACCGTGGATTGAGAATTATCAACATCGTTAATCCACGACTGCCATCGTCGATCGGGCTGTTTTAATCCGGAAATATCCGGCCGATTGATCTTAGGGGCGAACCCACCATGGGGTTCGCCCTTTTTTATTGGCACAGTCGGCATGCGATTACGTCAGGCAGCCGAGGCCCTGAGCGCTGCACCTTTCTGCCATCTATAGTTTGGCCGTGACGTGTTGAGATTTATACCTGCATCCTGTATAACTTTGACAGCTTAGTAAATGAGAATAATTCTCATTTAGACGGCCTAATGATTGTGGTTTTGGAGCATTCCATGCCTTTGGACTCTCGGGTACACGACTCGGTTACCCCACAAGCATTGCCATCGAACAATAACCCTGCCCCCAAGGCTCAGAATGCCAAGCTTCAACTCAAGCCGATTATGCCATTTTGGAAGTTGCTGCTGCTTGTGGCTGGCCCCGGACTGGTGGTCATGCTGGCGGATACCGACGCGGGAAGTGCCATTACGGCAGCCCAAAGCGGAGCGCAGTTCGGTTACAGCCTGCTGATCTTTCAGGTTGTTCTTATCCCCATTCTTTTCATGGCGCAGGAACTGGCGGTAAGACTGGGCTTGGTGACGCAACGTGGGCATGGCGAATTAATCTCGGAACATTTCGGCAAAGGTTGGGCGTGGTTGTCGGTATCGACACTTATGGTGTCCTGCATTGGTGCATTGCTGACGGAATTTGCGGGCATTGAAGGTGTTGGCCAACTTTTTGGCATACCGCCATGGATCAGTGTTTCAATGACCATCCTGTTTTTAATTATTGTGGTAGCTACTGGAACGTACCGACAGGTGGAAATTGTGGCCATTCTGATTGGTCTTTTTGAACTGGCATTTGTGGCTGTAGCGGCCGTATCGCACCCATCCATCAGTTCCATGATTTCCGCCATCAAGCATCAGCCGATACGAAACCCCAATTATTTATTTCTTATTGCCGGAAATGTTGGCGCTGTCATCATGCCGTGGATGGTTTTTTACCAGCAGTCGGCGGTAATTGACAAAGGACTCAATGAGTCGCACATGCGGGCAGAG
The DNA here is from genome assembly GCA_021818445.1 of Planctomycetota bacterium. Classification (GTDB taxonomy): domain Bacteria; phylum Planctomycetota; class Phycisphaerae; order WQYP01; family WQYP01; genus JAJZGD01. The sequence goes on from JAKAEB010000065.1 coordinate 15,561, forward strand.
CGAGTTGACACGGCCATTGGGGCGGTCGTGACGCAAATTATTATGGCGGCGGTATTAAAGATCGGAA
>JAKAEB010000066.1 GCA_021818445.1 Planctomycetota bacterium
GTTGCGGATGTAGTTCCAGCCCGCGACGTGCATTTTTCACTCGATCCGTCCCGAAAATTCGTCGCTTGACATTAACGCACCGACGCGCAAAATGACGGAACCGAAGTTTGCTACTTTCCGCGGTAGCTCAATGGTAGAGCAGTCGGCTGTTAACCGACTGGTTGTAGGTTCGAATCCTACCCGCGGAGTTTCTTGGCGACGGCCAGCGTTCAATCGAATTTTTTTGTGGGGGAGGCCGAAATTGGAAGGGGAAAGACGGTCCGCTGAACGCTGCTATGTCTACATTGTCGAGAATGCACAGGGCGGCCTGTACATTGGCAGCACATCGAACCTCGACCGCCGTTTAAGCCAGCACAACGATAAAGCTGCCAAATGCGGTGGTTCGAAATATGCGCCATTGCGTGGGCCGTGGAGACTGGTGTGGTCAGAAGCGTGGCCGACACGCGGCCAGGCGGTGCAAAGAGAGCGCCAGATCAAGCGGATGAAGTCAGCTCATTGGATTCGATCGCACCTGCTCAATGGTAGACTCCTGGCGCGCCGGGATTAACCGACTGGGGCAAATTTGCACTCTGCCACGTGAAGGTTTGCCACTTTTGGCTGATATGTCGGATGCACTGCTACTCGGGTCTTCATATGCCGATTTGCACCTTGGTCAAGCGTTCTATATGCATCAAAATTTGTGAAAATGCCCAAAAATCCCCGTGGCAATGGCATTTATTGGCGCATTGGCTGGCAGCCCCACGACGGTGGCGGATATTCTTGCTGGATCACAACCCAATCGTGTAATTGCAGCGGTTTTAATCAGTGTGAACGCCTCCGGCTATGGCGATTTGGGCGGGGGGATCGGTATGGGCAAAAATTCTTTAGTTTTTTACTTGACATCTGGCGGTTATGGGATTACACTCTCTACAGTCTCGGAAAGGGACGGTAGAGCAAGTCTTATGATCTCGGTTATCGGCTGAAAAGGGCGAGTGCAATTGCTCGCTTTAGGCTGCAGCTAGAGATTTAAGAAGTTATTCGAAAAACTCAGTACTCTGCGGATAATCCTGCGTGCGTAGGGTTTTTGCCGCAGGTGTAGATGTATGGAAGATGGTTATACAGGAGGTTACCGTGAAAATTGTAATGTCGGCGGCAATCGGGGTAGTGGCTTTGGCGTTCGCGCCTTCAGCCTTTGCCAGTATTCAAATTAGCGGCCAGGTGCAGGTCGGTGCTCAATCGCAGACAATCACCTTCACGTCAGCGGGTTCCGGTACCTATACCGCGTCAAGCGGTAGTTTGGATGGAATTAGCTGGGGGCCGCTGATCGCATCCACTTCCGGTAACGCTCTTAGCACCTCCTTTTTCAGTGTTGTCAATGGCAGCGGCTCCAACGCGACTGCGATATTTAGCGTCACCGAAAGTGGCATCACGGGCAGCACCTACAAATCGATGCAGGCTACCGGTTCGGCTTCTGCAACCGGGGCAACGAGTGCAGACACCATTGATTTTAATTCGCAAGTTACCAACAGCGGCAACACCGTCATAGGAATGGAAGATTCCGGTGCATTGCAGCTTAACTCTGCCATGCCTTACACGCCGTCCTCTTCCGTGGCGTACAACGCGGGTGGGGTCAATTTGAATCCGGTCAGTCCAACCATAGATGTAACCAACACTTGGACGTTGGATGTGGCCAACGGGGTGATGGCTAACTTTGGCGGTGTGGTAACGAATTTGCAAACGACAAGCATCGTCACGCCTGAACCCGCTTCGCTGGCCCTCTTTGGCCTCGGTTCGGTTGGCGCACTGGTCGGTTTGCGGCGCCGGGTAAAAGCCTGACACACCAGCATGTATTTGCTGGGGATGCTAAGGGCGTTGGCGTGCTGTCGGATTGCGTACACGTCTGTTTGGTGCCCCTTCTCAAATGCGTTGAGAAAAAAATATTTTTTTCTTGACAGCATTGAGTTTGTGGGTTAAACTCTTCGCAGTCCGTTGGGGACGGGTTAGTAGAGCAAGTCAATGTAGTCAGTCATCTGGGCAACGTTCGCGCCTCTGCGGTATGTGAGGTGCCCTGACGTTTCAAGGCTGGCCTTTGAATTAACTTAAACAGTCTGCTGGTGCGGGCCAACTGGTTTGCCCAATTTGTATTTGGGTAACTTTTGGCAGTGTGCCCTTGTCCGGTTTCTTATGGGAGGTTTTGTTATGACGAAGGCTGCAGGTTTTGGAATCGCAGCATTTGCGCTCTCGGCATTGATGGCTCCGGCCGCATTTGCCACGCCCACGATGGTGATCACTGTCGGCAGTTCAAGCCAAAACGTGACGCTGCAAAGCGCCGCGTTACTGCTTGGTGCCGGGACGTACGTTGCACCGGCTGGATCGTTCGATGGCTTTTCCTACAGCGGTGTGTTGGTTACCGTGGGTAGTAATTCGTTGCAAACCCAGTTCGGTTCTGTGACGGACAGCACACAGAATCCCCCAGCCATTTCCTTCGCAGTCACCCAAACGGGCTATGCGACGGGTTCCAGCAACACCAACTTTGAATCCATGCAGATATCGGGCTCCGCTACTGCAACCGACGCCACCAGCAACCAAACGATCGATTTCAATGGTTTGGTCGCCCCTTCAACTGGTGCCTCAACCAGCCAAGATTCAGGTATGCTGGCACTAAATACCTCAAGCCCATACACCCCATCTTCTTCGGTTGGATACAATACCGCAGGCACTGGCCTGATGACACCCAGCAACTCCGTATCGGTGACCAATACTTGGACGCTCAACCTGAGCAGTTCGAGTGTGGTCAACGGTGGGTTGCTCGTTACCAATCTCTCCACCTCAACGGTAGTCACCCCGGAACCGGCTGCCATTGGTTTGCTTGGGATTGCAGGTACGGTTGCCTTGCTCGGTCTTCGCCGTCGCAAGGTCGCAGTATCCGTCAGCTAAGTCGTCTTGGTCGCCGGTCGGCCGGTGTAGCATCCTATCAGTCTTTGCGGGCAACCTTCGCGGTTGCCCGCTTTTTTTTAGGGGAGCAGCAATCGCGTATCTGGCCCACGCTGCATGCATTTATCCATCACCGTCGCACACCCATGTACCTTATTGATTGCGATTGGCTCCGTCGTCACCGACTGGTTCAAATCATCGCCGCCTGTAGGGTTCATTGCTTTTTATTGCAACTTTGCCGAAGATGACGCACGCGGCTACTGCGAGGAGCGGCAACCATGAACCTCAATGACTTTATCACGATGCGTCGGCAGCGGTGGGAGCGTCTTGCTGAATTGCTTGATCGCTACGATGGCGGCCGTGGGTTGCCGTTGACGGTAAAAGAATCGGGAGAGATATTCACCTTATACCGCCTGGTCTCCAGCGATTTGAGTCTGATGCGCACGGCTGGTGGCAGCGCTGCGGTAACCGAGCATTTGCAGCGTCTGGTTGCGCGAGCGTATCAATCGCTATCGCCTCCCCAACATCCATCACTTTTCAGGGCGTGGTGGCGTTTACTGCGGCACGATTTTCCGGCAGCGGCGCGGCGGCAATGGATGGTTCTGCTACTGGCAGCGGGGGTTATGTTCGGCGGTACGGTTTTTGGGTGGGTTACAACCAGCATTCATCCATCCACCGCGCTATCAATCGTGCCACAGGAATTTTGGCGGCAGAAGCCGGCGCAGCGTGTTAAGGAACGCTTTGACATTCAGTCCGGCAAACATTTTCAATATTCTGTTGGCCAGAACGTCGCCTTTACGGTCATGCTTTTCACTCACAATATACTCGTGGGAGTGCTGGGTTTTGCCACCGCCGCGGTTTTCGGCATCATCAGCATTGGCCTTCTTTTCTATAATGGCATGATGCTCGGCTCATTGGCACAGCGCTATTTCGCCGATGGTGTGGGCACCTATTTATTAGCCTGGGTTGGGCCGCACGGTTCATTTGAACTTCCCGCCATCTGCGTTGCCAGTGCGGCCGGTCTGGTCATAGCCCGTGCCGAACTGACCGGCGGCGGATCGCACGGATCCATCATCGCCGCTATCAGGGCCCAACGCCACGATATTGTCAGTCTCCTGCTTGGCTCGGCACATATGTTTGTCATTGCAGGCATCTTTGAAGGGGGCTTCAGCCAACTTACCAACGCCGTCATCCCTTATTGGGTGAAGATATCCGTGGCCGTCTTGCTGTTTATCATCCTGAATCTTTATCTTTTTTTTATACCGGTGGATCATTTCGATGGTCGGCCGCCACCTCTTGAATATTTCAGACTTCAGGAGGCAGGGGTGCATGGCATTCCTGCAAAGGCGAATGTGGCAAGCGGCCGCTTAGTCTCGTCCCAACGATCGCGTACATCGCAAACATCAGAAACATTGAAAGGCGGCATATGAAATCCATCACGCCGGCAGATGATATCGCCGCTGGTACCAATGAAATCGATTCTGCAGCCATTAACCAGCAGGTTGCAGACTTCGCACGCGACTTTCAACTTTTGCGCAGCGGTGTTGAGCAGGTAATCGCCGGGCATCGGCGTGTGGTGGAAATGACCATCGTCAGCATGGTTGCCGGGGGACACATCTTACTCGAGGGCGTCCCGGGCTTGGGAAAGACGCTTCTGGTCAAGACGCTCGCCCGCTTGTTGGACATGCAGATGTCACGCATCTCGTTTACGCCAGACTTAATGCCGGCAGACATCATCGGCAGCCACATTCTGCTGACCGACGAAAGCGGCGCTCGGAGGTTGCAATTTCAGCCGGGACCGATCTTTGGCCATATGATTCTGGCCGATGAAATCAACCGGGCAGCACCCAAAACCCAGTCCGCTTTGCTCGAGGCGATGAATGAGGCAACCGTCACCGTGGGTCGTGAAGAGCATAAATTGCCTCGTCCATTTTTCGTGCTTGCCACACAGAACCCCATTGAAATGGATGGTACTTTTCCCCTTCCGGAAGCACAGTTGGATCGCTTCATGATGAAACTCCGTGTGAAAAATCTCTCCGGTGATGACTTGATGCGGGTTATTGGCGGCCCCCTGAATGAACTTCCGCCGGCCGCCGTTTTAGAATCGCATCGGCTAATGGAAATGCAATCCCTGGCCCGACATGTGCTCATCGCACCGGAAATGTTGCGACTGGCCGCCAGTTATCTCGAAAAAACACACCCAGAGTCTCGAACCGCCAGCGAAAAAACAAAAAAATATGTTCGCTTAGGTGCCAGTCCGCGTGCAGGTCAACATTTGCTGGCATGTGCCCGGGTGGTGGCACTGGCGGCGGGGCGAATTCATGTCGGCAAGGCAGATATTGATGCCGTCGCACCGCCTGTACTAAGCCACCGGATAATACCCAGCTATGAAGCCGCAGCCGACGACATTACCACCACGGACATCATCGCCGAGATCATTCAATCCTGATGGCAATAACTTTGTCGTACTGGCCGACACCAAGCGCCGTGCCGCACCTTGAGGTATTATGACCGCTCATGGTTATTTTTCACTACCCATGGGTGCTGCTTGGTTGTTTGCCACTTATGGTATTCGCAGCCATCTTGCTTTCCCGGCACCACCATCCCCGACGCCAGTTGTTAAAAATGCTCCTTATCAGCTCTGCCGTATTGGCCCTGCTGGCCGGGGCGCAGCCTGCCATTGTTTTACACCACCGGCCCAAAAAAATTAATGTTATCGTGGACGACTCCGCTGCAACGGCGACGGCATTTTTTCATCATTTGCATCGGTTGCATCAGTTTATCAGGCACCATGCCCCGGCGGGCACCCACATTCGCCTTGGCTTCATCGGTCACCACCTCCGCTGGACGGGTAACAAGCCTGCCTCGCACACGGTGGCCGGCTGGCCCAAATCTTTTCCATTAAGCACCGCTCGACACCTGAATTGGAATGCACTGGCCGAAGCCCATTTATCGGCACCAACTTGGGTATTTACCACGCCGTTCAATCGCTGGCCCAGTGCGCCACCCGTCCAACCCATCGCCATTACCATGTTCCATCCCGAAGCACCTGACATCGGTGTGGCCGATATGCATATCCGCCGGACGTCCGATGGGGCGGCTAAATTGGGAATGCTGATTCGTGCCAGTGGCGCGGTGCAAGCCACACTTAGCGTACGGCGAAATTCAACGGTGATTGTCCAAAAAAAAATAAAATTTTCACGCGCCGGTGCTCAAGTCATTGACTTGGTAGATCATCCCCCCCTTATCAGCCAATCGTTGCGCTATCGTGTGCAATTGCATTCGGCAGATCCCTGGCCCGCTGACAATCGCGGCAGTGTCATGCTGCCACCCGCCAGACCGGCCCGCCTGCTTTGGGTGACCGATCATCCCCATCAAACGAGCACGCATAAAAATATTCAATGGATTAATCCATCCACCCTTCCCGTCCGCGCGTCGAGGCTTATCGGTTATCGATGTGTGGTGCTTGATAACATCCCAAGCTGGAACCTCCATACGGCCCAAGCCACCGCATTAAGGCGTTGGGTGCAAAATGATTCTGGTGGACTGGTCATCGTGGGGGCCAGCCACGCCTTCGGTGCAGGAGGGTATGCTGCGGATACTTCCACGGCGCGGTGCCTCAATGCGCTCTCCCCGCTCTCGTCGCACCTGCCGTATCCTTCGCCGGTAGGCGTGGTGTTTTTAATAGATGCCAGTGGCTCCATGGGGCGGCGTGTGCCAGGAACAGGTGGTCAGACACGCTTTGCTTTAGCGGTGACCGGCGTCCTGCATGCGATGCACACCCTCGGGACGGGCACGCAGGTACATGTACTGGTTTTTGGCGGTCGAACCATGGAACTCGCCGGCCGAACCCCCGCCCAACTGAAACGCCGCCTTCTGCGGATCGAACCCAATGGCCCCACCCGGCCGGATACAGCGCTTCCCATCTTGCAACGCGAGTTGCATCGACATGATTGGATAATATTGCTTACCGACGGCGGCATTCCTCGAATGTCGCCACATCCTTGGGTGCATCTGTTGCAAGCTATCGAAGGCCACATGGTAATCATCGCCGGTCGAGAATCGCGCGCCATTCACGCCTTTCTTCATGCACCGCATGTGAGCTTGCTGCAGACAGACAACGAACTACGCTGGCGGCTTATTTTGCAAAAGGCGATGCGGCAGGTTCTGCAAGCATCACTGACGCGCACCCCGCTTAACTGGACAACCACACCGGCTTTGGGCCATCAGATGAGCGGCCGCGCTCGCCAATGGGTGCAGACTTACATCCGCCGCCAAGCCATTTTGCTGACATTAAATGGACGGTCGCATATTCCCCTTGCCGCCTATTGGCGTGTGGGGCTTGGCAAGGTGGCGTCGGTGGCATTTGAAGGTGGCATGCGCTCTGAGCCGCCCCTGCTACAGCGCATCATTCATCTTGTTGCCGCAAATGCCGCCAACCCCCACTGGCGCATCAGTCTGCACCCGGCCCCATGCCAACGGCCTGACAAATTAAATCGTCGCAGACATGCAATGGCAAATAATTGTTGGCGATTGCGTGTGCAGGCCAGTCGCGCCCGAAATCTGAACCAAAAAGTTCGCGCCCTGATTATCAATCACCACCATCGCAAATTATTAACGCTTTCACTGGTGGCACCGGGCATTTACCAGGCGTACATACGCACCGCGGGCCACAATTTTTATATCACCGTCATTTCCGGTCGGCCAAAATCGACCAGCCTCCCTCAATATCGGCTTATTGGTCAGGTGTGGCCGCTGAATATTCCCGGCCCCTGGTTTCCCGCGACGGGCACCCCCACGGTACCGCCGTGGAAGGGAACGGTCATCATCCGTCCCGCCAAGGAAAACCATACCATCTGGCGGCCAAAGGTAAATGTGCAAATCGCTCTTGCCAATTGGCTTTGGATTTTGGCGGCCATCTGCGGCGTGGGTGCCATGGTGGTGGGGGGCGGAAAATTATCACAGCTTGGTGATACATAAACCCCTTGTGCACCCGCCATGCCCGAGATGGGGGGCCTGCTGGTGGGGCGGTCGGTTGGCGGTTCTCGCGCCGGCCTTGCGGTTGGGTTATGCGGCTATCCCCAAACCTTTCGATTGACAATTCGTAGATAGACCGTTAATTACTGGCGTGGCGGTGGAAAGTACCAGTGTAATCCGGCGATTGATGGACCGGAATATGTCCGCCAGTAAAAATGGTTCGGCTTTGATCGACTGTGCCCTTTGGCCTGCTGAATCGGTCAGGTGTTACTGGAAGGTTTAAGGATATGTCCTCAAATGCGGATATTGTGGTTAGAAATCTCACCAAAGTGTACGGCAGATTTGTAGCCGTCGATAACATCAGTTTTGAAGTCCCGCGCGGCAGTATCGTAGGTTTTCTGGGGCCTAACGGAGCCGGAAAAACCACCACGATTCGCATGCTGACATGCTTTCTGCCGCCCACATCGGGTGCGGCTTCGGTTGCGGGCTTCGATGTTTTCAGCCAGTCGATGGACGTTCGCAGCCGAGTTGGCTATCTGCCCGAAAACGCTCCCACCTACACCGAGATGCGTGTGCAGGAATATCTGGCCTATCGTGGCCGTCTGCGGGGTATTGACCGGTCCACCTTGAAGACCCGCGTTGAATCCGTCGCTGAAAAATGCTGGCTGGGCGATCGCTTGCGCTGGCCGATCGGCACATTATCCAAGGGGTATCGCCAACGCCTTGGCATCGCCGATGCCCTGCTCAACAATCCGCAGGTATTAATCCTTGATGAGCCAACGGTAGGGCTTGATCCAACCCAGATACGCGAAACGCGCAAAATGCTGGCGGACCTGGCGGGGCAGCATACCGTGCTGCTTTCCACCCATATCCTTTCTGAAGTCGAACTGACCTGCCAACGGGTTATCATCATCGGCCGCGGCAAAATATTGGCGCAAGGCACGCCGGAAGAACTTAAGCAGGAATCCGCCCGGCGCAATTCCTCGGGGGCCAAGCTGGTGGTGGAAGTACGCGGCCCCACTCAGCAGGTGAAAATGGCGCTCGGTGCCATGCCCGCTGTTGAAAATGTTGAAGTCCTCAGCGACGGCCCCATTTGCACGCTTTCATTAACCGGTAAATTAGACGGGGCCTTGCGCGAACTTATCGCCAGCACCGTGGTGGGGCGGGGATGGGCCTTGCGGGAAATGCGCACCACCGGCACATCTCTGGAAGAATTTTTTGTGCAGATTACCGATCCCGGTACCGCTCTGAACCAAGCCGCCTGAATCACCCGCCTGTTTGTGATCTTTAAGTGGAGGTAAACATTTGTTCAAAACATTGACAATCGCCCGACGCGAACTAATGGGGTTGTTCTATTCTCCGGTGGCCTATGTGGTACTGGTGGTTTATCTGCTTTTTGTCGGCCTGCTCTTCGCCCTGCTGGTTTTTGCGCCCGGTGCCGTGGCAGACCCCGGCCCCATGTTTGAATGGAATCATCTGGCGTTAATGTTTGTGGTGCCGTTCATAACCATGGCCCTGTTTTCGGAAGAATACCGCTCCGGGCGGATCGAGACACTTCGCACCAGCCCCATCAGCGATTTTGCCATTGTGCTCGGCAAGTTCCTCGGCGCATTGGCCTTTTATTGTGTCATCATTGGCTCCAGTCTGGTGTATGTACTGATTCTTTCCGCCTTTGGCCGACCCGATTTCATGCCGGTTCTCACCAGCTACTTCGGCTTGCTGCTGCTGGGCATGCTGATGGTGTCGGTCGGATTATTCTTTTCTGCCTGTACCCAGCATCAGGTGCTCGCCGCCATCAGCAGCTGCGCCGTGCTGGTCACCTTTGGCATCCTGCTGCAAGCCATCGGTGGGCTGCTCGGCAGCATCATCAGCCAGCCGCCAGCGTGGCTTGGCACGGCTCAACGTGTCATGACGTACATGTCATTCGAGCCTCAAATGCAGCATTTTTCCATGGGGCTGGTCGATACGTCGCACGTGGCGTATTTTGTTACCGGAACGTTTTTCTTCCTCATGCTGACGTATCTCGTCCTGGAAAGCCGTAAGTGGCGGTAAACTTTCCATGGCGGGCGCGGTGGATCAACAGTTAATAATCAATCTCACAAAAACTTGGAGTGTGGCCAGATGAGTTCCCAGGAAGTTTCAAAATCAGCGGTATCCCCCAAATCCGCGGCGACGCGCAGTAAATGGATGTATGGCTCCAATGCGCTGGTACTGGCTGTGGCGGCCCTGATTGTGGTAATCCTGCTGGATTGGATAACCTTCCGTTACAACCACAGTTTTGATCTGACTACCGGTCAGATATATTCCCTCTCGCCGCAGACCCGCAACCTGCTTAAATTACTGGATAAATCCGGTAAAAAAATTATTTTCGTCAACACCTTTCCATCCAGTTCGCAGGCCGACGCCGTTGAACTGGCCCAGTACGCACGGGTGCAGCAATTGGTGCATGAGTATCAACGATCCAGCCGCAATATCCGCGAATATCAGCCCACCTCCCGCCATGCACTGGAAAGTCTCATCCAGAAACGCTTCGGTAACAGCCTGAAGCCGTATAAAAAAACCCTCACGGCCGGCGTGCCGGTGCTGACCCAGTTGGAAAAGACGTTTAAGTCGGTCGCCAACTCATTGAGTTCAGTCCCATCGAATGCATCCATCACGTCCGATCAACAGGCCACAATAATCGGCATTGCGGCTTATTTGTCGCAGGATGCGCCCTCCGATTTACGCCATCTGGTGAGGGATATTAAATCAGAGGCGAAAGCCCATCTGGCCGACTGGCCCGGCCTGGCCAAAACGGCGCAGCGACGACTTAAAAGAATGGTGAAAAATTTATCCATTGCCATTCAGCCCGCCACCATTAAATCCCTCCCGCCGGCCTATCAGCATTGGCTTAAGCATGAATCGCCCGTCATCACCAAGGTGATGGACAGGCTTAAAACGGTGGCGGCCACCATCGCAAAACTTAAACCCGTAAAATCTGCCTCGGCGCTGGCTCAAATCGGCCCCGACCGATTACTCATCATCGCACCCCATTCCGTTAAGGCTGTCACCGCCAGTGCGATGTTTCAAGCCCGCGGGGTATCCGCCGCTTCCAGGCATTTGCGCTACGCATTCAATGGTGAAGAGGCCATCAACGGCAAACTGCTCAGCATCATCCAACCCCACAAAACCAAAGTCGTCTTTGTCAGCGCCCAGCCCGGTAATTTAACGCAGCGGGGCGGACCATTTTCGGCTATCGCCCGTAAATTGCAGCGGCATAATTTTGACGTCCTTGATTGGTCCCCCATTTCGTCAAACCCGCAGGCACCAGGGGCATCCGGGCCACCACCGGCCATCGGAAAGGGCGTGGTATGGGTGGTATTAAATTTACCCCCCAGTGGACAGATGGGAATGATGGAAATGCAGGCCGCCGGCCGCTTGGATATGGAACTTAAAAAACACCTCGCTCAAGGCGGGTCCGCCATGTTTCTGCTTGGTGCCATGCCCACGCAGATGCTCATGGCAACCGGTGGTGCGCCGCCGTTCAAAACGCTCCTGGCCAGTTACGGTATTCGCTACCGTCCCAATCTGGTCGTTGTATCCCGGCAAAGCGATGGCCAAGGGCATGATGTCGTCGGCCCGCAGGTGCGCCTCAGCCGCTTCCAGAAAAACATCATCACCGGCCCCATGAATTCTCTTACCACCATGTTGATCGGGTTGCCCAGCCAGGGGGCTGGCGCGGTGATGGGGCCCACCGTGGTGGGGCTTACACCCCAAGCCGCCAAAAATATTCACCGTCAAATTATTCTCCGGTCGCCCGCCTCGCTCAACGTGTGGGCCCAGTCGTCCGATGCCCCCTTCAAATCGCATTTTATTCCGGCCCAGGATAAGCGCGGCCCGCTTCCGCTGGGCGCACTGGCGGAAAAAGGTAACAGCAGGGTGGTCGCACTGGGCAACTTGCTGTTCATCTACAACGGCTTACTCCAGTCGGCGCAAACCATTGAAACCGGCAACACACTGGAAAATGTGCTCCAGTTTCCGGGCAATTCCGCCCTGTTTATGAACAGCATCTATTGGCTCAGCGGGCAATCCAAGTTGATTGCCGCCAGCCCGCGTGCCACCGTTGCCATGCGGATCGCACCGATGTCCAATGCGGAATTGAACATCGTCCGCATCATCACATTTGTCGGGCCCGCGCTGGCCGCCGCCCTGATTGGCATCATTGTGTTGATCATGCGCCGCCGCATCTGAAATATATATTATTTAATCGCTTGTGACCGGTTGGTCCGCGACTCAAGGAGTTGACCTGTGAATTTTAAGCTAACCGCTTCCATTTTGGTTGTCATGCTCGGTTTACTCGCGGTGGTAATCTATTTGCGCCACCAATCGCCGGGCCGCCGGCTCCAATCCCATGGCCAAATATTCCCTGCCTCTAAATCGCCGGTAATCGGCCTGACTTTTTCCACCGCAGCCAAGCCCACGCTTCATATGGCCAAACGCGGTGCCCATTGGTACATCCTTTCCCCCCGTAAGGCCTGGGGACGGGATTTTGCCATCGGAGAACTTTGCCATCAGATCACGGCACTCAAATATCATTTTCGCGTGCACCTTGCATCCACCGGAAAATACACGGCCGCCAAACTCGGGCTTAAACCGGCCCGGGCTTCGCTGGTGCTGACGCGCGCTGATGGCAAAAAGCTTACCCTGCAAATCGGCCGCAGCACATTGGGCGGACGGTTGTATGTGGCCACCAATTCTCATTACGCATCGGTGGTGCGCCGCAGTTGGTTGAAAAAATTATTAAATGGTGAATCGCATTTCGCTGCCAAATCCCTGACGCGCTTCCATGCCGCCGCCGTCGAGGCCATTACCATAAAACGTGGCCCCACAAAACTGCGAATCGTCCGTCATGGCAAAGGCTGGGTTATCAAATCGCCATTGCTGGCCCGGGCCAACCCCACCAAGGTAACCAACTGGATCAGCAATCTGCAATTGCTCGCCGCCCATCGCTTTGCATCCACAAAAGAGCCAAAGCTCAAGCACGTGGTGTTTCAGGCTATCGTAACATTCCGGCAGGTGCCGCCCGCCAATGGTCTCCCCACCAAGGCCAAGGCCAAAACTCCGCCACCGCTGGTCGTGTCCTTTGGAAGCTATACCGACCTTACCCACAACTACATTCGCGCCTTAAGCAATGCCAATCCCAATATTGCCATCGTCCACTCCACAAGTTTCACGCAGTTGGAACGGTCGCTAAGCCACTTCCAAGACCGCGCACTGACACGCGCCAAACTCACCGCCGCCACCGGCATCACCATTACCCGTGCATCCGCCCATATGCCATTGGCACCCGCGACGCTGCACCTCATCCTTAAGGGTGGGGTATGGAAAATGGGCACCTCCACCAAGGCATTTGCCACCGGCCCGCTTCTGCCGGTGCGTGCGGCATCTGTAACCCAATTGCTGCAAAAGCTCGCCGCCGTTCGGGCCAAGTCCTGCAATAATGCGCCCCCGCCCAAGCTCAAAAACATGCATCCCATCGGTACGCTGTCCATCAACTTGCCGCATCGGCTCCATCCCCTCGTCATTACCTTCGGCCCGGGCGACAAAGGCGGGCTTTCACCCGTAAAGGTAAGCGGCTGGAAAACCATCTACATGGTGTCAACCGTGCACATTAAGCCGCTGCTTCCCACCGCGGCCGCCCTGCGCTCGCACACCGTCGCCCAACTGCCGGCCGCCAACCTGCACCGGATCGCCTTGCGGCAAGGAAGCAAAGTTGTGCAACTTGCCAAGGTGCATGGCCGATGGGTTATCGAGCCGGGGGCTAAAAAACTTTCGCAGGTTGATGTGGCGTCATTAACCGCGGAATTAAGCCCCATCCGCTGCCACGCCTGGCTCACGTCCGCACCCCAGCCCGCTAACGCCGTTCAAGCCAATATCTATTACGCGGCGTCCACTGCAACATCCGGCAAAGAGAAAAAACAGCCCCCGGCAACCACCGCTCTGCGCCGCTGCACACTCCGGATATGGTCAAAAATGGTCGCCAAGGCCAGCAAGGGGAAAAAGGCCGGTCAAGCCAAAAAGAAATACTTCGCCCAATGGCTGACCGCACACGGCTCCGCCTCGGCCTGGGTATTTACACCGAGCCAAAGTTTGGTCTCCGGTGTCATGCAACTTATCTCCGACGGCACAGGCCACGCGGCAACCACGGCCAAATAGGCGTGGCCCGCCAATCGATGTTAAAGAGGATGGCCCAACCCATTCCCGGCCAAGAAAAATCCTCGCGGTGCGAATGATTACCCTGATTCACCGCCAAGTACGCCGAGGGACGCCAAGATGGGTTCAGAAAAAATGACCAAATCATTTAGCCGCCGGGCTTGTCCCGGCTCGCTTCTGCTGCCGATGCATCGGCCACCCTTCAGCGCTGGATCCGGTGACTTAACCTCTGTGGCTCTTTTTCTCTGCGCGCCAAAAAAACAACTTTCATTATGCCAAAGGCATGAAACCTTATTTCTCACAGAGGTTTTTTATATCTCGCGCAGAGCCTCAGAAACACAGAGAGGGGGGTACAACAATATTAAAAGACGCCTGCGCCGTTCTCCGCGCTCTTCGCGGTGCAAAATAGTTCCCCCGCGGTGCAAATGTGTTTTCTCACCGCAAAGCACGCCGAGAAACACATCTGATCGTTTAGCCGCCGGGCTTGTCCCGGCTCGCTTCTGCTGCCGATGCATCGGCCAACCTTCAGCGCTTGGTCCACTGCCGCACCCTCTGTGGCTCTTTTTCTCTGCGCGCCAAAAAAAACAAATTTCATCATGCCAAGGGCATGAATCCTTTTATCACACAGGGAAGTTATATTATCTCGCACAGAGCCTCAGAAACACAGAGAGGGGGGTACAACAAAAATAAATGCCTAGCCGCCGGGCTTGTCCCGGCTCGCTTCTGCTGCCGATGCATCGGCCACCTTCAGCGCTTGATCCACTGCCGCACCCTCTGTGGCTCTTTTCTCTGCGCGCCAAAAAAACAGCTTTCATCATGCCGTAGGCATGAAACCTTATTTCTCACAGAGGTTTTTACTTCTCGCGCAGAGCCTCAGAAACACAGAGGGGGGTACAACAATATTAAAAGATGCCTGCGCCGTTCTCCGCGCCCTTCGCGGTGCAAAATAGTTCCTCCGCGGTGCAATTGGTTACCTTGATTCACCGCAAAGTACGCCGAGAAGCGCCAAGGGCGTTATAGGATAAAATACAGTAAATACATAGCCCCGGGCTTGCCCGGGGTTGCCAAAACGTCATGATTCCGCCAATAAATCATGCTTGATCCACTGCCGCAACCTCTGTGGCTCTTTTTCTCTGCGCGCCAAAAAAACAACTTTCATCATGCCAAGGGCATGAAACCATATATCACACAGAGGTTTCTATATCTCGCGCAGAGCCTCAGAAACACAGAGAGGGGGGTACAACAATATTAAAAGACGCCTGCGCCGTTCTCCGCGCTCTTAGCGGTGCAAATAGTTTTTCTCACCGCAAAGTACGCCGAGAAACGCCAAGCACCCCTAAAATTTGTTAACCATTCTGGTAATGCCGTCACGCATCAAGCTGGTATTGAAATTCATGAGGAACCCGACC
>JAKAEB010000067.1 GCA_021818445.1 Planctomycetota bacterium
CCAGCAGACACCGCAGGCGAGTTCGAAACTCTGGCCGATGATCCAGAACGGGCAATTCTGATATGGCGGTGCCTGTTTCAGGATACGGGCAACCTTGATAGCCCCGGCCTCCGTTTTGCCGGATGAGTTTCCGCCCCGTGCCACGACCACGCGGGACGGATCATCCACGAAAGCCGCCTGATAATCGGCGGGCGTGATAGTGTCCACGGGCTTGGCGTTCAACAGGGCCACGGCCTTGCGTCGGCGGCGAAGCATGGCCCCGGCGTCATCGCACGCCTCGCGCCAGGCGCGGAAATAAGTGACTGGTTTCACCTCAATGCCTCATCCGGGGTAGCTATATGCCATGAAACAGTGCCGTTCGCCGCTTCGCAAATTTCAATTTGGTACGGCCCGACGAACCAAGTACTTTCCGTTGCCCCATCGGGCCGCGCCGTCGGCGATCCGCCGATATACAAAAAGTGCCCCACCAACAGGCCATACCACTCCGTGCGGTCGGCTATGCCCAAGGCATCTTCCATTTGGGCGAGAGCCTCCGGCCAATCGGTCGCGGAATGTTGGCCTTGGCGTTCTTGGGAATCAGGAACCATGATTACCGCTCCATTCTGCCGGTCGTCCCGGCCCCGCAACGATACGGGCCTTCAACCGATACCGTCGCCACGCCGATTTAAGAAGTCGCTTTACGCGGCAGATTTCAGGCGCATTGCCCGGCGCGGCGGTGAATTGAACCGTCCACGTTTCCGGCGTCGATTTTGACGCTACCGGAATTAACGGCGTAGCCAGGTGCTTTGCCCGGCGTTTAGGCTTGCCGGTTATCTGGGTAGGCGGGCGGTCGAATAATGGTCGATCATTCACGGAAAAACTCCTGTTAAAATTGAAACGTTGATAATCGTGAAAACAGCCAGTACGGTTGCCACCACAACCATGGCCAGCGTCAGTGCCGTAGCGTTTTCGCTGATCCATTGTTTCGTTGCAATTTGCCGGCGGCGTCGGCGGATCTGGCGATCCAGTTCTGCTTCGCGCCGGTCATCCTCGGCACACAAATCAGCTATCGTCAGCGGGCGTTGTGTTTTGGCTTCCAACTCCGCTATGTCGGCCATTACACACAGATAGCCCATCACGTCATCGCTATTCATGGCATTTTCTCCTTGAAAAAGTTTTCTTGCTTGGGTTGTTTTGCGGTATTCGCCTTGGGCTTTGCCGGCACCTTCGCTGGCGGCGGTGGCGGATCAGGCGGTCAAGTTTTTGGGCTTCATCAATCATGTGTCACCTCCGCCAATCGCCAATATGCCGGGTCAAGGGCATGGCTTGAAAATGCCTCGGCCTCGCCGTCAAGGCTGATCCATCGGCGTACTGGGTTTTGCCGTAGCCGGAGCATGGCCATGACGGCGGCCTTGTGTTGCTTGAGCCATTCAATTTGATCCGGGGTCAACGCCCCAGTCCTACCGGAAAGCCGCAGCGTGTCGCCGTCGGCTCTGGCGGTCACGCCAAGGTCTGAAAGCACGGATAAAAAATTTGCGATTGTAATCATAGCGATATATCCCTTTGCCGAGCTATTTCCGCCGCCGCCTCGGCCTCGATAGAAGCTAATGGCGGCCCGTCATAGTCGGGCGGCACCGCCGTGTTTTGCGGTTGCGGTATCGTGGTACTGGTACTGAAACTCGTTATTTCTTCGATTTTCGCGGGTTTCGATACCGATACCGCAGTACCGCCGTCCAAAATCCGCAGTCGCCGTACCGGTCGGCCCTCACCGTCAGGGGCTTCGTCCCACTGAGCCAGGCCAGCAGCGATCATCCGCTCGCCGAGGCCCTCGGCTTCGCCAGCCGGTCGATATTTCCGGCGCTTGGCGCGAATCTCCACCAAGCTCATCGATCCGCCCGCCTCCCGGATCATGGCCGCTACGCTCGCAAGCTCTCGGTCATCAGCCGATTCATTTTTCGCTCCGGCGTCGCCGAAAACATACCGCACGGATGCCGAGCAATAATCCCAGAGCGCCAGCGCGGCGCGCAGGTGCCGCAGCGTCACTTTGCCGGACGAATCCAAGCACGCATACACGCACGCCAGCCGCCGGACTATCGGCGCTCCACGCGCCGTCATCGCACCAGCCACGCCGGGGCTATCCGCCGTCAGGCGTCGGTACTCGACTATCCACGCCTCGGCGGCGTCGCTATCCATCACGATTTCGCGCGGCATAGTCGCGAACGTCAGGGCGTCTCGCAGGCGGTCGATGATCGGGGCCAGTAGTACTTCGTCGATCCGCCCGCCGAATGGCAGGTATTTTGACCGGCGCACCGAACACCAGAGGAAACGGTTTGCGAATCCATTGGTTTGGTCCGACGCCGTCAGCAGTCGCCGGAGTTCGTCCGGAGTTACGTGTGCAATGATAGATATATGTGCGTCCGTCGCTCGCACGGGAGCGCCCTTGGTCATGGTTCGTAGGCGGCCACAGTCCCACGCCTGCCTGATGATTGCGGAAAGTGTGTTTGATTCGCGGCCCATGCGTTGGATCGGTGCGGCAAGTTCGGTTTCGATTACCAGTAGCCGCTTATCGGCGACGCCCTCATCAATCACGTCGTCGCCCTCGCGGCGCGCGTCCCGCACGGCATGAATCAGCCCCTCTCCGGACGATAGTCCCCCCGCTTGGCAGTTGTCCGCCCATTCCGGGTCCGCCATCTTGACCGGCAACAACGCGCCCTCCAATGATGTGCCCTTGCGGCCGGCGTTGGTCGCGCCGATCAGGCACCCAAAAAGATTCAGATAGTGGACGCTCGCGCCGATGCGAAAGTAGGCGTTGCGCCCGGCGGCGGAACCAAACGCGATCAGAAATTGGAGCAGCGTCGCCGCGGGATCAGCCTCTGTGTGCGGGTCAATGAGGTGCACCAAGTCGCCGGCCACGCCGTGGTAGGCGGCGGCGTCATCCATCACTGGCCATTCTTTTTCGTTTTTTTCCGGGGGTGCAAGGCGGCCCAACGCGGCCATCGCGGTAGTGGTGACGGATGCTACTGTGGCCCCAGCCATCAGGCCTTGCGTCGCGGAATGTAGTGCGGAGATAGCCTCGCGTCGCTCCCACAGGCTACGTACCGCATCGGCGTATGCCATGACGTGATCCGGGCTAGGCACGCTCTCTGCGGCAGCAGCCAGGTAGTCGTAGGCGTCGGTCACGGCGGTGTATCCAGTCGCCCGTAGGCGTGATACCACGGTCGCGCCGTCAATCGGTTGGCCTTCGGCGTGCAGCGCGAGCATGGCCGCGTATACGGCCCGCGCGTGCATATCGGTCATGGCTGCCGAATCCGGCAATACCTCTGCCACGCGGTCAATCCACTCGTCGGCGGCGAGCACCAGCGATCCAATCACCACTTGCTCCGCGCCCTGATCGCCGGGCAGTGCGGCGCTCGTGTCCCGCGCGGGCAATAGGTCTCCGCGCGGGCGCGGCCGGGCGGTTGTGGCGTTGCTTTCATTTTTGGGGCGTGGTATCATTTTGGGATTCCTTCAATTTTTGCCCGGCAGTGTGACACTCGCCGGGCTTTTTTTCACTTTTTCGCGGCCAGCCAACGATCGCGCGGCGGGCACCCGGCGGAAACCCAGTCGCGCAGCTCGGTCACACCCCAAAGCCTCCGCCTGCCCAAGCGGAAGCCCGCCGGGCAGCGGCCTGCTGAAAGCATCGCGTACCAGTGCGCGGCGGAAACGCCGCATAAGCGGGCGGCCTCGGCGGCATCGACGGCCAGCGGTGCGGGCGGTGATTCGGTATCAGTCATGGCCGCGCCTCCGGCTTGGGTTCGCGGCGCGGCCGTCGCCACTGGACGCTTACGCCCAGGCGGGCCAGCTCGCGCAGGCACCGATCCGCGTCGGCGAATCGGCCATCGCTCCGGGCGCGATCCAAAAGCAAAAACCAATAGCTCGCATCATGCGGGGGGTCGTAGGTCGGTGTGTCAGTCATACATCGCTCCAGATACGTCATCTGGAGTATCAGGCAGATAGTAGCCTCATGGTAGCCCGTTGCCGTGCGTGTTTGGCTTGATTTTAGCGGTGGGGATTGGTGTCGGTGGTAGCCCGAAAAGTAGCCTTGGCGTTTTTATTCGCTAGCGTCTTCCCATGCTTCAAGGTCGCCGTCCTTGGTTTTAGAACCCATGGGAATCCCTCCAGATTGTCGCATGGAATCGCGCAGATCGCGAAAAGGCTTCCATTGTTTTTTATTCAAAGTCTTGGGGTTCACTCCAGCCAGCTTGGCTATGTCCGCGTTCGATAACCTTGGGTTATTTTTAATCAAAAGCAACGCCCGGCCCATGGGATCATCTTTCAGCGGATCAGCGGCAGGCCCCGGCCCAGCCTCGGCGGCGGCCTTGGCCCAGTTTTTTAAGGCTCTTTCGCAATCGGCATAAGAGGCATCCGGCAAGCCTATGGATAACAGCCGCCACGCATCGTGGCTTTCGCTCGCAGGCAATCCACAGGCTTCAATCGACCGCAGCAGTGTTTGTGCCTTGGTGTGGGCTTTCTGGATGGAATCCAGAACCGCACGTTGAACCGCGTCTACGCGGTGCGCCCCGTCGGTACAGTTCTGGACGTATAAAAATCGGTATTTGAAAGCCGCGTCTATAAACTGGTTTACCAGATCAACGGTTTTTCGGCTTTCCGCCCGGTCGGTTCGAGTTTCCATGTTTCACCTGCCTTAAAAACCGGGTCGGCCCGGGCGCTGGCGCGGCAGGTGAAGCTACGCCGCGCGCCCGGGTCGATTCAGGCCGGAGCTACCGGCCTTGCCCGTATCTCATTTTACCGCGGTTCCAGCCACGGCCATAATTGCCGCCTTGATACTCTCCGGCAGTTCCGGCCACCGGTCGATCAGGTCGGCCAACCGGGGGTCATTTTGCGCTGAAAGCGCCCCATTGCGCGCCATACGAATTTTTCGACGATTAGAATCTCCGCTAAAATCAAGCGGTTTGTGATTTTGGGCGTCGGCCTCCGAAGCCGAAGGTTGCAGGTTCGACTCCCGCCGGGCGCATTTGATTTTCATGCAGATCACTGCATGTATCCGCAAATGCCCGCAAATCAGGCGCTTTCTTACTGTCATCAGTTGGCATTTGCGGATTGCTGCGGGCCATTTCCGCCGGTTGCGGAGCCGGACTCTGTGCCCCCCCACCGTTACCCGATGCGGCCGTCATCGAATGATTTCTCAAGTGACCGCCATATGTTGGTGCCCATTGCGGGCAGGTAATCTTCTCTAATCACCGTACTTGACCGGGATACCAAGTACGTATTGCGGGCTAACGCGACGATTCAGACGTGCTTCGTGCCAAGGCAACAAGGTCAATGGTTCCTTGACGCAACCGCCCGTAAAATGCGCCATTACAATGATCGCAATGTGCGATCTCGCCACGGTCACCGTAAGACCACCATCCGAAAGCTTCACCGTCTCGGCATCACGTTGAATTCAATGCGCCATTGCCAATCTGGATAATATCGCGCTATGGGACCACCGACAGGTCAACCGTCTGGAGACATGGTTTACGGCCTTTTGCCTGATTGTTTCCCTGCCTTGTTCGCAAGAAGGACGCACGACTGGATTACTGCGCCAAGATTTCAATATCGGGCTTTGGCGAAACGAACACTGTCAGTCCGGTCAGATCCCTTTTCGATTCCGGTAGAAATATACTTGTGATATATCCCACAGTAATACATATTAAAATCGATGCCGGCATATACAACAGCCAGTGCGCATCGGTACAGAACATCAGATATGCCGTGACAGCAATACTGGCCAATGCACCAATCAGAACGCCCACTGAATTTGCGCGACGCGTAAACATACCAAGGAAAAATATTCCCGCAAAACCTCCCCCTATCAGCGCGTAAAGTTTGCTCCAGAAAGTAAAAATCATCGGGATTTTCGACATCGCAAATATAACGGTAATCAATATGGCGATTATCCCAGATAGATATGTGGATATGCGCATAATCCGCAAGCGAGCCCGATCCGATGCATGCGGAAACAGCCGAGGAAAAAAATCCTCCGCCACCAAAGTTCCCACACTACTCATAGCACCTGAAATCGCCGACATCGCTGCGGAAAAAATTCCGGCTATCAACAATCCGCGAACGCCCATCGGCAATGTCTGTACGATAAATAATGGGACTACTTCATCCGTTCGCATCGTGGGATCGAGTTTTTGCGGATAGCAGTGAAAATAGGCGAATAAGGTGATCCCCATGAAGAAAAAAATGAGCGCCCCGAGAAAACCGATGACGGCGGCGATAATACTGGCACTGCGTGCCGCTTTCGCATCGGGTGTGCACAAGATTCGCTGCACCTGCGATTGATCGGCCGAGGTGACAAAAAACTGCATCAAAGCGGTAAAGACAAACAGCCAGAACACCGGCATCGACCAGTTCCAACTCCAGATTGCCGGTCTGAATTTGTCATAATGCATGGCTATATGCACAAATTGCCCCAACCCGCCCCGCAGTTCGCCAATGGACAGAATCAATATCAGAATCGGTCCGCCAATGACCAAAATTACCTGAACGACATCATTCCAGACCACTGCGTCAATCCCGCCGAGCCCCGTGTAAATCGTTGCGACAACGCCGATGATCAGCACACATGACACAACATGCCATCCCGTAACCGCAGCCAGTGCCAAGGATGGCAAAAGCATAATAATGGTCATTCGGGCTGTAGTTAGAAATATGACGGACTGAATACTGGCCAGCACGCGTATGCCGGGATGATATCGCTGTTCCAAATAGCCATAGACGCTGGTGAGTTTAAGCCGGCGCAACAATGGCGGAATAATCCAGCTTAAAGCCAGAACGACCGGGAAAGCTATAATCGCCTGCATAAGCCATATAATGCCGGAGTTGTATGTCATTGCTGGAATCGCCATGATGCTGATAGCGCTGGTTTGAGTGGCAAACAGACTGATACCGGCCATCCACCAGCGGATTTTATTTCCCCCCAATGCATATTCACCGGTGCTTTTTTGCCGTCTGCTTAAATAAGCGCCCAGCAGTGCCATGCCCAGAAAATTCAGCCCTAAAAAAAGATAATCCAGCCAATTCAATGTCCGTACTTTCGGCTTCCATTGCAGCGCCCACAGATTCCCCGAATGAGTCGTTACGCGGCGCGCAACCATTAACCACGTCTGGTTGTCGGACGCTGCGACAGGTTCGATACCAAGCGGTCTGGAGGTGCCAATTGCAACCCAGGCGTTTACCACGGTGTCATAGGTCCATAGTTTTTTATTGAGCGATTCCTCCGGCTTTTTCGGCAATAAACCGTTTAATAAACGTGGTTTTATCGTTGACGCAACACCGCCAAAGACCAGCAGATGCGATTCCCCCAGCGGCATCATGCCCGGACCGGCGAGTTTGAAAGGCGGCGCAGCCATCAATTGCCAGCCATGTGCCACCGTTCCATCCACAGGCTTTGGACGAAATAGCCAGGCTTTTGTACATCGTTTGTACGGATGACCGGCCTGGCCGCCTACGACGATCAAAGCGCCATTTTGTGCTGCAACGGCTGGAAACAGCCGCGGCAACGCAGGACAGTTGCCATCGCATTTCCATCCGGTTTCCGGATGCTCCAGAGATAAAGACCATAATTGGCGTGCTGCACGCCGGGCAAACTTTCCAGTCAGCCCGCCCACAAGATACAGTGTATGGTTAAGCACGGCTGCACCGGCAAATAACCGTGGCGCTGGTAACGATGGAAGATATTTCAATTTCAGCTTGCCTGATTTCCAGGTCCACCGCACCACTGTCGTCATGGCCAAGCCATCACGCCATCCGCCGATACAAATGAGATTTTCGCCGTCTTGCGCGGTAGTGGGCCACTGGGCCAAAGCATGCTCTTTTATATGTATCCATGCTGCATTGGAAGGATTCGTAAAAACATCGGGTAATATCCGGACTTGGTCAAGAGGCTGGCTGGCAGTAGAATTCCAACCTCCGGCCAGCAATAAAGCTCCATTACTGAAACCAATTCCCGCCGAACTGGCCGCCTCGGGCAAATTAGCAATATGTTGCGCCGCAATCGGTGTAAGTGCATAACCAACCGCTTTTTGCGACGGCAATACAATCAATGCAAAAAATAGCAACGGTATAACCAACGTGTTCAACAGGTGATCGGGCAAGAATGGATTATCGCATCGCCGCAACGTAAACCTCTCTAAGTGTTTCTCTCAGCAGCCTTATATGCTCTATGTTTCGGACCCCACCGAACATTAAAGCAACCGAGACAGCCGATCCTGGCACGCCGGGAATGGCCGCAATTGTTATATTACACGCATAACCTTTATACATACTGCCATCCAGATGACAGCATATTAATGCAAACCATTTCCACTTTCTGAAAAATCAGGTTCCGGATTAAGCTGGCCCGGATAATAAGCCGGTGGTAACTCCCATATGGGACGATATGGTGGCATCCAGTAAGCTGTAAATCGGCGATATTGCAGTGGAACATCCGGCCACCAGACCTGCCAGCCAATGGGATTGGTGCTGACCATATTGCTCATTGGTCCCTCGCCATTTCCATTCATACATGCAACCGCATATTGATAAACGACAGTTGCAGTCTTTTTATACAACGGATTATCCTGCACACCAGGAAGTTGGGCGACAGGCGGGAGTTCTGTGGCTACCGCATCGGCATACCAGTTGTTCGGGCCGGAATACACCAATCGGAATGTTTTATTACCCAGCCTCCGCCGATATAGCCGGTACTGTCCAACACCCAGCACTTTTCCCCAACTCAAGTCAACCTGATGCGGTTGAACACGCCAGATCATCAGACCATCGGGCGGAGGAAGCGGCCTGCCGCTTACATAAAGCGGATATTGCGGCGATGATGGGCCTGCCTTGCCAGCGGCATTTTGTGCATCGACCTTCAAATGATATTTTTTTCCGTTGGTTAAGCCCGAGAGAACAAAGGATGGTGCTGCCGATTTCTTTGCAATATGCCAATCATGCGAGCCGTCCAGCGCAATCGAGAGTTCATAAGATGCCGCGGAAGCCACCGGTGTAATAAACACCTTGGCACCGCCGCTGATATTGACCGTCTTGAGAATGTGCGGTGCCATGGGAATAGCATGCCCAGCACTTATTTCAATATGATGCCTTCCCGCCGGCAGTGTCACAGTGACGGTATGTCCGGAAATCCGCGATGCAATCACCGCGCCATCAATATAAATGTGCTCATCAGCAGGTTTGATATTTCCGGGCAGAGTGAATTCCACCTCAGCGGCACCTTGAGACGCAACATAAATTCCGCGGCAATCAAAATCAGGTGTAATGGTCAGGCCAACAGCCACCCCCGATGCGGGCGCAAGCTTTATCTGTAAGCCATCGGCCGCGATTACTGACCCTTTAAATAGTGCCAATTGCGTGTCGTTATTCGTTCGCCGTCGAATCACACCGGCCCGCCCGACAAACGCCAAACCATCATGATTAAAAATAATCGGTGCCGAAGCGCGGAAGAACGTATCGAGACTGTGCGGCGTCTGCACACGGTATACCCCATGGCCCAGTTTGCCGCCGCGCTGCCATCGGTACTGTTGCAAGTGCAGATTTCTCAGAAAAGGCAGTGTCTGATGCGACATTCCCACCATATTCACCCCCTGCCGCCGTAATGGTACCAGTACAAGACTGTCCGGCCCGCGGTCCTGATCGCGCCACACGCCACGAGCAATCGGAGTAGTCACTTCGCTCCAATGATCCGTACGTTCCACCATTGGTTGCAGAAATATCAGATCGGGAAATGGCAAATCCCGGGCATTGAACCAAGTAAAGCGATACGTTCCCTGGGGCGCTTTTCCTGTTCCCGGAGTTCCCATGCGATCATATATCACCGCATAATCAGTACCCACCAGCATGACCGAACGGCTGACGTATTGCGGCCACACATAAGAATGCGGTCCCTTACGAGAATCTAAGGCGGCAAATTGTGCAAACCCCAGATTATCCAAGGGGCGATTCAGAACATTCATACCGATAGCCCGATATTTTCCACGCTTCCATACGCCGAAAGTTGAAAATCCGTCTGTATCATCAAGGCTATGGTCTCCAGTACTTTCACGATCATCGCCGGTAAATATTCTCCCGCCAGCTTGCAACCATATGGAACCCGACGAATCCACCGCATTATCTCCCCAGCGGTAATTCGGTCCGCGATCCACCTGGTCCAGGAAAAGTGAAACCTCATGAGGACCTCCCACTCCGGCTCGCAGCACATATCCCTGACCAGTGATTTTGCAGCTTTTCAACTCTGGCCGCGTGCCATCGTTAAAGGCGTAACGCTGAATTGCCGCCCGCATCCATGCGTCATTGACTTCCCCTCGGTCATACCAAGTCTTTTCGTTATATGCATGGCGTGCCAGCCACATCAGATGTTCCGCAACCATCGGGGCATAATGATGCAGTTGATTGCCGAACAACCAGACATATGGTGGAATAAGAAGGGCAGTGCCTGATGTCGCATGGGCACCCCACGCCGGGTATTGCCTGGTAAATCCGTACTTGTATGAAAGCGGCATGCCCGGCCGCCATCCTGATGCGGCTACCGAAGGTGGTGCGAATTTTTTGTCCATTGGCGGTTGACGGGAAAATGGTTCCCGCCATCCTGGATTTGGATTATAAATCGGAGCAGTAACATCGTTGACCAGCCACCACCCTTTCATGGCGCTCCATGGATCGGCAATACAATTAACGCCGTCAGTCATGGTGCCGCATAGATTGCCGATCTCTGTTGGACGCATAAAGGCCCAGTTGTATACAGCAATACTTTCGGCCCATCGTCCGCCATGCGACTGATACGCCTGGACCGTCGGGCGTGTATAAAACAGATCCATTAGTTGCATGGCTTTATGAAATTGCTCAAGCCATGTGCCTGCCATCGGATGCTCTGGAAACAGCATCGCCATGTCGGCCAGCATGGAAAAGCCATCTGCGGACATGTTGGGTGGACCTGACAGACAACAGCGTGTGGGTGCCATTTCATCACCGGAATTCATGTACGCACATAGGAGAAATAACGCATCAACTTCCTGCCGTTGTTTGGTTGTAAGCAGATTTTGATAATGCAGGTAGCCTGGAATCAGTTTGTCGTAGACCACGCGATGACTTATGTTCAGGACCGCGATGTCTGGTCCGAACGGGTAATGTGTTAGCGTGGCACAAGTACGTACAGCATGGACGAATTGCGATACCGATTTGTAGCCTCCGGTATTGTGCAGCACATCATCTGGCTCTTTCAATGATTTCGGATAATCCAGCACCCAATTTTTCACATTGTTAAGCGATAATTCCCCATAAATACCGTATAGATATTGGCTATACGGTATCTTGGTTAACTCCGGCAAAACGGCCGCATTGGAACCACGCAATGGGAAATTGCCCGCAGACCGGGCCATATCGCTCAATTGACTCATGTCTGTTTGCCAGTGCCCCAGGTTGATCGCCGTATCGCGGAAACCACTGACCACTGGAAATATATAACTCAGTGTTTGATCACGATAACGAAAGCGAACGCGCAATCGTGTGGACGGTTGCCATAGCATATACTGATGGTCATTCCACCGCCGAGCGTGCAATGCAAACAATCCAATATCCAGACCGCCAGCGGCCTGATTCCAGAAGTCAATGGCTGGCACTGCTTCACGTATTGCATTTCCGGAAAATGGAGCCAATTGGTAATACATTTTCTTGGTCGGATTCTCAATAAACCCCGGATCCCACCGCGGATCTTCTACGGTGCCCGGCGTGATGATAGGCTTATCAATCCGCAGCGGAACGTATGAACCATTTGCCCCCTCGCGCATGTTTACTTTAAGATGTGTCCATGGAATGATAAATTTTACGTGTTTGTTTAATGGAATATTTTCCATGTTCTCGCGAAGTTCGATAAATGGATAGTTGAGTGGCGCCCGTACTTGAACGACGTACTGCCCCCCATTTGCAAAGCGATAGTCCACACGCCATTGCTGAAACAACGGACCTCGGCTGACGGCTGTCGTGTGAATCGATAACACCCGGTCAGTTGGCGAAATCAACTCCCCACGACCAAACCATTGGTTCCGCAGGGAATTGTGCAGACAAATGGCTTCGATTGGTCCGGGAATATTCTGTTCTGATAGGCCTGATGCAAATGCCTGACTCGACGGAATACGAAGGATTAGCCGCCCCGCCATCACATCGATACTATGGCCTGCGGTTCGCACTGGCAGGTCAGGGACTGCACCGTGCCGTGACCCGATTTTAACCTCATATTGGAATTGACCGCCCGATTTTAAGGATGTAAAGAGCCACAGCTTGGCGAACTGGAGCACACCGTGTGAACGTACGACATTTGAAAGTTGGAAGTCAACCGGCTTGCCGGTTTCCTTATTAATTACTTGAAGGGTTTGCGATGTTGCACGAACAGCACGAAAATCAATCCACCAATCAACTAGCGTGCGCGGCCAAGTATATTCCGGTAGATTAATATAATCCCGATAACCCAATTCAAGTGGTCCATGAGAGGGAAAACGATGCACAAGAGGCGACATCGCGTTTACACATGGCACCAATGCATAACTTAAACCAATAACAATAAAAACAACGTATGTATAAGCCCTCTTAAGATCCAGCAAGGCATGTAGCTCCTTTTTACAGTCGTCATAGCGTTATGGCACTGGTGCGACACCATTACCAGCACAATGAATCACAAATAGAAAGGCGAGCATTGTTGTATGCCGCGCCGCCTTATCCTTGTGATTACACCGACTGCATACCGCCATACAAACCACCGGATTTACAGCCGGAACAGTTAAATCGCGAAGGTTCATGAAGATAGAGAACCACCGCTTGCTCCAGACTATCGGCTCGGATTGTGTTTGCTCCCTCTGAGCAGAGCCAATCCCAACAAGCACATCACTCCCCCTCCCAGCAGGCTTAAGCTGCCTGGGTCCGGAACCGCAGTTACCTGAACAGTCAGATAGCCGGGATCATTTACCAAGGCGTAATTCAGGCCGGTGTCGCTGCGTAACGTGATACCCGAATCCGTGAGTGTTCCAGCCACAGAAGCCAACCGATACCAACCCGGATCTCCTGCAACATTGCCAGAACCAGTGAAGCCAGCAAGCGAATTAATATCCAAAATGGTTCCAGAATCCAGTGTCAAATTACCACCGTCGTTGATCAGTGTCGAACCATTTGCATCCAAACCAAATTTCAGTACGGAGCCTATTGCTGAAAGGACAAGCTCTTTGGTGGAAATCGCCGAAGCAGTAGAGCCGTCTACAGCAAATTCGCCGACGTTCGTGCTCCCGGTCACTATACCATCTTCTGCATTAAGTGTACCACCAGATATTTGATATGTACCCTTTCCATAAATTCCCGATGTATTACCCTCACCAAGCACAATAGCGCCTTTAACATCTACGGTACCACCGGATTGATTGAACAAAGCATCATTACCCTTGGCAATGCCCAGCTTGCTATCGAAAGTTGCGTAACCATTTTCCATATTGTATTTGGCGACGCTTGGGTTTGTAGTTGCGGTGACTCCCATTTCAACGTTATTCCCGAATGTTGCTTGTCCACCAATTTGATTAAATTCGGCCATTCCACCATTACCCAGCCGCATTTCACTATGGGAGTCAAGATTCAGGTATCCCCCGGAATCAAGTGTCAGGCTCTTATAGTTTTCCGCACCACTGCCCGTGTACGGATTGGCCCCAATGCTTAATGCATTAGAATTATTAGAAGTCGTTGGTTGCGCAATATTTAACGTACCATCTATCGTCAGACTTCCGCTTGCCGCATTAGTACCCAGTGCAAGCGTGTAAACACTGACGGTTTCATTGGAAAGTACATCCGCGGCATTGGGTGCAACCGTATTGATACGTCCTATATATCCGTTACTTTCCGACGGCACCCCGAAGGTCCAATTAGCGGAATCACTGAAATCATTTGATGCCGTACCCGACCAAAAGGTACTCGTGGATGCGTCAGTTGGTCCCGCGGTCATGATGGCTCCTATAGTCACAGCCGCCGCCATCACGGTCAATCTTCGCGCAATGCGCCCTCGCATCGCAAGCTTCTTCAAGACACCATCAACTGAAGAGAACTGCTCTTTTGAAATCATCATGACTCTTTCTCCTATAAAAGGAAACCAGAAAATACTCAATCAGACACACGCCCGATTCGAAAGTTTCATTTTTTATGGTCACTCAATCCAACGTCGCCCCCATCGGACTTTACAAGCACTCTATATCACGGCCAAATGATGTCGTAGTGAGCATCATTTGCCTCCCAATATGGGTAATAGTATTGCGATCCCTCCTTGATACTGGACATCGCCGTACCGACCGCGAGATATTCCACGTGACCATCAAAAAACAGGTAGTTGCCATGCTGGGTGGATGGTGCCACTACCTCAGTGGGCACCGGGCTATTTTGAAATGGCACGTTGGCTGGGTGAAACGGTGTATACAGCAGGTTGGGCGTGGATGGCACTGCGCCGCGGCCAATCAAATTATACTTTCGCCATACCTCGGCGATCATGATTTTTCCGCTCGGATTGTTCAGCATATTGGCGTTCGACCACTTTGCATTCGTGATCGTATGCCACCCGCTACTATAGTATCGTTCTCCTACTGTACTGAACACCGGCGCACCGCCTTCGCTGATATACCCATTGGGTTCATAGGATTCCTGAAATTCGGGATAAGCACCAGATGACCATTCTCCGTTAAGAGGCTGAGCCGGGCACTTCAGAATTGGTATCGGCGATACGGCAGCTTTAGCGGGATTAGAGCATCCAGCAACTGTTTCCGGATCTTTACCATGCAGAAACAGAGTATCATCCCACTGGCCGGCATCTTTCCCAAGCGTTTGCGACCAACTGTTGGCATAATGACATGTAAACTGCGGAAAATATCCATACGCGGTTGTATACTCCGCCATCGTCAATCCGATTTGCCGCTCGTTGTTGCCGCAATCAATCGCCAACGCAACCTGCCTGGCATTCTCCAGCGCCGGCAACAAAAGCGAAATCAAAATTGCAATGATTGAAATGACCACCAGTAATTCAACAAGCGTGAAGCCCGTTGCGCCATCTTTATATGTGCATAACCTGACGGCACGAGTCGATCCAGCAGGCGAAGTAGATTTCATTTTTTCGCTCCATTTCTAAAGCCACCGAATGCCACCGACTGTGTATCTGCATCAGTAGTTTGCAACAGACGTTCTACAATGAAGATGTTACAACATATT
>JAKAEB010000068.1 GCA_021818445.1 Planctomycetota bacterium
ATCTGGGTATGCGGATCATCACCGAGGTAATCGATCATATCGCCAAAACCCACATCCAGCATGGATCCCAAAGATACGCAGGCGCTCAAACCGACCTGCGCCCGGATGGACCAATCCAGAATGGCCGTCAGCAGTGCCCCAGACTGCGATATCATGGCGATTGATCCGGGTCGGGCAATGCCGCGTGCGAAAGATGCATTCAATCCGGTGATGGGAATTTGCACGCCCAGACAGTTGGGACCGATGAGCCGCATGCGGAATTCGGCCGCGGCCGCCGCTACCCGACGCTCAAGTTCAACGCCGGGCGGGCCAAGCTCACGAAAACCGGCGGAAATGATGACGGCACCTGGAATGCCACATTTGCCGCACTGGCGAATGATATCGGGAACCGTCGGTGCCGGGGTACAGATCACTGCGAGATCCACGGGTTCAGGCAGCGCCGCCACATCTGGGTATGCCTTGACACCAAGTACACTTGATCTTTTGAGGTTAACAGGAAATACGGTTCCACCGAACGGTGATGAGATCAAATTCCAGAAGACGGTACGTCCAACAGTTCCGGTGTTTTCCGTGGCACCGATCACGGCGATGCGCTGCGGATTCAACAGCTTTACCAGCGGGGCATAATATTTGCCAACGGGGATGGCTTCCGTTTGTGCGTGCATCGGTACATCCTTCCCACATCTCTCTGCCAACCACCGACCGGGTGTAGTCAACTGGAAGATGTCGGCACCATGTTAAGCCGGATGATGAAATGCGTCGTAAGGAAAATTCCTATGGCCGAGCCTTCACTTGGTACCGCGTTCGCCCATGGCATCGCGTATACCGGCACCCCTCATATTTATCGTGCTTTACTTCTGTAGAGGAGAGTGCCAAGTACGCCAATATATTTTCATTACTTGAACGCCCGCGGATGCAAGAGTTGTGGCGATGCTTTGATAACTTCGCGGCGGCAATCGGACGAGGCGGATGGCGGATTCGGCTGGCCCAATCTGCATTGAGTTGGTATCAGGCGCGCTGGCTCCCAGCCGTGCGGCGTGATCCATGCCGTTCCCGCCGTTGATTCGGATATAATAGGATCAGCAGCCGGGTGGTCGCTCGTCAGAATATGACGGGAGGAAAGTCCGAACACCTCAGGGCATGGTGGTGGGTAACGCCCACCCATCCAGCCAGGGCTGGGTGCGGGAAAGTGCCACAGAGAATGAACCGCCGAATGCAGGCTTCGGCCTGCATGGTAAGGGTGAAAAGGTGCGGTAAGAGCGCACCGCGGCGTTGGTGACAGCGTCGGCAAGGCAAACCCCACCAGGTGCAAGACCAAATAGGAGACCAACGCGCCGGCCCGGCGTGCCTGTGATGCCCCCGTCAAAGATTCACAGGCAAATTGATCCGACCGGGTAAAGCTTCCGCTTGCGGGAGTAAGCCTGCCGGATCAGCAAGGTCTCGGGTAGGTCGCTGGAGGTTGGCAGCAATGCCAATCCAAGATAAATGACCACCGCCCCTATGCGGGCACAAAATTCGGCTTACAGGCTGCAGAAACCACCGGGCCGCGACGCCTGAGTCGCGGCCCGGCCTTTTTTCAGACACCCGGACTCTTTCCGGGGAATAACAGGTACTGCCGCGGCATGGATTTTGGCATGCACCCTTCTCTGACCGGCAGCCCTATCCGACCTGGCGCTTTGCCATGCCGCCAACCAAGCGTATGATTCCTTGTCGCTGAGTTGAGCGGAAAGGAAAAGTTCAAGCATGGCTTTATTCGATTCAAAGGGAACTATGATTTTGCCCATGGGACCAGGCAAGGCGGATTCGGCTATTCATTCATTGCCGCATTTGGACGGTCGCATACCGGACGGGGCCAATCCCCGCATGGCAGGCGATTACCAGCGCTGGCGGCAGATGACCGTCGATGAAATGCTCCTGGAGAACCGGGTGATCTTTCTGGTGGGAGAGATCAACTACGGGTCGGCGATGAATGTCATCATGCGATTACTTTATTTACAGTCCCTGCGCAAAGATCAGGATATCCATCTGTATATCAATTCGCCGGGTGGATCGGTGGATGACACCCTTGCGATGTACGACACCATGAAATTTTTATCGTGTGATGTCTGTACCTACTGTGTGGGCCAGGCCATGAGCGGCGGTGCCGTAGTGCTCGCGGCCGGGACCAAGGGGAAGCGTTATGCTTTGCCGCACGCCAAAGTGATGATCCACCAGCCTTTTGGTGGTATTTACGGCCAGGCGGCTGACATCGCCATTCAGGCCGAAGAGATATTAAAAACCAAGGAGACGCTGACAAGTTTACTGGCGCAGCTTACCGGCCGGCCGCGTGATCAGGTAGCGGAAGATCAGGAACGGGATAAATATTTTGACGCCCAGGCCGCCAAGGATTACGGTTTGGTGGACGAGGTACTTGTTGAGGTAAAACCTGAAGCGATGGCCAAGCCGGCGTGATGGGCCGTGGCGGGGCATCAAGAGGTTGACCATGACAACAAACCTCGGCAACATGAGGGCGAAACGTGATTATTGCCTTCGATGGCTCTCCATTGGTAACACGGAACATTGCCGGTGTAGAACAGCGGGCCAGGAACATTATTTCTGAATTGGCCTCGGCCCCGGCGCATCACCAATATGTGCTCGTCATGAATGAGGGGACAGACCGGGATGTCGCGTTTGATTCGTCATTCATTGACCATTTGCCTGCGCATTTTCGGCAGGTATGGTGGACGCCCCCACCTACTTTTGCCAATCGCCTGAGCCGCGCCATTGGCAGACCGCTTATGAGTCATTCTCCGGCTGACCCTTCGTGGAATATTTTTCACAGTTTTGGCCCTACCCTCCCCATTCTGCACGATGTGTGTTTGTCGAGCACGGTTCACGATCTGGCCAGCGAATTGGACGCCGATGTGCGGCGGACAGCAGGTGCAGGGCAAAAGCGGCGCGAGATGCGATCTGCCATTGAACGGTCTCAGCTGGTGGTAGCGGTATCGCGACAGACCGCGGCGGATGTTCAGGCGCTGTTTCAACTTCCCATAGACCGGATTGCAACCATTCCCAACGGTATTAACCCAATATTTACACCTGTATCGGCCAGTCAAGTCCGACAACAGCTCAGAGAGAAATATCAATTACCGGGTCGTTATGCGCTGCTGGTTGGGTCGGATATCCGACGCCGCAACTATCGACTGGTGGTTGAGGCACTGGCGAAACTTTTCCCCAGCGAGCCGGCGCTGCGCGTGGTCTTTGCGGGGCGGCAAAAATGGGCCAATTCTTCGCTTTATCAGCGGATTAAAGAAATGGGTATTTTGGATCGCTGCGTGTTTATTGATTCGCCAGGCGATGATGAACTGGCTCAACTTTATCGCGATGCCACCATCACCATCTGCGGATCCAGCTTTGAAGGGTTCGGACTTTCAGTGCTGGAAGCGGCGGCCTGCGGCTGTGCGGTGGCCTGCAGTGATATGGCCTCACTGCGTGAACTCGCTGAAGACGCCGTGGTATATTTTGCCCATGACGACACGGCGTCAATGGCCGAGGCGATAAAAATGCTGCTGGACGATGTGGACTACCGGAAGTTATTGATTGCCCGGGGCCTTAAGCGTGCGGGGCAGTATTCCTGGAAGGCCGCCGCCCAGCGACTGATGGGCGCGTTGGAAAACACCGCTCATCAAGCCGCGGCACGGGCACATATTTAATGCTGCATAATGCCCCCGCCCATTTTTGGGGCGCGTGACCGTTTGCTATAATCCGGTGATACGCAATGCCCCGGTGGCGATGCGCTGCGCACGCCCCACCCGTATGATCTGAATTTTGAGGGCTTGATACCATGGAATACGCATCAGACGCACTTGAGGAACTGGCCAAGGCAGGACCACGCCGTGAAATACCGCTGGAGGCACCCAATATTGCGCCGCCATTTAAATGGACTCTCTGGCTGCTGAAAATGTTCTGGTGGGGGATGGCCTTATTGGGTATTTATTTTTTAATTGGTGCGGAGCCGGTGGGCACGCTGGTCATGATTGGTTTTTTGTTCCTGTCGTGGCAAATACGGGAGTTGAGGGGAGAACTGCAACGGACACGCCAACTGGTCATGCGAATGCAAATCTCACAGCCGTTACATCATCGTGAAGACATTGATATTGTTGAGAAAGGCCCGTCGCATAGCACGCTGGAGCGGTGAACTTCGGACGCAATCAAGGGCGTGGGCGGAATACCACTCGCGTGCCGGTAAGGCGATCGTGAAGAGACCGTTGCGTGCGACGGTCCGTCAATAAGGTAATCGAGTCGGCCAGAAACCATGCAATTCCGAAAAGCAGAACCAGCAGCGCTGCCACACCGAACGCCAATCCTCCGCTTGAAACAATGGATGGGTGGAAGTAAATGGCCATGCCCCCAAGTGCTTCGACGCCAACCAGCAGGCCCTGCGGCAGCGTGAAGAGCAGAGATCGAGTGAAGCTGGCGCGCATGCCCGGGGCTTGATTATTTGCTGTTACCACCCGCAAAGAGCCAACACGTTTACCGAGCGTACACCCCCAGATGTGGTGTTGCAAAGCAAAATAAAGCACTACCGTGGCGTAAACCGCCAAGAGCCAAACGCAAAGCAGGATGATCGGTCGTCCGCCGCGCCAAATTGAGTGACCCGTCAGCCGCAGAGCCACCAATCCAAGCACGCGAAAGAGGAACACGCACGCGATTGCCAGAAAGTAAATGATGGCTTGATCCAGCACAAAGCAGCCAAAACGCCGCCAAAAACCGGGCCCTTGCAGTGTGGCGCTTTCAGTTGGTTCGCCACTCTGGAGACGTTCGAGGAGGATTTGCTTACCTTCAGGCCCCACCCACTTACCCTGAAACTGCACCATCTGATCGACGGGTAATTGCTCGCCCGTCACCTCGCAGGTGCGGAGGTCGGAAGGAGAGTCTCGCTTCTCTGTGCTCGGCGGCATAGTGAAATGTTATTGCCAGTTCAGCGGCCGGTCGAGGTAGCCGACGAAAGCACCGACGATTCTCACACAGAAATGTATCATTTTTTATGATTGTATATATATAAATTATCTATTTTACATATGCATTGCCAATCGGTAACGTTTATGAAGGGTGGGCTTGGCGGTCTGCCTCGACGAACATGTTTTCTTTTTTGGAGGTGCATAAGCCATGACGAACCAACATCCCATTTTGGACGGCGCAATTGGACGGCGGAAGATGCTCGGTTTATTGGCCGGCGGAGCTGTGGCGGTGGCGAGCGGAAGGACAATGGCGGGAATGGCGGAGCATGTCGGCAATGGAGTCAATCTGGAGCCGCACGCTGCGGCCACGTTGGCGGAGTTGACGCGTCAATTGGCGGCAACGCCCCGGCACCGTTCATTCCGGACGGTACCCATGATTTTGACCGATGAATCGCAATGGGATGCCGAAGCCTTGAATTTAATACTGGCATACAAAGGCGGCCCCAAACAGGTTTGGGACAACACCAATCTGGAAAGTCCGTGGCTCAACTTAATGCGTAATGCGGCCAATGCGCAGCGGTGGTCATTCAAAAATCACAACTATCTGGCGGTGTCGGCCACCCACGGCACTTGCCATCTGGCACTTTACGACGATTTTATCTGGGCCAAATATGATCTTTCCGCATTCACAGGCGGTAAATTTAAATCAAACGTTTTTATCAACGTGCCCAACAAAGTGGCGAGGGCCAATCCTTCCGATTTTAACAATCCTGCCGGGCTATTTTCACCCGAAGCTAACTGCATCGACCTGCTGCAAGATCGCGGGATTGTATTTCTGGCATGCCATAATGCCGTTTGGGAATTTACGGGTGCTTTGATTGCGAAGGGCCATAACCCCGATCATCTCAGTCATGAGCGGGTGGCCGCCGAATTGACCAACCACCTTATTCCTGGTGCCGTACTGACGCCTGGCATTGTGGGAACCATACCCATGCTGGAATTGGCGGGATTCAGCTACACCAAGTAAGTCGATGCGTAGACCATCATGTTTTTCAGGAGTACGGTCATGGTGACTAACGGAAGAAATCGACGGGTACGGACGATTGCCACAGCCACAATAGTCGTGGCGACCTTGGGGGCTTTATTAACGGCGGGGTTAGCTGCGATGGCAACGGGTAGAACGATTGCGTCATGGCATGGCCGGGTGGAACCACCACAATACCGCGGGCAGATATTTCCGCCGTGGAGCGATGGCCGGAACGATCCAGTCTTGAGAAAGGGGCTTGAATTCACTGTACCTGAGGTGGATGATCTGCCTGATTTCCATGGCGACCCATTTACATCGAGACTGACGATCTTCGTTGGTGGAAATTATTATTTTGCCATGGCACCACTGGTGCATGCGTTTGAGAAGGTGCACCCGAGTCTGCGCGGCCACATCTATTACGAAACGCTTCCGCCGGGCATTTTGATCCGGCAAATGAAGTCGCATGGAACCATTACGATAGGCAACATGACATGGATGGCCAAACCTGATGTCTTCGCCGCGGGTAAGCTTAAAGTCGAGGCGCTTATTAAACAGGGTATGCTCCAAGGCCCACTGGTAAGCTATGCCACCAATAACTTGGCGATTATGATTCCCTCCGACAATCCCGCCCATATCCGTTCGCTTAAGGACTTGGGGCGACCTCATGTGAGGGTGGCGATGCCCAACCCTAGGTGGGAGGGCGTCGCGCGGCAGATTAAACTTTCGCTGCAAAAAGCGGGCGGAAAATCGTTGGAAAAGATGGTTTATCACACAAAAGTGTTAAATGGCCAGACCATTCTTACCCATATTCATCATCGCCAGACACCGCTTTACCTGATGCAGGGGCTTGCCGACGCTGGTGTAACGTGGAAGTCTGAAGCGATTTTTCAAAAGCAGATTGGCCATCCCATCAGCTATGTTTCAATTCCGGCCGCCGATAATACTGTCGCAGTCTATGCGGGTGCCGTTGTTCAGACGGCGGCTCATAAAAAGGCCGCTATGGAATGGTTGGCGTTTTTGCGGTCTGCCGCGGCCCAGAAAATCTTCCACCACTACGGATTTAAATCCGTTACCGGTGGCCCACCGGCCCCTGCTGTTGGCGATCCTCCATCTCACGCCGGACCTACTGCGGATTCCGCAGCGGGTAAAAATGCGCCATGGGGAATCGTGAAGTATCAACATGGGCGCGTGGTTAAATTTGTTCCCCCACCCGCGTCGGCCATACCGAAGAATAAATTTGGGCAAATGGTGCTGCTGGGAAAGCGGGTTTTTGACAATACACCCAGATATGCCGGCCAATACATTGGTGACGGGCTGAGCTGCGAAAATTGCCATCTCGCCTCCGGGGCGGCGGCTTACAGCGCGCCGATGTGGGGTGCCTACCCGGCCTACCCGCGGTATCAGGGGAAGGTTCATGCCGTTGTAACGATGTCGCGCCGGATACAGGAATGTTTTGAATTCAGCGAAAACAGCCATCATCTGCCGCGCACGTCTGGAAAAATCATCACGGCACTGGTGGCGTACTCCGCCTGGCTTTCGCGCGGGGCACCCACCGGGGCACAGATGCCGGGACGTGGATACAGGGCGCTTAAGGCACCGCCGCTGACACCAAGTATTGAACGTGGCCGAAAGGATTTCATAGTTAATTGCGAGATGTGCCACGGCCCGCACGGGCAGGGAATGCTGACAGGGCATCACTACCAGTTTCCCCCGTTATGGGGTCCGCATTCTTACAATGCCGGAGCGGGCATGCATAAGGTAAAACTGGCAGCCGAGTTTATTCAAGTAAACATGCCGCTGGGCCGGGCGGGAACTTTAACGTTGCAGCAGGCATGGGATTTGGCCGCGTATATTGACAGCCACAAACGACCGCCTAATCCGATGCGGCACTGAAGGGTTGCGGTCATGAACCTTCCGCCGCCGGACGGTGCGATACCATCGAAAGCGGCGTGCTCCGGGCGGGGTGCCAGCGCCGCAACGTGCAATGCGGGCAATATACCGGCCGAAGGTGAGGGGGTTATGTTTATTCATAATCCGCCTCATCGTCGTCCTCAGGGTCGCCATCGTCGGG
This sequence comes from Planctomycetota bacterium, assembly GCA_021818445.1. Taxonomy (GTDB): domain Bacteria; phylum Planctomycetota; class Phycisphaerae; order WQYP01; family WQYP01; genus JAJZGD01. The sequence goes on from JAKAEB010000068.1 coordinate 8,039, forward strand.
TTCATTTGCAAGATCATCCATCTCCGTGGGCATGATGATGACGCGTGTACCGGCGAGGCGGTCGTGGAATGAGCGGCGCTGTGAGACATCAAGGAACATAAGCAGAATATCCAGCACCAGCCAAAGGGCACAAACGGCGAGAGCCACCGGAAGCACGCCCTGCGGCACTGCGAATCGCGATGGAAACGATTCCGCGATGAACAGGCTTACGCCCAACAGCAAAAATACCAACATTGGCATGGCATAATAAACACCGCGCATCACACCCTGCATCAAGGTAATCGGTTCACCATCTCGCCGAACGATTTTGACCCCGGCGGCACGTTTGCCCCAGGTAGTCCCTCCGAATTGCCCAATTTGCACACCAAAATACAGGACGATAATTGCATAGCCCACCAGTGCGAAGACACAAATCCAAAAGGTAGAGCCAAGCGCCGCCAGGCCCGCCATGAGATAGAGCACGATCAGTACGGTAAAAGCCGCCCAATCCAGAAGGAAAGCCTTTAGCCGTCGCAACAGGCCCGCCGTGACAAGCGCCAAGTCCGGATTTTCGCCACTGAACAGCCGTTCAAGCAAAAGCTGCTTGCCTTTGGGCCCCACCCATCGACCACGGAAGAAGATGACCTGATCCGGGCGCAGTTTTTCGCCCGTGACCTCGCATCGGCGGACGCCGTTGGGATGAACATGGTCTCTCGATTCAGGCCGCATGGGAACAGGCTACATCTGGTTGTCGATTGTGTCGAGAGGGCAACTGGCCGCACGATGATGGCACCCTGGGCTACTTACGCGGCAAAAGTATGACTTTGGTGCCCGACAGGCGATCGTGCAGCGAGCGTTGCAAGTGAGAATCCACCAGCAGCGTCACCCGGTCCGCAATCCACCATCCAACGCCAATTATCCCCACCAGTAAATTCAGGAATCCGTACCATCTTATATTGGCCGGCAGGTAGACCTGATGAACCTTCTGGTAACCGAATATGAGTGTATAGAGACCTACAGGCAAAAGCACCAGTATTGGCAGGTAGTAGAGAACAGCGCGGAGCAGAGCGGTCCCGAGTGAAGGTGATGAGCCGTCCAGTGTGACCACCTTGAGCCGCCCCACCATCTTTCCCAGAGTTTGACCGGTTTTGTAATGCAGGAGAGCAAAATAAGCGACGACCAGCAGATCATCTACAACCCCGAGTACAAATTCGTCCACGACAAGCCAATGAGCGGGTTTGCCAAATGAGCTGCCAAATAAAATCGGTGGTTTACGCGTGGCGGCCCTGAATGCCGCAATAATGAAGATCAGAAGTAATTGGGCCATATACCCGGCCATTATCACGAGCCAATCAAAGGCGATACAACCAAACCGTCGCCAAAAACTTGGCCTTTGCAGCACGGTGGTGTCAATTGGTTCACCACTCTGGAGACGTTCAAGGAGGATTTGCTTGCCCTTGGGCCCCACCCACTTACCCTGAAATTGCACCATCTGATCGACGGTTAATTGCTCGCCCGTCACCTCGCAGGTGCCGACTTGTGAGGAATGCCCCTGGTTGTCGGAATCGGTCGGAATTGGAACAATCTCCTTCAGGCTATTGATCGTGGGGAGCGGCTAAAATATCCAGCGACAAAAGTTTGCACGCCAAGCTATTTCGGCGGCAAGAGTATGACCCTGGTCCCTGCCAAGCGGTCATGCAGGGCACGCTGCATGCGGGTGTCAGCAATAAGGCAAATAATGTCGGCTAACCACCAAAGCAACGACAGAAGGTAGAAGATCGGAAATATTTGGATCGTGGTGGTGAATAGCCCAACGGCCAAAATCGCAGACGGCATGGCGTAATATACCCCTCGAAGTATGCCGGTCCGCATATCCACCGGGCTGCCATCGAGCCGTACCACCTTTTCGCGCCCCGCGCGTTTCCCGAGGGTCTGGCCATAGGCCCCGTGTAAAATGCCAAAATAAGCGGCATTTATGACAAATAAAATCAGATTGCCGATTCCCGCGAATAACATGCCATGAGAAAATGCAAAGAACGATGTTGCATGCGGGTTCGAAATACCGGCGGCTGCCACCGTACCAAATATAAATTCTGTAATCAGAGACGGGACCATCAGCACGAGCCCATCGACGAAGATACAACCAAACCGTCGCCAAAAACTTGGCCTTTGCAGCACGGTGGTGTCAGTTGGTTCACCGCTCTGGAGACGTTCAAGGAGGATTTGCTTGCCTTTGGGCCCCACCAACTTACCCTGAAATTTCACCAGTGAATCGGCGGGTAATATTTCTCCAGTAACTTCACAGGTTCCAAAACCATTTGGTGGCGGCGAAGATTGACTCATGGCAACCCCCATCATCGTGACTTTTTAATAAAATAGTCAAGCGGAACACCTTTTTCAGGAGTTTCCCTGACGAAAAGTTGCCCATACTTTAACCGCAGAGCCTCGCGTTTGTCATCTGAGAACGGGGCGATAGATGGGAGAACCAAATACCTTTTTGTAATCGGTCCAATCACCTTCAACGGTGGGGTCGCTAACAGCGTCGAGCACCATCTGCACTTTGGCATCGAGATTGTCAATGAGGTTAATGATGACGGCCTCCGGTGTTTTGGGCGTCACGGCGGCACCGAATTCAGGTTCGCCGTGATGGGAAAGGATAAGATGTTCCAGCACCATAAGCACACGCGGAGACAGCGGGCGACCTAATTTGGCCGATACCTCTGATGCGCGCTTATGTATCCACATCGCTCCGAGTACAACGTGACCAATCAGGCGGCCGGTATCGGTATATTCAAAACCGAACTGGCTGGAGAGCTCCTCGGTTTTTCCCATATCGTGGAAGAACAGGCCCGCAACGACTAAATCCTGATTGATGTCGGGGTAGCGGGGGCAGATGACCATAGCAAGCTCAAGGACGCTAAGTGTGTGCTCCAGCAAACCGCCAAGCCATGCGTGATGGAGACCAGACGCCGCCGGCGATGTCATAAAGCGGTCCATGAAGGGCTTGTCCTGCAAGAATGAATCCACCAAGGCCTTGAGGTCGGCATCGGTAATGGTGGCCAAAATCTCATGAAGACGTTTGACCATATCAGGGACATTTTTGCCGGTCGTTCGGAGGAAGTCCGCCCGGTTGATTTTGTCGGGATTTTCTACCGCGGTAATTGACTCGGCAATCAACTGCAGATGGCCTTGATAAACCTCGATGCGCCCTTTGAGTTGCACAAAGCTGGGCGACTTTATTTTGTCGTACAGGTCGCGGGAGATGTTCCACATGCGGCAATGAATTTTGCCGGTGGAGTCCAAACATTCCGCCCTCAGGAACTGCTTGTTGGTACTGGTTGTGCCTAATACTTTGTCGGTGAGGACGAAGATCTGGTTAATCACATCCCCTTCTTGTAACTGATTGATGGCAATACGCTGCACGAAATTCCTCCGCGAAAAACAGGCACGGAGAGGTTAAGGCATTTAGCCATCGCCGACAACCACCGCACGCTGACATCCCCAGCATGGGCGTGGCCAAGTTTTGGGGCGGAGGTGAAATCGGTGAAAAGGAGACGATTGGCGGCGTTTACCGGGACCATCCCACAGGGCATAAGTGGATGGGGACATACACGCTTTTGGAGATGCTGCGCAAAATTGCCGCATACCCCCGCTTGTCCGCAGCGTTAGTCGCTGGTATTTGGGAGTTTTTTGCGTCCTATAATAAATTTTGGCCAATTTTGGCTAAAGTTTTTCATAGCCATGGATCGACAATTATGAGTCGGCTGAAATTCTCTTCAACCCCTGCATGGATGGTGGGGGTTGTTTCAGGGCCGCTGCGGCGAAAGGAGTCGCTGGTATGGGCGTCGTCGATAAAGGCGAATTGATTGATGCAATCCGCTTGCTGAATCACTCGGCAAAGGTTGAGTTTCTTCAAAAATTCACAGAAAGCGATCTGAGAGCCTACTTGGAGCGCGTGCGCACCAGTGCGACGGTGCTTTGTGCGCCATGGGTGGTAAGACCGCGCACGCCGCCCTGCTTTCGATGAGTCACCTTTCTGCAATTTGATCCACGGCGGGAGAAAAAAAGCCCTCGCTGCCACCTTGATTGAATGACGGTTCGGCAAGGAATCTGGTATTCTCACCTGCCAATGAGGCCAGCGACCTGCATGTTTTTGCCCTGCCGGTGCCGATGTTTTTTGGCGGGGCTATTGCCATCGATGATTGCCGCGACATTCCCGGTCATGGCGGCCGGGCACCATCCGAAGGCCCCACTGCTAATTGACGGCCAACCGGTTGAAATTATCGGTGGTGCCGTGAAGTTTACAGGCAGATTGACCGATGGCAGGCCCGGCACGGTTTCTACCGCTTCGGGCATCTTGCGTTTATCGGCCGATGTCATTCGGTGGCCAAGTGCCCGCAAACCGCTTTATATTTTTCGCAAGGCGTTTCTCACCGGGCGCATTGATTATGCCAAAGCGGGAAGCTCATCCGTCCGTTTCAGCCTCTCCAGCGGAACATTTCACATGGCCAGCTTTCATTGGAAAAGCCTGCTGCTGGATTCCATCAGTGGCGGCATAAATTATCATCGGGGGTCGCTGGTGGTTAAAAGCTGCCACGGAATGCTACGGCATCATCCATGGACCTTGATGGCGGAATATCAGCCTGCCAGCCGCATACTGCATGCGTCGTTAATGATGACCAATATTAACCAGAAATTGCTTTTTCAATTTTTTGCGCCATCCAAGCTGGATGTAATCGGGCCGGCCAGAGTCAGCGCTGAATTCACATGGAAACCCCATCAGCGCCCGGTCGGTAGCCTGAGGTTAAGTTCCGTCGGGCCGGGACTGTTAAAAATAAAAAATGTTCCCATTCTCTCCCAACGGGTGGTCAATGCTTATGGCCGTCGAATGGCCACCCTGATGATGGAAGACCTGCGGGAATATCCTTTCGTAACGGAACGGTTAACGGCCAGAGAAACGGCCAAGGGGATGCAGATACGCTTTCATTTTTTAAGGGGAAAATCTAACCCGCAGAAACTCAAGCCGCACCTGATAAAAATTGACGGCCATGAAGTTATGTACCGCCCGCGCGATTTGAAGTCTTACAGCAGCACCATCACGCTGCCCAACACGGGCATTTACAAGCTTTACAAACTGGCACGCGAATTCACCCACCCCGATGCCCACTGATCGACGGCGGGATGCGAATTGCAAAGGCCCTGCTAAAATAAATGTTGGTTTGATGCCAGGAGAATCTTTATGCAATGGCAATGCAGCAGTTTTATCCGAATGATGGCGGCGGGATGTTTGGTTGTCGGTGCGGGCTTTCTGGCCGGTTGCCTGCGCACGCATAACGATGTGGTATTGAGCCAGCAAAAGCCGCTGGAGGTGAATGTCAATTTGCATGGTAAGTTTACGGTGGTGATTCAGGAACAGGCGCAGCAGGGTATGGATTACATTGCCGGTGACACATCGCAGATTCCCAGTGTAACGCCACCGGCAGACAAAAATAAAACGGCTTCCCATCTGCCAACGAGCGCGTCGGGGCCAAGTTCCCTCCGATGGAGCGGCGGCATGGAGACGGCATTGTTTGCCGACGGTGGTGCATCGATGAGCATTCACCAGTTGTTTATGCGATTGCGGGCCGACTTCCCGCGTGTTCTCTCGCTGCTGCGGCGTAAACTGGTGGGCGAAGCGCATACGGGGTATCTTTCGCCGCGCGGGCATTTGACGGCCGCGCAGGCGCAATTTGTAGATGCGGAAAATGGATTCCGTAAGGACCTCTACAAAAAGCTGGCACAGCGAAATGGCATATCGGTTGCCAAAGAGGCGCTGGCGTTTTACGCTGCACGTTTGAAACATCTGCCCCATGGTGTATGGGTTCAGTTGCGGGCCAAAGGTGGCGGCTGGGTATGGGTTATCTGGCAAGGCCAATCCTGATTCGGAGACTTCATGCGAATAAAAGCTCTACTGGTAATAACTGTTTTAGCTGCGGGACTCCAGGTTGTATCGAGTTCCTTTGCCGGATCAATACGGCCCGATTCGCGGCCGGGCGATCTGACCGGTCCGGCACAGGTGCCAATTCAGCTTGCCGATAAACCGGCCGTTAAATTTGTGAAGGTTCACAAACTGGCGGACGGCTTGAAAATTGAAGATGTGAAGATTGGCAAAGGCGCGGCGGCTCAGACTGGCGATTCAGTTAGTGTTCATTATACCGGCTGGTTAGCCAGTGGAAAAATATTTGACGCATCCAAACTTCATGGAAATACCCCGTTCACCTTTCAACTTGGTGCCGGGCAAGTTATCAAAGGCTGGGACATTGGTGTGGTAGGTATGAAGGTGGGCGGTGTTCGCCAGTTGGTGATTCCAGCAAAATTAGCCTACGGCCGGCAGGGAGCGCCGCCTACCATTCCACCTGACGCCACGCTCACCTTTCGGATCCACATGCTTGCCATAACGGCCGCGCCGGGCGAGAACCGGCATCACGCCAAACAGAAAGCGTCCAAACGACCGCCATCCGTCAAACCAGCAACCAAATTCGTTAAGAAACAAAAGCTTGCGGACGGATTGAAACTTGAGGACGTCAAGCTGGGCAAAGGACCAATGGTAAAAAAGGGAGAGACGATTGCCGTGCATTACACCGGTTGGCTACCAAACGGAAAAGTGTTTGACGCGTCGAGTCTGCATGGTGACCAGCAATTTACCTTTCAAGTTGGTGCGGGGCAGGTTATTAAAGGCTGGGACATCGGAGTGCTTGGCATGCGGGTGGGAGGCGTTCGGCAACTGGTTATTCCCGCTAAACTGGCGTACGGTAAAGCGGGCAGCCCCCCCACCATACCGGCCAATACGCCGTTGACATTTCAAATTCATTTATTGGCTATTCAGCCCGCCGGCTGGTGAATCAGCCATAAAGGCGCTTGCGATACACTCCGAGGCGTTTTGTTCGGCGGCAACGAGCGGGACAGCGAGTTGCGGACGAGGTGAAGTGCCCGGCCGCAACGCTGGCTGGTTCACAATGAAGCGTGCCAAGTAACCCCTTGGGCAATTATTGACATTGGGGCATCACTGCGACATTCATACTTTATCCACGTTTGCGGTTCTACCAAGCCCCGGTGGCGACATTGCGAACAGGTGCCATGACGATGTCATAAGGGGCGACAGCCGGCTGACCGGTGGGACACGGCGAGGCCCGGCCGGGTTTCAGAACCTTTCCACCACCGAATGCAGGGTGCCTCTGAAGATCG
>JAKAEB010000012.1 GCA_021818445.1 Planctomycetota bacterium
AAGATTCGTTGCTGCAGCCCCCCGTAGGAGTCTGGCCAGTGTCTCAGTGCCAATGTGGCTGGTCGTCCTCTCAGACCAGCTATCCGTCATAGCCTTGGTGAGCCATTACCTCACCAACTAGCTGATAGAAGATAGTCCGCTCAAAAACCGATAAGCCTTGCGGTCCTCATCTTTGGTTGCAATACGATGCCGCATCGCAACATTATCAGGGATTACCCAATCTTTCGACTGGCTATACCTGAGTTCAAGGTACGTTAACTATCCATTACTCACCCTTTCGCCACTGGGTATTGCTACCCCGTGCGACTTGCATGCCTTAACCACGCCGCCAGCGTTCACTGTGAGCCAGGATCAAACTCTTCAATTAAATGTCATTTTCCGGTTAGTCACCGCCGTAGCGGCTTTACCCGGATCATATACATCATGAAAAGCTTGCCTATTGGCAAAGCTATCAGATGGCTATTGTGCCACCTGACCAACCAAATCCACCGGTGCTGGCTAGAGCATTCGGCAGATGTATGGCTGTATTTCAGAATTCTCAAAGTGACTTGGCTTGCGTTTCGATCTCAGGGTAGAGACCGAAACGACTTTTCAAATCGACTTACACACGAGAGTGTTCTGACTAACCAGCCGGTCAGGGCTGGTTTATCAAATGCAGGTTCACGTCGCGACGGATGAAAACATCCGCGTGTGTTGCAACGCACCTGCCACATTCTCGTGGCGTCCAAACCATGTTCACTTGTCAAAGAACAGCATCTTCACCGGAGAACCCGGGAGATTTATCAGAGGGCGTCATTGGAGATTATCCCGCCGCCATCTGGTAAACCACCCGACACACACCTAAGAATCGCGATCCGAATTCAAATCCCAAACCCGCAGTATGTTGTCGACTTTCATCGACTTGTACCACTTGGCTTGAGGACTTCTCAGGCTCTTCCGGGGTACTTCCCGCACCGCATTAACTTTTACCGTTAACCGTTGCGAGAGGTAAATGATACCATCGTTCACTTGTTTGTCAAGCGGTCGCAATAAAGCCTTTACTTTATTCCAACCACCGGTCGGCCGCGCCGACGGCCCGATCAAGGCCAGCCATTTAAGGCCAATCTCAGTCGGGCGAGGAATTGTATGGTATCGCCAAAGAATTGCAAGCGCTCTGAAACCTGCCCCCAAAAAAGGCCTTTGCGGGGGCGATAAAGCAGACTGCATCCTCGGGCTCCGTGGCCGCTGCGCTATCATGGCGATTATTGGGCCGGACCGGTGGCCGGGGCTGGGGCGTTTGCTTTGAGTGGGGCTTTTGGCATGGTGGTGGGAAGAGAATTGACTTTTGGTGCAGGCGGCAGAAAGACGTTGGAGTACATGGTGAAAGAATATATTTCCCATTTTTTGTGGTTAAGGATGATGCCCATCCGGATGCGAGCCCGCCCTTTGGAAAAATGCCCGATATCCGTAAATTGGCCGGTGGTGCGGTTGCCGTACTGCGGGCTCAGTCCGCTGAAGACCATACCAACGGGTTTGCCGAGATGCTTCAGATGGCCGAGCAATTTATATGCGGCAAAGAGTCTGGCGGCGTCATCATGTTTCAATAATTTGGCTTTGAAGGGCGGATAAGCACGGTTAAGCAGCGTGCTGGGTTTCCAGTCTTTGGCCATCGCGGTAACCGATGCGGTGAAAAAATGGCTGCCTTTGGCCTGCAGTGCCAGCAGCGGCTTGACGGCGCTGATGCCCACAATTATTAATATAACAATAAGTACGACAAAAACCGAAACAATAACACCGGCGACGATCAGACAGGTACGCATGGCGGCAGGCTCCTGACAAGAACGGGCCCGACATGCGGGCGAGCAACCTACATTAATCCAGCGTGCTTGAGTTTAACCGATCTTTGACGCAACCGGGCAGATTTAATTTGCGGGTGTGGAGGTGGGGCGTGGCAATTTTTTCGGGCAGAGGTGACATCACCGGAAAATAGACGATCGGCGGTTTTTCTCAGGACCTTCCTGAAACGCCCAGGCGGGTGAGGATACCAATAGTGTCCGGAAAAATGGCCATGCCCTGGAGGCGAGATGCCGGGCAATAATGCCGCGGTGCCGGCGTGATTCAGATGACGCTGGCACGGGAGGTATCGGTGAGTCGCGAGATGCCATGATGCTGAAGCAGTTCCAGCAGTCCATCGCCTCCCTGGGCGCGGGCGAAGCGCATTTCCGCCTCGGTCACGCCGACGAGCAGCAGCAGTTCCACTCTGCCGGTGGGCAATTCAAACTGCTGGATATCCGCCGGGGCCGGCAGAACAAATAAATGTTTAATGTTTGACGGGGCAGGTGGCTGGAGCGCTGCGGGAAGATGGATGCGATCAAAGATTTCCATCAGATCAAAGGATGTGATTCCGGCAGCGGCCATCAACTGGTTGGCCATTACCCATTGGATCATGCGGGGTGCCCAGGACGACGGTGCGGCGCTGAACATGACAAGCTCAAAGCCGATGCCGCTGGGCTCGGCAGGATTGGGATTTTCGCACTGGTCGGGCGTTGGGTTGGAGAGGCCGGAACTGACATACGCCCAGCAGTTGCGTATGGAATCGGGTGGAGACGGAAGCACACCGTAATGCAGCCAGAGGGGTGGCGGCTGAATAACCTGCTTATCATCTGCAAAAAATTCAGCGGGGATGAGGGATATTTCCGGCGTAATGGATCCGAAGAGACGGGGGTAAACGATTTCTTCCCGGAATTGCCAGACGTCCGTAAATACTTTTTCAATAGAAGTCTGAGCCAATGTTTGATCACCCCGGGTCGTTGAGTTGAATGGTGCCGATTTCTCCCTTCGGCAACCCGTCAAAGGCTGCGGCAAACGAAAGACAACCCGACGCCGGGCGAGCGCCGCTGCGGTCAGGGCACTGCATCGCCCCACACGCCATTGTGGGCGGGAATATATGCCGCCGGGACGGAAGGCCGTCTGCCCCCCACCACTGCCGAGGTACCGGAAAGGTTCAGACGCCGGAGGTTTCCCGGAGTCTTTTAATTTCTTTGTTCTGGGCTTTGCGCAGTTGCCGACGTGCCTTTTCACTGGGCTTTTCGTAATAGCTGGTGCGTTTCATGTCTTTGATAAGCCCCTCTTTTTCGCAGAGCTTTTTGAAACGTCGCAACAGTTGGTCCAAGGGTTCGTTGGCTTTTACTTTGACTCTGAGCATTCATACCTCATTTACAAGCTGCAAAACTTATCACTACGCAGCGAACAAAACTTCTGGCCATCTGGCGTTATGTCGCGTTAAATTGCGTCGTCGCCTGCCCGACGCAAGCCGTCCAGCATAGCGTAAAACAGCAAAAAAGCCACCGCACCGCCGCATTTTCGACGGTTGTCGGAGGCTGCACGCCCAATTGATGCACTGGCCTGAACATTTGGCCATCATCAAAACTGCCGGTATTATAAATCCAGCGGATGAGGACCGCAAATTACGCGGGCGGCGGAAATAAGCTCGGATGCAGGGCTGGTTTGATCCGGGGGCCAGGAATGCGTTGAAACGGTTCTTTGCATGCGGCAAGTGGCGTGGCGACGGGCGTGGGTTGATTGATATCGAAACGGCGCATGGATGCGGCATTTATCCTAAAGGTGAAAATTCACAATTAGCACACAATTTTGTGGTGTACTGGATATATGGGACACTGAACGGCGAAAGCGGGTGTCGGAGGGCAGGGAGATTGGGATCAGGACTAAGAATTAGCGGTTTGAACGCAATAGATGCGTCTGCGGGAACGTTTTACGGGTAGGTTAGATGGCTTTGGATTCGCAGGCTTTAAGTGCCTTGATTGAGCGGTGCCGGGCCGGCGACAAAGCGGCGTGGGATGAATTTATAGGGCTGTATTGGCAGCGCCTGTTTGCCTACGCCTACAAGGCCACGCACGACCGCGATTTGGCAAGCGACTTGGTGCAAGAGACGCTTTTGCGAGTGGTGCAAAAACTGCAACGCTACACAGAAGAGGGGAAATTTGAGGCGTGGCTGTTTCGGATCATCGTAAATTTGGTCCGTGACAAGGCCCGGGCTAACGCAAGGCGGCAGACTCGGTCTACTCTGGTGGATGCCGAGTCAGGCTCGGAACTGACGGATCAGATGCCAGGTCGCGAAACGGTAGATGATGCCGAGCACCGCGAAGAGACGGAAAAGCTTTTTGGTGCATTGGAGAGGCTGCCGGAATTGGATCGGCAGGTGCTGTTATTGAGGCACTACGGATGTTTATCGTTCAAGGAGATTGCCACAGTCACCGGCTGCCCCTTGGGAACTGTTCTGGCCCGGGCGCATCGCGCTTTGGCGAAAATGCGGGTGATGATGGAGGTGGATCATGAAACGTCTTAGTCTTTCGCAGGCGTGCCTGTTACATGCGGCCGGAGAACTGGGTGCGGAATCGTCCCGGCGTTTGGTGGAACACATTGAAACCTATCCAGCGGCGATGCTGGAATATGACCAGACGGTAGCCAACTTGGCGTCGCTCAAGGCGCTTCCGGCGCTGGAGGAGGAATTTCGGCCGTTGCAGTTGGAGCAAATGCGGCGGCAGATTCATAACGGCGTGATCGCCAAACAGCGGCAGGAACGGCGAAAGGAAATAAAACGCAAGTTGCGGCCAATCTTTTACCGCGGCATGTCGCTGGTGTCGGGAGTGGCGGCGGCACTGGTGGTGATGGCGGGGGTGCACATGGTGCAGATGCGGGCGGCGGCGCGGGCGCAGCGACTGCGAGACGCGGCCACCAGCTTTAGAGAATTTGCGCAGACGAATTTGCCAGCCAGTCACACTTTAATGCTGCAGCAAATGAATGCAGGCGACCATATTTCTAATGGTGGTGACGAGTTTGATGCCGATTCTCCGATCGGAGGCTCCAACGGCTTATTGCAATTTCTAAACGCGGTTGACCGTGTCAAACTGGCGGTAAATTCACCCGTCGGGCCGGCACAGTGATTGCGGCAGAATTGCCAAATTCAATGCGCGAAATGAAAATTCAGGTTTGGACCCATTGGACGGGGTCGCGTAGAGGCGCTTAAGCCATGGCGGTAAGGGATAACTGCCGTGGCAGAGATTACCCACTGGAGCCACACTTCATGAAGTTACAGTATCGATGGCCGCTTATGGCGGCGATGGTTTTGCTTATCGGTTCGATTGTCGGTGCGGCTCCTAAGGCAGCGCCGGGAAAACCTTCACCTCCCAATCTGACAGTTTCACAGGTGAACCAGATCATGAGCTTTCTCAAGCAAACGCAACCGGGTTTATACCGAAAAGCGGTTATGTTGAGGAAGTCTGATCCCCAAAAATTTAATTTGCTCATCCGGGCCGCTGCGCCGAATTTCCGGCGTTTGGAATACATGCGGAAATACGACCCGAAGCTTTTTCACTACACATTGGAAGATTTACAACTGACGCATAAATCCTACTCGTTGGCGTGGCAATTGAGAAAAGCATCTGATCGGGGCAAGTCGGCACACCTGCAGAAGGAATTGCGGCAGGTGGTGACGCAACAATTCAATTTGCGGCAGACGATTCGGCAGCACATCATCAACCGTTTATTAAAACGCGTTACCGTGCTGAAAAGCCAATTGGCGCAGCGAAGCAAGGATAAACACAGCATCATTACCGAGCGGATTAAACAATTGACGGGCAAACAGTTGCATGTGAATTGGTAATCACATCGGCATGACCGGGCCAACGCGAATATAATACCATCGCCGAGGCCGACTTTTAGCCATTCGGGCATTACGATTCGGGCAGGCAAATCTGCAGTCAGGCCGACGGAAGTGTACGTATGGAGATTTACGGTGAATGGCATTAACAAATTGATGGCAGCAACGATGGCCACACTGGCGCTGGGCTTATGTGCGGCAGCAGCATCGGCGGCAAGCCGTGTCGGGCCGGGTGTACCCCCTTTTCTGGTGCGACCGGGGCTGCGTGTGACATTGGCGGCCAAAGGACTGCAAAACGCACGGTTCCTGCAGTTGGATAAGGCGGGCCGCCTTTTCGTGAGCCAACCCGGCCGAGGAAATATTATTCTGCTCGGCCACCCGGACAGGACAGGTCTATTCACGCAGCATTCGGTGTTTGTATCGCATGTACCGGCGGTGCAGTCAATGGTGTATAGAAACGGCTGGCTGTGGTTTGCATGCGCCGGCAAAATATGCAAAACTCGTGACGATGGCACGCAGTTGCATGCAGGAAAACTTGTGACGGTTATCAGTGGTTTGCCCCAAGGCGGCTGGCACTGGTGGCGGAGTCTGCTGCTGACGAAACATCATCTCTATACCAGTATTGGGGATATGCGTAATATCAACGCGGATCCACCGGCATTGGGACGCGAAATGATCTGGCGATACAACTTGGACGGAACCGGAAAAACCTTATTCTGCACCGGCATCCGAAATACGGAAAAACTCTTGGAGCGGCCCGGTACGAAGCAAATCTGGGGATGCGATGAGGGTAGCGATCAGTTTGGCCATCCGCTGGGTGAGACAATGGGGCATCAGGAAATAACCGATTTGAACCCGCCGGAGGAAGTCAATCATTATGTGAAGGGCGGGTTTTACGGGCACCCCTATCTGACGGGGAATAATATTCCGCGCTATGAATGGCTGAAGAAGCTTGGCGATAAGGCAATTGTAAAAATGGCCCAACACGCCATTCCGCCTGCGTGGTGCCTGCCGGCGCACTGGTCGGCAGTGTCGGCGTGTTTTTTAACCACCAATTATTTCCCGGGACTCAAAGGTGACATGGTTGTTTGCTGCCACGGATCATGGGACAGCCAACCATTGGTCGGATACAGGTTGGAAGTGGTTACGTTTGACCATTGGACAAAAAACCCTTCCGGACAATTTCCGCTGATTAAGACCCTGCGAAACGGGACGGATATCATGGCCCGACCTGTCAATTGCATCGAGGCACCGGATGGATCGCTTTATTTCAGTTCGGATTCCAATAATTGCGTATACCACGTTACCTATGCCGGGCCGAAAGGTGTCTCCATGGCATCGACGCGCTATTGACCCGACGGATTTGGTATTGGCACATCTTAATACCACGTGAATTCGGGATAAGAAATCACGATTTTTGTTGATTATGAGCGATTTTTCCGCAACTGTACGATGAATCGTAGAAAATAGAGCGCGCATTTTCGATACGGGTCGTGCCATGCCGAGGTGTGTTTGACGCGCGTGCACCATGCACGTGGCTAAATGGGGCAGCGGGTGTGAAACGGCTGGCAGGGTGTACGCATCGCCATCGGTGCCGGAGACATCGCGCCATTTGCTTCGTCGAAACATGTAATGTCTTGGAGAAAACGCAAATTACAACATCCCTTATCCCGAGCTCACGCTGGACAGACAGGGCATCAACGCCTCTGCGGCAGAGCCCCACAACCATCGCCGCACAATTTGAATTCACTCATAGCCACATACAAAAAAAAACGCCCGCAAAGTGCGCGGGCGTAAAATCGGTCTATGATGAATTATTAACCGGTGTTACTTGGTGGAATAACTCGCGCCGGTAGCTTCTTTAACTGCAGCCTGCGCGGCGGCAAGGCGGGCAATCGGCACTCGATATGGCGAGCAACTGACATAATTCAGTCCGACGCGATGGCAGAATTCCACGCTCGACGGATCACCGCCGTGTTCACCACAGATGCCAACCTTGAGGTCCGGCCGTGCGGCGCGGCCTTTTTCAATGGCGATCTTGATGAGTTGTCCAACGCCATCCTGATCCAATGCGTTGAACGGGTCGCGGGGGAGAATTTCCATTTCCACATACTTCGGCACGAATGAACCAACGTCATCGCGCGAGAAGCCAAACGTCATCTGCGTCAAATCGTTGGTACCGAAGCTGAAGAATTCGGCTTGTGTAGCGATTTGATCGGCAGTGATGGCGGCACGAGGAAGTTCAATCATGGTGCCAACCTTGTAATCCACCTTTTTGCCCGCCTTGGCGAAGGTTTCTTCAGCGATGGCGTGCACTTTGGGCAGCAGGAATTCAAGCTCTTTAACGGTGCTGACGATGGGGATCATAATTTCCGGAAGAACTTTGACACCTTTCCTGGCCACTTCCACGGCAGCCTGAAAAATGGCGCGAACCTGCATCTCCTGAATCTCGGGATAAATGACAGCCAGACGGCAGCCACGGAAACCGAGCATTGGATTGGCTTCATGGAGTTCAGTGACGCGGCGTTTGACCTTATCGAGAGGGACTTTTAATTGCCGGGCCATCTCGCGCTGATTTTTTTCCTCATGGGGGAGGAATTCATGCAGCGGCGGATCGAGCAGGCGGATGGTGACCGGCAGGCCGTCCATCGCCTTAAATATGCCGACGAAGTCCTTTTTCTGATAAGGCAGGAGTTTTTTCAGGGCCTTGCGACGATCTGTTTCGTTGTCGGAAAGGATCATCTCGCGAACAGCGATAATTCGGTCACCTTCAAAAAACATGTGCTCCGTGCGGCAGAGGCCGATGCCCTGGGCACCGAATTCACGCGCGACTTTAGCATCAAGCGGCGTATCGGCATTGGTTCGCACCAGCAGTTTGCGCGCACCGTCGGCCCATTTCATTAAAGTGCCAAAATCACCTGATACGCTGGGTTTAACGGTTGGCACTTCACCGGCATAGACGTGGCCGGAGGAGCCATCAATGGAGATGGTGTCCTTGCGGGTGAATTTGCGGACTTTACCGCCGGATGTTTTAACGGAAAGGACACCGGTTTTGGCGTCGATGTGCAATTCACCACAGCCCGCCACGCATGGCTTGCCCATGCCACGGGCAACTACCGCGGCGTGCGAGGTCATGCCACCAGTGCTGGTAAGAATGCCGGTGGCGGTCTGCATGCCGCCGATATCTTCCGGCGAGGTTTCCTTTCGCACCAGGATTACCTTTTCACCTTTGGCATGGCGTTCTTCGGCCTCTTCAGCGGTGAACGCCGGCTTGCCGACGGCCGCCCCGGGCGACGCCGGAAGCCCCTTGGCAAACTGATCTTTTTTGGCCTTGGGGTCAAAAGATGGGTGAAGGAGTTGGTCGAGGCTCATTGGGTCCACACGCAGGATGGCGGTGTTTTGATCGATGAGTTTTTCATTGACCATTTCCACGGCAATGCGAACGGCCGCGGGGCCGGTGCGTTTACCGTTGCGTGTCTGGAGCATATAGAATTTATTATGCTCGACCGTGAACTCCATATCCTGCACGTCTTTGAAATGTTTTTCCAGGATATCTTTAACGCGAAGCAGTTCAGCATAGGCGTCCGGCAGATAATCGCCCATGCGGACAATTTCCTGCGGGGTACGGATGCCGGCCACCACATCTTCACCTTGAGCATTGATAAGGAACTCGCCGTAGAAAACATTTTCACCGGTGGATGGGTCACGGGTGAAGCACACACCCGTGGCGCAGTCATCTCCCATATTGCCGAAGACCATGGCCTGAACATTGACGGCGGTTCCCGCAAGGCCGGAGATTTCGTTAATGGCGCGATATTTAATGGCGCGGGGGCTGTTCCATGACTGAAACACCGCCTGCACGGATTTAAGAATTTGGTCGCGCGGATCGGTGGGGAACTTTTGTCTGGTCTGCTTTTCGTAAACTTTCAGATAACGTTTGCAGACTTCTTTAAGGTCGTCAACAGTTAAATCGGTGTCGAGTTTGACTTTTCGGCTCTTTTTAACGGCATCCATTTCATGTTCAAAATGTTCGTGCGCCACACCCATTACGGTATCACCGAACATGTTGATAAGGCGTCGCCATGCATCCCAGACAAAGCGAGCATTGCCGCTGGTCTCGGCAAGCGGTTCGATCATATCTGCTGTAAGGCCGATGTTCAGTACGGTATCCATCATGCCAGGCATGGAAACCGCGGCCCCGCTGCGGCAGGAGACAAGAAGCGGATTGACAGGATCGCCGAGTTTTTTGCCGAGGGCCTTTTCCAGCTTGGCGATGTTTTCATCGATTTGGGCCTCGAGTCCGACGGGGAACTTCTGACCTTGCTTGTAATAGGCGGCACAACACTCGGTGGTAATGGTGAAACCGGGGGGCACGGGCAGACCAATATTGGTCATCTCGGCCAAGTTTGCACCTTTGCCCCCGAGAAGAACCTTATCTTTGGCGGTACCTTCCGCTTTGCCATTACCAAAAAAGTAAACCAGCTTTTCAGCCACAGGAAAACCTCCGCTGCATCCCAATATACAAACAATATTTTAGCACGGGCAGCCGGACGCATTGCCGCCATAGCCGGTGGCACAATCCACCGGGCCAAACCGAACCATGCAGTATAAATGGCCGCTGGAGAGAGTCAATCCGTCGGATGACCGAATCGCGCGGACCGCTGCATGAAGAACCAAGACCCCTGCATGGGGCGAGTTTTCAAGCCCTGCCCAGCCACCCGCCGATCATGCCCGGAAGGTCGGCTACGCGATATTGCCGGGGAAACAAATAAAAATCAGAACAGATGGCCGGCGATTGGGCTGGATCGTTGCCAGCCAGGCCGTGCGATCCGCGCACCAGCATGGGGTCCTGTGTGATTGCCTTGCCGGGCTTTCCGCCGGCAAAAAAGAGTTCACGCGGGTCGTAACCGGGCTTTCGGTGGATGTCGATGGAGTGTTGCCAGGCCGGCTTTTCCAGTTCGTTCTCCCACCAATCGTGCATAAACCAGCGATCTGCTTCAGAAAGAAGGATGGCGTCGCCGGCCCGCGGGGTATTAATTTTTAGTGCGCCAAAGCTGTTTTTTTGAATAATTTGTCTGACACCGGGCAATGTCCGCAACAGTTTGATTGCCGATTCCAATGCAGCGGGCTTGGCGTAGAGAAAGCCAACTTGGTGGTCGACCATCACAAATGCATCACTGGCAGCATGATCGATGAGCAATTTTCCATCGGCGTCGGGCGTGGTTTTTAACAGGCCGGAGCGGCGCAATGCCAGATTGGGTGCCGTTGCGTCGACCACCGTGTTCAAACTGTAATCGCCGACCACAAGCATCTTGCCCTCGCTTTTCCAGACGGCGGTGATGAGCGGGTCGAGAATGGCGTCGAGTTGGCGAACCTCCTGTGCGATGGATGGGTCTTGCGGCCCGAGCCGCTGCAAGCTGTAGTCCAGATGTGGTATGTAAACAAACTGCAGGTCGGGGGATTCGACCTCCCACACCCGTGCGGCGGCACGACCAATCCACTGCGATGCGGGAAGCCCGGCGATCGGCCCCCAATAATGATGCAGAGGAAATGGGCCAAGTTCCTGCGCCAGCGCCTGATAAAGCGTGTCGGGTTTGGCCCAGCAGGAGCTGACCGTTCGCCCATCGGGGGTATGAGTCGGCTTGGGTGTGAGGATGATGTCGGCGGCGTCGCCGATGGACTGCTGAAAAAACAGCATCGATGTTTTCAGGCCCCAAGTCGACCAAAATCTCGGTGCTTTGACCAGTTGACTGGACTGCTCCCAAAAACTGACCTCGCGTCTGAATTACGGGTAGCTGTCGTGGTCCAATAGATCGTGGGATTCCGGTTCGCGGCGGGTGAACAGACCATTACAAATGATGCCGTGCTCAGCGACGGACCGACCGGTTGTAAGACTGGCCTGAAAGGTGGAAGTGACCGCCGGGAAAACGGGTTCCAGCGAGGCTTGGTGGGCCAGCGCCCCGAGCCGTGGACCGACCATGGCCTGCATATTTAGATCAAATCCCGCCACTACAACCACACACACTCGGGACATCAGGCCTGTTCCTCCAGTAAACATTCAACATTATTAACTGATATCGCCGCCGAAATGCAAATTTCAACGACGATCCTCTGCGCCCGGGAAGTTGGCATCTCCCCTACCACCCCGGAGCATTTACGGGTGATAGCCGCACGGCGATGAGGCGGGCAGCCTCCCGGCGCATCGCCGCGCTATTTTACCGATGATTGGCAGGGGCGGAAGGAGACACGCGTAGCGACCGGCGTGACAGACGGGAAACCAGCCGCGTAAAAAAGGCTCTAAGAACCGACGCTCCCCAAGCTTACAAACGATAAAACGGGTGATGGCCCACGTCAGGCGGCTATAGTTGCCGCTGGCCTATCCCCAACGGATAAGTTCCGGCTCCAATCGCAGCTTGATATTAGGATTTTCAGGCAGAATTCGAACGGCATAACCCTGCTGCCCGCAATCCGCGGCGCGGATGGCACCGACGTACTGATATACACCTTTTTCAACGGCGGCACCCATCGCCATCCCTTGCACGCTGGCCTTCTGAATGTTTCCGGAGGCGTCGAGGGGACCGAAGTACAGTTCTACTCGAACATGATCGGGCGGAATATCTCCCAATGCAGCGGTGGCGTAGATTTTGACGCTTTCACCGGCTTTAACCACGCCATCGATGTGTTCCTGGACATCGCGCACCTGAATCTTGCCCCAATTTTCGCGCATCTTCCGGCGCCAGTCTGCCAGAGCGGACGCACCGGCACCGTGTCCCTGTCCAAGCTGCCAGAAAGCCTCGTTGGCAGGGATGTAGAATTTGTCGGCATATTCCTGCACCATGCGGTTGGTATTGAAGACCGGACAAATGGTGCGGATGGAGTTCTTCATCCGCTTGATCCAACCGCGGGGCAGGCCGTCAAGGCTGCGTTCGTAGTAGAGCGGTACCACGGATTTTTCAATGATGTCAAACAGACGCCGGGATTCAATTTCATCCTGGTAATCGTCATTGCCGTAATCTTCGCCGCTGCCGATGGCCCAGCCATTTTCCCCATTGTGGGCCTCGCACCACCATCCATCGAGGATGCTTAAATTAAGCACACCATTGATGGCGGCCTTCATACCGCTGGTACCGGATGCTTCCATGGGCCGGCGCGGTGTGTTCATCCATACATCGACGCCCTGCGTCATGTGGCGTGCAATATCCATGTTGTAATCTTCGAGGAAGACGATGCGTCCACGTACATCTTCACGTTGCGAGAAGCGGTAGATATCCTGGATAAAGTGTTTGCCGCCATCGTCGCGCGGGTGCGCTTTACCGGCAAAAAGAAAATTCACCGGGCGTTCGGTATCGCGCAGCAAGCGGAGCAGTCGGTCCATGTTACGAAGTAAAAGGGTGGCGCGTTTGTAGGTGGCAAAGCGACGGGCAAAGCCAATCAGCAGTGTGCGTGAATTGAGTACTTCGTCGATGCGGCCAATTTCTGCGGCGGCGGCCCCCGCCCGTTTCATCTGGTCCCCGAGGCGTTGGCGGACGAAGCCGATGAGACGTTCTTTGCGTCGCTCGTGGACGCGCCACAGTTCGGAATCAGGGATTTTGTCGGTTCGTACCCAGACACTATGGTCGGCCGGGCGCTCTAGCCAATTGGCACCGAGATATTCCTGATACAACCGGGCCGAACCTTCTGATATCCATGATTGAGTATGGACGCCATTGGTGATGTGGGTGATGGGAATTTCGTGGGGTGGCACGTCCGGCCAGATTCGCTGCCACATGTGCCGCGACACCTCGCCGTGGAGTTTGCTGACACCATTGCAATGCCACGCCATTCGGAGCGCCAGTACGGTCATTCCAAAACCTTCATGGGCATCGGCGGGGTTGATGCGCCCAAGGCCCAGAAGCTCATCCATGGAGATGCCCAGTTTAGAACAGTACCCGCCGAAATAACGTTCAATCATTTCCCGCGGGAAATGATCATTGCCGGCCGGCACGGGCGTGTGGGTGGTAAAAGCATTGCTGGCGGCAACAATCTCGCGAGCTTCAGCAAACGACATTTTGCCTTCTTCCATCAACACGCGGCAACGTTCCATGGCGAGAAAGGCGGAATGCCCTTCATTCATGTGGCAAACTGTCGGTTTGATACCCAAGGCGGTAAGTATGCGGATACCACCAATGCCGAGGATAATTTCCTGGCGGATGCGCATTTCCTGATCGCCGCCGTAAAGCCGGGCGGTAATCTCACGATCTTCCGGGCGATTGTCGGGGAGATTGGTGTCCATGGCATAAATGGTGACGCGGCCGACCATGATTTTCCAAACCTGAATGTTGACGCGTGAGCCGGGGAGATCAACAAAGGTACGGATGGGTTGCTGATCGGGGCCGACGCACAATTTCAGCGGCATGGAAAAGAAATTATTTTGCGGATTAAGTTCCTGCTGCCAGCCGTCCGGATTCAGACGTTGGTGAAAATACCCATCGCGGTATAAAAGCCCGACGCCGACAAGTGGGAGGCCAAGCTCACTGGCGCTTTTCATATGGTCGCCAGAAAGCACGCCCAAACCGCCGGAATAAATAGGCAGGCATTCATGTAGGCCATATTCCGCTGAGAAATAGGCAATTTGGGCCTTGCTTCCGGGCTGATTGAGGCTGAACCAGGTGGGTGCCTGCATGTAATAGCGAAAATCGGTCACCACACGGTTGTAGTGCGCGAGGAAGCCTTCATCGAGGGCCGCGGCCTGCAGTTTTTCCTGACTGATTAAGTTAAGCAGGGCAACGGGATTATGATCGGTTCTTTCCCACAGGTCAGGATCAAGCCGATTAAAGAGACTTACCGCGTCGTATTTCCATAATGACCAAACGTTGTAAGCTAATTCATGTAATGCAGAGAGACTTTCAGGTACGGCCGGAACTACCACGAACCGGTGAACAGTGGCCATCGCAACTCCTTTTTGCGTAGACAAACATCTCCATCCGTTTACTCCTCCGGCCAGACTTATCGGCAGTATAGTACGAATTCTTTGCTGCGTCTAAAAATAGTACTTGGATTATCTGAACTTTCGCATTTTCGCAAAACGCATCTTTGCTTTTTGCGAGGCGTGTGCCGGGCAATAATTCCGCCGAGCCGATGCCGAATTCAGGTGCGAAGCATATCAGCGGCAATGCGGAGGCAGGCTCCATATCCGCCATGGGGCTATGCGACCGGGAAGGTCGTACAAATGGCAATTAATATATGGGCGGGGCTGCTATTCGCGCCGCAGCGCAAATCGATTACATTACGGGCGGTGCAGTGCACTGCAGCCCTTGCATCGATCCTGGGGCTGGAAAAGGATGCGGGGGATGGGTTAAGGGCGCAGGCGCGAAGTGACAACCAACCAGGACGTCTGTGTCCCAATCGCATGCAGAGGGCATTGTGGCGGCTTTTGGCAGTTACTGCTCGAAGCGTGGGCCAAGGTCAGATGGTAAAAAGGAATCTTTGCATATGCACAAGCTGCTTGTCGCCAATAGAAGCGAAATCGCCATCCGTGTCATGCGAGCCGCGACGGAATTGGGTTTACGAACGGTTGCCATTTATTCGCATGAGGATCGCTATTCGCTGCACCGATTCAAGGCGGATGAGAGTTATCAGGTTGGTGGCCCCGACGCACCGGTTAAAAATTATCTCGACATACCCGCGATTATAGAGTTGGCCAAGGCACATGATGTCGATGCGATCCATCCGGGGTACGGTTTTTTGTCGGAGAACGCGGATTTTGCTCAGGCGTGCGGCGATGCTGGCATCACATTTATTGGCCCGACGCCGGAGATGCTGCGAAGTTTTGGTGATAAAACCGCCGCCCGCGGCATCGCGAAACGTGCCGGCGCGCCGGTGCTGCCCGGCACACAGCACGGCATCAGCGATCCGGCGATCATAAAACAAATGGCCCGCGAAATTGGTTTTCCCCTGATTATTAAGGCCAGCTTCGGCGGCGGTGGCCGGGGTATGCGCGTGGTGCATAAGCCGACCGAATTGGCCGGCAAATTGGAGGAAGCCCAGCGTGAAGCTGGCGGCGCATTTGGCAAGTCGGAAGTATTTCTGGAACGATACATCACCCGGGCCAAACACATTGAGGTGCAGTTGCTCGGCGACAGCCATGGCAATTTGGTGCATCTGTTTGAACGTGATTGCAGTGTGCAGCGGAGACACCAGAAGGTTGTGGAACTGGCACCGAGCGTTGGGCTGGACCCGGCGCTGCGGCAGCAGATATGCGATACTGCGGTCCGCATCGGACGCGAGGTGGATTACCGCAACGCCGGCACCGTCGAATTTCTGGTTGACATCGACACCAATGAATTTTTCTTTATTGAAGTGAATCCACGCATACAGGTGGAGCACACCGTCACTGAAATCATCACCGGCATTGATCTGGTGCGGTCGCAGATACTGGTAGCCCAAGGGTACCATCTGCATGAAAAGCCGATCAATATTCCGCGCCAACCGGATATGACCTATCGTGGCGTGGCGTTGCAATGCCGAATCACCACAGAAGATGCGGCGAATCAATTTACGCCGGATTACGGGCGCATATCAAGTTACCGATCTCCAGCCGGGTTTGGCGTCCGGTTGGACGGCGGCACGGCCTATGCGGGCGCAGTCATTACACCGTACTTTGATTCGCTGCTGGTGAAACTCACGTGTTTCGCCCCGACTCTGGAAGAGTCAATAAGCCGATCTCTGCGGGCGCTGTCGGAATTTCGTGTGCGTGGTGTGAAGACCAATATTCCCTTTCTGGAAAATGTGGTCAGGCACCCGGACTTTGCGGCGGGGCGGGCCGTCACCACTTTGATCGATTCCACGCCATCGCTGTTCCGTTTTTCAACGCGGCGTGACCGGGCGTCCAAGTTGCTTACCTACTTGGGGGAGGTGATCGTAAATGGATCGCCCGAAGTTAAAAAACTGCCGGACCTCTCAATTATGACTCCCCCGCCGCCATTGGTGTCGGCCAGCAGCCAACCACTACCGCCCGGCTCGCGGGACGAATTCAAAAAGCTTGGTGCCGAGGCGTATTGCCAATCGCTGGTGAACTCCAAGGCGGTATTACTGACCGACACAACCATGCGCGATGCGCATCAGAGCCTGCTGGCTACCCGCATGCGAACCATTGACATGCTGCCGGCGGCCGGGGCGATAGCTCGGCGTGTGCCGGGCATTTTCAGCCTTGAAATGTGGGGCGGTGCCACTTTTGACAGCTCCATGCGATTTTTGCACGAAGACCCGTGGGATCGCTTAGCCCAGTTACGTCAGGCCGCACCCAATGTGCTGTTTCAGATGCTGCTGCGGGCAAGTAACGCGGTCGGCTACACCAATTACCCCGACAACGTGGTTAAATTTTTTGTAAAGACCGCCGCCGCCCATGGGATTGATATCTTCCGCATCTTTGACTCTTTGAATTGGACGCGCAACATGCGTGTGGCGATGGATGCTGTCAATGAGGCTGGTGCCATCTGTGAGGCGGCCGTTTGCTATACCGGCGACATCCTGAATCCGAACCGCAAAAAATACTCGCTTTCTTATTACGTAAAAATGGCACGGGAACTGGAGAAGATGGGTGCTCATATCCTGGCCATCAAAGATATGGCGGGATTACTTAAGCCACCAGCCGCCAAAATTTTGATCAGCGCATTGCGGCAGGAGACGGGGCTGCCCATTGCACTGCACACGCACGATACGGCGGGTGTGCAATCGGCAACACTGCTGATGGCAGCAGAAGCGGGCGTGCAGATTGTCGATTGCGCATTTGGCCCGATGAGCGGTATGACGAGTCAGCCCAATCTGAATTCATTGGTGGCGGCGCTGGCCAATACCAAACGCGATACGGGTTTGGATTCGAGCGTACTTGCCGAACTTTCCGATTATTGGGAAGCGGTGCGGCGCTTCTATCAACCATTTGAAGAGGGGATGCTTGCCACCACTGCATCGGTTTATCAGCACGAAATGCCAGGCGGCCAATATACCAATCTGCGCGTGCAGGCCCGCAGCCTCGGATTGGGAGACCGCTGGAACGAAATCACCAAAATGTATGCCGATGTTAATCAGTTGTTCGGCGATATCGTAAAGGTGACGCCGTCGAGCAAAGTTGTGGGCGATATGGCCCTGTTTATGGTTACCAACAATCTCAAACCCGCGGATATTCTCGATGAATCTCGACATATTGATTTTCCGAAGAGTGTGGTTGAGATGTTCCGCGGTGACCTGGGGCAGCCCCCTGGCGGCTGGCCCAAAAAATTACAAAAAATTATTCTCCGCGGCGACAAGGCCTCCACGGCACGACCCGGCAGCAAGCTCCGACCGATTGATCTGGAAAAAACGCGGTTGGAACTGTCCAAAAAAATTCATCGCGAGGCCACGGATACCGATCTGGCCAGTCATCTGATGTACCCGGACGTTTTCGCCGCGTTTGAAAAATTTCGCCGTCAATTTGACGATGTCAGCGTGTTGCCAACTAAAGCGTTCTTTTACCCACTGCAGCCGTTTGTGGAAGTGCCGGTGGAATTGGAACCGGGCAAGACCATGCTGATTAAATTTATTACGTCGGGCGATGCCGACCCGGACGGTATGCGCACCATTTTCTTCGAGCTAAACGGCCAGCCGCGTGAAGCCAAGATTCATGATCGTTCACTTGGCGGAAAATCGCGTACCACCTTGCCCAAGGCCGATCGTGATAATCCTAAACAGGTCGGTGCCCCCATGCCCGGAAAAATTTCGACCGTTGCCGTGAGTTTGGGGCAGGCTATTTCCAAAGGGGAAAAATTGCTCTCCATCGAAGCGATGAAAATGGAAACCAGTGTTTATTGCCCTATTGACGGCAAAATCGGTAAAATTGCTACTCCGCCCGGGACGATTGTAGCGTCGGGTGATTTGCTCATAGAGTTGGAGTAACCTGTGACCTGAGGTAGCCATGCGCCATCCGCAAGCTATCTATGGAGATGGCGCATTTGTATAAAACTTCAGCTCATGGTTAAATCCGTCGGATGATAAAGCGTTTTGCTATCTTGTCAGTCGCTGCCGTTGCATTGCTGGGCATGTCGGGTTGTGTGGAACGATCCATCACGATTGTGACCGATCCCCCCGGATCGGTGGTTTATCTTAATGATGTTGAAAAGGGTTCCACGCCTCTGACGACATCGTTTGAGTGGTATGGTACTTACGGCATCCGCATTCGGGCCAAGAAAAATATCGGTACGGCGACGGATCCGAAATATCAATATTATTATTTGCACACCCACCGCACCACGACACGTCCCTGGTTTCAATATTACGGGTTGGATTTATTTGCTTCGCTGCTGCCGATTGAATTTAAAGACCATAAAATATGGGCGTTTGTGGTTCCGCCGGTGAAAAAGCTGCCCAAGCAGCAGCTTATTAAAAATGCGCAGCAGATGCGGGCGCGGCTCAATGCCAATGTGAAACCGCGTTGAAGCGGTCAATCCGGCAATCAAACACCTGGGTGCCTGCAAAGGCGAGGTTGGAATGAACCCGCAACCGAAAAATGATTTGCCTCCAATGGTGTCGGTGACGAAGGACGACATTCAGCAGATGGAACAAACCTCCGCGTTGCAGGCCGCCAAACGAAAACGAAAAATGGTTCTCGCCCTGGCCATCACTGGCTACATTTTGGCACCGATTGGGATAGCCGTGGCGTTTCGATCGCAAGTGGGCGTGAATCAATCTCATTTGGACAGCATATTGGCCCCTTGGCAAATCGCCGCCGGGGTTTTAATTTTTCTGATTGGCGTGGCGATGGTCATTGCCGCGCGGTGCTTATACCGCCCTCATCCTATTGTGCGGTCATGCAACTGTGGCTACTGCGGAATGTGCAGGCATGAGCGTGGCGAGGATCGCATCGGGGGCATGGGGTTTCCGGATTTTCTTTATGCAGCGTATTCCGTTGGGTGGAACCCGGTATGCCCGCAATGCGGCAGTCGATGGTGACGCCCGTGCGCCGCAAGATGGCTTGAATCTTACACCGGGCAATCCTGCAAGGATTTTCCGGAATCATTTAATTACTCTGCCTGAGCCCCCGCTTGGCGCTGATATTTTAACCAGATATACCCAATCGCCAGCGCCACGGCCGCCGACAATATTGCCGCCACCGGCATGGTGCCATAACCCAAACCACTCAATTGGCGCGGCTTATCGAACCAGTCGGCAAACGACGCCCCCATCGGTCGTGTGAGGATGTAGGCGATCCAAAATGCGGGCACCTCATTGAGTCCGAAAACAAAATAGGCGATGCCTGGAATCATGAAAAGAATGCTGAACATGATCGCCGAATTGAGAAATCCAAGCCCGAAGGTTGATGCAGTTAAATCACCGGCGGCCGTTCCCAACGCAAAAGTTGCAATAACTGTGGCCCAGTAAAACATCTCGCGCCGCGGTGTAGCCACGCTGTGAATGGAAAGAGTTTTTTCACTGGCGCTCCAGCCCCACAGGATCAATACAAGGCTGATGGCGAACATGCTTGATGAGATGATGTAGGGGATGCCCAGCACCACGTGCATGACATCCGCCACCATCGTGCCGAATATACTTACCATCACCACGAGAAGCCAGTAGGAAATCGGCCGGTAGCGCGTGGTTTTAAATTGCAACCACAACGCCGCCAAAAACCCCAATCCACCGGCGATAACCGCGGCATATGGATTAACATGAAATACAAGAAAGTCCGATGTTGCCTCACCCATGGCGGTTGAAAGAATTTTCGCCACCCAGAACGCAAGCGTAACTTCCGGCACCTTCGTGCCGTAGTATTTGCGTTCATCCATTTGCCTGAAAATATTTGCCCAACCCATTATGCTCTCCTTCTGATATTTATCTCGCAGGCGCGGGGCTGACCCCCTGCCCAAAAATTCCAAACCCGGCACAAACCATGACGCCTGCGCGCCATGCAACCATCCGCGGCTGCGGTACCACGACAAAGGAAGGCTAAATTCGCCGCGCCGGACCAACAGTCTAGCATATTACGTGCGGAATTGGGAAAAAGTTTTCCAAAAATTTTGGCGTAATAACTGTTTTGGACAGCCATACATGCATCTGACAAGGTTATCGGCGGCGATCAATGGTGATGGCCCGGCAAGCATATTTTTACATCATCGCTTTAATATTGCTGGCCTCCGCCCGTCGGCATACGTGTCTGAAAATGATCATTGGGCCACGGTGCCTGGTCCGGGCACCGGGCGCGAATGTCAGATGTTTTACGGACTGACAATTTCGCCAATGAAAGAATTTTTGAGGTATTGAACAATGAAGGTAAAAGCGAAACCTCCAGGCCGAAGCGCTGGGTGCCATGTGGCAGCATCCGCGATTTAAGTTTCCGACAGTGGATAAAAAAGGCGGTCGCGCCAGCCGCTTGTCGGTTCGATTGGGGATATGTTGTGGGAGGCACGCATGGCGGCTAGAATTTTGCGCGTCGGTTGCGAATGCAATCGAAGCGGGCGATTAGCTCAGTTGGTTAGAGCGCCGTGTTTACACCGCGGATGTCGGGGGTTCGAGTCCCTCATCGCCCAATTTACGGCAGCCATGAAGGTTCACGAAACCCGGGCAGATTCTGCTAAGGCAGGTCCCGATTCAGAACGGGACACCCGCGCCGGATTAGCACGCAAAACGGGCCAGTGGGCAGATGCCGCCACACAAAAGCGGCCGTTGCCCCATCAGGCCCGTGCAACATGTGCTCGCACGTTTATGAACACCCGAGCGATTCGCCACAATTCAAGCATTTATAGCAACTGCCATTTCGTACGGTGATGCTGCCGCATTTGCAAACAGGCGCATCACCCATCAGCGTGGCCATCTGGGCTGACAACGCTCCCGAGGCCAAGGCAACTTGATCATTGAGGCGGGTTTCAAGAATATTCTTGATGGTGGCCGCCGTGGCCTTGGTGCCGTGGTGTTCTCCATGAGGGATGGTGGCCGCCAATTGAGGCTTCCCAGCGCCATTGGAATGAACACCATTCGGACTGCGACCATTAGAACCGGTCGGTGCTGCGGTTGGCGCTGCAATGCTATCGCCATTTTCAGTTGGTTCCGGCGTCTGTCCGCGGGATGGGGCATGCTCTTGTCGATAACCCGGGATAAATTCCATTGCCAGCCATCGTACGATGTAATCAATGACACTTTTGGCAAAAGGAATATCCGGGTTGGTCGTCATGCCGGAGGGTTCAAAGCGGGTGTGTTCAAACTTCCGAACCATATCTTCAAGCGGCACGCCGTGCTGCAAATTGAGCGACACCAGCGTGGCGACGGCATCCATCAGGCCACCCACTGTACTGCCTTGCTTGGCCATGACCACGAATACTTCTCCGGGAACGCCATCATCGAAAAGTCCGCAGGTGATATATCCCTCATGACCGCCAATATCAAATTTATGTGTGATACTACGGCGGGTGTTGGGCAGACGGCGGCGTAGCGGGCGGTGTACCACGCGTTCAATGATGCGTTCGACCACCTTTTCAGTTTGTACCGGGGCGTTTGCCAGCGACGAAACACTTGGTGACGGATCGCCGCAGGTCGTGCAAACGGCCGCGGCTTCGGCTTTAAGCAAATCGACCTGCGCATCATCGGCGGCGTCATCATCAGCAGTGCTGTTAAGAGGCTGGCTGAGCTTGGAGCCATCACGGTACAGGGCGACGGCCTTGAGCCCCAACCTCCAGCTTTCACGATACGCCTCTTCAATTTCCGGTACACCAACCTCATTGGGCAGATTGATGGTTTTACTGATCGCCCCGCTGATGAATGGCTGGGCGGCAGCCATCATGCGGATGTGCCCCATGTGGTGAATGAATCGCTTACCTTTACGGCCACATTTGTTGGCACAGTCGAAGACGGACAGATGCTCAGGCTTAAGGTGCGGTGCCCCCTCGATGGTTTGCGATCCGCAAATCACATCGTTGGCTTCGCGTATCTGCTTTTTGGAAAATCCCAGCGCCCTGAGCAGATTGAACTGGGGGCTTTGCCACTGCTCGGGGGTGAAGCCGAGGCGGGCCATGGTGGCCTCACCAAACGTATAGGGAGAAAAGGCGAAGGCCAGCTCAAAAACAGTGGGCAGGCAGACCTCTGCTTTGGCCAGTTCTTCATCCGTGAAGCCCTTCGCCTTTAATGTTTCCGTATTGATGTGCGGTGCGCCGCCAAGTTTCAGGGTACCCAGCACGTACTGCAAAATATCTCGAATCTGTGCGATGGTGTAGCCCAAATTTTTCAGGGCAGGCTCGATGGACTGATTGGCAATTTTAAAGTAACCACCACCGGCGAGTTTTTTGAATTTTACCAGGGCAAAATCTGGTTCAACGCCCGTCGTATCACAGTCCATCAACAAGCCGATGGTTCCCGTGGGGGCAATGACGGTCGTTTGTGCATTCCGATAGCCGTGCGTTTCGCCCAATTCCACGGCCCGATTCCAGGCTTGGCGGGCGGCCGCAAGGAGTTCGGGGCTGGCGAGACCGGGTTGATTAAACTCTTTGCCGTCAATGACTACGGGTTTGATATTGAGCTGGTCAAAATCATATCCCCATGCCGCGGCGCGATGGTTGCGCATCACCCGCAGCATATCCGACCGATTGCGATGG
Source organism: Planctomycetota bacterium (assembly GCA_021818445.1). Classification (GTDB taxonomy): domain Bacteria; phylum Planctomycetota; class Phycisphaerae; order WQYP01; family WQYP01; genus JAJZGD01. The sequence continues at coordinate 23,251 of JAKAEB010000012.1, forward strand.
AAGCCGGGGAACGGCCCGATTTCTCTGGCCAATTCGGCTGAAGTGGCGTAGCTTTCAGCAGTCATCAAAGCCGTGATAGCACCGCAGATGGCGCGGGCTTTATCGCTGTCGTAGGCAATGCCTCCCACCATCAACATGGTGCCAATGTTGGCATAGCCGAGACCAAGGGTACGGTATTCATAGCTAAGCCGGGCGATTTCACGACTGGGATAGGCGGCCATCAGCACCGATATTTCCAGCACAATGGTCCAGAGCCGACAGGCGTGACGAAAACCTTCGATGTCAAAGGTGCGGCTATCGGCGTCGAAAAATTTGATAAGGTTAATCGACGCCAGATTGCAGGCGGTGTTATCGAGGAACATATATTCGCTGCATGGGTTGCTGGCGTTGATGCGTCCGCTCTGCGGACAGGTGTGCCACTGGTTAATGGTGTCATCGTACTGGACGCCGGGGTCGGCACAGCGCCATGCGGCAAAGGCCACCTGCTGCCAGAGATCGCGGGCTTTGACGGTTTTGTGCACCTTGCCGTCGGTGCGCCGGATCAAATTCCAATCTGCGTCCTGATCGAGAGCTTTGATAAAGGCGTCTGGCACACGAACCGAATTATTAGAATTCTGCCCGGATACGGTGTTGTACGCTTCGCCATTGAAGTCGTAATCCAGTTTCAACCCCAGGCGTGATGCGAGTTGCTGCTGATCGGGCTTCAGGTGCTTGACGCCTTCAACCAACGCAGCGACCTTAATTTCCTCGCGCACCTTCCAGTTTATAAAATCGGATATGTCGGGATGATCGAGGTCCAGGCACACCATCTTGGCGGCGCGACGTGTGGTACCACCGGATTTAATAGCCCCGGCAGCGCGGTCGCCGATTTTCAGAAAACTCATCAAGCCGGACGATTTGCCACCTCCGGATAGGGCCTCGTTTTCACCGCGGACTTTGGAAAAATTGGTTCCTGTGCCGGAGCCATATTTGAATAGACGCGCTTCACGCACCCAGAGGTCCATGATGCCGCCTTCGTTGACCAAATCATCATCCACGCTTTGAATAAAACAGGCGTGCGGCTGCGGGTGTGTGTACGCATCGGACGATTGCTCCAATTGATGCGTCCTGGGGTTGACGTACCAGTGTCCCTGCGACGGGCCGGTAAGCCCATATGCAAAATTGAGACCGGTATTAAACCACTGTGGCGAATTTGGTGCAGCACGCTGACTGAGCAACATGCAGGCAAGTTCGTCGTAGAAGGCCTGGGCATCATCGGGGGTATCAAAATAACCAAAGTCACTGCCCCACTTTGCCCAGCAACCCGCCAGTCGATGCACAACCTGCTTGACCGACCGCTCCGGACCGGTCTTCACCTTGCCGTTCGCGTCAAGTATCGGTTTACCCGATGCATCAACCTGCGGCACGCCGGCCTTGCGAAAATATTTACTTACCATGATGTCGGTAGCTAATTGCGACCACTCGGACGGAATCTCCGCGTCTTTCATCTCGAAGACAACGGTGCCGTCAACATTGTTGATGCGACTGGTGCGCGATTGATACTTAAATTGTGAATAGACATCTTTTCCAGCGGCGGTGAAACGGCGTTGAATTTTCATTTGTGTACTCCTGCTTCCTTGCTGCGGTCAAACGGGCAAACCCAATGCCCATCGGCCTAAGTTGCCACCAGCGCATGCGCCAGCGACTGAATCCATAAATACCCTGGCCGCTTAATCCACTCGCGGCAACGTTAAACCCGGTTGATCCTGATATTTTCCCCGTTTATCGGCATAGCTTTGCGTGCAGACTTTCTCCCCACGGAGGAAGATGATCTGGGCGATACCTTCATTGGCATAAATTTTTGCCGGCAACGGGGTTGTATTCGATATTTCGATGGTAATTCGCCCTTTCCATTCCGGTTCGAGCGGGGTGACGTTAACGATGATACCGCAACGTGCGTAGGTGCTTTTGCCGACGCAAATGGCCAGTACATCGCGCGGGATTTCAAAATATTCGACGGTCTCACACAACGCAAAGCTGTTGGGTGGGATCAAAATCGAACCATCGGCTGAGGCATCCACATCCACAAAGCTTCGCGGCGAAAAATTTTTCGGATCGACCACCTCTGAATTGACGTTGGTGAAAATTTTGAAGTTCGGTCCTACGCGCACATCGTAACCATAGCTCGATACGCCAAAGCTGATTGATCCAGGCCGCTTGATGGCACGCTCGAAAGGTTCGATGCGAATTTCTTCACTGATCTGACTGTCACTTAGAATACCCATGGCGCACTCACCTGTTAAAGTTAGGTTTTTGTTAGCATACTCAAAGCTCGGCTGATATTCAAGGTTTTTGGTAAAGACCATTCCTGAATAACTTCGTCGCCTTGATAACCGTCTAGTCAATGCCATATTCACGCCGATCTCCTGACGTGTTAAGGTTTCGATAAGACCTCTGATGCGTAGATTACCACTATATCTTGTGGTGTCAAGAAAAATGATTACTAAATGTTGGTAGACAGGTTATCCACACCGCCTACCCATATATAACCCGCTTTATCCACTACACTTGTGTTATACGACCAAAAATACCACAATCTGTAGCGGTCTGGGCGGTCGGATGGATTCTGTCCGAGGACGCGATATCATGCCTACGATTGGCCGCAGCGTTGAGGGACCGAGCTTGAGTCGGAAAATAGCATGTAACATTTTTAATTACAGGCATTTACGTTGAATGAACAAATAAACACCGGGACGCCGACGTCAACTCCCCCACTGACGACCGACGCCATAAAAACTCTGCGGCGAAGCCTGCTGCGGTGGTTTTCTGAATCGCACCGCGCCATGCCGTGGCGAAAAACCCGTGATCCGTACGCCATCTGGCTTTCCGAAGTGATGCTGCAGCAGACCCAAGTTGCGACCGTGATCCCGTATTACACTAAATTTTTAACCCTCTTTCCCGATATTAAATCGCTGGCCAACGCCGATATTTCGGCCGTATTGGGGCTTTGGGCTGGTCTCGGCTATTACCGCCGTGCCCATCAGCTTCACCGTGCGGCGTGCGAAATCATGCTGAAGCATGGAGGTCGGCTTCCCACCCGTTTTAATGATTTGCTGCAACTGCCCGGCTTTGGGCCGTACACGGCCGGGGCGGTGGCGAGCATTGCCTTCGATGAGCGTGTGCCGGCGGTGGACGGCAATGTGCTGCGTGTGATGGCACGAATCCTGGCCGATCCTCACGACATACTCAATCCCAAGGTGCAGCGACAACTGCGGGAGACGGCACAGTCGTGGCTCCCGCCCCGCCATGCCGGCACATTCAATCAGGCCATGATGGAACTGGGAGCGACGGTCTGCACGGCGGGTCAGCCGCATTGTACGAAGTGTCCGGTAAGTGGTGTGTGCCGCAGCAGGCAAGCCGGGACGACGGCCGACTATCCAGTGCGCGGCAAGAAAGATGACCGTCGGCGAATTTATTATGCCGCGGTTTTTGCCGTCTTAGCGCCGGGCCTCGTGCTGATGGCACAGCGTCCATCAGATGGCCTATGGGCCGGTCTTTGGGAGCTGCCATCGCTGTCCATCTCCGGGCCGTCCCAAGCCGAGGCTGCGAAAATAATTGTGCCGCTTATGCAGGCTGCCGGCATGACGTTTTTTGATCGGCAGCCAGTGGCGGTTATTAATCACACATTAACCCATCGCGAGATAACCGTCTGCATATTCGCAGGCCATCTGTCCGGACGTCGTAAGCGGTGCAGCGGATACAAAAACGACGCGAAGGCAGGCGAAGCGATGGTCGCAACCCTGCAGCACGGACCCCTGGCCCATTACGCGGCGTTGCGTTGGGAGGCAGACCCGCGGCAACTGCCACTTTCTGTACTGGCCAAAAAGCAGCTTGTCGCCATTGATGTGGCGGAATGGGATTTCGGTCCGCTGCCGAAGTTGTGACCCCACGCAAGCGGGCACACCAATCCGAACGGCAGGATCATTTCAGTTCCGGGTCCAGTACTTGGCGACGGCCACGGCCGCGGCGGTCCGTGCCATACGCTCCAGCGCGTTGAGAGATTCTCCGCCATAAAGCCGATTGTAATATGAAGTTATTAATCGCTGATATTGTCGCTGCGTAAGCCTGTGGAGAATTTTCTTTTCCACAGCGGCAAATGGCAGCACACGATGGTGCACCACGCGGCCAAGTTTAACTATCAGGACCTGATCGTGGCGGGGATTGGCCGGATTTTTAATAAGCAAGGGTGGTGCCATCTGATGGGCGTGGAGCGACTCAATAAGTCGCGCGAGCCGGGGATTGGATAGCTCTCCCGGCCTGACGTTGGGCGTATGGCCGCCATTGGACGCCGCGTAATCAACTGAATTATCTTCTGCCAGAAAAGCGAAGTTGGCACCATGCTGAATTTCAGTTTCAAGGTGACGGCAGTATGCCAACGCCTTCTGGCGGGCGGCGTGCAATTGCGCAGCCGTCGGGTGTTTAATCGGCTCGGTATGGGTGGGATCATTGGGGTCGCGAGGCCATTGCCGAATGACAGGGTAGGTAATTGTGTACAGGCTCACACTGGTATGCCGGGTAAACTGTGCCATATGGTGGCGATAATACCGAATCAAATCGCGGCGTGTGACGACGATCCGGGGGTAAATGGTATGATTAATAAATAATTCAAGGGTGGCTTTGTCGCGTATGGCATGCAGTCGGCGATCGAGCGTTGTGCCCTGCCTTTTCAATGCCCGGTTCGCCCGTTCTTCTGACCCCATGTATTGCGCCAGCAGTTTGGCTTCGCGCACCCGCACATACGCATCAATCTGCTTTTTTTGGTCGGACGTCAGCCGTCGCCGCGCTTCGGTCAGCAATAGCATGGTGTCCACCTTGTTGTGAATAGCACGCGCCAGCGTACCTAAAGCCTGGTGTTCAAAATAGCCTTTAGTACGGCTGTCCGCGGCCTCGCGTGTCAGGTCGCTGTTGACCATATTAAAGATGGTCTGGACAAAAAGCGGTCGTCCATCCACGCTGCCAAGAAGCGCCGCCACGCTTAATTTCTGCCCCGGTGGAAGTGCCGGTGCCACCTGCACGGGTGAGAGGTCAGATCCCAATGATGCCGGGGCATCTTCCGCAGAAGGCGCGGGGGTCAGCGGGCCGTTGCCGCTGGCGGCGGAAACCGTCGGCGGCGTTTTCCCTGTCGAACCGGGACTCGATACGCGCGTTGGTACCTTGCCCGTCGGGGAAGAAGTGGAAATCTGTTTCTTTGCGGGTGGTTGTGGAACGACAAAGGCGCTGGTGTGCATCGATTGGACAGTTGATGTACAACCGGCCAGACCGCTGATCAGCAGCCCGGTCGCACTGAAAAGTAAATGGGATATTGTTTTATGACTCATGCTATTTTTGGCTCTCGGCATAACTATTAAAACGCTGCACCATACCCAAGCCGACGATGATAACCGATTAACCGCCATGCGCGGGCATTGCGATCGTTTGAGCGCACTATTTCTGAAACGCGATTTGACTCTCACCAGACCGTATGGATATTGCGACCGGACCTGCGCTCAATACCCCGCCGCAGCGAACTTTAAGAATGGAGATGCGCTTTGAGATACCGCCGCAGCCCCGGCAAACCGGGAACCCCCGGCGATGCAGGCGTCTTGTGAATCTGCATTTTTTTCCGGGCTTTGACCCCATTGGGGTGAACGATTTGACTGGGAGGGTAGACGACTGGCGGCGGCGCGGTACCGCGCCAGGCCCGGCCAAAATAAACATCTCCATCCGCCAGCAGGCCGTCAAAGTGGATCTTCTGACCTGGTTGGATATCCAACGTATTGGCCACCTGGCCACCAAAATACAAGATGGAGTAACGATTCCACCACGCATTGCGGGTCTGGCCGTCGTAGCGCACCACCGCTGATTTCAGGTAAGGATTAAAACTCATCACCCGAGCACTTCCGTGAACCATCGTTACACGGCCATTGCGCACCGGCCCGCCGCTACTGCAGCCCGCAAGGAAGATGCATGCGATGAGTGCGGCCAAGCATGTGACGGCCACGGGAAGTTTGATATCACCAAACTTGTACATCCCCGCCATCGTAGCAAAACCACGCCAACTGTTAAATGCTGCGGGTATGATGGCACCGCAGAGCGGCCAATCGGGGGTGCCAGATTGCCACCGGTGGCCAGCGTGACAGAATTGGCCTATCATCGCGGCGGCGACGGTTTTTCAAGGCTGAAGAATTGGTATCTCATGAGGATTTAATGCCCCCATACGCAATTGAGCTAAACGAGGTAAAAAAAACCTACCAATCTGCATCACAGCAAGTGGAAGCCTTGCGCGGTGTCACGCTTCAGATCGGGAGTGGCGAATTTGTAGCGATCATGGGGGCAAGTGGGTCCGGCAAGTCTACACTTCTGCATTTGTGCGCGCTGCTGGACCGTCCCACATCAGGCACGTTGAAAGTAAACGGACAGGACCTGTCCGGATTGACCGAGCGACAATGCGTCGAATTTCGGCGTCATCAGGTCGGATTGATATTTCAGCAATTTAATTTGATCCCTAATTTGTCCGTACGGGACAATGTGCTGCTGCCCGCCCGACTGGCCGGGACATGCGACCAGAAGGTAGTGGATCGCGCTGTTCATCTGATTGACCGCTTGGGCCTTTCCGCCCGGCAACTGCATAAACCAGACGCGCTGTCCGGTGGTGAGCAGCAACGTACTGCCATCGCCCGAGCTCTGGTTATGCGGCCGGCATTGCTGCTCGCGGATGAACCGACGGGTAATCTCGATTCTGCCAATGCGCGCCATTTTTGGTCGCTTTTAAGCGATATGCTTGAGGAATCTCCTCTGACGGTGGTGGTGGTGACGCACGAGCCGGCCGCCGCTGCCGAGGCGGATCGTGTGGTGGTGCTGCGGGACGGCGCGGTGGCGGGACAGTTTGACGTTGAGGAGGCCAAAGATGCCGGAGAGCTTGCGGCTCGCTATCAGCTCCTTACGCGGTAAGCCGGTTCGGAGCGTACTCGCCTGCCTTGCGGTGATGATGGCCGTTGCGCTGGTCTTTTCGGCCAGTGGCGGGATGGACTCACTGGAAGCGTCATTCTCACGCAACCTGAATCGGCAACTCGGCCACACGACGGCCCGGGTGGTTCCCGCTTTCGCCGCAGCGCATCAGCAGTTACCGTTTTCCGTTCTGGGTAAGCTGCGAACGTTGGCGACTGTGCGGGCTGTGCAGGGCCGGGCCACCGCCCATATGCCGATAAAATCAGGCCATCACATCACCTATGCCAATGTGGTCGGCATACAGATGGGGCCGGGCCGAACCGTCAATGAGCTGGTCCCGCCACATGGAAAATCCCTGGCGACCAATCCTCGGGGCATATTAATGGACGGGGCGCTGGCGGGCATGCTGCACGCCAAGCTGGGGGCCGCCATTAAACTCACCGGGCAGCAAACCCGCGTATTTAGACTCATAGGAATTATTCATCGATCGCCCGTGCGACGGTTTATCACCTTTCCGCAGGCTTATATTCGGCTGAGTCAATTAAAAACGATATGGCCTCTGCACGGACTCAACAGGATCGATATCCTTGGCGGGCACGGGGTGAAGGCAAGCGTCGTTGCGAATCGAATCCGTAAGCGACTGGGACCGATAGCCCATGTGCAGGTCGCAGGCTCCGCCCGTCAGGCGTTTTCACGTATGCGGCGTGTCATTCGGGCCTTGCGGCTGGGCGTGAGCATACCGGCGGCGATTGGGGCCGGGATGCTTGTACTCGGTCTGGGATTGGTGGGTTTGGCGGGTCGCATTCGTGAACTGGGCCGCTTGCGTTGCATTGGCGCCTCGCCGGGTCAAATTTTACTTATGGTAGCGTTTGAGCAGACAGTCATTGCCGTCATCGCCATTGCCGGCGGAATTGGCATCGGATTACTTGCGGTGTGGGTGCTAACCCATCGGTATCCACATTTTTTTTCGGTTTTTCATATTTCCGTCGGCACGCTGATCTTTGCAATAGCAGCGGGTGGACTCGCTGTGCTCATCGGCAGTTTACCGCCGTTATTCACTGCGGTGCGTGCTGAGCCGATGTCGGCTTTTTTAATAGCGGGGCGTCAAAACCATCCACGCCGAACGGGAATTCCATTGGCTCTGGCGGTACTTCTGCTTTTTGCGCAAGTGGCGCTCTGGATATTGCCCGGCTCTCAATGGGCGGTGTGGTTTTACCTTTTTTTCGGTGTTCCGATGATTCTACTGGCTGCCTGCCTGACTTGCCCGGCGGTGGCTCTGGCGATGGAGCGGATTTTCGCCCGGCCCATGGCATGGATGTGGGGTGTGAGCCGCCCATTCGTCGCACACAATTGGGTACGATCCCCCTATCTGGCCGGTGCCATGGTGGCATCGCTTCTGGCGGGCATGGCGTTTTTTGTCTCGATGCGTTCGCGCGGCGAAGGGTTACTGGCGTCATGGGAGTTCCCGGCTCACTTTCCCGATGCGTTTGTGTTCAGTCCGTTTGAGCCCATGTCCACCGCTCAAGTCGATGCCATTTCTGCGCATGTAAAGGGAGTTCGTCGAGCCTCGGCACTGACGGCATTCTGGGTCCGGGGCATGATAAAAGGGCGTAAGGTCCGCCTGCTGTTTGTAGCCGTGCAGCCCAAAACATTCGCACCCATGCTGGGCCTGAAATATGTTGGTGCGCCGGCGGCGAAGATTGAAAAATCCATGGCAAGCGGTCGCGGCATTGTGATAAGTCCCCAAAGCGCCCGCGCTTTGAAACTATCGCTGCAAAGCCGGGTGGTGCTCGGTACCATCGATGGGCCAAAAACCGTAGAAGTGGTGGGGATTGGTCAATCGGCGGGCGTTAATATCGCACAAAATTACCTGCGTGTGGGGCAGGTATTTCATAAGACAGCCGCACTGGCGGTATTGGGCACGCTGCATGAGGCCAAGGCCTGGTTTGGCATACCCGGCTGCAACATGGTGATGCTGGATGTTGATAAAAAAGCCCAAGCCATGCCTGTCGTCATATCGGTCAAAAAATTTCTGTCAAAATCGGCGGCCCCTTCAATGCTGGGTTCACTCCTGGGCATGGGTGCCCTGCAATTGCATGGAACGTCGGTACGGGCCATGAAGCGGCAACTCAATCGGGTAATTACTGATGTGATGCGTGCGCTTTCGGCGGCGGCCATCGGCGTGATGCTGGTTGGGTCAATTGGAGCGGCGATACTGATAGCGGCGGCCATTCGGCAGCGCCGCTATGAGTTTGGGATATTACGGGCGGTGGGTGCCACGCGGGGGCAGATTGTCCGCATGGTTATTGCCCAGATGTCCCTATTAGTTTTTGCGGGCATTGTGATCGGGGCATTTGTCGGCATTTATATCGCCTTCATGGCGACGCGTGTAGATCACCGCATGGCGGGATTTGACTCGCGTTTTATTATTTCATGGGAATCAATCATCGTGGGTGCGTTAATCACTGGGGTACTGGCCCTTGCCTTTGCCATCGGCCCTGCCCTCGGAGCATCACGGGCCGGTATACGCGCGCTGGTTGGCGAAGGACGCGGCTGACGGGATGCGATGTAGGCACGATTTGCATCAGCGATTCTTGACACTGCGGCGGCAGGGATTACGATCAAAGCAATGGTTTTGTAACGCCTAAGCCACGTAGTTTTCAGATGGTGTGCAGATGAGTGAGCGCGAAAAATTTCATGCCGAAGAACTTGCCGTAGTGCTAAGCCACTATGATCTGGGAGTTATTGAAGCCATAAAGGAATTTCCGCGCGGGTCGCGTAAGGCCCCCAAATTGCTCATTCGCACCGCCAAGGCAGAATATCTGCTTAAGCGCCGGGCCAAAGGGAAAGATGATCCATTCAAGGTGGCATTTTGCCACGCTATTCAGATGTTTCTGGCCGAGAAGCAGTTTCCGCTGCCCCACCTGATCGGCACCCGTAAAGAAAACAACTCCATGCTGCAGGTGCTTGGTGCCATTTATGAACTCTTTGAATATATTCGCGGAGCCGGATACGACAATTCGCTTGAGGCCACGCGCGACTCCGGCCGCATATTGGCGCTTTATCACAAACTGCTGCGCGATTACACGCCGGAATACGAGCCTCCATTGGGCAGCTACCACAATTCCCGCCATATTAATTCCAGCATCGACCAAATACCGGATACCATTCGACGCACCAATGAAGAGCATGGCTCGGACCGGTCCAAGGTACAATCCATTTTAGAATACCTGCGTGACAGTTACATCAAGGCGGCCACGGCCGTTAATAATCTGGGCCTGCAGGACTGGCCACTGCAGATTGTGCACAGCGACTGGCACCCGGGCAATATGCTCTTCCGCAATGGGCGGGTGGTGGCGGTCATTGATTATGATTCCGCCCGGATGCAGCAGCGGATTATCGATATGGCCAACGGGGCCTTGCAGTTTTCGATTATTGGCGGTGGCGATGATCCATCCACCTGGCCCGACCATGTGGACGAGGTACGTTTTCAACATTTTATCCGTGGCTACGACTCTGTGGACATGGTAAGCGTGGCGGAACTTCAAGCTGTGCCGCACCTTATGGTCGAGGCGATGGTGGCGGAAAGTGCGTTTCATATCGCGGCCACGGGGTCGTTTGGACGTATCGAAGGATACGGATTCTTGAAAATGATCGAGCGCAAGGTAAAATGGGTGCAAGAGCATGGAGATCGCCTGCTTCAACTCGTGTCGGTTTGACGCCGATCGCATGGATGTTGTTGTTACGGGTTTTTGGCGGGATCTTTCGGCTTGCGGCGGTCGTGGTGAGGTGACAATATAACGGTCGTGACATTAAGTCCGTGATCGGTGCTTAATTGCCGTGCATAATGTTTGCGTTGCGCGGGAAATGTTTCAGCACTGGTAGGGTGTAAACCCCGGCTCTCCGCTCGTGGTTACGTCAAGTTGGTTGCCCATGCGTCTTTGTGCGTCTGGGTAAGTTGCTGCCCAATCCTGAATCCACCACCCGGTGTAACGGCCCCTGATATTGCCTGATTGCCATTTGTTGTGTGCACCCGCTTGATGTTCCGCTTGCAGTCGGTTCATCAAAAAATCTTATGTGGAGATGGTGATGATCATTCTGACACCCCAAACTCACTTGCGAGGCGATTATTTACAAATTTGCGTCCGGCTTAAGCAGGTGCGTATGCAGGTGTGTGGGCGGCGTGGACAATCTAAGTTCGCATTTTTGATGGGGTTATCACCATCCACTTATAACTATTATGAAAAGGGGCGCGTACCGCCCGTGGAAGTACTTGACTTGGCAAGCAAGATCACCGGTGCCCCCATCCTCTGGCTCCTGCGAGGTGAGCCGGAGAATTTTGAAGTCAGCAGCTTGGCGTTCATACCCGGAGAGTTACCGTACAAATCGGTGACTGAATGATCCGGCGCATGCCAAATCTTGATTTCCATAGCCACTCCAGCAAGCTCCGCTGAGGTTTTAACGCCCCACTCGAGGCAGCGTTCCGTTTAACGGATAAACTTGTTAACCTCCGGGGGTCTTTCAAAGTAATAGCAGAGATACGATGTGCCGGAAGTGCCCCGGATGCAAAGCGGCGGCATGGGGCACAACCGGGGTGCGGGACTATTCCGTATACTGTCGGTATGAAGATATTTACCCGGGCAACCGCTATCGCCAGTGCAGCATCTAAACCGCGGATACCCTTGCCATCATTAGGCAAACCATGCCGACGGCGATTTACGCTATGCGTTCCCATGCTCATCATGCTGCTTGGATCGTTTTGGGGCTTGAGCCGCGCCAATGCCCAAATTTTCAATATGCCCAGCCATGTGTCGGCAACCGCCAGCGTTACCCCGCAAAGCGTCAGGCCGGGTAAGGCGGGGATCATCAGCGTTCATCTTGTCATCGCCGCGGGCTTTCATATCCAGAGCCACAAGCCTTTTGACAAAAATCTGGTACCGACCGAGTTAACAGTCAAAAAGGTGGCGAATGTAAAATTCGAACCCGTCCAATACCCGAAAGCCATCAATATTCCGGCCTCCAAAGTCATAACGCCTCTGGGCAAGCTGGCCGTCTATGAGGGAAGCGTAAAGCTGCGCGTTCCATTCCGCATTCTCAAAACGGCCGACGGCGGAAATTACGTCGTTCACCTTGACTTGCAAACACAGGCCTGCAACGCGGTATCATGTTTTATTCCGCAGGATAAAAAACTGACAGTCACCATTCATGTTTCTGCGCCCGAAAGCGGTCGGCATATCACGCCTGCCCCGAAAGTTGCATCCAATGGCGGGCAAGGTACAACCGGTGAACTCACCACTAGCGGGACGGCTGTCGGCCAACGTAGTGGCCAAATCGCCCGCACCGCAGCAGCATCGTTGGCACAGCAACTGGCCTACATACGGGATCATCCCTACGCCCCCGCTAACCATATGAACATTCCCCTGTGGGCGTTGGTGCTTTTTGCCTTCGTTGGTGGGTTAATACTTAATGTAATGCCGTGCGTTTTACCTGTCATCCCCATCAAAGTAATGGCGATGGTGGAGCAGGCCCATGGAAGCCGACAGAAGGCCCTTCGGCACGCGATGGCCTTCACGATCGGTGTTTTGACTCTGTTCATGGCTATTGCGCTGGTGCTGGGCGTGCAGAAATTGACGGGGGACAAACTCTATTTTTACGGAGAGCAATTTCAGAATCCCTTTTTTGTCGTGTCGCTGGTAGTTGTTGTGGCGTTGGCGGGGCTTTCCATGCTGGGGGTCTGGACGGTCAATTTGCCGCAGGCGGTTTATACGGCCGGGCCGAAGTCCAGCGGATACGCGGGCTCTTTCTTCACCGGTTTGCTCGCTACCGTTCTTGCCACGCCGTGCAGCGCACCATTTTTGGGCGTTATGATCACCTGGGCTTTGGGAAGACCCATCATTATCACCATTTTGTTCTTTGCATTGGTTGGCGTCGGTATGGCGGCGCCGTATCTGATTCTTGCGCTGTTTCCCGGTGCCATAGCCAAGGTGCCCCGTGCCGGCCGCTGGTCGGAATTACTCAAACAGGGTTTGGGTATCATCACCATTGGTGTCGCCGTTTATTTGCTTGGTACGCTGCACGATCGGCACGAAATTCTCATCGGTGCCTTTGTAACGCTTTCCTTCTGCTTGGGGGCCTGGATTTGGGGACAATGGCCAATCTACGGCATGTCAGAGGCACGCGTGTGGACGATTCGCACCACGGCAGTGGCAGTAAGTGTCCTTGCGACAGCCGGTACCGTCTGGTTTTTATCCGGCGGCACGCCTGTGAGCCAACCGCCGACGGCCGCTTCACAGCCGCTGAATGATGGCGCAACAGCGGTCGCCCAATCTTCCTTTGCGATCAATCATTGGCAGCCATTTAATATATTCCGCATGAAAGCCGCCCTCAAAAAGGGGCATCCAGTGGTCGTCGATTTTACCGCCAACTGGTGCGTGAACTGCAAATTTGTCAAAGCCACCGTGCTGGAAAGCCCCGCCGTCCGGACCAATTTCAGCCAAGCTGCGGTGGTATTGTTGCGGGCTGATCTGACGAAACAAAATCCAGTGGCGCAATCGCTGCTGGTTAAACTTGGGGGTCGATCCATCCCCTTTCTGGCAATTTTTTCGCCACGATCACCCTACCGGCCGGAGGTATTGCGCGACATCTACAGCATTGGCGATGTCACGCAGGCATTGCAGAATACCAAGGGATGATGATGCGACGACCGTGAGCCTGGAGCCTGTTGGGAAACTCCGCCGGGAGCGCCTTGGGGCGGCGCACGACGGCGAATTTTACCCCCGCTTGATGAAAATTATCTCTGCGGTATCCTCAATCGCGTAAGTCTTATGGGTTTAATAAATAGGAAAACGTTCTGATGAAAATGCAGCTTGGTTCGGTTGGATTTGAACCGCAGGCACAGTTCCTGCTGATCGCTGGACCGTGTGTTATTGAAAATTTAGATTTGTGCCTCAAGATTGGAACCCACTGCCGGGATGTCGCCCGGCGGCTGGGCCTGCCCTACATATTCAAGGCCAGTTTTGACAAGGCGAATCGGTCAAGCAATGCCAATTTTCGGGGCCTCGGCATGGCTGCCGGTCTGGATGTGCTTGCCAAAGTGAAAGAACGTCTTGGCGTGCCGGTTACCACCGATGTGCATGAATCGCACCAGGTGGCGCAAGTGGCGGCAGTGGTGGATATTTTGCAGATACCCGCATTTTTGTGCCGACAGACTGATTTATTAATTGCGGCCGCGGAAACCGGCAAGCCGGTAAACGTTAAAAAGGGCCAATTTATGGCCCCGTGGGAGATGGGTAATGTCGTGCAAAAGATTCAATCGGCGGGAAACCGTCAGGTGATCCTCACTGAACGGGGCACGTTTTTTGGTTACAACCGCTTGGTGAACGATATGACCGGCATTGCCCACATGCAGTCGCTTAATGCTCCGGTGATTTTTGACGCTACGCATTCCACCCAGATGCCTGGAGGGCTTGGTACGGCATCGGGGGGACAGCGACAATATGTGGGACTGCTGGCGAAGTCGGCGACGGCCGCCGGTGCTAACGGCCTGTTTCTTGAAGTGCACCCCGATCCGGACAAAAGCCCTTCGGATGCGGCAACCATCATGCACTTGGACCGACTTGAGCCGTTGCTTAAGGCGTGCACCGCCATACGCAAGGTTTGTCAGACGGAATAAATTCGTCGCTGTTTTGGGGCGGCACCGGCCAGCGATGGGCAACGCCGCCATGCGTGTGCCGCTCTACGCCCGCCACATCGACACCGTCAGGCGATGACTGTTAAACCGTTCATGTACGAAACCAGAGCTTCAGGCACGCGAACCGATCCGTCGGGATTTTGATACAGTTCCAAAATCGGAATCAGTATGCGCGGGCTGGCAGCAACCGTATTATTCAGCGTGTGACAAAAATGCACCTTGCCGGTTTCATCGCGGTAGCGCAAATTGCACCGGCGGGCTTGATAATCATACAGGCGGCTGGCGCTGTGCGTTTCGCCGTAGGCCTGACGCGACGGCATCCATGTTTCAATATCAATCATCGAGGCATTTTTCGGGCCTAAATCCCCGCTGCAGCACTGCATGACACGGTACGGCAAATTGAGTCGCTGCAAAAGCGCCTCGCTGTTGGCCAGTATTTGCTGATGCCAGTTGATGGATTCGTTTCGATCCGCCCGGCCAATGATAACCTGTTCCACCTTATCAAACTGATGAATGCGGTACAAACCGGTTGTGTCCTTGCCGTAAGTTCCAGCCTCCCGGCGAAAGCAGGTGCTTTGGGTGACAAGTTTGAGCGGGAGTTGGGAATAATCTAATATTTCGTCCATGTGCATGGCCGTGAGACCCACTTCGCCGGTGCCGGTGAGAAAGCGTTCATCATCACCCGATTCGTTTATTTCGCCGACACGATATGCCTGCTCGCGGCCAGCGGGGAAAAACCCTGTACCTCGCATGGCCGGCTCCTTGACCAGCACCGGAACGGTAACAGGTGTAAAACCTTTTTCATGCACCATCATGTCCATCGCCAACCGCAGCACAGCCTGATGCAGAAGTGCTCCAGCACCGAGAAGAAAATAGCTGCGCGAGCCGGCGAGTTTCACACCGCGTTCAAGGTCGAAAAGTTTAAGTCTTTGCCCCAACTCCACATGGCTGCGCGGTGTGACATCGGGTGGTGGTACCTGCCCCCAGCGGCGCAACTCCACATTATCTTCCGCCGATTTACCCGCCGGAACATCCTCATCCGGCGGCTGAGGAATGGTCAGCAAAATGGCATCAATCTGCGGCTCTAATGTCTTTATTTGCTCTTCCAGTGCTGCGGCCTGCGCTTTGAGTTCCGTCGGACGCCGCCGCATGGATTCTATGCGGGCTTCCAGCGAGGCCTTCACGGCCGGATCGGCAGCCTTTTTCAATTGCCCCATCAGCGGCCCGATATCCCGGCTGATTTGATTCTGCTCGGTGACAAGGGCCTGAAGTTGCGTCTGGGCACTACGACGCTGCTCGTCAAGCGTCAAAAGGGTATCCAGTTCAATGGAGATATTTTTAGCCGCCGCGCCCCGGCGTACCAGATCGGGTGATTCCCGTATAAATTTAATATCGAGCATGCAGCAGGGTTCCTGAAAGTATTTGACGGGGTTAACGGCACTCAGCGGGCAGGTATGACCAGTCGCTCACCACCAAAAATGTCGGCGGGATTGGACCCGAGCTTCCGCCGGTTGGCGCGATAGATCAATTTCCAGTCGCCACCATTGTGGTAAACGTGCCGGGCGATGGAATACAGGGTGTCGCCCCGCCGCACGATGTAAATGTGCCCACCGGTTGTCCGGTGCCGCTGCGCCGGGTGGTAGGAGGATGAATGATAGCGGGCGATAGACCGATGCGTCTTTCGCGGCAGTCGAATCTTTTCCCCGATGCGCAGGTCGCGGGCCGACACGCCGGGATTGGCCGCTTCGATGGCCGTCACCATCGTTGTAGTACCGTAAACCCGCCGGGAAATGCCGACAAGCGTATCACCGCGGCGAATGCGGTAATACCCGCCACCACGACGATGACTTGTCGTGACAGACGGTAGAGAATTGCCGCCGGCACCGGCCGATGACGAGCCACTCTGTCCAAGATTACCGGTCAGACCGCTGCTGTTGCTGCCAGTGCCATTGCCAGCGGTATTACCTCCACCGCCGGTTGTGCCACCGATGCCATTTAATCCCGTGTCGCTGGTGCCGGAATTCAGGCCGCCGGAATTATCCCCCCCCAATCCGCTGGCCCCCGTGGCGCTGCTGTTGCCGATGGCTGTACCGGTATTCAACCCTGTATTGCCGGTCCCTTGAGAATCCGCAAGCGAATTATCCGTGCTTGGCGTGGTTGTTGCACCGACGCCATTTCCCAAGCCGCCATTGTCTACCACGGATGTTGACGCGGGTGCCGTGCTTGTGGCCGGTGCTGTGGTGGTGGTAGCTGTGCCCGCCGGCGCTTGAATTGGATTGGCCGGCACGCTGGCCGCTCCACCGATGGAATTATTACTGGCCAAAGATGGATTGGAGGCAGAACCGCTTTGGCTCGATGCCGGGTTGTTGGATTGCACTAAAGGTGGTGCTGACGACGCTTCGGTGTTCTGCATCACGGTCCTTCGCGGATGGTGTATGAGCGCGATATAGACAATGATCAGGATGATCAGGACGATTGACGCAACCAAAGCGATTTTAACATCGGTACGCATGGGAACTCCAAAACCTCTATGCGGCGGGAGGCATCACAAAGCGATCCATGCTGCGAAATATCCTCCGCCAGCTTGATAGCGTAATCCGCCGGTCAATAATCAACAAGATGGCGGACAAAAAGCCACGAAATGACGCCCAATTTGGTGGAATATCAAAGTTGAAATTCGAAAAACCGAACAATTCTGTGCATCAGTGGGCAGGCTGCTATGTGGGCACCGTGCCAGAGTTTGGGCTGCCGGTTTTCGCTGCGCGCTGCCGGAGGTCTTCCAGAGTGGACAAATTAAAAACGGTATTCAGAAGCAGTACCAAATAGCAGATATAAGCGGGAATGGTAAACCAAGGGACCAGAGTTGCATCGCAGCAGATGCACATGGCCCAAGCCTGCCAAGCGCCGCAATCGCCGTACGAATTATCGCCAAGGGCCGCCAGATAACGCTGATAGCCCTGCGAAATGGTGGGAAACACGCGGTAAAACCACACATAGGGCAAACCCGGAATCATCAGCAGCCACACTTGCTCCTGACTGATTTTGCGATACTCGTGGGGTAAACATCTCAACGCCCGCGCGGCAGCGCTGCAAATAAATAGATAAATAATGGTTCGAACCGCAAGGACTACAAATACCAGCAGCAGGATGTCGTTGATACCTGGTGCGGGGAAATTGGCATGTAAGCTACCAAATTTCACATGCCACTGACTCGTCCATGGACTGGAGTAATAGCCCAGAGACGAAGCCAGATAATTACGGCCGAACAGCATCAGGCATTCCTCCGGACCCAAAGTATTGCGTGTGCCTCATCCCGCTCCGGAGAATAAGTTGCAACCCCCGGCAGGTCAACCCGGCCGCATACAGGCAATTCGGTATGCTGGCGGTCGGACGGTCTCTTCTGCATCGGCTTGCGATCTGAACCTTTACAACTTGCACATCGCCCCTATCGACAGGCTACAATAAGCAGTCGGGTCGCACCAACGATAGCAAAGGAGGCGTGGATATGCTTTTGGACATCATTCGGCAAGTGGCTGAGGCTTCAGCACAGCCTGTGGGTGCGGCGTTGATTTTCACTGCTGGTGCCGTCCTGCTGCTCGGCGGCTGCGCATCGGCACCGTCGGCGGCACCCACCGCCACAACTGTCGGCAAAAGTAACTATTCATCTCCGTCGTGGGTAGCAGGCCCTTCAGCACCGCTGCCTGAGGGCTTTCCACCGCCTGGGCCGGTCGGAGTGGTGATTATTAAGGAATATCCCGCGTGCCGCATTGCCATGACAAAACGCACCAATGGCGAGCGCGGCAGCGGCGAGTTATTCATGCCACTGTTTCGGCATATTGAATCGAACCATATTGCAATGAGTTCGCCCGTCGTCATGACGTACAGCAAGGCAGGCCAAGGGCGCGAATCCATGGCATCGATGGCGTTTATTTATGGCAAGCCTACTATTGGTAAAGACGGTGTCGATGGCAAGGTAACCGTGGAAAATGAACCAGCCATGCTGGTGGCAAGCATCGGAGTGCGGGGGCAGTACACGGCAGGCCGCTTTGAGCGGGCGGAGAAAAAGGTGGTGCAATGGCTCTCGGCCCATGCTGCGGAATACCAAGCTGCCGGTCAGGCTCGCTATCTGGCGTACAACAGCCCCTTCGTGCTGCCTTGGTTTAAGTATGGCGAAGTGCAGATTCCGGTGAGGCGTCTGGAATCTGCTCCGAAAGGACATACCGATTAATGGGGTTTCGCATCTCGCAATGCTTTTTCTGGTTGGCGCTGGCGGTGTACTTTGGGGGCTTGGCCGCCCTTGGACCTCTGGCCGCCTATGAGATATTTACCGTCATACCCGCAAACCACGCCCGTGTACCCGGTATGAGTACACAACTCGATCAGCCCCGGCAACTGGCCGGCGATGTCTTTGGGCACATCCTTAAAGCCTTTAACCCGGTGGAACTCTCGTGCGTTGCGGTACTGGTATTGACCGTCGGCGTTCAAATGGTATTTTACTTAAGGTGGCGAAACCCCTGGAACATAGCCCGTGTGATACTGGTCTGTGCGGTGGTGGGCGTAACGCTTTTTGATCGCTTTTACACATTCCCCCGCGTCTGGAATCAGCATCGACTGTGGGTGGAAAATGTGGATCAGCACCCCCAACTCGCCGCCACCCACCGAAAAACGTTTGAGGCCCTGCACGCGCAGTCGGAACATCTCGGGGAAATCGAACTGTTTCTGCTGCTGGCGCTTTTGCTTGTATCGGCGGCGGGCGTTCAACAACCAGAGCGTGACAAAACCAAGCATCTGACGACGATGGGCAGCGCCGCAAATTAGATTTTTTTTGAAAGTCATCCATGATTTCTACGCCATTGGAAAAGAAAAAGGCCAGGGCTGCGGAAATTGTTGCCATTCTAAAAGCCACATATCCTGATGCGCATTGTGCACTGGCGCATCATTCACCGCTGGAGTTGCTGATAGCCACCATTCTTTCCGCCCAGTGCACTGATGATCGCGTCAATCAGGTGACCCCCAAACTTTTTGCGGCCTATCCCGATGCGGCCGCGCTGGCCAAAGCGGATATTGCCGATATCGAAGAGATCATCCGCAGCACGGGGTTTTTCCGAGCCAAGGCCCGATCTATTTTGACCACTGCGGGATATCTGGTTGATCGGCACGGCGGCAAGGTGCCATCCACCATGCACGAATTGACCGCCCTTAAGGGTGTGGGACGCAAGACTGCCAATGTGGTGCTGGGAAACGCCTTTGGAATTGATGAGGGGATTGTCGTTGATACCCACGTCGGCAGGCTCTCGCGCCGGCTGGGCTTAAGCCGCCATTCCGACCCGGTGAAGGTGGAAAAAGATTTAATGAAACTTATCGACCGGACGGACTGGACGCTTATTTCACATTTATTGATTTTTCATGGTAGGCGGCGGTGTATGGCCCGCAAACCCGATTGCGCCAACTGCGAGTTAAAACACCTGTGCCCCTCGGCGGAGAGCTTTGGTTCAAAGCCTGTTCGCATCCGATTGGCGACCGGCATGCCTCGACGGCGCAAGCCAGATTCCCAGCGCTAGCCGTCATCGTCATGTGCGGTTATAAGTTAGTGAGAAAAGATTTTTTTATGGAGAATGTACCAATGGCTGAAACGGCTAAACCTCAACAACTGAAAATATCTACCGAACATGGCGACATCACCGTTGAGATGTGGGCGGATGTAGCCCCCAAGACGGTTGAAAATTTTGTCACCTTGGCCAAAAAAGGGTTCTACAACGGGCTGACCTTTCATCGCATCATCCCGGGTTTTATGATCCAGGGAGGATGTCCACAAGGCACTGGCACCGGCGGCCCCGGTTACACGATCAAGGCGGAATTCAGCAATCGCAAACATGCACGCGGTGTCATCAGCATGGCCCGGTCGCAAGACCCCAATTCGGCCGGCAGCCAATTTTTCATCATGCATGAGGCGGCACCCCATCTTGATGGGCAATATACCTGCTTCGGACAGGTGGTAGCGGGCATGGATGTGGTTGACAAAATCGCCACCACACCGCTCCGCGATCCGGGCGCTGGCAGCCCTCTGAAGGCCCCGAAAATTACCTCCATCACCGTTCTGTGATTGACGGAGGACCGGCGGCTGTCTCCAACGAGGTAAATCCAAAGGGCAGGCGGATCGATGCGCATCGTCCATACGGTTGAATTTTATCATCCCCGCACAGGTGGATCGCAGGAAGTGGTGCGCCAGTTGTCGCAGCTTATGGTAGCCCATGGCCATGATGTAACGGTGGCCACCACCGCCTGCCCGGAGAGAAATGACCGGAACATAAACGGTGTGCGGATTGAGGAATTCAATTGCGAAGGCAACGCCGTACGCGGCATGTCCGGGGAGATCGACCGCTACCAGAATTTTATTATTAATGGCGGCTTTGATGTCGTCATGTCCTATGCTGCTCAGCAATGGGCCACCGACGCCTTGTTTCCCGTGCTCGATCAGATACCTTGCCGTAAGGTTCTTGCGCCGTGCGGTTTTTCCGGATTGTACGACCCGGCGTATAAACAATACTTCACCGATCTTCCGGGTGTATTGGCTAAATATGATCGGCTGATATTTCATTCTGATTGTTACCGTGATATTGAATTCTGCCGCCAGCATCAATTGCCAAATATGGTGGTAATTCCCAACGGGGCGGCGGCGGCGGAATTTGACGTCATCGACCCCACGTTTCGGTCGCGATTCGGCATTCCGAAGCATCATCTCCTGCTGCTGACCGTTGGATCGCACACCCACTGGAAGGGACACGCCGAAACCATTTCCGCCTTCGGGGCTGCAAAACTACCGCCCGCTACTCTCGTTATTATTGGCAACACCAATGCATCGCTCGGTTGCCTGCCCAAAGATATGGCCCAATCCAAATGGATTCGCCTCAAGTCGCTGGGCGGCAAGCGGGTGCTTTTACTTGATCCGCCACGTCCGGATGTGATCGCCGCCTATCACGCGGCTGATGTATTTGTGTTTCCATCAAATATTGAATGTTCTCCACTGGTGCTTTTTGAGGCCATGGCCTCGCGAACGCCCTTTGTCGCCAACGATGTGGGCAATAGCCGCGAGATTGCCACTTGGAGCGGCAGTGGTGTCATTTTGCCTACCCATCAAAAACCGGGTGCCCCACCCGGATACTGCCAGTGTGATATCTCCGATTTAACGCGAAGCATTGAGGAATTGGCAGCCGACCCGGCCCGCCGGTCAACGATGGCTGAAAAGGGCCATCGGGCATGGCAAGAGAGATTCAATTGGGAATATTTATCGACATGCTATGAGAGCGTCTACCGCGGCGAAACGCCGGCACGTTCGGCATAACTTCCGACATTCGCTCCGCCGAACCAGCGCGCGTCGCCCGGCGACGGCGCTAAACAAGTATCGGTTGGCGGTTGGCGGTTGCGGGTTGCCGGTTGCCGGTTGTGGGTTGTGGGTTGTGGGTTGTGGGTTGTGGGTTGTGGGATGGCGGATGAACTGCGATACCCGTTCCTATGTATCCTGGCGATCGGGATCGGCAGCCTGAATATCCAATGATCGCTCCAACTGACGGTTCTGCCTTTCAGCCGACTGAAGCGTGTCACGGGCGGAGTCGATATGTTTGCTGATTTTTTCCAGCAGGCCGCGAAATTTGCCAAATTCATTGCGGACAATTTCCAGGCGATTCTGCACTTCCGCGGCGCGTGTCTGAATGGCCAGCGTGCGAAAACCCATTCGCAGCGAGCTTAAAACCGCCCACAGGCTGGCCGGGCCGGCAATCATAATTTTGTAATTGCGGTGGCAGTCGTCAAGCAGTTCAGGCGAGCGCACGGCTTCAGCGAAGAGTGCTTCAGATGGCAAAAACATGATGGCAAAATCGGTGGTTTCGGGCGGACGAATGTATTTGTCGGAGATGCTTTTGGCCTCGCGGCGGATAAGCGCTTCCAAGCCGGCACGGGCGGATTTAACCGCCTCGGCCTCGCCCGATTCCTGGGCGGCAAAGAGCCGCTGCGCGTCGGCAATGGGAAACTTCGCATCAATTGGCAGCATGATCAGCGCACCGGGCTCAGCCCCCGGCAGGCAGATGACCGCATCGACTTTTTCACGTCCGCCATTTATGGCGAACTGCAATCGGTACTGCCCCGGCGAAAGCATATTTTGCAGTACCGCCTCAAGCTGCAATTCACCCAGACCGCCACGTGATTTAATATTCATGAACACGTTTTTCAAATCGCGGGCGCTTTCCGCCACGGTGATCATTTCGCCAAGGCCTTTTTGCACGGCCTGCAATTGATCGCTGACAGTTTTGAAGGATTCACCAATGCGACGTTCAAGCGTGGATTGAAGTTTTTCGTCGACGGTCTTGCGTAATGAATCGAGTTGACTGGCAAGCAGCGTTTGTATCTGGCTGAATTTGCCATCAACGCCTTGCCGCAGCGATTCGCCCGATTGCTGCTGAAGCACAGAAGCATTTTGAATGGCATCACGCGTAGTTTGAGTAAGTTGTACCAGCGATTGTGATAGGGTGTCGCGCAGCGAACTGATGGCGGCCGTCAATTCCGTGCGGGTTTGCGACAGGTCGGCACCGGTGGTGTCGCTTTGCCGATGAAGTTCGGCGGTGAGGTACTCGCGCCACGCGGTCAGTGCCTCGCTGGTGGCTTTTTCGTCCGCCGCGCGCCGTTGGTCCAATTCGCGCAGCAGGGATGAATGTTTCATCCCGATAACGGCAATGAGGGCGGCCGTGCATACCGCTACGGCAATGACAATAATCAGGGTGGATATCAAACGATTATCCTTTTGCGGTTAATAATTCGTGCCATCATGCCTCAGATGCCGGGCTGTCCACCGGCGCAAAGCGGCAGAACCGTGCCGCGAGTATTGGCACAATAAACAGATTCAGCAACGTGGAGGTGATAACGCCCCCCACCACTACAATGGCCAGCGGGCCTTCAATTTCCTGTCCCGGGGCACCGGCACCAAGGGCCAGCGGCAAAAGACCGGCGACGGCGATCAAGGCAGTCATCAGGATGGCGGGGATACGATCGACCGCACCCTCGAGCGCCGTATCGCGGCTCCACGGGCGGCCTTCCACCTGAACTAAATGTCGGTAATGACACAGCAACATGATGCCGTTTCTCATGGTAATGCCCATGAGTGTGACCAATCCGACCATGGCCCCCAATGACATGTGATGGCCGGTGAGCCTGATGGCGACCAGTCCGCCGAGAAAAGCGAGGGGCAGGTTTATAAGAAGCATCAGAGTTGGGGGCCAGGAACCAAAGGGGATGTTAAGGATAACGATGATGATAAGGCCAACGAGCACGCTGCGACCGAGCAGTTGCGACGTGGCCCTCTGCTGGGCGGCAGCCGATCCGGCAAATTGCAGGTGAATTCCGGATGGAAGTTGCAAATGGGAAATGGCCGCCTTCGCAGCGTTTACAAAGGCGCCGGCCGTGGTATGGTGCAGATGAATATTAATCATCTGGGCCCGCTGCGAGTCAAAATCTGAGATTCGGTAAAAGCCGACAGTTTGACGGATACGGGCGATGGAACTCAAAGGCGTATACCCGTCGGGTGTGGGCACGGGCATGCGTTTGAGGGCAGCGACGGAGTGCCGGTAAATGCCGGGGAGACAGAGCACAACTCGCCGGACACGTACGGAGTGATAGACATGACCGACGGTAATCCCGCTGTTGGCAAGTGGAATAATGTCCATGGCGGCGCGGGGGGTGAGCCCCCATTGGGCGAGGCGGTGGCGACGAAGGTGGATGCTGATGCGGGGGGCAAACCAGGGTGTTTGCGGGATGACGGTACCGGCACCGGGTATCTTACGCAGTGTGTGTGTCAGCAGTGTGGTGGCCTGCTGGATGTGCATCATGTTGGCACCGATCACACGCAATACAACCGGGGCACCGCTGCCGGAGAGGGTCTCGTTGATGCGCTCCGTCAGGGTGCTGTTAAACGACATCAACACGCCGGGAAACGCCTTGACCAGCCGCTGCATCTGGTGGCGGAACATAAGGGCCTGGCGCGGCGAGAGGGTTTTTATTTTTATCATAAATTCACTGTATTGTGGGCCTAATACATCGCCGCCGTAATCCGCACGGCCGCTCCGCTGTTCCACCTGCAGCACGGCCGGCATCTTAAGCAAACGCTGCGTGACTGCATCGCCGATGGCCATGGATTGGGCGAATGATGAGCCACTGGTGAGCGCCAGATGCACCACATAATTTTGTTCATTGAGGCGGGGCAGAAATTCCGGCTTCAGCCGCAGTGCCAATAACCCGGTAGCGACAAAGGACACGATGACAGCCGCAGCGGCCAAGACTGGAAATCGCAGCAATGGCCTGAGTGTACGGGCGTAAGTGCTCTTGAGGCCCTTGGCAATGCGGGCGTCCTGATTGCCAACCTTGGGCGTACCGAGAAGCATCCAGGACAATACCGGTGTCAGTGTCAATGCAACCAGCAGGGACGAGCCGACGGCCGCCATGTACGCCAATGCCATGGGCTGGAAAAAGCGCCCTGCGATACCTCCGAGTGAATAGACGGGAATAAATACCAGTAATACCGCGATGGTGGCATATACGACGGATGTGCGAATTTCAATAGACGCATTCAAGACGACACGCCAGGCGGGAAGCGGCACATCGAGCTTGCGATTGAGCCGCAACCGCCGTGTGACATTTTCAACATCGATGACGGCATCATCCACCACTTCGCCAATGGCGATCGCCAAACCGCCAAGCGTCATAATGTTGATCGTCTGTCCAAGGTGAACGAGGATGAGGATGGCCGCACAAAACGAGATGGGGATGGCGATACAGGAAATAAGCGCCGTCCGCCAATGCCCGAGGAAAAGAAGCAAAACCACCGCCACCAATATGGCCCCAATAAGAAGTGAATGCAGCAGATTATGCAGGGCGAGATGCACCATCTGCGCGGAATCTAATATCTTTGGATGCAGATGAATATGCGCTTTGGACAAACTGCTTTTGAAGCCGGCCAGCACATGCTGTACCTGCCGGCTCGTAGCCAACAGATTACTACCGTATGCGATGCCAATCATCATAAGTACGGCGGGATGGCCGTCGAAATGACATTGGCCGATGATCGGCGCATGGCCTGCAATGGGCGTTGATACCGAGCCAAGCGTGATCGGTGCACCGTGCCGGGTTGTAATAACCGATTGGGCAAATTGCCGCAGTGTGCGGGCCTGCCCATGAGCACGGATATCGAGGCGTTGGTTGGGTGTATCGATAAAGCCCTCACCGGCGATGGCGGATGCACCCCGTGCGGCGTGCAATACCTGGCTTAACCCCAGATGCAGAGCGATTAATCGGCGTGACCGAAGTCGAAGTTGATATTCTTTGGTTTCGCCACCAAACACAGCCACTTGCGAAACACCGGCGACGCCCAGCAATGCGGGTTTTATCTGCCACACCGCCACCGTACGCAGATGCCTTTGCGTTATGCCCTTCCCGGTGATGGCAGCCACCGCCACCCAGCGGATGGATGCGGAGAGCGGCCGCAGCACCGGCGCATGAACTCCGGGTGGAAGATTGCCGGCGACGGCGGCCAGACGGTCGGCCACCATCTGCTGGTCGCGATAAATATTAGATTTGCCGGGAAACAACACCTTCACGACGGAAATGCCCTGCAGGCTGTTGGATTGAATTTGCACCGCCCCGACGCCACCGGAAAGCACACGTTCAATCGGGGCGGTAACCAATTTTTCAACCTGCGATGCGGAATAGCCGGGGGCCAGTGTTTTAATTTTCAATTGGGGCTGAATAAATGCGGGGTAAACATCATAGCGGGCGCTTTGCAGGCTCATCACGCCGAGAATGATGACGCCCAAGGCAAATGCCAGCACTACCACGCGGTGCGTGAGCGCCAGCTTAATGATGCGTTGGAACATTATTTAATAACCTTTCTCCAGCCGGCGGGCCATTAAACCGCGGCATCAGCCCGATTTTTTTAAACTGTAGGATTGCTCCATCGAGAGCAAATACTGCGCCCCGCGAACCACCAATAATCTCGCGTGGGGGGGTAACTGGGGCACAAAACGCCCACCGGGGGCCGGGTGTGAACGCACCAAACGGATTGGCGAAAAAGTGGTTGTTGATACCTTGGCAAAAACCCATCTGGCACCGCCCCACCACACCATAGCGCGTTGCGGAATGAAATAGCCGTGCTCCGGATGCCGTCGTTTGGATGTCAGCCATACGGTTATGGGCATACCGGCTCGCAGGTGCGCGACGTTTTGCATGCAGGCCACCATGACCGCGCCACCGGTTATTTTTGATGCGTGGCCGGCGATGCCGACAAATGTCAAATGCAGCGGGTGGCCATGCCAGTAGGTTTTCAGATGGAAATGGGGTGGCAGCGAATAATTCAGCGGAAGAAACGTGCGAACCAGCAGGCGGTGCGGATTCCAGATTTCAAATAATTTCTGGCCCGTCGTTACATCCTGCCCGGGATGAGCCAGCAGTTTTATTAACTCTCCACCATGCGTGGGCACCAACGGGATTCCGTCGGCCTGCTTGCCGCCCCCCAGCCATGAGGCCGCCGCCGCAACCATGGCTTGGTCACTGCGGTAAAGCGACATGGCTTGGGCCAAGGCTGATTGCGCGTCTTCCAGCGTCTGCAAGCTGATGGCTTGATTGCTATTATAAAGGGTTTTGTCACGCTTGAATTTAATCCTTGCCGTGTCTGCCGAGATTTTCGCGGCAGTCAGGTTGGCTTTGCTTTTGACGAGCAGCAATTTTAACGTGGTTAATTCCGTAGCATTAAGTGATGGCATGATCTGTGCAAGGGGTGAATCCGCTTTGGTAAGGGCTAAGAGCTGCGGGAAATGGCGATTACCGACGGCGCGCAACCTACCATCGATCGGTGCCGACACGATGCAGATATTGGTCGGGTCGATGGCAAGTGTGGCCGGGAATGCCGTCGCTGCGCGATTAATAATTGCCCTGGCTTTGAGGATTGACAGTTGCAGCCGGGCCTGCTGCCGCGTAGTGAGATGAATATCCGCAGCCGGCGTGGCGGCAAGTGCGGGCATGGCGGTGTATGCGCTGATTAGAAGGCCGACGAGCGGCCATCGGAATAAATATTTGTTCATGATCAGTCATCCATTCCTGTTCGGCCGCCGGCTTATCACCCGCACCGGCGGTGTCACCACCTTTTTCCGCACCACCAGCGACCGGTCCGTCGAGATGGGAATTTGCAGGTCGTTTTCAATACGGGTAATGGCCAGTTGGGCCTGCTCCCGTGCTGTGGCCGCCTCGATCAGGTCCGTCTCCAGCAGCAACCGCACATTGAGCCAGGCAATCCGGGATGCGGCCCCTTTGGCCAGACGTTCTTTCTCAAGCACCTCCGCAATGGTTTGCCGTCGCGCCAGTGCGTGCCAACGCCGCCAGCGATGGTAGGCGGCGCGATATATATTCATGTCAGTCTGAAGGTCAGTTATCACATGGGCCTGGAGGATATTTAATTTATCGGCAATCAATTTGCGCCGGGCGATGGCGGTGGCGATATTACCCTGATTGCGATCGAAGATGGGCAGGGCCACGCTGATACCGAAGGAATATCGATCGGTGCCGCGATTAAACTGATAGCCCGGTCCAAGGTGCACATTGGGATATTGAAGGGCTATTTGATATTTAAGGTTTTGCTGCGCCGCATCATAACGGCATATCAATGCATAGACATCCAGTCGATTGGCCATGGCCAACTGCAAATTCTCCCTGAGTTTCAATCGCGTCGGCGATGGGACAAAACCAAGCGGCTTTAGCTGAAAATGTATCTGCCGCAGTCTGTCCTGCGATACATCAAGCACGGCGGCAATTTGGGCCAGCGCTATCGCCTGTTTATAAGCGGCCTGAGAGCCGGATATCTCAGCACGCTGATATTGAATACGAATGCGCAGCAATTGTGTGCGGGCCACTGCCCCTTGAGCAAAACGGGATGCGTAGAGCGTAACGAGCGAATGCTGGGTTTTGGCCAGAGATTCTTTCAGGGCGGCTACCTTTTGCGCGTAGGCCCAGCGGATCAACCGACGCCGCAATTTGATGCGCATCCGCCACGCAGCCTGCAGAATATCCCAGCCGCGCGCGGCAAGAATTGCCTTCGCCTGCCGAACTTTATCCTGCATTTTCCCGGCGGTTTGAATCGGTATGCTGAATGACACACCCAGTGTCCATGGATTGCCAAGCACCTTGGCCGCATAACGCGGTTGGAAGGACAGACGCGGATTGGGCAATAATCCCGCCTGCATCACTACGCCCTTTTGCTCCTGCAAACGGGCCTGCAACGCCGCAATCGTCGGGCTCCAATGCCACGCGGTGACACTCAGTTCGTTCAGGCTCCACCGCTGCGGAAAAGCTTTCGGTGGCGGCCCACCGTACCGGCGGGCAAAGGCCTGGGTTGTCGGGCTGAAAAAATTATGCCGATGAAATGCCTTCCACGTGGATTGCAATTGCAGCGGCTTGGAATGATATTGGGTGCAGCCGGCCAGCCATGCAGCCGCGGCGATGGCTGCACACCTTGCCCAGTGCTTCATGCGACACCTGAAGGTGGCATGACAAAAGGCCTCGCGCCTGGACAATCCTTGATCCATCAGGTCCACATCAAACCATACCACCTGTGCCCCGCCGCACCGGCATGACTCGCCATTATTGCGTATCGCAACTGAAACGCAATCGGAGTATCATATATAGGATGAAAACCGTCGGGCAGAATTCTCCAAGGCACCGCACGATTCCCCACCGCTTGGCGGCCAGCGCGGCAGCCATCATGCTTTGTGCGATGGCATCGGGCACGGCCACGGCAGCCCCGCAACTTCCGCCAGCGGCCCGCCTGACGCAAAGTCATCACGCCGCGCGACTGACGACCGTGAAGGCGAAAAAGTTGGCGAAAGTTCCAACCTACCAAAACGGTCAGCGTCTGAATCGTATCCTTGTACGGGTTATGCCGTATCACCGCGGTGCCTTTTACGTGAAGCTTTTGCCGCAAAAACCGACGCCCGGGCCTGCTTTACTGGCACTTCCCAGTTTGACGTTGGAAAAATTATTGGCGCTGGCCAAAACCGATCAAGAACTGGTGGTCAGCGGACGGGTGAGCGTTTATGGCGGCAAATACTATTTCATGCTGGCATCACACATCTATCAACCGGGCCAATTCGGTTTACGCACCGGGCATGCAATGGGAGATATCAGTCGGCAGCGTGCAAGCCAGCAACGCGCCGCGACCGTTCTGAAAAAACTCCTCAGCCACTCGATCAGCGCACCGGCGTCCGAGCGTATCACCATCAAGCCGGCCGCCGTTGTCCGTGTGCCGATGCAGGATATGAACCGCCCGGGTGACAAATCGGCCCCGGCCGTGGCGGAGGGTACGTACATCTGGAACCGAATGGGCCATCTGATGTATGAACCGATCATACGCCAATGGGTTTTTGTGTTTTTAAGTGATGGCCGCCGCACGCCGGACGCACCCATCATCATTCTCCCTTCGCCGCAACTGGCGGACATGCAGGCACTGGAAGAACAAAATCATTCCCGTGCCGTGCTGCGTATCAGCGGGATTGTGACCGAGTTCCGAGACCATAATTTTTTAATGCCAACCTACGTGCAGCTCTATCACAACTTGGGCAGGTTCTGATCTGCCCCGGCCCGATAGGCGATCACTTTTACCTCTTCCATCGTTATCATCCCCTCGGTGACCATCTGATCCAGGTGCGGCAGAAGGCGTTCTATCTTTTCGCGTGAATCGACAAGTTCAATGACAATGGGCAAATCGGAAGACATGGCAAGGATTTTGTCGCTGTGTACCACGCTGTTGGCACCAAATCCCATGGCCCCCTGCAGCACGGTGGCCCCACTTAAGCCCAGTTCTCGGGCTTTTTGCAATATCGCCTCATGGAGGGGCTTTTTGTCGAAATGATCCGATTCGCCAATAAAAATACGCAGCAATACACCGTCGGAATGGGTGTGCATCGGCAATACTCCTTCAAAGGCAGGCATAGTGCTGAGCGGTTGGATATGCCCACTGAGCCGGGCCTTACCCGGTGGTGAGTGCTCGTGGGGGCGATACATGACAACGGCCGCCCGTTCCATGGTGGCAAAACCATGATGCAAAATTTTCTCCGCGACATCCTTAAGAAACGCGATGAGCTTTTCCCCGTCGTCAACACTTTCCAATATCACCGGCGTATCACCGGTCAACCGCAGCGCCGATGGCTTGATGAATCCTCGGCTGCCAAAGCCCATAATGCCCCGCAAAATGGTAAGGCCGGCCAGTTGGTGCTTCGCAGCCTGCTGCATTACCCGTTCGTAGGCTGGCGCAA
Organism: Planctomycetota bacterium; assembly: GCA_021818445.1. Classification (GTDB taxonomy): domain Bacteria; phylum Planctomycetota; class Phycisphaerae; order WQYP01; family WQYP01; genus JAJZGD01. Next base: position 54,247 of record JAKAEB010000012.1, read on the forward strand.
GGTGATATACGTCGGCGCTGCGCATGTATATTCTCAATAATACTTTTTCACCAATCATCGCAGTCTCCGTCGGCGGACGAATTGATTCATGTGTCAACTCATCCGATGCCCAATGATAACACCCGCTCTTACCGCCAGCAGCCCCAGCACCACACTACCGATGATGTAAAGAATGCCGCGAATGGAGGCACCATCACTGAGCATTTTGTCCGACTCAAACATGTAGGTGGAAAAGGTGGTGTAGGCACCGACAAACCCCACGGCAAAACCAATGCGGATGGGGTCAGGAATGCTTAAACGGCTTTGTGCATAGGTAAGAAACCACCCCAGCAGCAGGCACCCGGAAATATTGATGATGAAGGTGCCGAAGGGGAACAGTGTCGATATCCGCCCACACAGTCGGGCGACGCCATAGCGGGCAAGAGACCCAAAAAAGCCAAATACCCCCACCGACACCCACAATAAAAGCGTATTTTTCACCCGCGTTACCCCTTTTACTGCTGCCTGCATAAACACAAAAACCCCGGCGAATCCGCCGAGGTTCAATACCATCCCGGTCGGCTTGCCGCCGCCAGGAGTCATCATTCCCAAATAAATCGGGACTATTCAGGTGAACTCCATCACCTTTAATAGAAGGGATATTAACGACCTCGGAGGCGCATTGTCAAGGTGCGTCTGCGGCAGCGTTGGCCGTGACGCCGGCAGCGGCAGGGCATTTCCGCACCGCCATCATGAAGGAACGCGATGACGGCTACATCGTGGATCGGCTGTTTCTTCGTCCGCTGACAGCCACGGCCACCCTGCTCTCGCGAGCGTTGGCACGATTACACCGCCCGGCAGTGGTTAACGCCTATGCGGCATGGGTTTTTATTGCCCTGCTGCTGATGCTGCTAATCAATCGCATCTGGTGATAATGCGGCGGGCATTACCGTCGGGGCACCATTTGCATTCCCATCGGGTAATCGCTGCGCCCATCGATCAGGGTCGCGTCGGGCGTTGCGACTGGCCGTGCTGCCGCACGTGATTCTATTGTCCAGAGTGTCCATCGATCAGGGTCGCGTCGGACGTTGCGACCACGCCCATCACGCGGCGCACGCGGCCCGGGGACCGGTGTCCATCGATCAGGGTCGCGTCGGACGTTGCGACCAACTGCCCCTCCTTGTGAGGCAAGATAGTCGCTGGGTGTCCATCGATCAGGGTCGCGTCGGACGTTGCGACGACTTTGCGAAAGTTGATAAAGAGACGACTTTTCCTGTGTCCATCGATCAGGGTCGCGTCGGACGTTGCGACGGCGTGCGAGTCAAATAGCCGCCCCCAAGTTACGTTGTGTCCATCGATCAGGGTCGCGTCGGACGTTGCGACGAACCGTATTGACAGCTCGTGCGTGCTATGTGAATCGTGTCCATCGATCAGGGTCGCGTCGGACGTTGCGACCAATCACGGCCGCACCGGCTCGCGTGCCCCGGCGAAGTGTCCATCGATCAGGGTCGCGTCGGACGTTGCGACAACCCCGGCATGCGATACCGATATGGGGAAGTTACAGTGTCCATCGATCAGGGTCGCGTCGGACGTTGCGACTGTAGCGTGACCTCTGTTCCGGGGCGATGAGCACTGGTGTCCATCGATCAGGGTCGCGTCGGACGTTGCGACAGGCTTAACATTGCTCGCATTTACGATATATTTTTGGTGTCCATCGATCAGGGTCGCGTCGGACGTTGCGACCTCGCCACGCTGGCCTTGATATGCGAGCCCATCTACGTGTCCATCGATCAGGGTCGCGTCGGACGTTGCGACAGAGACCATACCGCGGAATGGTGGCAACCAATTGGTGTCCATCGATCAGGGTCGCGTCGGACGTTGCGACATCATATCATCTAAGGTTTGCATTAACTTCAATGCTGTGTCCATCGATCAGGGTCGCGTCGGACGTTGCGACAATCTGGTCAGAATCTACGACAAGACACAGGAATTGTGTCCATCGATCAGGGTCGCGTCGGACGTTGCGACTCTTTTTAACCTTAACTTTCTTCGATTCAATTGTAGTGTGTCCATCGATCAGGGTCGCGTCGGACGTTGCGACCACTTGCTAATCTTCCGGCGTCAATATCTACTTGGGTGTCCATCGATCAGGGTCGCGTCGGACGTTGCGACAAGATTTAGCCGGTTATTCGGTTCAGTGTATTAACGTGTCCATCGATCAGGGTCGCGTCGGACGTTGCGACGTTGATGGTTGCGGTGATTCCCGTGGTGATGGAAGTGTGTCCATCGATCAGGGTCGCGTCGGACGTTGCGACCGTGACCTGTTCGTCCTGATCCATTTCGACTTCGAGTGTCCATCGATCAGGGTCGCGTCGGACGTTGCGACTGCGCGCTTGCAAATCTGCACGGCGGCGGCATTTACGGAGGCTTTTGCGAGTGCCGGCAAGCAAGCGTCTATGCATTAGCAATAGTGAACTCCACGCGAGCCACGAAACTGGCCACAGCGGCCAGCTCCCAAAGCTGCGAGCGACCCCACCCCCTCCCGGCACCACCTGGCCGCTCGCAGGAAAGATGGCACGGAACCGCGCCCCATGGCGCGGAAACCCATTCAGAGAGCAGCGCCGTCCCAGTTGCCAAAGAACGCCGGGCCGGTCGGACGGTATCCAACGCGGGCCTGATCGATGCCGAGTGCCAAGCCCATTGAAGGGGAAGACACGTTCTCGGAGGTGCGTCACCCTATAGGTGACGCAAATAATCTACCACGGGGCGTCTTCGGGTGCAATATCCTCTTCCCTCCCTCCCGCCGATGCGGCGCGGTCAGCGGCCACACGCTGGTGTTTAAGTAACTCTATCACTCGGTCTTGAACCCCATTCCAATACTCCATGGAATGGCGCCATTGCCTTTGAGTCTCATTGGTTTTCAGGTTTGTTGCGTCGCGCCAGAGATTGACGACATCGCGTTTCTTCTTGTTCCCTTTCGTGGATGCCGATCTGCCCCTCCCTGGCTGGGGATCGGGTCGCACTGGCGCATCTGTCGGCGTGCTGAGAGGGGCATCGGGATGAAACGCCGCACTTCCCTTGGTCTTTTCGGCGTGGGGCTTGAGGCTCTCACAACTGCACGGGACGTACCACCACCTCCCCGGCCAGTCGGGATCCAATAGTGCTTTGAGACCAATATTGGCGGCGGCGTTTAGATCGGCCTGAATACCTTTGGCGGCGGGGGAATGCGGATGCGCGGAGACGAAAAGTTCGCCGCCGGCTTTGGGGATGCGGAGGCGATGTTCCTTCCTCCTATCGGTCTGCGGAATTTCGGTGCACCACCCATCAAGGTCCAGCAGGTAACGATCACGAGCGGAGCCACCATTTTCCTTAGCCTTTTTCTTTTTAGCATCGCTGACCTGTTTGCGCCACCAAGGCGCGTCCATGAATTCGTCAACTGGCACGTCGGCGCAGCGGACGCCGGGCGAGCCGGTGCGGGAGTCTTGGCGCGACGTGTAGCTGGGCTGGACCTCGCGGAGGCACAGGCCGTGAAGCTGGCAGGCATCGGAGAGGTATTTTTTCACCTTACCGGAAGACCATGCCATGAGCTGGCGGTTCTCTCGGCGGGTCTGCAGCTCATCAGGGCGGTAGTTGGTAAGGTTCTCGATGACGACGGCGTGGCATGGTTTGTCAACCTGTCCACGGGGCCGCGCAGCTCCGGCGGCGACATGCTTGCGCTCGACGCGCCCAATTCCCAGCGCCGCTTCGACGATGCGGCTGGCCAATTGCTTTACCCGCTGCTCGCGCAGGCGTTCATGTGCGTCGAGGATCGACTGCGCGACGCCTGCGTTGGTCTCGCCCTCTTCCGGCGCGCCGGAGGGCGCGTCGGGCCTGGCGCGCATGGCGAAGGCTTTGTGTAATTGGTACAGCGACCGCATGGTAGCGATGCGAGTGACGGACAACCCGCCGACGTTGTATCTCCACCCGTTTCCGGCCGCACCCGGTAGCTTCCTACCCATGATCCAGTCGGTAAGCCAGCGAAGGTCGGCATGCAGCCCGGACCCGTCCGCAGTCTTCCTCCCCGTGGCCCTGTCGACACCAGCCGCTTGGCCATCGTCCGTTTCCCAGCGTGTTTTCCATGCGGCGTGTATACCTGAACGGTCTACCGCGGCCAATTTTTCGGCAACGGGCGTGAGGCGTCCGCGCAAAGCCTCATCCTCTTTCTGGCGTTGCTGGCGGGATGGTCGATCGGCAGATTCGTCGGCTTTTATGGGGCCTTCGATCCGCCAGCCGTTGGCTGCCATGGCAACGTACTGGTTCCAGAGTTCGCGGGCTGGCTGGTCATCCAATTTGGATTCACTGGCTAATGCGTGCCAATCGACGAGGGCACCAGTTAAAAATTTGATGTGTTCATTGTCCCCGGTATCAAAGGCCCTCGCGCTGTTCCCGACGCCCGGGAAGGCCTTGGTATTTGGGTCCATAGCGTAGGCAATCTTGGCACGGCGGGCGTGGCGTTTAAGGGCCAGCGAGGCAAGGCGAACGGCACGCAACATGAGATCATCCACGGCGCGACCGTGGTAAGGGGCATCGCTAACAGCCAAACCAAGCCTTTCAGCGAAGGCCTCAGCACGTTGGATTTCACTGGCAGCGCGTTCGTTTGAGGCGGCGCGGGGTGGCCGCTCCTCGCCTGGCAGTTTAATGAGAAACTGGCGGTCAAGCCTTGCCCAGGGGGCGGGGTGTTCCTTTCCATCCGCGACTTTGTCGGCCCCGATGCGGCGGTAAATGGTGGTACGTTTCTTGCCCTCTGCGTCCGTCGTGCCGATATGAAGGAACAGGTCCGACTCTGCAGGACCACGGTGGTTTGCGGCCCGGCAGGCCGAGTTCATCTGGTCGGCGGATAGCGTCTCCCACACGGCGCAGGCGGCGGCATAGCGATGGCCCAGATCTACAGAAAGCACGCGCAGGCCGGCGAGGCGGGAAAGGATAAGCTTGGCATGGCCTCCGCGAGAGTCGTTGTCACCGTGCCTAACGGCACACTCGCCGCTGCGGGAAACAAAGGGCTTCGCGGGAGCGCCGTCCGAAAAGGTCGCGGCATACTTGATCCACGGGCCGACGGGTTGGAGTTTCGCAGAAAATGAAACTGACCAATGGATTTGGCGGCGCATCCGCATGGCCTTTTCGTCGCATCCGTATTTAGCGATGTGCCTGGCAAGGGCGTCAAGCTGCGCCCGCGGCGCTTGCAGCCGGCCACCCCAATGCTTCTCGCTGAACACATTGAGGATATTCACCGGGCCTTCGGGCCGCGCGCCAGCGGCTGCACGCCCCAATCGGTCAGCCCGGGCGGCGGGGGTTGCGGCCGCATCAATAGCGTTCGACCGGAGTGCCATGTCCTCTGTCAGGCGCTTGGACGACCATCGGACCCGACAAATGCGGAGCGTTTGGCCATCCCACAACTTCATCTCTATGCCGTGGGCAGATGAAAGCCCTGCGTAGTCGGCTCCTACTTGCGCGAGATTTTCATGGACTTGGCCGGGCTGTTCGGCAGCGTCAGGCTGCTCTTGGCCTGCATTGGCCTTTTCAAGTCGCTCTTCCGCCTTTCGGCGTTCCAACTTGCTGCGGGCAGCGGCGGCATGGGCAGCAAATTTAATGTGCCAGCGCGACTCTCCAAAGTCGCAGAATACCGGATGCGTGAGCGGGTCGGGATGGCGGTACGCGGGAACCTTGAAACGGCACTGCTTCGCCATTGCATCGGCGGCGGCGACGTAGTCGATTAAGGTTTTGGCAGGCTCCGAGTCGTTCACACACCAAACGCACCGCGCGTCTTCTACTGCAAGGGCCTCGAAGAGCTGAATGTCTCCGAACTTCTCAATTTCCGGATCGGCCTGAGCTTCACGCGCGGCGGCAACGCGATCGTCCGCCGTTTCGCAGGATGAGCGGCACCACCGTGCGGCGACCTGTTCCCATCCCCCCAAAGCACGTTTGCGAATTCGGTAGCCCCCGAGTGCGTTGGTGCTGATGGATCGGCTATTGCAGAATTTATCGAGCCACTCCCTGGCAGGGGCCGGCACGTCCCCCATCTTAGCCGCATCTCCCTCGAATTTCTGGCGGTCAGCCTCGGCGCGCTTGATCCAAGAATGGCCAGCCGACACACGGCGGGCGGCGTGGTCAAGCATCACGGCGAACTCCCGATGTCGAGATGCACCGCCGCGCTGGAGGTAGGTAAACCCGCAGGCCGCCTCTACGTCCTTGAGAACTGCGTCGGACCAAGGGCGGCGGCCCTTGCGCCCAGCCTTTTCATCGCACTTCCTAGCATCATCCTGGGCAATTTCGGTGAATTTCTTCAGTTCTTCAGCTTCGACGCGGCCGATCTTGGATTCCCAGGCTTTGATTGTATTGCGGGTTTTGCTCTTATAGCCGGGCCCGCTTACGAGTTTGATAATGCCGTCGGCGTCTTTCGATGGCGGATGGAAGCCTGCCTGCGACAGCGATTCGGCGAGCGACACGAGTGCCTCGTGTCCAGCCGAAAACCCCTGTGCTTTAGCCGCCCACTTCCCTATTTCGGTATACACCTTCGACATATCGGAAAAAGATGCTCCATTGCCGGTGCCGAAGCGGCTGCTGAGCCACTGCCCAGCTCCCTGCACCAGATCCTTCGCTTTGTCCTCAGAGCCGCCCCCAGTCTCTGATTTGTCCGTGCCCTTGGACGATGCGAGGTAGGCATCGGGGCCACCGAAGAAACACTCAAGCAGGTCCCAGGCCCCCTCGCGCGTCAACGAGTCACCAACACGCTGACAGGCCGCGTCAAAAGCGGCGCTACGGTTAACCCAAACCGCATCATCACGGATCGCCGCCGAAAGGGACGGTTCACAGTCTGCGACCCATTGGCCAATTTCAGGGTCCTTCAAACCACGCCCCTTGAGGATCGAACGAAGCGCCGCCACCACTTTTTCATTCCGTGTCGATTGGCAATCTTTCTTTCCGCTGGCGACGACGAGATGTTTGTGTGTATCGCCGTTTTCTGGGGCGGACTCGACGCTTAGCCATGACAGGGCCAGCAGAACGCGCCGACGCCGGCGTTCCGCGGCAGAATTTTCCGGCGCGGGCGTTCTCGTAGTAGGTTTTTTCGCTGCAGGGGTTCCGCTCGGCTGGTCCCCCGATTGCACCTCCGCATCTTCCAAGGTGTGGCACAAACCGCCACGCAGCGTAAGCAGCCAATCGCCAAAGGCGTGGGCTCCCCGATTCACGGCGGAATGTGTCGTCCAGAGCGCGTCGGTCCACGATCGGTCGTTCTCGTCCCCCGCACGGAGCCGAAGCGTGTAGGCCCGCTGCGTTTTCACTACGCCATCAGTGTTGGAACCAGCCATGAATTACCTCCCGGCCCTGGGAACGGTGGATGCCGTCCCGTGTCTAACGCACCCAATTAATACCGCCATCAATGCCCAATTCCGCTGCGGTGCCAAAGTCATCCCGATCCGCCGTGTAATGATCCGCGTTGCGGGCTAGCGCCGTTCACCAAGCCATATCGGAGACACCCGCAAATTTTCGTCGATGCGGAGACAGGTGGTTTCAACTAGCTCGGGTGTTCCTCCAGCACCGCGGTTGGGCGTCTGCGTACTGGCCTTGCACCCTGTAAACCAAAGGCATCTGAAGGGCTTCCGGATTTTGCGGGAAGCAAAGCCATTTCACTAAAGTGTACCTTAAAGCCCGTCCCGTTGTCATCTTTCCAGCGGCGGGAGGATAACCTCCGATGCTGGGGCTGTGCCGTTGGAGGGAACATTTCGGCCGTCGGCTATTACCCGCCGGGTGCGGGCGTGCGCCGACGCCACCCAGATGTCGATGGGCCTGGCCAACACCCCACGGCCGTGCTCGGCGGACAGGCCTGATCTTACTGCGGCAGCTCAAAGGGCGGTAGTGAAAATTTAACATCTAGGGCTTTATGACCCGCCAATACATTCGACTTCAACGCGGATTGCGGGCCCAGCGGCTGCAGCAAGAAGCAGCCATAAGTTTTGCGTTTCTGCGATGGCGAATGATCAAAGCATTTTAACGTGGATCGGCTGTTTCTTCGTCCGCTGACAGCCACGGCCACCCTGCTCTCGCGCACCTTGGCACGATTACACCGCCCCGCAGTGGTCAACGCCTATGCGGCATGGGTTTTTATTGCCCTGCTGCTGATGCTGCTCATCAATCGCATCTGGTGATAACCCAGGATATCCCGATTGCACGTCGGATGCGCCGTACGACCGGCGACCGTGATGGTGGAGGTATCCGGATATCCCGATTGCACGTCGGATGCGCCACTGCGGAATGCAGAATATTTGGCCCTGCCTTTGCCGTCCCATCGGCTGACACCATCGGCACCCGTCCGTACGCGAAACGCCAAATTGACGCCCAATGGCTGTGGGCGTAGACTCCAAAAAGGTATGGGGCGGCGATGTATCGCCAATTCCCATCGTTTCACAAGTATGTTTTGCTTCAAGGAGGCTCACATGCCCGGAATACGCAGTGTCATATCCACGCTGGCCGCCAACGGTGAAGAAACGATGGGGCCGGAAATACTACTATGGCATTACCCTTCAAACGACATCATGAACGGGTCACTTCTGACGGTGGAGAGTAACCATTTCTGCGTGCTCAAATCACGCGGTGCGATATTGAATGTTTATGAAACGGGGCAGTTCCCGGTGGAAACTCCGCAGCGACCGCTGATCGGCTCCATCCAGCAGGCGTTCTATGGTGGCCAAAGCCCATGGCAATATGAGGCCCTCTACGTTAATAAGGCCAAACTGGTGGTTCGCACTCAGGGCCTGGCACTGTCGCGGGAAATGGCGGAAATGACCTACGACGTGGATTATTACGTGCACGTTGACACCAAGGATGGGGCCATCGCCCTTGTGCAGCATATGCCGTACCGCGGCCACGCACTTACAACGAAGGACCTTAACGAGTACGCCGGTCCGGTTGTGGAACAGGCCATCAACCAGATGGTGCAGATAACCCCGCTGGAAGCAGTTAATGAAAAAATTTCTGACCTCACACAACTGGTGTTTGGACATTTGCAGGATTTTCTCAAAGTTTATGGAATCACGCTTAATACCGTTAAAGTGCTGGTGCGCCCGTCGGACCCGCGCATGAAGGCACTCATCGCGCTTAAGGCCTTTGGACTTACTGAACATGAGGCGGTTCGATATTACACCGCCATGCTCATGGCGGAAAAGGGAGTTGTCAGTGCACCCAACATGGCCGCCGGACTGCCGTTTAATATCGGCGGCGTGCTGCCCAACGTGGCCGTCGCGTCCATGCTGGACAATGCTCCCGGCGCACCGAAGACCGAGTAAAAGGCCCGGCGGCATTAGCAATGCAAGGAAACCGTGTTTTGGGGAGAAATCCATGCCGGAGATTAGCAACCCGGTTCTGAAAACCCTTGACCTGCTGATGCTGGGATGGGGATTTAATTTTTATCGCGTGGAAAATCAGTTACGGGCCGATGACCTTCTGGTACGCCAGAGGGCCTGCACCCCATTGAACCACGCAGCCGAAAAACTCGGCACCTTGGCCACGGAATTTCAAACTCGCCTGATGCCCGCCCCCTCGCGGGAACAACCCTATCCGCCAGCCGAGCTAACCCGGATATTAACAAGGCTCGCCTCCCTGCGATCGGATATTTCCTGCGCTGCCGCATACATTCAGGGCTTACCCGCCCCTGTGCAGGATCGGATATGGCGACGATTCCGTGATGAGCGAGGCTTGATGGAGCAGTTGCTCAATGCTGATCTGCAGATGCTTCAGCTTTCCGCCGGTATTGAATCTTCAGTAGACGGCATTGTTTTGTCGGAACTCAAGGCCCGCCCGGATTCACTTGAAGACGTGGCCGCCGCGCTGGATAAGCTCCACCGCACCTGCCGCGACCGGCAGGCGCTGCTGGAAATTCAAACTTAATTCATGTGGCAACCGACTGTTGCAGCCCGGCAACGGCACCAAACGAAGCGGGTTGTGGGTTGCGGGTTGTGGGTTGCGGGTTGTGGGTTGTGGGATTGAAACCCAGCGAGCCGGGCAGTTTATCTGCCCGGCCTTCCATATGAATGACTGACCTCACGGCCGGGATTGAAACCGGCACCAGGAGCGGCCAGCAGGCTGGCCGGCGTAGGAATGACTGGCCGCGCGGCCCGTGGCGCGGACGTCCCGTCCGCATCGCCCCTACTGCGGCAGCTTGATGGGCCGTAGTGAAAATTTAACAGCTATGGCTTTTTGCCCGGCCAGCAGATGCAGCTTCAATTCAGATTGAGGCCCCAGCGGCTGCGAAAGAAACAGCAGCACCTTCTGCGGCCCGGCGGGTGAACCAAGCACCAGCGATCCGCGCGACAGACGCCGACGGCCCGCAACCACCGATGCCGACTCAAACGCATCCGGGATGCCGCTGATCTGCACCGCCACAAGCCCCTTTTTGCCTGGTTTGGGCTTGTGTAAAAGATTCAGTCGGATGTGCGGAAATAACTTGGGCGGAAGGGCAACCGGCCCGAGGTGCATCGCCTGAAGGTGCTTGAGTTCCACCAGCCGAATGTGCCCGCCGACAATCAGATCGCAACGGCCCATTAAGCGCGTAAGCACCTTCGCTTTGACCGACGGCAACGAAAGCAGCACCGGCAAAATGCGCCCCGGAAGGGCGGCGGCCCGGGCAATGTGGCCCAGACGGGTGTGGGCGGGCCGGATGAAGGCATCGGCTTTGGGTGAGAGCACATGCAAATTCAGGCCGGTGTTAATACCCGCATGCGTGATGCGCAGGCTGGTAAAGGCGTGTATTTTTTTGGGGCCGTTAAAACGCAGCAACAACTGCAATCCAGCGCGGTGTTCAAGCCATTGAAGATAGGGTTTGCGATCGGGATCCAGCACGGTAGCGGCTGTGCGAATGATGGCCACGGGCGTGACGGACCAGGCAATGGGCTTATGCGGGGGCTTGGGCGGCAGGCTGGCTGGTGCCAGCAACGCCACCAATCCAATTGTTGCAATATCAGCCATGGGCGGTACCTCCATCAATGCGTGCTGCGGTTTAATGATAGAGGACGGGGCGGGGCTTGGCTAATCGGCGGGGGCGGGCAGCGAGGTGGTGCCGGGCGGTTTGGTTTCAGCCACTTTGGCACCGGCGCGTTCTTTTTGAATCGCCTGATACACTTCTTTTCGGTGGACGGGAACCGTATTGGGGGCGCTGATGCCCAAACGCACTTTATCGCCGCGGATATCGACGATGGTGATCTGGATGTCGTCACCAATCATGATGCTTTCATCACGCTGCCTGGAAAGAACCAGCATGGCTGCACTCCTTGCCCGGCTGACGGCCGGCTTGAATCCGATCTACGCCGTGGGGTGGCCTGAAATTATCGAGCCATCTACCCGCGTATGAATATTGTAGACCTAATGGCGACATAAATCACCTTCTATTGAGGAATCATCAAGCTGCAAGGCACGATGATTGACCTCATTAAGCAGCATGGGCGTTTGAAACTGGGCCTGTAAACCCGTTGGCGTTTTGTTTAATGGAATATAAACACGGATGTCGGCTGCGCTATTCGCCTGAAGCGGCCGGAGCTGCCGCTTTGGCACCCGCAGGGTATAACCGGGAAACAGTGACTGCGCATCGACCAAAGTAAGCGTCTCACCGCGACCGCCCGGGGGCGAAAGCCGCAACACCACCCGATCTTCCGCATGGGGGGTGACGATCATGGCCGTGGGCTGCCGGGATGTGAGAAAACCGTTCAGGAAGACAATCCGATAAGGATTGGCAAGGTCTGATTGTTTTTTCTCAAGCACTTCCATGAGGCAACGCTCCAGCATTGTCGAAACATTTGACAGAACACCGTGGATATTCAAGCTTCCCGTGCGCCAACCCGGTGGTTGCGACCGAGAATAGCTTGAACCGTCCCACCATATGATTCGTTGATATGCGGGGGGAAAGTCCAGTAAAAGATGCAAAATTCGTTTTTTACGCAAAAACGAAGATGGCGGCAATCGTTCTCTTTGGCATTTGGACGGCGGGTAATGGGTTGTTTGCCCCCTGATGGCGGTTATAAATACGCCCATGAAAAAGCGTGCCATGATCGCTATCGCCCACCGGGGAGCCTCGGCGTGGGCACCGGAGAACACGGTGGCCGCCTTTGATGCGGCGCTGGAAGTCAACTGCCGGGCTATTGAATTGGACGTGCGTTTAACCGCCGATGGCGTGCCGGTGGTTATTCATGATGAAACACTGGACCGAACGACCAATGGGTCGGGGCGCGTGGCGAGCACGCCGTGGCTGGATGTGCGGCGCCTGGATGCCGGATCATGGAAACACCCCCGCTTTGCCGGAACGCGCGTGCCCATGCTGGAAGAGGCGCTGCAGGCGATTTGCCCCGTGGCGCGCCCGGTGATTGAATTGAAGGTGGCGGTGGACCCGCCGATGCTTATTGATTTGCTGCAGCGATACGGTGCGATGTCGGATGCCATCATCCTGAGTTTTGATTCCGCCATACTGCAATCCATTCGCCGCCAAAGCCCGGACGTAACCATATTCCAACTGGTCAAAGACTGGTCGCCCCAAGCCGTCCGCGATTGCAGACAGGCCGGTTACACGGGTGTGGTTATGCGCTTTGACCAATGGGCATTGGACCGGGCGGTAATGGCCAAGGACGTGCTGGCGCACGCATGGGCGTATAACGTCAACGACCCGGGCGCGGCGGCGGCCTGCGGGGCCATGGGCATTGATGGCGTAATTACCGATTATCCCGATTTGGTGCGCGTGCAGCCGGGCACGTAGATTTGTTCAGCCAGCGGGGCGTTTCCGGCAGCTCCTCCAGCAACCAAAAGCCATCATCTTCGCGCACCATTCATAAATTCTGATGACGGCCGACATATGGCGCGTATAATCGCGCCCAATCGTTGGCCGCGGTGGCGGTTGGCTTAATTTCGACGTGATGGGAATCAGGCATGGCAGCCGACGCGACAATCGAAGCACAACGCCATACCGTCGGCTACTGGGTGGGCCTGCTGCTGCTGTTGTTGGGGGCGGCATTTCTGGCGGGCGTCCTGCACCACACCAGCCGGCATTATTCGCATGTCAGCAGTGTCATCTGGCAATTGCCGGTGGATGCGGCGTGGTCGATTATGCGTATGCTTTTGGCGTACCTGCTCTCGTTGGCATTTGCCCTGATCGTGGGTATCTACGCTGCGGGGAGGCCGCGGTCGGCGCGCTTCATCATTCCCATACTGGACATCTTGCAATCGGTGCCGATTGTGACTTTTTTTCCGGCGGCGCTGGCGGTTGCGGTGAATTTAATGGGCGGCGGCACATTTGGTATGAATGTTGCCGCGATCTTTCTGGTGTTCACCGGCATGGCGTGGAATATGGCATTTTCGGTTTACGAAAGCCTGCGATCAATTCCGCGCGATATCCGCGAATGTGCCGAGGCATTGGGCATTCGTGGCACGCAGCGTCTGCTGACCATAACCATTCCAAGTTGTGTGCCGGGGTTGCTGTACAACAGCATTTTAAGCTGGACCGCGGGATGGTTTGCCCTGACGGCATGCGAGATCTTGACGGTGGGAAATAAGAGCACGTCGCTGCCTGGCTTGGGCAGTTTTATCGCCAACGCCAATAATTCGGCCAATCCCTTTGTGATGGGGCTGGTGGGCGTGGCGGCACTGCTTTCGGTGGTGGTGGGGATTGAAATATTTATCTGGCGGCCGTTGGGTGTATGGGCACAGCGTTTCCGTTATGAAATGACGGTTTCCACCATGTCGCGGGATTCCGCGTTGCTGCGTTGGTACCAGCAGGGGCGTTTTCCCCGCTTTTTATCGCGTGTGCTGGTGGTGTCGCTTAACCGGCTGTCCAATGCGGTCTTCACCCGTGTGCGAGGCTCATCCCTGCGGATGATATTGCCGCGTCGCGAGGCACCGGGCTACGCGGCCCGGGCGGTAGCGGTGGCGGTGCGTCTTGCCGGGTGGGCGTTGGCGGCGGCGGTTGTCGTGGGCGGCATCTACTATGGGTGGACCACCATCCGGGGGCATTATTCTCCACTGACGGGATATATTCCGCTGGCCATCGGGCTATCCTTTTTGCGTATTGCCGTCGCCTACCTGCTTTCCCTGTTGTGGACGGTGCCGCTGGTGCTATGGGCGTACCGCAAGCCCCGCGTGTTCCGGGGTTTGTCATCCGTATCGCAGGTGCTGGCGAGTTTGCCGGCCATTTCGCTGACGTTTCTGGTGATTAATATATTTGTGATACATCTGCATCTGGGGCATTTCTGGGGGGTGGAAATCGCCGGTGAAATACTGCTGATGAACGGCGTGCAGTGGTACGTACTTTTTAATATGCTCGGAGGATTGAGCCGCCTGCCCGGCGATTTAATTGAGGTGTGCGATGCGATGGGCCTTTCACGCTGGAAAAAATTTCGCTCTTTGCTGGCACCGGCCATCATGCCATCACTGCTGACGGGCACCGTCACCGCATTTGGCGGAGGCTGGAATACGCTGGTATTCAGCGAGGCGATTCAATATGCCGGACACCAGTACAACGTGATGGGTATTGGCTGGCTGCTGGATGTCGCATCGGGATCGGCCTCACCGGGCCATTACGCGCCGCCGCTTTCCAGCCACCAGCAGGGGGCACTGCTGCTGATGGGGGTCGGGGCATTGATGGTATTTATTGTGGTATTCAATCGCTTCGTGTGGCGTCGCCTGCAGGCGTGGGCATCGGACCGGTTCCGGATTGAGTATTAATAACGTATGCTATTAAACCAGATGAGAGGCGTCGCATCATGCTTATGAAACTGGATAATGTCTCGAAGATTTATCAGACCGATGGCCCCCCGGCGACGGTGCTGGCGGATATTTCGCTCGAGATTAATTCCAATGAATTTGTATGCATCGTCGGGCCGTCCGGATCGGGTAAGTCCACCACGCTGCGCCTGATCAATGGCCTGATGCCGCCGAGTGTTGGCCGGGTTTATTTCAAGGATAAACCGATGGCCGGCATCAATTTGCAGTGTGCCATGGTGTTTCAGAATTTTGCCCTTCTGCCCTGGCTGACGGTGACACAGAACATCACACTGGGATTAGAGGCGCGGAACATCCCTCGTGCCGACGCGATGAAAAAAGCCGCCCTGTACATCGACAAGGTAGGGCTGGATGGCTTTGAAGGTGCCTACCCACGCGAACTTTCCGGCGGGATGAAACAGCGGGTGGGGCTGGCCCGGGCACTGGCCATTGAGCCGGAACTGCTTTTGATGGATGAACCGTTCAGTGCCCTTGATCCCCTTACCAGCATCAATTTGCGTGAGGAATTGCTGGATATCTGGGCCGATCCGAATCTGGCGGTAAGCACGGTGGTAATGGTCACGCATAATATTGAAGAGGCGGTGGAGCTGGCGGATCGGGTGGTACTTGTGGCGGGCCGGCCGGGGCGAATTGTTGCCGATATTGAGATCGCGATACCACGTCCACGCAACAAAAATGCCGATGCGTTTACACGCTATGTGGATTCGGTCTTTTCCTTGATGGCTGAATGCTGAGATGCTACGATAGGAGCAGGATACATATGACAGACTCTAACGATTTCCCTACCAGCCCCGACAGCGGAACGCACGCATTTGTAACGCCGTTGCCACCGACAGGATTGAGCAAGGTGTTGGGCCTGCTGGAAATACTGGACGACCATGGTGGCCGCGAGGACATTTACAAACTGGCGCGGGAATTGCGCGACAGCTTCGGGGAATTAATTATTATCATCAAAGCGGCGGAGATACTGGAATTTGTCGAAACACCGGGCGGCGATTTGGTGCTGCTGCCGCTGGGTAAGCAGGTTATTGAATTGCCGGTCAACGAGAAAAAGAAAATCATTTCGCAGCAGGTGGCCAAACTGCCGTTGATTGACCACATGATTAATTTTTTACGCGATCGGGAGGAGCATCAGGCGAGTCGGCCGGAAGTGATTGAAGAATTGACTCGCGTCCTGCCGACCGAGCGGCCGAAACCGCAATTTGATGCGTTGGTCAATTGGGGAAGATATTCGGAATTGATGACATTCAGCCGGGATGAAGACATTCTGCGGCTGTCCGACAAACCGATTTAACGTGAATTCGGGATAAGGAATTCCGTGGCTTTGTTTACCCAAGTTGCTATATTCATTGTGGCACAGACATTCCTGTCTGTGGCGGTGTGTTCCGAGCTAAATCACAGGCAAGAATGCCTGTGTCACCTTGGTTAATGTGAATTCGGGATAAGCCCGGCGGCTGAAACGTTGGATGCCGTGCACATGTTTCTGCTGCGGGATGTGTGTCCATTTAGCCCATTTAGCCGCTCGCGTTGGGCACGCGCGCTTCGCCAGTGCGCGCTAACCCAACCTTCGCAGTTGGGTGGTAAAAATGGCGTTTTCGTTCAACCAGGGGCAAAAGTCTGTACCATAAATCAGGATTTTTTTGTGCTGTTTTCTTCCTTGTGAGGTGTTGATGCGGCGA